>NZ_CP040094.1:5688061-6421123 GCF_013343235.1 Nostoc sp. TCL240-02 | reverse complement strand
GCTCAGGTGGAATTGGTTAAAGAACTGGAGCAGCTTAAAAAGAAATACAATGAAGTTGAGAAGCGAAGACAGGAATTAGCTCAAAATAATAAGAGTTTAGGTGGAAGAGTTGCCCATACCAAACGGTATAAGCAGCAAAGAGATGAAGCAAGAGCTTTCATTGAACAGCAAAAACAGCAAATTGCTACATTAGTTCAAGAGAGTCAGCGTCTTCGTGAAGAGAATGAAAGGCTTTATCAGAAATTAAAATAAGTAGATCGATAAAATGCTCTAAATTGGGGATGCTCGACAGTAATTATGAAACTTCAAGAGCTAAAAGCTAAAGTCTACGAGTTAGCTGGAGTAAACAATACCAAACAACTCAAGGCAAAAATCCAGGAGATTAAGACGTTAGATATGCGTCTTAAAATCTCCTGGGAAAAAACTCTTGCTATTCTTCAAAAACCGCAAAGTGAGTTTGACGAGTGGTTGGAAAATCCGCCTGAAGAATACAAAGATATTTTTTCTGAAATTACAGAAGCCTCGCAAAAATACGATCACAAATCAGCGCAGACAAAACAGTTAGTACGAGAGGTATCGTCAATAGCGAATAATCTTGAAGAACTAGCAGAGGAATGCCAAGACGAAGCTGATAAAATTAAGCAAGAAATTGAAATAACTAGACGAATTTCCAAACAAGCCAGACTGAACTAGTTTTGACATCAGAGAACAGATAAAAACTAGCTGCACCATAACAAAAGCATTAGTTAATAGACTACTCTGTAGAAAAATTGCGTTTGGCGCATTTGCATTATTGATGGCTTATGGAGAATAATCACAGATAAAGCAGCTTTAGCCTCTTTGTGCGAGATAATAAATATAAAATATGGCGATCGCAATCGATTTTGGTACTAGCAACACAGTCATTGCTCGTTGGAACCCCGTAACCCAGCAGCCAGAAACCCTGACTCTACCAGGTTTATCAATCAAACAAAGTCTCAATCCACCACTGATTCCCAGCTTGGTTTATGTTGAAGACGCAACCCAAAATAAAGTCTTAGTCGGTCAACAAGTACGCGATCGCGGTTTTGACCTCAAAGGCGAAACGCGATTTTTCCGCAGCTTCAAGCGGGGTATTGGTGCAGATATCCAAGGTTTCTTACCCGAATTAGATGGGCAAATTGTCACTTTTGAGCAAGTAGGGCAATGGTTCCTTACCAAAGTAATTGAAGAACTAGCGCCTCTGGAAGGTGGGTTAGATTCTCTCGTGTTAACCGTACCTGTGGACAGCTTTGAAGCCTATCGTCACTGGTTGGGAAACGTTTGCCAATCCCTTCCCGTCGAACAGGTGCGGATGCTGGATGAACCCACAGCCGCAGCCTTGGGTTATGGTTTAGCAGATCAAGAAATTCTCTTGGTAATTGACTTCGGCGGCGGTACTTTAGATTTGTCCCTTATCCGGTTGGATCAAGGCGTGCAAGCAACTACAAAGCCGTTGGGATTTCTCCTCAAGTGGGGTAATAAGTCTCTAGCTGAAGATTCAAAACAAAAAGTTAAAACTGCCCGTGTCCTGGCGAAAGCTGGGCAAAACCTAGGCGGTACTGATATTGATAATTGGTTAGTAGATTACTTTGCCAAAACTCAAGAGTTGGCGGTAAGTCCCTTGACAACACGATTGGCAGAACGAGTAAAAATTCAGCTATCAACCCAAAACCAGGCTAGTGAAGTTTATTTTGATGATGAAACATTTGAAAGTTATGAATTGGAATTAAACCGCGACATTTTTGATAATATCCTCAAAGAACACGCATTTTTTGAGTTATTGGATGAATCGATGACGACACTGTTGCAGCAAGCAAAACGCCAAGGGATAGAACTTCCTGATATTAATGCCGTTTTGTTAGTTGGTGGAACAGTGCAATTACCAGCAGTGCAGACATGGATAAAACAGTATTTTGAGCCAGAAAAAATCCGTTGCGAACGTCCATTTGAAGCGATCGCTCAAGGTGCATTACAGTTAGCTCAAGGGATACAAATCAAAGACTTTCTGTATCATAGTTATGGTATTCGCTACTGGGATCGCCGCAATCAACGCCACAAATGGCATTCTCTAATTAAAGCTGGACAGGCATATCCAATGAGTCAGCCAGTGGAATTAGTTCTAGGTGCTTCTTTGGAAAATCAGCTTAGTATTGAACTAATTATGGGAGAATTGGGAGCAGATACAGGTAATACCGAAGTTTATTTTGATGGCGATCGCTTAATTACTCGCCGTCTGGATAATAATGAAACCAGCGTCAAGCCTCTCAACGATCAAGAAGGCGCAAGAACAATTGCTCAACTGAAACCAGCAGGATATCCTGGAAGCGATCGCATCAAAATTCTCTTTCAAGTTGATGAACAACGCTTTTTGCGAATCACCGTTGAAGACTTGTTAACGAATGACACGCTTTTGGAAAATCAACTTGTGGCACAGTTGAGTTAGATATAATGCACATCATCAGTCGTAAAAAGCTGCGAGAATTTTGCCAAAATTATGCTGATTCCTGTGATGCACTTAAAAACTGGTATAAGACTGCCAATAAAGCTACATGGAATAATCTTGCCCAAGTGCAAGCAGTTTATCCTCAAGCAGAAGCTGTTGGGAATTTTACTGTTTTTAATATCAAAGGTAACAAATATCGTCTGATAGTTGATTTGGTTTATAGTGACCAAATAATTTATCTTAAATACATTTTGACGCACGCAGAATACGATAAGGATAACTGGAAAAATGACCCTTACTTTTAACCGTGAAACTTATGCTAGTTTGCTTGCTAAATATCAACCCAAGGTTATTAAAACAGATGAGGAAAATGAGCAAGTTATTACACTAGCTGAGGAACTATCTCATCGAGTTAACCGAACTTTAGAAGAATCGGCATTATTAGACCTGTTGATCACTCTAATAGAAAAATATGAGGATGAACATTATCCAATAGGAGAATCAACGGCGCACTCTATGTTCCTCCATCTAATCGAAGCTCAGAGTGTTAAAGAAGCTGAGTTAGTAGAAATTCTTGGTTCAAGAGAGGTTGTTTCTCAAGTTATGAGTGGAAAACAAGAAATTACCCAGGAGATGGCTAAGGTGTTAGGGAGCTTTTTTCACGTTGATACTAGTTTGTTTGAGAATTAAGCGATGTCTACAATGGGCTAAGTCTACGCAACTTCTGATTGCAGTCTAGTTATTTTTAACCACCCATATTTAACCATCCAAAAACTTGATTGACGGTTCGTGCAAGTTCAATTTCTGGTAATACAGGCAAAAAATCTTCTCCCTGGAGTAATACTGGTTGTTGGCCCGAACGGAAAACCAAAATTGAGCGATCTGTTGGATCAATTAACCACCCTAATCGTCAACCATGTTGTAAGCAGTAAAGAATGTTGCCAATTACTCGGTTTGAACTCTGTTCTGGAGAGAGTATTTCAATTGTCCAATCTGGCCACAACAAAAAATCGTTGGGAACTTCCCCATCAACATCAAATGGAATTCGTGACCAGTTAAAAACCGCTACATCAGGGACAATTGAGCGGATATCAAAGCTACAGCGCAACTCTGGAAATGCATAAGCAATTTTTTGGCTTTCTGCTACTTCGTTAATAGTATTGCAGAGTCTTAGCTGCAATCGACTATGCTTCCCTTTCGGCATTGGCTTAGGAATAATCTCACCGTTAATATATTCACTTGCAGGCTTTGTTTCTGGGAGCTTCAGAAACTCATCCAGGGTAAGCAGTTTAGTAGTTGGGTAGCTCATAGCTCCTAAATACTTCGAAGATGTGTTCTTAGTTTAGCAATATGTATAGACAGGTGCTTAACTCGTGAACGCACCCGTCCATATATCAAAGGCAGAATTGCAACTCTTAATTACGAATTATTTATGCACCACTACTAAAGTCCCATAGCTAGCCCAGTTGTAAACATTGCGTGCTTGCTTAACAGGTAAATTTACGCAACCGTGGCTGACTGGAGTGCCAAAACGATTATGCCAGTAAGCACCGTGGATGGCGTAGCCTCTGTAAAAATACATTGTGTAAGGAACATCAGGAATATTGTAGCCCCTGCCTCGCATCCGATGAGTGCGATACTTAGAATTAATCCGAAATCTACCTATGGGTGTGGGAGTTGATCGCTTCCCTCCAGAAATACGGTATGAATAAACAAGTTTTTTGCCTTCCCATGCACGTAACCGTTGTTCTGACAGGTCAATTTCAATCAAGCGAGGTTGGGATGTTTGGCTGATATTAGACTCAGTGATGCCATTTTCATCTACTGACGCAGCGATCACTGTAGTAGAATGGCGATGCCTACAGCAACCCGTTCGCGCAGCGTCTCCGACAGGAGAAGCGGGAACGCCTGCTAACGGTGCTGACCAAGAAAATAAAGCCACCACCATCAACGCCACGCCTGTACAAAAAGTTTTGGAAGAACGAATCCCACCACTACGAATCCAGGATTGCATTATGCCTTACCTTCTAAAGTACGCAAAAATCATGAAGTGAAGTAATTTTCTGGAAACTACAAATTTCCAGGGTGATTACTAATTTGCTGTGAAGGATTTACGCAATTCATCCGTTAATGCTTTTCCAAACCAGTCCTAAACTAATCCGCATCTAATTAGTCATTTGTCATTCATTAATGACTAATAACAACTTTTACAAAAAAAATCTGTAATTTAAATGCGTCAATGCAAATTTTCCCGGAATTAATATTTGCATTTGTAGTTTCACACAGTAATTGTCAGGATTTACGCTTATTTCTTTGGGGCAAACTGGATAATACCAAATTTAGGAAAGGAATTTTAATCCTAAATACCAAATCTAAAATCCAAAATTTGTCTGAATCCTCTTTTATATATTTTATTTCAAGTTCAGTAATTCAGACTCCGAAGATTCCCAGCATAAAATCTTGCTGGGAATTACTTAATTGTCTTGATTTTTTGTTATTTATGATTTTACCTAAATTGCCTTCTGACTGCTTCACCTACTATTTCTGGATGACTATCGGTGTCCCTACTGATGCCCACTGAAATAGCCATTTTGCATGTTTGGGTGCGATATTCACACAGCCGTGGCTTACTGGAGTGCCAAATCTCTTATGCCAATAAGCTCCGTGAATAGCATAATTACCTTCGTAAAACATCGCATAAGGAACGTTGGGAACATTATAGTTTTCTCCCTGCATTCGCGTAGTTTTGAATTTAGATTGAACCTTAAAAGTACCAACAAGAGTGGGAGTAGCTTTTTTACCAGAGGAAATAGCACTTCCATAAACTACTCTGTCACCTTCCCAAGCTATTAATCGTTGCTTTGAAAGGTCAATTTGAATCCAGCGCTGCTCTGATTGTTGTAATGTCTGGATTTTTTGAGCAATTACTTGATCTTTGGAATTTGCCCAAACTTCACTCGTTCCAGTAGTAGTAAAAACACTTAAAGACAGTACTGTACCAGTAAGGAGTATTTTTAAGCGATGCACCCAGTCGGGATAAATCAGTTTTTTCATTTTAGATACACTCACACTCAAATCATGAAGTCTTGAGAAACTTATTAGGTTTCACTTTTATTTCCCTATCTATTACTTTAATAGACGTGAATTTTTGATGATTTGATTCTAATTTAACCTAACTGTTGTGTAAGGTTTTTTGCCCTAGATGCGATCGCTTGCCAATTTCCTTCTGTGACAAGCTTTTTGGGAAATAATTCACCGCTCAAACCGACAGCGATCGCTCCGGCTTGCAAAAATTCTTTAGCATTTTCCAGAGTGACACCGCCTGTAGGAATTAAGGGAATCTGACTTAGTGGCCCTTGCAAACTTTTAATATAATCAGCCCCTCCCACTGCTTGTACGGGAAACACTTTTACACAACTAGCGCCCTGAGTCCAAGCGGTAACAATTTCTGTAGGAGTCAACGCTCCTGGGATGATAGGTATATCTTTTTCTTGTGCTGCTTGAATCATTGCTGAGTCAACGTGGGGTGTGAAGAGGAATTGCGCCCCAGATGCGATCGCTTCTTGTAGCTGTTGCACATTGAATAACGTACCAGTGCCAATAGTACAAGCTGGTAATTTTGAGCGTAGTTGACTGATTAATTCTCCAGCGCGATCGCTATTCCAGGTAATCTCAATCAGCTGCATTCCCCCAGATGCTACAGCCATCGCCATTTCCTCTCCCACTTCGATTTTAGGAGCGCGGATGACTGCGATCGCACGATGTTTTTGCAATTGTGATAACCAAATTTCATTAGGCATTTTGACTGGGAATTAGGGATTTAAGAACATTCCAGTAAGGTGTTTTAGCGCAACAGCGTAACGCACCTGTTATCTGTAGGCTTAACCCCGTAACTACTGGATAATTTATTTTCTGGAAGTCCCGAATTCCCATGATTCCCATACAGACCTAACCCTATCTGCAAGAGCAAGTACTCTCTATTCTGAAGATATGCAAGATGGGTTAATAATAGCTAGCTAATTAAGAATTGTGAATCGTTTAAAAAAGGCTAGAAACTGCATCTAAGCTGTCTCTAGCCTTAATTTAATTAATGGGCAGTACCAGACTCGAACTGATGACATCCTGCTTGTAAGGCAGGCGCTCTACCAACTGAGCTAACCGCCCTTTTGACCAATCCTTAACTAATATAGCAGAAGATTTTGCATTGCGCTAGTAGTTTTGGGAAAATCTTTTTTTCTCTTATACTGGCTCAGTATTAAGTTACTCAGCACGGGCTCAACGCCCCGCTATCGCTAACAGGATTTAGGATGCCCTCTGGTCGGACGCACGATCGCATTACTATGTATGCTCTGCCGTTGGTGGCGGGCATTACTTTCTGGCAGACTCGCAGTAGCAATGCGACTTTGTTGGTTGCAGGCGGGTTTCTATTTGGAGGGCTGATGTTTGGCCCTGATTTAGATATTTACTCTGTGCAATTTCAACGCTGGGGTTTCTTGCGCTGGATTTGGCTACCTTATCAAAAAAGTCTGCGGCATCGTTCTTTTTTATCCCACGGGCCAATTATTGGCACGATTCTGCGGATACTTTATCTAGGGTGTTTGCTAGCTATCTTGGCAATTTTGGTTTTGGCAATTGCCGAAAGATTATGGAATCTGAGTTTTACTTGGCAAGATTTGGGTGGAACTTTGGGGCGATCGCTCCTGCAATATGATACTGAATATATCGCCCTGTTTTTAGGATTGGAACTTGGTGCGATGAGCCATTCTCTCAGCGATTGGAGTGGTTCGGCATATAAGCGCGTGCGAAAGCAGGGGGTTCGGGGGTTGCTTCCTAGTGGCAAAATGAAGAAGCGGAAAGTTACAAGTCGCGGTACTCGTCGAGCTACAGTTACCAGAAAGAGCAACGGCAGAACGACAAAGGACAAATGACAAATGACAAATACTTCGGATTACCTCGGCTCCGCTCGGCACGAGTCGCTCAGTACAAGTGACAAAGTTGAGACTTTGGCAGCTTTGCAGGAATTGATTGAGGTGGTGGCGAAATTGCGATCGCCTAATGGTGGTTGTCCGTGGGATTTGGCGCAAACTGCCGAAACGCTTACGCCTTATGTGATTGAAGAAGCTTATGAGGTGGTGGATGCAATTAAGAGTGGGGATCAGAAGGCGATCGCAGAAGAATTAGGCGATTTATTATTACAGGTGGTATTGCAAGCCCAAATCGCTAGCGAATCTGGACAATTTTCTCTCAAAGAAATAACTCAGGGGATTTCCCAAAAGTTGATTCGCCGTCATCCTCATGTGTTTGGTGATGTGTCAGTAGCCAGTGTGGATGAGGTGCGGCAAAATTGGGAACAAATCAAAGCTGCGGAAAAAGGCGAACCATCCCCAGACGCGCAAAAACTTAGTTCTAAACTCGGTCGTTATGGGCGCACCCTTCCCCCATTGACAGCAGCGATGAAGATTTCTCAAAAGGCTGCTGCTATTGGGTTTGAATGGGAAAATATTCAGGGCGTTTGGGATAAGTTTCATGAAGAATTGGGGGAATTTGAACAGGCTTTAGCTGATGAAACTCCAGCGCGACAACAAGCAGAATTAGGCGATTTACTCTTTGCAGTTATTCAGCTAGCCCGTTGGCATAATCTTGATCCTAGTGCTGGTTTGCAAGGTACAAATCAGCGATTTGTCCAGCGATTAGAAAAAATGGAGGCAGTTTGCGATCGCCCCCTTTCTGATTACAGTTTGGATGAGTTAGAAAATTTGTGGCAACAGGCAAAAGCCCAACTTGCCAAAGAAGGCTCATAAATTAATTTCTAATTATCCAGGACTTACGCCAAAAATGTCTCAAGCCCTGATTTTCAGGTAGGGGCAATTTATGAATTTCCCCTATCGCCAAATAGTAAATTAAGTACAAGCGACATCACAGCCAAGCTCGATCGTATTGAACAGGCCAGAGTTTATCGTGTCCTAACTGTTTAGCTGCCAGATGCGGCCAGTAAGGATTGCGGAGTAGTTCGCGTCCTAACAGCACTATATCGGCTACTTCTGTGCGAATAATCTCGTCAGCCTGTTCAGGGGTTGTAATTAAGCCTACGGCTCCTGTATGGATATTTGCTTCGCGGCGGATGCGTTCAGCAAACTGAGTCTGATAACCAGGTTGAATTGGGATCTTGACACCCGGTATGATTCCCCCTGATGAAGTATCAATGAGATCAACTCCTAGAGATTTAAGCTTGTCACTTAAAGCGATACTTTGCTCGATGTCCCAACCCCCATCTACCCAATCGGTAGCAGAAATACGTACCCAGAGTGGATTTGTCTGGGGCCAAACGTCTCGAACTGCTTGAACAACTTCTATGAGTAGACGAATCCGGTTTTCAAAGCTACCACCATAATCATCTTGCCGTTGGTTAGCAAGGGGTGAGAGAAATTGATGGAGTAGATAACCGTGAGCAGCATGGATTTCCACTAGCTTAAAACCAGCTTGCAGAGAACGTTTAGCACCTTGGACAAAGGCATCAATAACTTCCTGAATTCCCTCAAGACTTAGGGCTTCTGGAACTGGACTATCTTGGCTAAAAGCGATCGCACTACTCGAAACTAGGGGCCGCCAACCTTCCTGAGATTCATCCAGCGCTTTCCCTCCCTTGCTGGGTTTGGCAGTGCTGGCCTTTCTACCTGCATGAGCAAGTTGAATACCTGCAACAGCGCCAAAGTTATGAATCAATGCCACAGTTTTGGCTAAAGTTTCTATATGTGCATCTGACCAGATTCCCAAATCTTGCGGACTAATGCGCCCACGCGGTTCTATAGCTGCTGCTTCTGTGAATACTATACCCGCACCGCCTACTGCGCGAGAAGCTAAATGAATAACGTGCCAATCATTAGCATATCCATTCGTACTGGAATATTGACACATGGGTGAAACAGCAATGCGGTTGCGGAAGGTAACTTCACGAATCTTGAATGGTTCAAACAGATGTGCCATTAATATTGATTCCTTCTCTTGCTAGGTAAAACAAATTGGGGAGATTTACAGGATGAACTCAATTTTGTATGAAATAGCTGGAGATATTATACGGAGAAGATTCTAGTAGAAAAAGTAAAGTAACCCAGGTAGCATGAAAGGCTGCAAATACTAGTGCAATGTTCAACACTGTTTCTTGTAATATAGGCGGTTCACGAACGAGTTGCACAAGACTCATCAATCCCACCTGCTAGACAGAGATCATTTAAACTATGTCCCATATCAGCCAGTAGCGACTGATTGTAGTAGACATTGGCCACTGCTAATCTTACGACAAGCCGCTTCTCTTCGAGATGCTTCTCTAGGAGAGGCTGCGGAAACGCGATCGCGTCTTTGCTAAAGTTAAAATGGTACTTGGT
Source organism: Nostoc sp. TCL240-02 (assembly GCF_013343235.1). Taxonomy (GTDB): domain Bacteria; phylum Cyanobacteriota; class Cyanobacteriia; order Cyanobacteriales; family Nostocaceae; genus Nostoc. The sequence goes on along the minus strand of NZ_CP040094.1, from coordinate 6,411,277 downwards.
TGCGTCAGGTCAGAGCAGTATGCTCTTTAGAACTCATTATGATGCACCAAAATATGAAATAGTCGCTTAAGTACTTCTTAAATAATGATCTATGAGACGCGCAAAGAATGCGTAATTCCTATATCGGAAGCGTTTCGTTGATTTTGAATTGGTGGTTTATTTACGCCGTAGCGTAGCAGAAGCCTGATTAAGATTTGGATAAATCAGCTTATCATCAGACTCTTGCCTCTGCAATTCCCAAATATCACATGCTACTTCTTCTTGATCCACTAATAACTGTAGATTATCTGGTAATTTAGTTTTTTGCGAAATTGTCCAATTTTCTCCATATAAACATTCTCTTTCAATTTGTCCAGAAAACATAAGTTTACTCTCCAGTAATGTTACAGCTTAAGTTTAGTAACTCCTAATTTCTGAAAGACGAAGCAATAAACTATCATCTTTCATCCGCATTTAAAATACACTTACTCTTTGTCCCTAATATTGTTTTTTCATAAAATTTCTCACTTGTGGATACTTAAGTAGCTTGTTTAGCTTCTGAGTTTTGGGTTCTTTTTCTCGACCTAATTGGACTCCTTCACTGATTTAAGATTTTCCAGAAAAGACCGAGTGTGCTTAATAAAACTATATTTAATACCACTAAATTGATTGTGAGTTCCTTTACAGTTTTATTCATAAAAGACCTTTTTTCAGATTGGAAACCCTAACCTCAAAAAAAACTAATTTGGGGTAATCTACTTTAAATACTTTAAATCGGTCGACTTACAGTAGTATATATTTATGAGGTTTGCATAGATTGCACTAAAAAACAAGGGCTTGTTAAAATTTATTAATATTATTCATTCCGAGAGTTAAGTCTATAATGAAACCCTTCTCAAAAAAATAAAGAACAAGTATAATTTTTGTCCTCAATTGTTAAAACAACAGATTCTGCGTCGAATGCGTTATGGGATGGGCTATACAAACTTTCGTCCGCCTGCGCGGACTCTCTAAAACCCGCGTAGGTGGGTTTAGTCTGTATAGCCGCAATTTCCAATCGCCCGGTGTTTCTTCCAAAAGTGGATGCTCCCTTTTCGGCATTACCATTGTGAAAAAGGGTGTTTTACTAAATTGCTGTTGAAATATCTAGAATCATCAGAAACTTCTTGTCCAATCCAACTTGGTAGTTCAATTTGTTGATTTTCATCATTCAGTTCAACTTCTGCCAAGATTAATCCTTTATTAACACCATCAAACTCATCTATTTCCCAAATCAAACCACCCGATTGGATTTTATATCTGATTTTTTCTATAAAGGGACGTTCACATAATGCCTCAAGCATTTCTTGAGCATCTTCAACAGGAATAGGATACTCAAACTCTAATCTCGAATATTTTATACTGGGGCCTTTAATAGTCAAATAACTCTTTTCCCCTACTATACGTATGCGTACAGCCGCTTTGTCTTGTGTGGCAATATATCCTTGACGATATACACTACCTTCAACTAATCCTCTCCAGCTATCTCCTTTCACTAAAAATTTCCGCTCTATTTCTTTCGCCATTTTAGTTACCTGATTATTTGCTTTTATCTAGAAACAAGCTGAGTTATTTTCAAAAAAATCCCTGCGATCGCTTATTTGCACAATGACTATCTCTTAATTCAGCGTTTCCCCATTAGTCAACTGCTGTCAGGATTCAGGGTTGTCAAATTTTTCAACCTCATACTCTGACTGTAATACACCTTTACCTTACTTTAAAAGATGTTGGTAATAACAAGCCTACTAGGGGTGGAGAATAAGTACTTCGTAAGGGTTCAAAGTACGTCAAAATTTAGATAAACGCGATCGCACTTACCGACAATGCAGATTACCCAAAGTCTCCATACAGCAATTCTTGTGACTGACTTAGAACGCTCTGAACACTTTTATGGCAAAGTATTGGGATTATCCAAAATAGATCGTTCCCTGAAATACGCTGGTACATGGTATCAAGTCGGTAACTATCAGATTCACCTAATAGTTGCACCTACTGTCCCTACCGAAAACCCCAACGAAAAATGGGGACGCAACCCTCACGTCGCTTTCTCGGTTGCTAACTTGGACGCTGCAAAACAAGAGTTGCTCGATCATAATTATCCCATTCAACCCAGCGCTTCCGGTCGCCCTGCCCTATTCACTCAAGATCCTGATGGAAATATTATTGAGTTGAGTCAGGAGTGAGGGGGCACAGGGGCAGGGGAGGCAGGGGAAGAAGAACTATTTATTGACTAATGACCAATAACCAATGACCAATGAAAAATGACTAATGAGAATAATTGCTTACTCTTACACCAATCCGCTATTAGAATCTTCTCCCGATCAAGCCGATTGGGGATGGGAGGTGGATTGGGTTTATGAAGATTTGGGTAAGCCAGAGTCTTCTGGACAGGCTACGCGAGAGTCCTACGGACACGCTACGCGATCACAATTACAACAATTATTTACCGATTGCGAAACTGAACCAGCAGATTATCTCTTGATTCGGCGACTGGAAGAATTAGGGGATACTGTAGAGGAAATTAGCGATCGCTTACATAAACTCGAAGCGATGGGAGTAGCGATAATCGCCACTGAACAGCCCTATACTTCCGAAAATTATCCTTTGGGTGCTGACTTGCTGAATTTGCTAAATGCAATCCAACGTCAACAACGTAGTCGTCGCATCCGTCAAGGACACGCCCGTAATCGCCTTGAGGTTGCACCACCACCCGGCAAAGTTCCCTACGGCTATCGCAGAGGTAAGGGAAAATATACTGTTGATCGCAGTACCTCACCAGTAGTCAAAGATTTTTTTGAACACTTTTTACTCTACGGTTCCCTGCGGGGTTCGGTTCGTTACTTGGCGAAAAAATACGGCAAAAAAATCTCTGTCACAACTGGGCGACGCTGGTTGACTAATCCAGTTTATCGCGGCAATACAGCTTACCAAAATGGTGAAATTATCTCTAATACACATATTCCGATAATTTCCAAAGAAGAAGCAGCCCAAATTGACCGACTTTTACGCCGTAATAGCCGTTTACCATCCAGAACTGCTAGTGCTAGGCGTTCTTTAGCTGGGTTGGTTGTTTGTGCTGAGTGTCAGTCACATCTAACAGTTACTCGTGTCACCCAACGCAATCAAGATAAGGAGTATCTTTATTTACGTTCTACTAGCTGTCCTCAACGCCCCAAGTGTAAGGCTATTCCCTACCAAGAAGTGTTGGAACATACAATTGAAACCGTTTGCCGTGACTTACCCTTAGCCGTCGCGGGGATGAATTTTCCCCAATTGGATACCGTCAAGAATAGTTTAGGACAAGCGATCGCTCGTCAGCAAGAAATACTTGCTCAGTTACCTGCTTTAATCGAAACTGGGATTTTAGATATTGAAACAGCAAAGCTAAGGGCTTACAAACTCCGCACAGAAATTTCTGCACTTGAAGCAAAGTTGGCGACTCTCCCCCCAGTTAATTTACGTTCTGTTGCTCAAGCTGTTTCCATACCACAATTTTGGTTAGATTTGTCGGAAACAGAGCGACGATTTTACTTTCGAGAATTTATCAGACAGATTGAAATTAATTTTCAGAATCAAGAATTAAAACTACAAGTTATTTTTATTTTTTAATACTAATATCAAAATCAAAAGGCATAGTGATACTTAAGCCACTCACTATCAAGTGATTATTAAAACACAATCAGGCTAAAGTTATTTGTCAAAGTCATTTTTTTAACTAACTGCAAAGGACGCAAAGGATAGAAAAGAAGAAATACTTAACTGAATTGTATTGTATTAAAACCTAGCAAGTTCAATTAATCAAACGTTTAGACTATTCAGTTCCAATACTGTTTGGTTAAGCCTAAAAAATAACTCCAATATAGGTTGGGTTTCACTTTGTTCAACCCAACTACAAATTTTCTTAACCGAGCAGTATTGTATTCAGTTCTATTGCTCATTAGTCTGTTTCGTTCTCAGTATGGGGAATGTCTAATGTGAGGCTCTACCTCTTTACTTGCAGCAGAGCGGCAATGATGAGCGTTTCCAGCCAGAGGATAAAAACTAGATTAGTAGCCCTAGAATAAATTCCAAGCTGAGATGGTAACGAACCGGAAGATTTAAAAGATGTTGGTAATTACTATCCAAAAAGATGATAGCTAATTCCTTGGACTGTTCAGCAGGTCATTAAAAGTCTGTAGCAATTATTTCCTATAAATCTAAATTTAGCCAGATAAAAACTAAGTGATAAAAATTAAACTAAGCGTTAAATATCAAATAAAACACAAGTTAATTTACGGACTAAGTAACAGGTGATGAATAATTTTTTGACTGTATTATTTTTATCATTTTCCGATTTATATGTTATTTCACTAGTTAAGATAAATTTTTCAAAAAATAGCGCTAATTAGATAAAGTTGAGTTAATCTTGGAAACTAGCAATTGTTAAGAATATACGTTGCTACTGGGTGGCAACATTGGAGATTCACTTTGGTCTCTATGTAATCAAACCAGCAAGTAAAATGATTACCAGAGAATATGCAAGAAGGAAGCTTTATTTGGAGTCATCTAGAAAAACAGCATCGCACGGTTGGCAGATGGATTGATTGGGTATGGCTAATAGTATTGCTGTTGGCAGCAGTATTACTGTTTAGCATTAATCTGGGAGGATTGCCCCTGCGAGATTGGGATGAAGGGACTGTGGCACAGGTTGCTCGTGAAATTTGGCACGCTCCAGCAGGTTCAATGCGTTGGCTTTTCCCAACGCTAGGAGGCGAACCATATCATAACAAGCCGCCTTTGATACATTTGCTAATTGCCTGGGCTTATTCTCTAGGAGGCGAAAATGAGTTGACAACTCGTCTACCTGGAGCAATTTTAACAGCGACATCTGTACCTTTACTGTATTGCATTGCTCGAGAGATATTTCGCCAACGTTGGGCTGCTATTTATAGCGCCTTAATTTATCTAACAATGCTACCTGTGGTGCGTCATGGGCGGCTGGCAATGTTGGATGGGGCGATGGTAAGTTTTTTGATGCTGATGATGTTGTGCGTGTTGCGATCGCGCCGAGATTTACGTTATTGCCTTGGTGTTGGTGTAAGTTTTGGGTTAATTTGCCTAACTCAAGGACTGCTAGGTGTGTTGCTAGGTGCGATCGCGATCGCATTTCTCTTTTGGGATACGCCACGACTGCTTACTTGTTACTATCTTTGGATAGCAATCTTCATTGGTATTCTGCCTGTAGCTGCTTGGTATAGCGCCCAACTAATTCACTATGGTTACACTTTCGCCCAAATTGGAATTGTAAACCCATCACTAGGTAGAATTGGCTCGTTTGTAGAGGGTAATCCTGAACCACCTTGGTACTATGTTATTGAACTTCTCAAATACACATGGCCGTGGTTATTATTCTTACCGCAAACTGTCCGCTTAACCTGGGAAAATCGCAATCTTAGCTGGGCAAAACTAGTAATGGCGTGGAGTGGTATTTATCTGTTGGTAATTTCTTTCATGATTACCAAAGTACCTTGGTATTTATTCCCGATTTACCCTAGTTTAGCTTTAGCTTTTGGTATCCAATTATCAGATACAGAAAATTCGCCTTTACTCTCATCCTATCCCCGTGCTTGGGTTGCTGGTTTGGCAATACTTGCTGTAGTCGCTTCTGCTGGTAGCATTTATTTCAGTTGGGGTACAACATCACAAACAGACTTACAACTGATTTTTGCAGCAGTAGCTTTAACTATGACCTTAGCAGCTATTTTGGCAGAACGAGGCGACGGGCAATTTCTAAAGATTTTGTTTTGGGGAAGTTATCTTTCGCTGCTGCTGTTAATGAAATCTAACTACTGGGTTTGGGAATTATCTGAAGCCTATCCAGTTAAACCAGTCGCCGCTATGATTGCGCGGGCAAATCCAGCTACGAGGAAGATTTACACATCTTTTCCCTACCATCGTCCCTCGTTGGATTATTATAGCGATCGCACCATCATTCCCGCTTCTGTTGGCGAACTAGAATATTATTGGCACTACAACGGGCAACCCTACTTTCTGCTTCATACATCTGCTTTCAACAATCTCCAGCTAGATTCGATGAAGCTAATTGACCAAGCTGAAGGCTGGAAGTTAGTTACAAAAGATACTAGTCGATTGTAAAAAATCAAGTTGCGGCAGCTACGCCCGTTGTAGCGAAAAGCCGAGCCAGGCGCTAACAACGGGTTTGCCGACTTGTTCGCTTTTAGGGATGCAGGAGCGTCACTTTTCAAGACAGGCATTGCCTTTTTCCAGAGAAAATAAAAAATCAGCAATTAAGTTTGAAGAAAGAATAAACTCCGTAATCTTGCGGTGTTTGTCGTCAGATTTATTCTTCTATGCTGGAAAAGATTAAGAAATATTTTATTGGATACATAAATCAGGTGCCGATAAATTTACAAAATATTTCATTATTTCCAGAACAGCCAGAAGATTTTAATACAGGAACAAACCAAGTATTTTCAGAAGCATGGGCGAAGAAGTATTTGCAAAAGCTAGCTGAACAGGACGATCAAGTCGAAGCCCTCAACCACAGTGGAATAGCAACTGAGATTGCAACAACGTTAATGCAGACACTCCGAACCACAAGTGTTCAAGCGTGGGCAAAAACGGAAGCACTTTTGTCTCAAGAGGTAATTCGGCATCAAATTGACGCTCAATTGATTGATCCGTGGGCAGTAACAAAGGATGCTCACCAGATTTATCAAACTGCCCTCTCAGCCTATGCTCAACAAATTCCCCCACCAAAGTTTTCTACTTGGATTGCGAGGGATTTGGGACACATTCGGCAGAAGTACATAGCAAATGATCCTAGAGTGATCGGGTTCATTAGTATGCAATTCCACTACAGTGGACAAATGCTGCTCAACTTGACACCACTAGCGCAGCAACCATTGTTGAGCGCTTACTTCAAGGTGATTGATGACCATCTCTACATGCCACTCCAGCGTGCTTACCAGGCAGCAGCACAACATGCTTACGACGCGCCACCGTTACAAGCAGTCCAGCAACTCTTGCCCTTGTGCAGTGAGATTGCGGCCAACATCGTGAAACAGGTGATGCAATTGTATCCCGATTATTACTGCTACACAGGCCGTTTAGATGACACCAACATTCAGATTTCGAGTGTTCGTGATACAGAGATGTTCCAGGTCTATCTATGGGTTTGTATTTTGGAGAACAACATTAGCGCCGTACAACAAGAGCTATTTCCGCTGTGTGTTATGCTGTATCCCCGATTAAAGGTACGTTGGGAATTGGTGCGGCAATTGATTCACTTGCTCGGCATCGAGATCCGGTCTCGTCTGGAACCCCAACAGGCTGCTTATTTTGTCCCTTACTATGAGTCGTTGTGGGCAATGTTTTCACCCCAATTATTACCAGATGGTAAATTGTAGATCCTTTAGTGTCCAGATTTTCAAAATTGTTTGGCTAGACTCATCGCATCTGCTGTGCTGTACCCCGCAAAAAACTAAGGAATCATCGCTACCTTAATTACCTGTCGCGCCTTCATCTCACAAAACACCTGTTCTAAATCTTTTAATGGCCGCTGTTCACTAATAAGTAACTCAAAGGAAATTTTGCGACTAGCGATAAGTGCCAACGCCTCCCGCACATACTCAGGTGTATTATGAAACACGCCTTTAATGGTCAGTTCGCTGTAGTGTAACTGTTCTGTATTGACGGTAATGCTGGTATCTCGTGGACATCCACCGAATAAGTTAACTGTTGCACCAGGACGGGCGCAGGCGATCGCAGTTTCCCAAACACTTGGTACACCTGTGGCTTCAATCACCACATCTGCGCCCCATCCTTGGGTAAGTTCTTTCACTACACCAGCAATATCCGGGATTTGATGATAATTAAAGGTCTGGGTTACACCCAATTTTTGACCAATTTCTAGCCGATGGTTATTACCTCCCCACAGCAACACTTCAGCTTTCTCACTCAACGCCGCCACAAACATTAGCCCAATCGCCCCATCTCCCAAGACGACTACTCGATCTTTGGGCTTGATATTAGAACGGGCTACACCATGCAACACACAAGCTAATGGTTCCGTCATGGCTGCCAATTCCCACGGCAACTTATCGGGAATCTGCAATAAATTATGCTCTACTATGGATGCGGGAATTTTCAAGTATTCCGCAAAAGTCCCGTTATTCCAGGTCAGATTCGGGCATAAAGAATACTCTTGGCGTTGACAAAAAAAGCACTTCATACATGGGGCAGAATTATTAGCAACGATGCGATCGCCCACTTGCCAATTTGTAACGCCTGCACCCAAGGCAACAATTCGCCCAGCAGCTTCGTGACCAAATAGCGTCGGCGGTTTCAGCATTTTGGCATGACCACCACGCCGCCAAACTTTCAAATCTGTACCACAAGTTGTTGCTGCCCCTACTTGAATTACAACTTCGCCAGCCGCCGGTGTAGGGTCAGGAACTTGCTCTAACCGTAAATCTTCTTGCCCATAAAGTAACGCTGCTAACAAAGCTTTAAACCTATCAATTAGCTCCATCCGATTTTACCAGTTGAAGCTAATTTATAGGTCTAAACAAATCAGTATTGATTTCTAGTCAAGTTTTATCTATTTAAAAATTGCAAGAACTAGGTATTTACCACTGGTTGGGGAAGAACTCCGGTGTTCCGGGTATCCACATTAGGTAAGCGAATAACAGTTAAGAGTGGGACTTCTTGTCGGCACGACAGGCAAAACCAATATAGTTCACCATGACGAGCATGACGCAGGAGGGAACCACCGCAACAAGGGCAAGTGTTGGCTCTCGTACTCATACCAATGTCCTCCTTAAAAAAATTTGTTGTTTTAAACTCAGCAAGAAAAAGCAGTTGATTAAAAGTGTATTTTGGTAGCATGAATGCGACCATTCGATTCTATGCGGTCTTTAATAATTTGTCTGTAAATAGCTTCATATCCGTTAACCATTTGGTTAACACTAAAGTTGCTTTCTACATGTTTTCGACAGGTTTGACGATTGAGTTCCAAAGCTAGGGGAATCATTGCCGTCATTTCTGCATAGCTTTTGCAGATAAAGCCTGTTTTAGCGTGGGCAATTACTTCAGGTACTGAGCCGAAATTCATGGCAATTACTGGTGTACCAGTTGCCATTGATTCAATCATCACTAATCCAAAAGGTTCTTGCCAGTTAATGGGAAAAAGAGTTATGGCAGCATTGCCCAGAAGTTCAGTTTTTTCGGCGTGGTTAATTTCGCCGAGATATTCAATCTGCTGACCATCAATGTGGGGGGCAATCTCTTGTTCAAAAAACTCAGAGTCGCCAACATCAACCTTTCCTGCCATCTTTAAATGCCAACCAGTCTGCTTTGCGATAGCGATCGCATGGTGTGGCCCTTTAGCTGGTGAAAAACGACCTAAAAATGCCAAATATGGAGGTTTTGACGGTTGGGCTACGAAAGGATAATCTGCTAGCTCAATTCCGTTATAAACCGTACCAACATAATTTAGATCGACTTGACGTTGCGAGTTACTAATGCTGATGTATGGTTGCTTCTGGTAATAGCTAAATGCGTGACGGGTGTCGTTTGTAAAATTATTGTGCAGGGTATGCACTGTAGAAGTTGCTGTTATGAAACTCGCTAAAGGTAATGCCGAAATCCCTACATGAGAATGGATAAGATCGAATTCTTTAGCACGTTGGTAAACTTGGCTCAGTTCTAGCATTTCGTACACGGCATACTCTTTAACATTCGGATCTAAGCGCAATGCACGCGGATAAACTGCTTCTAAATGAGCCAAAGTTTGAGAATCGCCAGAGGCAAATAATGTTACCTCATGACCGCGACGAACAAGTTCATCAGTCAAGCGACTCACTACCAGTTCTATTCCTCCATAAGTTGGAGGTGGAACCCTTTCCCATAAGGGGGCAACTTGAGCGATTTTCATAAGTTTTTTAGTTCAGTCTATGAAATTGTCCTCAATATAATGAGTTGCATCATTATTATATGAGAACAGAGCATTTGTACTTACTATTTTGACATTTAAATTAACCTAACAGGCTACCAAAAGCGTAATACCGATTAACCATCCTGCAAATTTTATATCGACAAATCTAAAGGATTATTCGGCAAAAGTCAGACCTGAGTTACATTTCTAACGTATAACTAATCAATTAGTTGTTGCATCTGTCTTGGGGATCATAATGAAGTAGAATATTTTGTAGCAGAACTTACAAAATTGAATATTTGGTAGCTGACAATACTAAAATATTCAATGGGATCAAATGATTAAAGGTTTGTTTAAACGTAATTGGGAAATGGAAAAGAAATTATAAATATTAAGTAATTGTACAATAATTACACAATTTGTAATTATTAAGTTTCAAAAAATTCTGATAACTAATGAAAATCGCTACTTGGAACGTCAACTCAATTCGCACTCGCCTCGAACAGGTTACTGATTGGTTAACTAATAATCTCGTTGATGTTCTCTGCTTACAAGAAACCAAAGTTGCGGATGCCGAGTTTCCGCGATCGCCTTTTGAGCAGTTGGGCTATAACCTTTATATATCAGGACAGAAATCTTATAACGGCGTAGCCCTGATTAGCCGCCAGCCACTTTTAAACGTAAGTAGCGGGTTTAGGGCGATTTTGCCAGACTTACACCATGAATGGGATGAGCAAAAACGGGTAATAACAGGTGTAATTGATGGTGTTCGGATTGTTAACTTATACGTTCCCAACGGTGCAGCAGTAGGAACTGAAAAATATGAATACAAACTGCGCTGGTTAACAGCGCTACACGAGTATTTGCGATTGCTTTCGCTGTCAGAACCTGCAATTTGTGTGTGCGGTGACTTCAACATTGCCCTAGAAGACAAGGATATTCACGAACAAGTGAGTACAGAAAATCACATTATGGCAACAGAAACCGAGCGTCAAGCCTTGCGCGAGATTCTGCAACTAGGGTTTGCCGATGCTTTTCGCAAATTCACCACAGAAGGCGGAAATTATAGCTGGTGGGATTATCGCGCCGCCGCCTTTCGTCGCAACTTAGGTTGGCGAATTGACCATCACTATCTCACACCCGTGCTGTATGAGCGTGCTACAAGTTGTACTATTGATGTCGAACCCAGAAAATTAACCCAACCCAGCGACCATACGCCGGTAATTGTGGAATTTTGAATTTTGAATTTTGAATTGGGCATTGGGAATTGGGAATTGAACATGAAGAAGAGACAAGGGAGACAAGGAAGAGGGGGGAGACAAGAGAGAGACTTGTCCCCCTTGTCCCCCTTGTCTTCCTGCCTCCCCTGCTCCCTGCACCATTTCCTATCAATTTAATGGTTTATATATATCCTCAGAACTGGGATTGAGATAAGGACGCTGTAAATCTATTAGATGTCGTGCAAAGTGTTGGTCAATAACCCCCATCCGTTCCTCCATCGCATTCTTACCTTTCTGCCAAGCTTCCAACAAAGCATTAGCGACAATTTGGCAACGGTTCATCCCAAAACTTTCTTGTGCGGCAAATTTTTGGGTTGGTTCTTCAGCTAAACCTAAACCTGGGGCTAAAAATTTGGTAAACAAAGGGATTTCGGGCTGGAAATGGGATTGATTTTCTAGATAAATAGCCTGAAGGATTGTGCGGATTGCTGGATAGTCGGGGAGTTCAAAGTAGAGTAGCCCAGAATCATAGCGTCCGTATGCAGAAGGGTTGTGGAGAACCTGAAAGCTGAAGGGTATGGAGGCTGCGTTTAATTGCAGTGTCAGGCTTTCCATGAGAGCGATCGCACCAGATGGCGTAAAGTTAAAGTAAATTCGCCCTGCTCCCAAATCAGTATCGGGGTTGCTTTGCCGTTCCTGTCCGATATTACTAACTGCCAAGTAAGAGCCATTTTGTAATCGATTTTTGGGCATCCAGATTGCTACCATGTCACCCACTTTGGTAGATTTTTTGCTGGATTTAAGGTGGCAGTCTGGCTCAACATAAAGTGTTAAACCGCCTTTAGTTACCGCCATAGTACCATCAGGCTCTTTTCGCAATACCTGCCATCGAGGGTCAAAGTAACCTATGCCGTGATTACTGGCGTGTAGATGCTCGTAAAAGTTCCAATCAATTTCTAAGATGGAATTATCTGCTAAATTATGCTTTGTTGGGCAATTACTACTATCAGTATTGACTGCTAAAGTACTTTGTAAAGAGCCATTGTAATAGATTCCATAAAGAAAGTTCCGCAGCAGTAGAGTTAAATATTTCTGTTGTAAATCTACAGAATTTTGCTGAAATCTATCGGCCACTTTAGTCGGCAGAGCAAAGGGTTGATAATTGGGATGATAAATACAAAAATTTGGTTCAATCTGAATATTCTTAGCAATATCGAATAGAGAGTTTAGCGGTTGATTGATAGAGTAATTTAGCATTAATCCATTTAAAACTCAAACTTTAAACAACATAATTCAGAATTCTTCTGTTTCCTGCTATTAACAACCACGAAGTCGAGTTTTTTCGTAATAAAGACGAAGTAGCTGTGGCTCTTTTAACGCTTCAGGAAGTTTATGAACTTTCCCTATAGGATTAAGAATTTCTGACTTTGATATTCCGAAAATAGTCAGTACACCTTGCTGTGGCATAGTGAGTAAACTTTTAGCGACTTGGAGTATACAAATATCAGCATTATTAAAGGATTTTCGGCAGGTAATCATATCCTGAATTTGATGAATTAGTGCCAATCCTGCAAACTGGATAACGCGCACAATAAAGTCATTGCGGTATTCCAAAATCATTGGGAAAGCATTTAGATAACCCCTAATGAGGGCAATAATTGAAGGTTGCAAACTCTCCAACGGTGTCAAAGCCAGATGTAGAGATTCTTGTAACTCAATGGTGGGATCTACGACGAGGCTATTTAGCCAAATTCCTAAATAGCTTGCTAGTAAAGTTCCTAAATCAAAAGCGGGATCTCCCCACGAACAAGCTTCCCAATTAATTAGTCTTACTAGGCAATTGTCTAGTTTTTCCCACCTGGAATGAACCAAGATGTTGTTCAATTTCAGGTCGTTGTGAGTCAAGCAGCAAGGATTCCAGTCATACGCCAAATCTGCGATCGCAGATTCCAAACTCTCCGATTGCTGGTAGAGTAGATAGAATTTCAGTGCATCCGTGGGAACCGTTCCAAAAATCTCCGGCCCAATTGACCCTACCCCTTGCGCCGGATTGTAAAAGCCATAGCGAAACTCTCCTTGGGGAGCAGTTGCCATAAAATCCCGATATTCTCGGCGGTTGTAGGTTGCGCGATGGAGTCCCGCTAAAGTAGTGCCGATCGCAGTGGCAATTTCTTGTGGACAAATCTCATTATTGTGGTACAATGTCGCAAGCTTAAGATATTCACTTGAGTAGTTGCGGACAAGGATAGAATTTTCTTCGTCAAAATGGACTACTAACGGTGCAACCTCAGAAATATTGCCGAGAACTGGAAACTGTTGGAGCAACTGATGAAATAGCCACTCCTGAAACAATTCATGAGGAGCGCCGTCATTGCTTTTAACGTTACGTTCTTGTTTAATGAGCAGTTTCCGATTATCTGCTAAAGTCACGAGTAAATCGAAACTGTTCTTACTACTTCCTGGCAACTCAGATTTATCTGATGCGTCATCTTCTGAGCTACACAGCCCCGCTTCTTGCAGATACTGGATAACGTTATGAGAAGACAGTGATAATACCATGTATTATTTCCTACTTCATTAAATTACTTAAACTTATTTATGTCGCTATTTGCTTGTACTTAGCAGTTGTCGGTAGATAGTGAATAACAATAAAGATTTGTACAATCTACTAATATCCCATCTTTCCGATAAAAACCTGCCAAAATGGTACAAAATCCTTTACAGTTACTTTAAAATTCACTTCTAGATCCGGTGACATCTTTACACTTTATCAGCATAATTACTTAGATACATCTAGAGCAAGTTTTGTGGTAAAGCCTTTGGATGTAGCAGCATCCCCAGCAAAAAACTGATTGGCGGCAGATGTTATTTGATGCTCAGTAGTCATCCTGAAAGCAGCAAAGAATTTCAGTAATCCTTCGCAGCAAGAAGCATGACATTCAACGCTATTATTTTTATTTATCATCCCAAAGCCAAAAAAACCGGAATTTTTAGGCAATTAGTAATTATTTTTTTCTTTAATTTTCAGAATTGATGCCTAAAAGCCTTGTTATTACGTCATTTGTCTTACTTACGTATTGTAAATGGCTATAGGCGATCGCAGACAACGGTTACATGAGTGCATCTTATGGAAATGTACTTTTGTCAAGGATGTTGAGCGAATCAGAAACCTCTACAAGTAACTCGTGAGTTAGGCAAAAGACTACTTGCCGCTTATGACCGAGGCTACGGCAACGCCAAATTCGTCCAAGCCACGGAAAAGATTCATTGCTATTAAATGCAAATTAGTCCAAGCTACCAAAACAAAACTCTGACAATGCACAACAACCATTGCCAGATAGTGTTAAATTGCCACTCCATAATTTTGAACGAGTTTGGATAGATGATAGGTCTAAAATAGAAGCTTTATTCCGTATTTTTTGTGGTTTGTACTCTCGTGACAGTTGTGGTTGGCAAAAGAGCTTAATGTTTTCACTATATCTATCGGTTAACCCCTAATTAAGCTGTTGTGAATTGTTCGATTTCCTGGCAGGTGTAACCCTTGCATGGTAATTTACTCTTTGAGCAGATAACTATATGCGTCCACTTTCATCACTGGAACTGCAATGAGACTGTTGCATAAATACTAGGAAATAGCGAAGAATTCTACAAAAAGCAAAGACAAACTTTTGAAGAACTCTAGGTAGAATACATAAGCCTCACCTTTTTCCTCAAAATCATGGGCAATATTTTTGGTCATTTATTTCGCATTAGTACTTTTGGCGAGTCTCACGGCGGCGGTGTGGGAGTTGTGATTGATGGTTGTCCTCCCCAACTAGATATTTCGGCAGAAGAAATTCAGGTAGAACTAGATAGAAGGCGACCGGGACAAAGTAAAATTACGACTCCTCGCAAAGAAGCTGATACCTGCGAGATTATCTCAGGAGTATTTGAAGGCAAAACGCTGGGAACGCCTATAACAATTTTGGTACGTAATCAAGATACTCGTCCCCAAGATTACGACGAGATGGCACAGAAGTATCGGCCTTCTCACGCGGATGCAACCTATGATGCAAAATATGGCATTCGCAATTGGCAAGGTGGGGGTAGGTCGTCAGCGCGTGAGACAATCGGGAGAGTAGCAGCAGGTGCGATCGCTAAAAAAATTCTCCGTCAAGTTGCCAATATCGAAATTATTGCTTACGTTAAGCGCATCAAAGACTTAGAAGGTGTAGTCGATCCAAATACTGTCACCTTAGAGCAAGTAGAAAGCAATATCGTTCGCTGTCCCGATGCTGAATGTGGCGATCGCATGATTGAATTAATTGAGCAAATAGGTAGACAAGGTGATTCTATCGGCGGTGTCGTAGAATGTGTAGCCCGAAATGTACCGAAAGGTTTGGGCGAACCAGTATTTGATAAATTAGAAGCTGATATCGCTAAGGGTGTCATGTCTCTCCCTGCTAGCAAAGGCTTTGAAATTGGTTCCGGTTTTGCGGGAACGCTACTAACGGGAATTGAGCATAACGACGAATTTTATATCAATCAAAATGGTGAAATCCGTACAGTAACAAACCGTTCTGGCGGTATTCAAGGCGGTATTTCCAACGGCGAAAATATCATTTTGCGAGTTGCATTTAAGCCGACAGCAACAATTAGAAAAGAGCAGAAGACTGTAACTCGTGAGGGCGAAGAAACCCTATTAGCAGCAAAAGGAAGACACGATCCTTGTGTATTACCGCGTGCAGTGCCAATGGTTGAGGCAATGGTGGCATTGATACTGTGTGACCATTTGTTACGGCATCATGGTCAGTGCAAAGTCTTGTAGTCTATATAAATAACGACTTAGGAGAGACGCGATTCATCGCGTCTGTACAAGAGTTGGAAATACGAGGGAATAATTAATCCCCAATCTCCAATTCCCTAATTCCAATCCTGTTCATCTTTTTTACCGCGACTTTTGTAAATACCGCCCAAATCGTGAATTTTGCGAGTTTTCTCAAAAAGCTCAATTTCGGTTAAACCCCACTGCTGTAAGACTTTATCTAGGTCTTTTTGGATGTCTCTTGCGCCTGGAAAGCCTTGATAACGCATTCGCAACCTAGCTAATTCTGCTAAGTTATAGTCTGTCGCCTCTTGAGCGAGTAAGATATCAATAAGGGGGCGATCGCGATTATAAAGAGGGTGTTGTTGGTCTTTACCAACCTTTGGTTCAGTCATCGTCAGTCCTGAGTGTTGTTAGCGGATAGTTAGGGTTTAGCCCGTTCTTAGTCCTGAGTTCTAAGTTTAGCCGAGAGCAGAGGAGCAGAAAAGGCAAAAAATCATCTTCTACACGGAAAAACTAACTGTAAAATTGAGAACTCCTTACTTACTCTTAACCTCTAACTCCCAACTCTTAAATTCTCTTAGACGGCTAGTACACCTGATGTCTTACGGCTCTCACCACTGCCACTTAACTTTAAATAAAGTTACATTAGTCCTTAAGAAAATACAAAAAACTTTAGATGAGGGTGAATTTTATCTCACCCAAAGTCCAAGCAGCGAGGGAGCAAGAACCCATTATGTTTGAACACTTCACTTCCGAAGCCATTAGAGTAATTATGCTAGCTCAGGAAGAAGCACGTCGCCTGGGACACAATTTCGTAGGAACTGAACAAATTCTCCTGGGTTTGATGGGAGAAGGAACTGGGGTTGCTGCTAAAGTGCTGGCCGAATTAGGCGTTACCCTCAAAGACGCACGTCGTGAGGTAGAAAAAATTATTGGTAGGGGTTCTGGCTTTGTACCACCAGAAATTCCTTTCACTCCCAAGGTGAAAAGCCTCTTCGAGCAATCTTTTAAAGAAGCTCATAGTCTGGGACAGAATTACATCAACACAGAACACTTACTCTTAGGATTAACTGAGGCTGGTGAAGGTGTCGCCGCTAAAGTTCTACAAAATCTAGGAGTTGACTTCAAAACTGTTCGCAGTGCCATAGTTCGCCGTTTGGGTGAAAATGCACCAGCTTTCGCTGGTAGTGGTAGTCAAAAGCGCACCCAACCGCTAACGATGGAAGAATATGGCAGAAATTTGACCAAATTAGCGCAAGAAGGCAGACTCGACCCCGTTGTTGGTCGTGAGAAAGAAATTGAGCGGGCAATCCAAATTCTCGGTCGCCGCACTAAGAATAATCCCGTGTTGATTGGAGAACCAGGAGTTGGTAAAACTGCGATCGCAGAAGGTCTAGCTCAAAGAATTATCAACCAAGATGTTCCCGAAAGTTTGCAAGACAAGCAAGTTATCAGCCTCGATATGGGGTCATTGGTGGCTGGAACTCGCTTCCGTGGCGATTTTGAAGAACGCATCAAAAAAGTTGTGGAAGAAGTTCGCACTGTCGGCAATATCATCTTGGTAATTGACGAAATTCACACCTTGGTTGGTGCTGGTGGTACAGAAGGTGGTTTGGATGCAGCAAACATCCTCAAACCTGCCTTAGCACGGGGTGAACTCCAGTGCATCGGCGCAACTACCCTCGATGAGTATCGCAAGCATATCGAGCGTGATGCCGCCTTAGAGCGTCGTTTCCAACCGATTATGGTTGGAGAACCCTCAGTAGAAGAAACCGTACAAATTCTTTACGGCTTGCGCGGCGCTTACGAACAGCACCACAAAGTCACAATTTTGGATTCGGCACTTGTAGCAGCCGCAGAATTATCAGACCGCTATATTAGCGATCGCTTCTTGCCAGATAAGGCAATAGACTTAATTGATGAAGCTGGTTCTCGCGTTCGTCTGCGGAACTCTCAAAGTTCTCCTAATAAAGAACTCAAGCGTGAACTCGCTGGCGTTACCAAAGAAAAAGAAGCAGCAGTCAGAGTCCAAGATTTTGACAAAGCTGTAACCCTACGCGACCAAGAGTTAAAACTTGCAGAACAACTGCAAGCAACGTTTACACCAAACGAGCAACCTGTAAACTCGACTGTGGTTGACGAAGAAGACATCGCCCAAATTGTTGCCTCTTGGACTGGTGTACCAGTCAACAAACTGACGGAATCTGAGTCAGAGTTACTTCTGCACCTAGAAGACACTCTGCATCAACGCCTTATCGGTCAAGAGCAAGCAGTTTCGGCTGTATCTCGCGGTATCCGTCGCGCCCGCGTCGGCTTGAAAAATCCCAATCGTCCCATTGCTAGCTTTATCTTCTCTGGCCCTACCGGAGTCGGTAAAACAGAATTGGCGAAGGCACTAGCTTCCTACTTCTTCGGTGCGGAAGATTCGATGATTCGGCTAGATATGTCCGAATACATGGAAAGCCACACCGTCGCTAAGTTAATTGGTTCGCCTCCGGGTTACGTCGGATATGACGAAGGCGGACAGCTTACAGAAGCCGTGCGGCGGAAACCCTACACAGTGCTGCTATTTGACGAAATCGAAAAAGCGCACCCCGATGTATTCAATATGCTGCTGCAACTCTTGGATGACGGTCATCTTACCGATGCCAAAGGTCGGAAAGTAGACTTCAAGAATACGCTGATCATTTTGACTTCCAACATCGGTTCCAAGGTGATTGAAAAAGGCGGTAGTGGTTTAGGCTTTGACTTCGACACTCAAGCCGACGCTAGTTATAACCGTATCCGCACCTTGGTAAATGAAGAATTGAAAGCTTACTTCCGTCCTGAGTTCCTGAACCGTCTCGATGAAATTATCGTCTTCACCCAGCTTTCTAGGGATGAAGTGAAGCAAATTGCTGAAATTATGCTTCGTGAAGTTTCTAAACGCTTGACAGAAAAGGGGATTACTCTTGAAGTTAGCGATCGCTTCAAAGAACTTGTAGTGCAAGAAGGTTATAACCCCAGCTATGGTGCAAGACCATTACGTCGGGCAATTATGCGCCTTTTAGAAGATTCTCTCGCCGAAGCAATGCTGTCTGGTCAAATTACAGATGGAGACACAGCGCTTATCGATGTTGATGATGACTCTCAGGTGAGAGTACAAAAATTAGAAAAACGAGAATTGCTCTTGGCAAATGTTGGCTAATTTTATACCCGATCGCTTTTTGCTGTAATATTTGAGAAATAATTAGCCTCTCATCTAAGTAGAGGCGATCGCAGGGTCATCTCCGACAAACATAAAGTGAAATGGTATTATTTCTCACCCTCAGTAGATATACTGGGGGCTTTTTTATGCAATTTTCTTGTAAGTGGGCAATACCCACTTACCCACAGATGTTTATAATGAGTTTAGGATATAGCAGCATAGCAGCAATATGATTGAAAATCAGGACTTCCAAATAGTTAAAGATAGTGTCAAAACTGATAACAAAGGACGATTAACCTTGGGTACTGTTGCCAAAGCAAAGAGTTACCGAGTGCTGATTAATGAGTTAGGACAAATTCTGCTAGATCCAATTGTAAACATTCCACAAAGAGAACTTTGGATATGGCAAAATTCTGTAGCTCGTAGCTCATTAGAAGTTGGTATAAAACAGGCAAGTTCTGGTGAACTTCACGACTTAGGTTCGTTTGCCGAGTATGCGGATATAGAAATTGATGAATAGAGGATGTCACCAGGACACTAGCTCTGAACACTAATTTTAAAACATAATCCTTGTTACAAGGGTTAATCTACCAAACTGAGCAATAGTGAATTTTAAGATAATATTTTCAAGCGAGGCTAGTACAGCACTAGCTAAACTACAACAAACTGACTCTAAGAAGTACCAAAAAGTTTTAAAAACGCTGGGTTTAATGGAAACAAACCTACGACACCCTAGTTTGAATACTCACAAATATGAATCTTTATCAGGGCCCAATGGAGAAGAAATTTTTGAAGCTTATGTAGAAAACAAAACACCTGCTGCTTTTCGAGTTTTTTGGTATTACGGATCTGAACAAGGAGTTATAACTATTCTGACTATTACACTTCATCCTTAATGATACCGTTGCAACTTAGTATTAACGGTAATATGGCATCTTATTTTTATAAACAACTCATTTCTATACTGATTCCTCTGGCAACAATTCTGATGCTACTTCACTTTTAACTACATTCTCAGAATCACCAGATTTATAAAAACCATCTGCTGCATCCTTGATAAAACCAGCTACAGGTACCGCGATTAGCAAACCTAAAACTCCACCGACATTGGTTCCTACAAGTAAAGCAATTAACACCCATATTGGTCTAAGCCCAGTAAATCTGCCTAAAAGCCGTGGTGCGATCGCCTGATCGATTAACTGGTCTATCACAACAGCTACCGCCAAAACCTTCGCCGCTAGCCAAAAGTCATGTGTGGCTATTATGAAAGTGATTACAACAAGACTGACGACATCGCCAAAGGGAATTAAACTCAAAAGTCCAACTCCCAAACCGAAGAGTAAAGCAAACTGGACTTGAAAAGCTAAAAACAATAATGTTAATGAAGCACCCATCAGAAAAGCCAAAGTTACCTGCCCAATCAAGTAATTTTGAAAGTTTTGCTGAATAGACTGTCTTACCTTCTGGGCAAAACTTCCAGGCAACTTTTTAAATATTACCTCCCAAATTCTTGGGCCATCTAACAAGAGGTAAAAAGTCAGCACTACTATGATTAAGGCATCAGAAACACTATCAATCGTATCTCTAATAATGCTTAAAAGTTTATCCGTAACGAACTCGAATTCATTAGGTAATTGGTCAGTTACTTGTGTTAGTAGCTGACTTAAATTTACATTTAATTTGTGCCTAGAGAACCAAGCATTTAAAGTTTGAAGTTTTTCTTCGCTAGAATCAATCCATTGAGGAAGAACTTTCGCCATTTCATTAAATTGCTCTAAAACAATGGGAACCAAAGTGATACCCAGAGCAACGATAATTATCAATGCTGATATAAAAACTAATGATACTGCATAGCCACGTTTCACTCCTTGCTTTTGAAGAATAGTAACAGGATAGTTTAAAACAAATGCAAGCAAAGTAGCTAAGACAAGAATTGTTACGACAGGTTGAAAATTTTTAACAAGCAAAAATGCTAGCCAACCATTGAGAAACACTAGAGGAAATAACAGCGTAAAAATTAACCATCTAAGTAGTTGATTGAGTGGAAAATTCATAATTAATTTAAAACTAAAATTATTCTATTTACTACATTTAATTGGGAAAATATACTCAACGGCAAAAAAATCTTCCCAATTCCCAATTCTTAACTTTCAGCAAAAGCCAAAAATTGCTCCTCATTTATTCGTCCTGCTTGATAGAGAGTATTAGTAATTTCCGAAATAGTTAAAACTGAATGGCTACGATAACCATTTTGCTGTAACCTATCTTTTACACCTTGTTCATGATCGATAAGTACCACAATATCATTAACATTTAATCCTGCTGATTCTAACTTTCCTGCGCCTTCCATAACACTTTTGCCACTGATGAGAATATCGTCAACTACCACAACTGTTTCGCCAGGATGAAAGTTACCCTCAATAACTCTTCGCGTTCCGTGGGCTTTTACTTCTTTACGAGGGAAAATCATCGGACAATGAAGGCGCAAAGCTAAACCAGTCGCGGTAGGCAAAGAACCATAGGGAATACCTGCTAATCTATCAAAATTGAGATTCTTTAAAATATCCTCATAAGCTGTGAGAACTTGATTAAAAACTTGGGGATTGGAAATAATTTTGCGTAAGTCGATGTAATAAGGAAATATTGCTCCTGATGCTTGGACAAAACTGCCAAACATAATGCAGTCAATATCATAAAGTTGTAAAATTAAATCCTGGTAGGGATGTTGATTTAAGAAACAAACATCAGGAAACCACACAGAACACGTAGAATTTTCGTGAATAACTTCAGTTTTTATTTGCTTAATTTCTGCGCGTAAAGATTGTACTTCTTGAGATAGCTGTGTGTTTCCCAACATATCTTGAGGGACAGGAATCAACAAACCATCGCCGTTAGCATTCAAACCTGCTTCTAAAATTTGTCTTAAGTTTCCACCCTTCGCCCAGATGCTACGCGCCATAATAATCCGTTCAGGCGCGATCGCTCGAATAAGTGCTAAAACTTCAGGATTGGTAATTCCCACTTCCAAACCCAATTGTTCTGGAGTTCCCCAGGTTTTTGATTCTTTTACTACCTGTAAATAAAGGGGTGACTCGTTTGTAGGATATTGCTGTAAAGCTTCTGCGCCTGGATTAGAAGTACAGCATAAGATAAACACTGCCTTATCAGGATAGACCAAAAAAGGGGCTACATGATCTTGTCCTGTATAGGGACTAAGAGTAATTGCATCCACCTCCCATTGTGTAAACACAGTTTGGGCAAAAATGGTACTAGTATTTAAGTCACTGTGTTTTGCATCTAAAATAACTGGTATGTGCGCTGGAATCGCTGCTAAAGTTTTGTACAGCAATTCTAAACCGGGAATACCTAACGCTTCGTAGAAGCCAAGTGTCGGTTTATAAGCACAAACGTAATCAACAGTTTCCGCAATAATGAATTGTAACCACTTTTCCAAACCAGCGATGAGTTCTTCAGATTCATAACGCACAGGCATCATCTCTGGATTTGGATCGAGTCCTACAAATAGTAAGCTTTGATTGTGCAAGATACTACGATTCAATTTATCAAAAAAGTTCATTTTTTTTAAATAGTCATTGGTCATTGATCATTGGTCATTGGTTATTGCGCTTTCCTACTTTTATGACCAGAGTTTATTTACTAAAACATTGATTCTGTTAATTCAGTACCACCAGCTTTTTGCCCTAATTGATAGTGAATCACTGCAAATAAGATAACCATTGGCACTGAGGCAAAGTGAACAATTCGCAATGCTTGCCAATTGCCAAATAAATCCACAATCCAGGGAAATTGAGCAGGTTTATACATTCCTATTCCTGTAAATAACGCCAGCAGCAAGATTGGAATAATTGCTGTATACACAATCCGATGCCAAGCATAAATTAGGCGCTTGGAATTGTGACTTTTTTGTAATGCTTTGAAGTCATTTGCACCGACAAACCGATGTCGCCAGCGTCGAGTAATTAAAATATAAATTCCATACCACAAGAGATTTAGCGAGAATAGCCACATTGCAGCAAAATGCCAGTGTCTACCTCCTGCAAGCCAACCTCCTAATGTAAATATCGGAGGAATGTGCAAACCTGCACGTCCACCAAAAACAGGGTTGGCGTTGTAAATTTGTAGTCCACTGGTGAGCATGATAAACAGGCTAATGATGTTACACCAGTGGAAAATTTTGGCTGCGATCGCTTGAGTGGGTCGCTTTCGAGTTTGAGAGGGGGTCAAAGTCATAGATTTTGACTAGCAAGTTTGGGTGTGGGTATTACTCACCTTTATTTTTTCATCCCATGATTCAGTATTCTGACATTGATGGTCTACATCTGCTGTTTTAACTGTCAGTTTAGGTATGAATAGGGTTGTTCTAAGCTAAATATTTAAAATTGGGGGGGCTGTTCAGTGGTGCTGTACCCTGTTCTAGTGCCCACGACCAAAGATATTCTATCCGGTATATTTCTAGCGATCGCTAATTGGACTGGTTATGAAGGAAACATGGATTTCTGAGCGCCGGATGATTCAATGACCATATCTCTTGACATCCTCCCTGTCCTTTAGGTCAGGGAGGATGTCAACTCCTTTGTATTTTGTTAAGCGATGTCTACGACAGGCTACGCCTACATGGTGATTATTGGAGGAAATGTACTGATGCCTTGTGTTGTAATTTAGGTGTCAAAAGTCACATTGCATACCTTCAAATATCACAACATTTGATAAATATTGATTAACTTTTAAGCGCTATTTGTACAAAATCGTGGGTTTTGAGACGCGATAAATCGCCGTCTCTACAAGTACTTTGGTCTGTATTGGATTTTAATACATCGATTGGCAAAAATTAACACCTACTACCAAAATTTAATTACTTAAAAGCTGGCGTGTTTTCTAATAGCAGCATAATGTCTTGCTGTTGTATTCATTTCAATTACCAACTCTGTACCTTGACCTAATTTAGAATTACACTTAATTTTACCTTGATGTTTGTCAACGATAATTTCTCGACTAATTGATAGTCCCAGTCCCTTACCTTTACCTACTGGCTTGGTGGTAAAAAATGGTTCAAAAATCTGTCTTTGGATATGGGGAAGTATGCCTTTACCATTGTCAGAAATGCGAATTATAACTTTGTGTTTTTTTCCTATTTGTTTGTTATTTGGTGAAATATCATTACTATTGACTAGTGACAAATGACTTCTAACAATTTCTGTATGAATAAAAATTTGGGGAGTAAAGGAATAATCATATTTCATCCTTTCTTCTAAGGCATCAATGGCATTAGTTAAGATGTTCATGAATACCTGATTTAAATCGCCGGGGTAACACTCGACTAAGGGCAGTTCCCCAAACTCTTTAATTACTCCAATCCCGGCTCTATCAGGCTTTTCTTTAAGCCGATGCTGTAAAATTCTCAGAACACTATCAAGTCCTTCGTGCAGGTTAACCTTTTTCATTTGGCCTTCGTCAGAAGTTGAAAAATTCCGCAAGGCGAAAACAATTTCTTTAACGCGTTCCGAGCCGGCTCGCATTGACCACAGTAGTTTTAAAAAGTCTGTCTTCACGAAACTAAGGTCGAGGCATTGCAGATGTAAGGCTATGACTGGGGTGGGGGTGGGATAGTAATGTTGGTAAAGTTCAATGATTCTGATTAAATCTTCAGCGTATTGACTCGCAGGATGGAGATTGCCGTAGATGAAGCTAACAGGGTTGTTAATTTCGTTAGCCATATCCGCCACCAGTTGGCCGAGGTTAGCCATTTTCTGGTTCTGCAATAACTGCCTTTGGGTATATTTGAGTTCTTCGAGGGTAGTTTCTAGCTGCTGTGATTTTTCTCTAACTTGGTCTTCGGTAGATTGGTGTTGGGAAATTTCTCTTTGGAGTTGTTCAAGTAGTTGGTATTGTTGAGTAGCGATCGCTTTATCCTGACTAATATCCTTGTGTGTCCCCGCCATTCGCACTGGTTTACCGGATTCATCCCACTGAAATACTTTGCCACAAGCCAAAATCCATTTCCATTCACCGGATTTAGTTAACATTCGCAATTCAACTTCAAACATAGGCGTGCATCCTTGGAGATAATCGTGCAACACCTGGCGAATTTTTGGTAAATCTTGTGGATGTACAAGTCGTTCAAAGGATTTATGCTCATGAGCGATTTCGTCTAATCCATACCCCAGAATGCCCTTCCACTGGGGATCGTAATAGGTTTTATTGGTTATGAGATTCCAATCCCACAACCCCAAGCCACTGGCGATTAATGCCATTTGTAAGGCGGCTTGTGAGCATTGACAAGGATCTAAATGTTCTGGAGATAAGTCTTTTGATTCTGGGAAACTCTGGGAATCTGGTACTGAAAGTGGAGCTTCCGGTTTATGGGTAGCGGGTTCTTCGATATGCATAGCTGCTGGTACGGTGAGGAAGATATCCTGTAGCTCTCTCTCTACGCTGTCTTAGCACCCTGACGATCCATTTATGGATATAATCGTCTACTTGGTTGATTAGGCTGTAACTTTGGTTAGAAATATATCAGCCCATATCATCAATTTGGATGGAATTTAGAAAAAGGTAAACGGACGAATGTAACCTCTGTTGCGATCGCCGTGGCCATTTTTTAGAAAAAATAGCTACATTGTGTGCATCTACATTCTAAGATATGTCTAAAAAAAGTAGTTCAAATCAAATATAATCACTTAAAAACTCGAAAAATTTTGTAAAAAAAATCTATGATTGAGTTACGTCAAATGTTTCAGGATACAAAAATATTGTCAAGCCTTGTTTGTAGCTTTTTTGGGAAAGGGCTGGCTGCTATTCATACAAGGTAGACTACATTGAGTTCCAAAACATAATGGTGTGATAAAAATTCATGCTAATTGGAGCCGATGAGTAATGACTATAGATGAAGTAGTATTGCTACTAAAAGCCAGTCAAGCAACGGGTTTAACAACGCTCCAAGAGATTATATTGCGTTCTTCGTGGGAAGGAAAAACTTACACGAATATTGCCTGTGAAGCTCACTACGGCGAGGAACGTGTCAGGAAAATTGCTGCTCATTTATGGCAAGTAATGAGTGATTTTTGTAAAGAACCGATAAATAAATCTAACTTCCGCCAGACTGTAGAAAATCACCGTCTTAGCAAAGCCCATCAGCAATTAATTAAGGAATTCAATAAAGTAGCTACGGCTATATCTTTAGAATTTCCTAGTGGCCCAGTATCCCTTAATTCCAGATTGTACATCCCTCGCCCACCAATTGAGGAAATTGCCTACGCAGAAATGGCTAAACCTGGAAGTCTCATCTGCATTCAAGCACCCAAGAAGATGGGGAAAAGCTCTCTGATTTTGCAGTTGCTTGCACGCGCTAACAATCAAGGCTTTCGCACCGTGACGTTAGATTTTCAGCAAGTAGATAAAGTAATATTTACTAATTTGGATAAATTTTTGCGCTGGTTCTGTGCTAATCTCAGCCGAGAGTTACAGTTAGAATCAAAACTCAATGATTATTGGGATGAAGATATGGGTAGCAAAGTAAGTTGCTCTATCTATTTTCAACATTATTTACTGTCTGCGCTGGAAACTCCCCTTGTGTTGGTATTAAATGAGGTGGATTGGGTATTTGAATATGAGGAAATTGCTGGGGAATTGTTACCGTTAGTGCGATCGTGGTATGAACAAGCCAAAGGGGTAGAAATTTGGCAAAAACTGCGCCTGATTTTAGTTTATTCAACGGAAATTCTTGTTCCCATAAAACTAACTCAATCACCATTTAATATTGGTTTACCGATTAAGTTACCTCCCTTTACAAAAGAGCAGGTGCAGGATTTAGCACTACGTCACGGCTTGGATTGGACAAATGGTAACGTCGAGAGTTTGATGGCACTGGTGGGAGGATATCCTTATTTGGTGCGATTAGCTTTTTATCACCTGGTGGGTAAAGGGGGACTAGAACGGGATTTAGAAAAGCTATTGCAAGAAGCACCCACAGAAGCAGGAATTTATCACGAGTATTTAAAGCAATATGTGTTAGCGCTACGAGATGAATCAACATTGCAAGATGCTTTTTATGAAGTAATTAACGCTACAAATTATGTGAAAGTGGAGCCAGTCTTGGCTTATAAATTACAAAGTATGGGGCTAATTAATTTAGAAGGCGATCGCAGTACTCCTGCCTGTGAATTATATCGTTTATATTTCCGACAATATTTGAAGACAAGCGAGCATTTCAATAACGGCTGTTTTAACTGCGAGTTTAGGCATGGCTAGCGTTATTTCTGCGAGAGTAAGTTCAGGAGTGCAAAGCTACAGCAACTCTGTGATCGAAAATAGCCGTTGTCGGTCTATTTTCTGAAGCTTGATTTTTTCAGCGTAGAAAGCTTGATAATAAGATTGATAACGCTCTGGTTCAGCTTCTGGATCGGTTTGTTGCCATAGTTCCAAAAAGTGGCGATAGCGCTTTTCCAGCATCACCAAGTCCATGCAAGCGATCGCAGCTTGAACTACTTGCGGAGTCCGAAGTATTTCTTTCTGGTTTTTTTCATTCACATGAAATAAGTGCGAAATTAACCCCATTTCGCTGCTAAATTCTAAAAAATGGTCTTGCAAGCGGGAAATTAAATCTGGTTGAGACGCATTAGCGAAGCGGGGCGAAGCCCAATTTCTTGTCTCTCCATCACCGGATGAAATTTCTAAAATCTGTTGCCATAAAAATCGGTGGTGGGAAAGGCTAAATTGCAAATCTCGCTCCTCTAGTTCGGTAATAATCGCTTGACGTTGTTCAGGACAATGCAAGTAAATTCGCAGCAATAAGGCTTCTGCGTGTTCTAAAAGACTGCGTTCTGTAGGAAGTGGGGATTGAGAAATTTTACTACTTCCCCATGCTTGCTTCGCTGATACAGGTTTAGTGTATGCAGCCGCAGCCGGAGCAATTTGAGTTAACAGATTTTCGACTCGCAGAGGTATAAGTCTGGTATCTCCCAAACTGAGTATTTCTGCACAGTAGGAAACGTAATAATTTCGTGTATCGCTGTTGGCTATATTTTTAAGTAATTTGACTAATTGCTGAGTTGCTTGCTGAAAATCAGTAGCCTGCTTCAAGTCTCGGTTTTGAATAATTTGCTGAATCTGCCAATCTAACCAAAGTGGCGCATTTTTTAGCAGTTCTCCATAATCTTCTGGCGTGTGGCTATGCAAATATTCATCAGCATCTTTACCATCGGCTAAATTCAGAATTTTTAGCTGAACTTCGCCTTTGTATGCTAATTCGGCAATTTCACCGATCGCCCGTTCGGCGGCATTGGTTCCGGCTTTATCAGCATCAAAGTTGAGTACTAATTGCTTCGATTCGGTATAGCGTAAAATTAATCGGACTTGTTCTAAACTTAAGGCTGTACCGAGGGAAGCAACGGCGTTATTAATCCCAGCAGCGTGAAGAGCGATCGCATCAAAATACCCCTCTACCACCACCGCTTGATCGAGTTGAGAAATCCCACCCTTGGCTTGATCGAGGGCAAATAATGTTTTACCTTTACTAAAAAGTTCCGTTTCTGGTGAATTCAGATATTTCGGTTGTTCATCCGTGAGAGTTCTGCCACCAAAGGCAATGACGCGCCCTTGAACATCGCGGATGGGAATCATCAAGCGATCGCGAAATACATCATAATAACCGCCTCCTTCCTTGCGTGGCTTAATCAATCCCGCTTTTTCTAGGATCTGCGCTGGGTAATGTTTATCTTCCACTAGATAACGATAAAGAGTTTCCCAACCGACGGGGGCATAACCTAAACCAAATTGCTGGATAGTTTCTTCTTTGAGTTGGCGGTTAGATTGCAAATATTGAAGCGCCTTTTGCCCTTGGGATTGTCTCAGGGCGTGTTGATAAAATTGGGCGGACGTTGCTAGAACTTCATACAACTGCTCACGCAAAGATAGCTGACGCTGCAATTCTTGACGTTGTTCGGGTTCGAGGGTTTGTACAGGTACTTGGTAACGCCGTGCTAAATCCAGCACCACATCGGCAAAAGAGCGCTTTCCCAACTCCATCACAAACTTGATGGCATTTCCTCCAGCTTGACAGCCGAAGCAATAGTACATTTGCTTAGTCTGGCTGACGGTGAAACTAGGAGATTTCTCGTCATGGAAGGGGCACAAACCGACAAAATCCTTTCCACGTTTGCGTAAAACTACGTATTCCGAGACGACATCTACAATATCAGCCCGTAGTTTAACTTCCTCAATTGTATCTGGGTGCAAGCGGGGGATTTGCATTCTAGTCTATTTGTTAAGTCATGAGTTGGTAGTTAACACTGCGGTGGGTTTACCAACTGATAGCTATTATATTCTTGTTGCTAGACCAAGAATGATCTATACAATTGCTTACATTTAATTTTATCAGAGGAAATACTGAAAATGGGACGTATTTTTATATCAGCCGCTCATGGAGGCAGAGAAGCAGGAGGAATCGATTTAGGTGCGATCGCAGGTGGTACAACTGAAGCGAAAGAGATGATTCTGCTGCGGGATTTGATCGTTACGGAACTGAGGGCGCGGAATTTGGAAATTTTAGCAGTTCCCGATGACTTGAGTGCCGCCCAAACCATCACCTGGATCAATTCTCGCGGCCGCCGGGGTGATGTTGCCTTAGAGATTCAATCTGATGCAGCTAGCAGCCCTTCTGTGCGTGGGGCTAGCGTCTTTTATATTGCGAATAATAGCGATCGTAAAAGCAATGGTGAACAGTTGCTAGTGGGATTATTGCGCCGCGTCCCCCAATTACCGAATCGGGGAGTCAAGCCAGATACAGATAGTGGATTAGGTAGTTTAGCATTCTGTCGCCAGACAACGCTTCCAGCTTTGGCAATGCAAGTGGGCTTTCTTAGCAATCCAGAGGATCGGGCTTTGCTGCAAACTCGTCGCCGTGATTTTGCTTTAGGCATTGCTGATGGATTGGTAACTTGGAGTCGTGCGATCGATCCTACTCCTGGCACTCCAGCCGAAGCAAATTATCCACCAATTAATATTAATATTAATGGCCAAAATTACTCAGAACAAGGAGTATTAGTTAATGGCAATGCTTACATCCCCATTGATTTAGTAGATCGGCTGCGAATTGATCTTTCAAAAGCAGCTAATGTTAATCGAATTACCTATCGTAAAATAGTTTATATTAAAGCAATAGAACTCCGAGATTTTAATGTTGCGGTTAATTGGGATGCTGCAACTCGGACTGTCAGTTTGCGCTCCAATTTGATCGTTTGCCCAGGTCAATTGGAACGAGTTATGTCAAATGGTAATACTTCAGAAATACAGTTGCAATTATTCCTCAGAAACAATAACGAAAATGCTTTGGCAAAGTTTCCTGATATTCCCAAACTTTATCGGGAAGAAGCAGGGATAGAGGGAGTAAACTATGATATTGCCTTTTGCCAAATGTGTGTAGAAACTGGATTTTTACGTTTCGGCGGTGATATTAAACCTGAGCAAAATAACTTTGCAGGTTTAGGTGCGATCGGTGGCGGTTCGGAAGCTGCATCTTTTCCAAGTGCCAGAATTGGAGTGAGGGCACACATCCAACATTTAAAAGCTTACGCCAGTTTAGAACCTTTGGTACAAGAAGTAGTAGATCCAAGATTTCGCTTTGTTACACGCGGGATTGCAACATTAATCGATCAGCTATCAGGGCGATGGTCAGCAGATTTAGATTATGGTGCAAGGATTTCAGCAATGCTTAAACGATTATATGAATCAGCAGGACTTATTTGAGTGTTGATTAAATAAACTTACACTAATTACTTGAATCCTCTCTCCCTTTATGCCCTTTGCGGCAAGCTGTAAAAGGCATAAAGGTAGAAAAATAAGATTTTACAAAGGATTTAGAATTATATAAACCAATACGCTTGGGTTAAGCATTTCCAGCATTTCTTTCTTCTCTTTGCGTCCTTTGCGTCCTTCTCTAACGAGACGCTGCGCGAATGCGGTTCGTTAAAAAAATTGACTTTGGCAAAGAGTTTTAGCCTTAACTGAACTGTATTAGTTTATAACGCAATACGCTTGGCTTAAGCATTTCTTTTTTCTCTCCGTGTCCTCTGCGCCTTGGCGGTAGCCTACGGCAAGCCGCTCCGCGTCTACGTTAAAAAATTGACTTTGATTGCAAATTTTTAGTCTTAACTGAACCGTATGATTTTATCGAAGATGCAGTCAGGCTACTTCAGATTGGTTTATTGAATAGTGCAAAGGCAACAGAATTTACCCATGCTATTCTCAACCCGCCTTATTTAAAAATTAATGCTAATTCTAAGGTGCGTGAATTGCTGCATTCCATCGGTTTGGAAACTAGCAATCTTTACACTGGTTTTATGGCAGCTACAGCGCAACTTCTAAAACCAAGTGGGGAGTTTGTAGCAATTACCCCACGTAGTTTTTGTTTTTGTAATGGGCCATATTTCCGTGACTTCCGCAAAATGTTTTTAGAGATGATGGCTTTACAACAAGTACATCTTTTTGAGTCGCGGCAAGAAGCATTTAGTGACGATGATATTTTGCAGGAAACTATTATCATCCAAGCTATAAAAAAAAGGCAAAAATCTAGCAGCGTCATTATCAATACTAGTTTTGGGGCTAATGATGACTTGATAATGTCACAATCTGTACCATATACAGCCTTAGTTAATCCCAACGATCAAGAGCAGTTTATTCATATTATTCCAGATAAGATTAGCAAGCAAATCGTTGAGCGAATTGAAATTTTTCCCTGCACTTTGAAAGATTTAGGAATAACAGTTTCAACCGGACGGGTAGTAGATTTTCGATCAAAAGAGTACTTAAGAGTAAATCTAGAAAACAATACGGTTCCTTTAATTTATCCGGTGAACTTAGCGAATGGATATGTAGAACACCCAAAAATCACCAAAAAGCCTCAAGCGATAGTTTCCCTAGAAAAAACAGCCAATCTTTTGATTCCAAATGAGCATTATGTCTTATGCAAAAGATTTTCATCGAAAGAAGAAAAAAGGCGTGTTGTCGCAATGGTTTATGATGCCAATCAATTTAATTATGCCTATGTCGGCTTTGAAAATCACTTGAATTACTTTCATAAAGATGGACGGGGACTTAGCCTTAGCTTGGCTCGTGGGCTTGCTATTTATCTAAATTCAACCTTAGTTGATGCTTTTTTTCGGTTGTTCAATGGGCATACTCAGGTAAATGCCACAGATTTGCGAAAATTAAAGTACTCTAATTTGGAACAGTTATTAGCTTTAGGGATAGAGATTACAGAGCAGTTTCCTTGTTTGCGGAAAATTGATGAACTTATAGAAAATCAGCTACAGAGTATGTCGAATCTGTCAGAGAATAATCCAATTGTAACTAAGTCACGAATTGATGAAGCGCTGCAAATATTGACACAATTGGGATTTCCTCGAACACAACTGAACGAACGGTCAGCTTTAACTCTTCTAGCGTTGCTTGGCTTAAAACCGACAGACTCTTGGCAATTTGCAACTTCCCCTTTGATGGGAATTACGCCGATAATGGACTTTATGGCTCAACATTATGGCAAAACTTATAAGCCCAACACACGGGAAACAGTTCGCCGCCAGACAGTGCATCAATTTCTGGATGCAGGTTTGATAGTTGCTAATCCAGATAATTTAAGCCGCCCTGTTAATAGTCCAAAAACTGCATATCAAATTCAGAATAGTGCGCTCGAACTCTTACGAACCTATGGTACTGAAGAATGGGAAAAAAGCATCTGTACTTATCTTGCTTCAGTTGAAACTTTGAAAAAGCAGTATGCTCAAGAACGGGAAATGTCTCGTATTCCCATAGTAATTGATGGAGATATTAAAACTTTATCGCCAGGTGGTCAAAATATTCTGATTGAAAAAATTATTAATGATTTTGCTTTTCGTTTTACACCTAATGGAAAGCTCATCTATGTTGGCGATACAGATGAAAAGTTTGCCCATTTTGATGCAGCAGCATTAACAGATTTAGGCGTTAACATCGATTCTCACGGCAAAATGCCAGATGTAATTATTCACTTCACAACAAATAACTGGTTGGTGCTGATTAAAGCTGTAATTTCACATGGGCCAATTAATCCTAAATGGAAGAAAGAATTTGAAGTCTTATTCAGAAGTGCTGAAATCCCTCTGGTGATGGTAACAACATTTCTCAGCCGTAAGGCAATGGTGGCATATCTTGCAGAGATTGCTTGGGAAACAGATGTTTGGGTTGCTGAAGATTCAACTCACCTGATTCATTTCAATGGTGAATATCTATTACAGGCTTACCAAATAGAAAAGAAGCAAATTTCTTGAATATAAGTAAGTTGGCGTAAATAATTGTCGTTAGGATAAGGCAATAGCTAAAATGGTTTTAGGCTAGTTCATTAATATTACATAGTTTGATTTTATTGTGCCAACTTACTTACAGCAATCTGCTTAGTATTAGTGATATTTTGCTTGGGAATATCGTCTAACCCTCCTTTGTAAGGCAATATGCTTGGGTTATGTCAAAGTCATTTTTTAACGTAGATGCGTTATTGAATTGTTGGAAGATATCGGTTTATTTTCTTTTATATTTTAGTGCCCGTGTTAAATAGGGTAGTGGAAAGGGCATTATAAAGTGTCAGTTGAAACATTTGAAATGTCTTTGTAAGAATGTTCATATCTTCCACTGCTTTGACAGAAGCTGATTTGGAGTCAGCGATTGTTCGCAACCCACTGATCGTTTCGCCAAGTACATCTGTGATGGCGGTGATCGCTCAGATGAGTGGTAGTCGCACTGTGTGTTCATCTTCAAGAGAAGCAGATATGGAAATTGAAGCCAGGCATCTTGAAGCGCGATCAAGCTGCGTGTTAATTGTTGAAGGGAATCAGTTATTAGGGATTTTTACTGAACGAGACGTGGTTCGCCTCAGTTCTCAAATGCGAAGATTAGATAATCTGGCGATCGCTGATGTGATGGCACATCCAGTCATTAGCTTACATCAATCTGCATTTACCGACCTGTTTTTAGCTGTCAATTTACTCCAGCAGTATCGGATTCGCCACTTGCCACTGCTCAATGAACAAGATGAAATAGTTGGACTATTGACTCATGAGAGCTTACAGCAATTGTCGCGTCCAATAGACTTGCTACACCTACGTCTAGCGAAAGATGTGATGACTTCTGGAGTGATTTGTGCTGCTCCAAGTGTCTCTATGCTAGCGATTACTCACCTGATGGCAGAAAATCGGGTCAGTTCGGTGATGCTTGTAAAAGAACGAGTGGCACAAGGGCAACTGATCCAAGTACCTGTCGGGATTGTGACAGAGCGAGATATTGTCCAATTTCAAGCATTAGAACTGGATTTTGAACATTTCCAGGCCGAGGTTGTGATGAGTACGCCAGTTTTCTCAGTCAGCCCTGACTACTCTCTGTGGAGAGTTCAAGAGCTAATGCGGCAATACTTGGTCAAGCGGATAGCTGTGACTGGAACTCAAGGAGAGTTATTAGGGATCGTCACCCAGACCAGTATTTTGAAAGTACTTAATCCGATCGAGTTAACTAATTTAGTTGAAGTATTGGAATATCAGGTGAATCGATTAGAAGCAGAGAAATTAGCACTGCTGAAAAATCGCAACGCCGAATTAGAGGAGCTAGTCCAACAGCGTACAGCTACACTCAAGGCAAAAGCAGAGCGGGAACAATTAATTGCAACTATTGCTAGGCAAGTCCATTCTTCACTCAACCTACAGGATATTCTCGACACAACAGTTCAAGAAGTGCGATCGCTTTTAAATTGCGATCGCGCGATGATCTTGCAGTTTCAACCCGACTTGAGCATGGTTGTGGTGGCAGATTCAGTAAAGAATGGTTATGCTTCTTACCTGGGTAAACAGGTTCACGATACCTGTTGTGCTACTGATGTGTTTGATCTATATCACCATGAAGAAATTCGAGTTGTGTCTGATATCTACACAGCACAGATCAGTGATTGCCACCGAGAACTATTGAAAAAGTTGCAGACTAGGGCCAAAATTTTGGTTCCAATTATCCAAAGTGGCAATCTGTGGGGACTACTGAACGTTGTTGAGAGCCTTGCTCCTCGATTTTGGCAAGCCGAAGAAATCTCTCTAGTGCAACAGCTTTCGACCCAGATGGCGATCGCAATTCAACAAGCTACTGCTTACCAGCAGCTTAAAACAGCAGAGAATGAATTGCAACAACAAAACTTGCGAGCGAAATTGTTAGCCAATGTCACCCTAAAAATTCGTGAATCTTTACAAATTGATGAGATCCTCAAAACCAGCGTTACAGAGGTGCAAAAGCTTCTAAAGGCAGACCGTGTATTAATCTTCCAGCTAGAATCAAATTATTCTTTAACTGCGCTGCAAGAGGCAGTGCTTCCCAACTTTCCCACAGTTTTGGGACAGAATATTACCGACACTTGTTTCGAGGAAAAATACATCCAGAAATACCGTGAAGGACGAATACAAACTATTACAGATATCGAACAAGCTAATATCCAACCTTGCCACATTGAATTACTGCAAAGATTTGCTGTTAAGGCTAACGTTGTTGTCCCCATTATCCTCAAACATGAACTTTGGGGATTGCTCATTGCCCATCAATGTAGTCATTCCCGACAATGGATAAGCTGGGAAATTGAACTTTTAGGAGAACTAGCTAACCAAATAGGCATTGCTTTAACTCAAGCCAAGTTATTAGAAGCCGAAACCCTGCAACGGCAAGAACTTGAAATGGCTCGTCAACAAGCAGAATTGGCTTCAGAAGCCAAAAGTAGTTTTTTGGCGAACATGAGTCATGAAATTCGCACTCCCATGAACGCTGTTTTGGGAATGACTGGTTTGCTATTAGAAACTTCTTTAACACCAGAACAAAGAGATTTAGCAGAAACAATTAGTGTCAGTGGGGACGCGCTTCTTTATCTCATCAATGAGATTTTGGATTTATCCAAACTGGAAGCTGGAGAAATGATGCTTGAAACTCTGGATTTTGATTTATCCAGTTGTGTTGAAGAAGTTTTAGAATTGTTGGCTCCTCAAGCACATCATAAGGGATTGAAAATTGCCGCCTTGATTCATCGCAATGTCCCTACTTATCTTCAAGGAGATGCTAATCGTCTACGGCAAGTTCTAATGAACTTGATAGGTAATGCCATTAAGTTTACTAGCGCTGGCGAGGTGGTGATACGAGCAGAATTGCAATCAGAAAATTACGCTACAGCTACGATCAAGTTCTCCGTTATAGATACAGGAATTGGCATGGCATTACAAGACCAAAGTAAACTTTTTCAACCATTTACTCAAGTGGATGCTTCTATTACACGTAAGTATGGTGGTACAGGTTTAGGATTAGCTATCTGTAAACAGTTAGTAAATTTGATGGGAGGAGAAATTGGGGTCGAAAGTCAGATAGATAACGGATCTAAATTTTGGTTTGAGTTAGCTTTCACCAAACAGCATCAAGCTGTTTATCAAAATCATGAACATGAGCTTTTAAGTCAACGGCGCTTATTAGTTGTAGATGACAATGCAACTAATCGCAAAATTATTTATCATCAAGCCACCCGTTGGGGGATGCACGTAGACGAGGCTAGTTGTGCAACTACGGCTCTCCAAGCTTTACAGCAAAGTGTCGAGCAAGGAATACCCTATGATATAGCTGTAATTGATATGCAAATGTCCGAAATAGATGGGATGAACTTGGGAATACAAATTAAGACAAACCCTACCATTGCTGATATCCCTTTAATAATGTTGACCTATACTAATCAAACAGATGAAGTGCAAAGGGCGCTAAACATCGGATTTGCTAATTATTTGGTCAAGCCTGTGAAGCCATCGCGGTTGTTTGACACAATTGTCAATGTTTTAGGAAGCCAAGCAAAACTAAATGACTCCCATGTTTATAGAATTGAGCAACCGTTTGTGCCAATACAGGTAGAAACAATACATGATTCGACTAAACCCAAGTTAAAATTGTTGCTAGCAGAAGATAACCTTGTTAATCAAAAAGTCATCCTTAAGCAGCTTCAAAATTTAGGCTATAAGGCTGATGTTGTCGCCAATGGTCAAGAAGTTTTGCAGATATTAGATAAAATTCCTTACGACTTGATTTTCATGGATTACCAAATGCCAATTTTAGATGGTTTGGAAACCACAAGAGAAATTCGTCGTCGGTCAACAAGCTCATTTGCTAGCCATCGGCAGCCTATAGTAGTTGCTCTTACTGCTAACGCTATGGCAGAAGACCAACAAAACTGTAGAGATGCAGGGATGGATGACTATTTAAGCAAACCAGTAACTAAAAAAGATTTA
Source organism: Nostoc sp. TCL240-02 (assembly GCF_013343235.1). Lineage (GTDB taxonomy): Bacteria > Cyanobacteriota > Cyanobacteriia > Cyanobacteriales > Nostocaceae > Nostoc. Next base: position 6,373,779 of record NZ_CP040094.1, on the reverse strand, counting down.
GCAGTAGTGCTAGAACGTTGGAGTCAAATAATTATTACTGCTCAGGCAGTTACGATCGCAGATTCTACATTTAGTAATCAAGATAGTCAAAATAGAAATTTCATCGACTTACTAATTGATTGGGAATATTTACATCAACTTTCAGACAACGATACAGAGTTAGAGTTAGAATTTTTGCAATTGTTTCAAGAAAATAGCCAAAGTCATTTAGAGTCTACCAAAGCTGCATTCGCTGCTCAAGACTTTCAACAAATTGCATGGGAAGCTCATCATCTCAAGGGTTCTAGTGGAAATATGGGAGTTAGACTTATGCAGCAATCCGCAGAAGAACTAGAACTACTGAGTCGCAAACATGAGACTGCTGGTATGGTCAATTTAATTGCAGATTTAGAAGAATTTATCAACCGTATTCAAGATTTTTTAATCAAGAAAAATCTTAATATGTAAACTGCTGTAACTTGTCAGCAATTACCTGTATAGTTTTTAACTTATCTCTTTACTGGTTGTAATTTACCTCTAGTTATATTGACAATCTAAACTCGGCACCATATCGCTATCCAAATCATCAAATCACTTGTTTACATATCTTGCTTATATACTTCTAATAATTTTGGAATGTAATCATATCCATCTACACCGATAACTGCAATGATTTTAGGGCGATGTTGTTGTAAGAAATTTTGGAAAGCTTCTGTCCCAATTTGCCCCTGTAAAATTGTCAGCAATCCTGCTGCTTGCCGCCACTCATTAGAAGCAATTTGCTCCAAAAGATACATTCCCAAACATCCTGTGTAAACGGTTTTTTCAGCATTTTGGAGATGATAATAAGCTTCGGCTAAATAAGCTAAGTTCCGCCCTTGCAGATACAAATCGCCAGAAACTTGCGCTGTTTTAAAACCATCTTCAAGATATTTAATTGCAGTTTGGTGTTCACCAATTACTAGATAAGCGATTCCTAAGCTGCTGACACATAAAGCTTTACTTTGAATATCACCTAATTTTTCTGATAATTTTAAACCTTGTTCCAAATAGTTAATTGCAGATTCATAAGTTTCGGGTTCTAGATTTTCGAGTTCTTGAGCTTGCATAACTTCGCTGTAACCTAAATTTACTAGCGCGTTTGCTTCGCCTGTACGATCGCCTGCTTGCCGACTCAATATTAATGCTCGTTGGCTGTAGTTAATTGCTTCAGCATAATTTTGCTGTTGCACATAAGTACGGCTGAGGTGGTTGAGATTGGCAATTTCACAAGCGCGATCGCCTGCATTCCTAGCTATCTCTAACGCCTGCTGATGAAAATCGATTGAGCGCTGGTATTGTCCTAAAGCACGCTGCGAATAACCTAAAAGGGTCAAAATTCGCGCTTTTTCCTGAGTTCCCTCACCCCGTCGCAATGGTTCATCCAAATAATCGAGGGCATCTCGCAAATAAGTGCCAGTGAAAGAGGCAAAAATCCCGCCGTAAAAGGGAAAATATGGACGCTGGGCAAAGGTTCGCAAAATCTGGAGCATGATTTGAGAACAGGCATCGGCGTATACTGTGCCAATACTTGCAAAACCACTGGCTAATTGACTCCAAATCACTGCAAAGGTCAAAAAAGTGGAAATGGACAACTTTGGCCCGGCTTTAACATCGTAAGCTTGTTGGTCAAACCAGTTAATTAGTCCCCGTTGCAAGAACTGTAAAATTAATGCCATTTCCACCCAATCTCTGAGGGTGATTCCTCGTTGTCGCTGGGCAAACTCAATTGCTGATTCTTCCATCGCTAAAGTGCGAAGCAGTGCTTTGGGTAACTCACTATTGAGTTGTTTAGCCCAACTTGCCCAAGGGCCACGTTCTCCAGGTACGCCGCCAAATCCTAAAGCTTCTTTTTGCTCGTACATCCAACTGAGCAAGTTGTCTTGCAATCGCTGCCAAGAAGCTAAACCACGGGTAATCCCTTCGGAAAACTGTTGTAAATCAGCATCTGCCTGGGCAAATTGCTGTAACGCTTTTGATAATTGCTGTAGCTGTTGCAAATTTAGCGGATACTTCTGATTGGGGTCAGTAATCCGTAAAAATGTCGCTAGACGCTCGTCAGCTGTGGCTGTGGTAATTTCTGTAACGGCGGAAGCGATCGCAACTGTTGTTTTGTTTTGCTCTTGCCAACGTTGCCATTGGCTTTGAATGGTCTTAATGGCTCTCAAACTGCGAGTAGCCTTGCCTTTCTTGAGTTCGTCTTTTTCACTATCTACTTGGCTTTGGAGAGCATTCAGGCGATCGCTCAAAACTAACTCAAAGACTTCCCCTGTACCGGAAGTAATTCCTTTAAGCAGCATTTGATACACCATATCAACAGAGCTAATTTTGCCCTTAAGGGTGCTTTCGACAATTTCATCGATTAAGGCAAGATAGCGATCGCGCAATGGCAGAGAATCTGACACTTTAGCTATTAAGAAACGTCACGTCAATTCTAATTCTAGTCCCCGTCAAGGGACTTCCAAATAAAAAAATATCCCATCGCTGTCTAGGCAGGGGGGCAGGGGGAGAAAGAAAAATATTATCTGAGTAAATTGGATAGTTCAGGACTTACGCAAGAACCCTCTAAAACTCTTATTCCTTTGTGTCCTTTGCGTCCTTTGCGGTTCGTTTTATCATGATTTTGCGTAAGTCCTAAGATGGATTCAATATTTCTTTTTAATTTTTAATTTTTAATTTTTAATTTTTCAAGTGCGTCCAGTGAGGTTGGCAACTACAGCAGCTAACTCGGCGGGATTCACTGGCTTGGGAACGTGGAGTTGAAAGCCTGCTAACAAAGCTTGCGTCCGATCTTCCGCTCTAGCATAAGCTGTCAACGCCACTGCTGGAACCCGCCCTCCTCGTTCTGCTGGTAGCGCCCTCACTTGCCGAATTAGTGCATAGCCATCTTCTTGTGGCATACCGATGTCGCTCACCATTATATGAGGACAAACTTTTTGTAAAGCAAGCAGTGCATCACTTGCAGATGCAACTGCTATAACTTGCGCCCCATACTGTTCTAGAATTGTGGTGAGTAAATGACGCGCGTCTTCCTCATCATCAACGATCAGCACTCGCAAGTCGTCTAGCCTGGGCAGGTAATTGTTAACCTCTTGGATATTGACCACAGCTGAAAGCTGCTCTGCTGCATTAGCTTCTACATAAACGGCTTTCATGGGCAGATTAACAATGAATGTTGCTCCCTGTCCGATTCCTGGACTTTCTACAGAGACTGTGCCACCGTGTAATTCTACCAAGTGGCGGACGATCGCTAACCCTAATCCTAATCCGCCGTGCGATCGCGTAATCGAACTGTCAGCTTGACGGAAGCGCTCAAATACATGGGGGAGAAATTCAGCAGCAATCCCCATTCCTGTATCGCTAACTCGAATTTGCACAGAAGATTCAATTCGTTCCAATTGCACATCAACTCTTCCACCCTTGGGTGTAAACTTGACGGCATTGGAGAGCAAATTCCACACAACCTGTTGCAAGCGGTTGACATCACCCACAATTACCCCAACTTCACCATCAAATCTACAGTTGATGCTAATTTCTTTAGCCTCGGCTGCTGGGCGCACAGTATCGATTGCCGCCTCTAAAAGTGGTACAAGTTTTACCCGATGCATACTTAGATGAAGTGTACCTCTAATAATTCGTGATACATCTAAAACATCTTCAATCAGTTGCGTCAAGGATCTAGTATTACGCTCAATTGTTTCTAACGCCCGTGCAGTTGTAGCCTCATCAAACTTGCGACTCCTAAGTAGCTGCGTCCAACCTAATATGGCGTTTAAGGGTGTGCGAAGTTCGTGGGAGAGGGTGGCGAGAAATTCATCTTTCATCCGGTTTGCAGTTTCTGCATCAGCCCGTGCTACTTGTTCGCGTTCAAGCAATTGTTCGCGTTCTTGCTCTGCTTGTTTGCGATCGGTAATATCGAGCATAAATCCATGTAGCATCTGCGGCCCATTATCATCCCGCACGACATTAACAATGTCATATAGCCAGACAATTCTGCCATCAGCAGCTAACATTCTGTATTCAAATTCATAATTATTCAGTGTTAAAGAAGATTCTTGACAATACTGGATAGCCCATTCTCGATCTTCTGGATGTATATGTTTTGCCCAGAAATCATCGATGTACCAGTCTGATAATGGATAGCCAAGAATCTCAATGGTTTGCGGCCCTACATAAGTAAAATTTCCGGTAGTGGCATTTACCTCCCAAGGAATTATGCGGACTTTTTCGGTGAGTGTCTTTAACCGTTTCTCGCTCTGTTTTAGTGCTGCTTCTGCTAATTTGTGAAGTGTAATATCTGTGATTAGGGCAACAAATCCTTCAACTTTTCCTTGCTGATTGAACTGGGGAACGTAATTTACATTTATGTAATGGTGTGTGCCATCTTTATGGGGTAATTGGGTTTCGTAAGTTACTTGTTCTCCTGAAAGTACTGCTTCTACATAAGGAAGAATTGACTGATAAACCGACTCTCCGAGAATTTCTTTAATGTGTTTACCATGAATTTCGGAAGCGGATAGCCCAAACCAATCTTCATATCCCTTGTTATTAAAGCGATAACGCTGCTGGGTATCAACATAAGAAATCTGGACGGGTACAGCATTTGTAATTAGCCGCAGTTCATCTTCTCGTTGACACAGTGCTGCTTCGGCTCGCTTGCGTTCTGTGATATCGCGTTGAGTTCCCCAGGCTCTAACTAAAAGCCCATTTTCGACAATTCCCACCAGATTATTCAAAAAATATTTGGAATTACCTTGCTTATCTATTTCGTGAGACTCTGCATCGATTAATCGGTAGTTAGAACGGATAAAATTACGCAGGTATGCAATATTATGTGGATCGGAGGGAACGAGAAAATCTCCTAGTCTGGCGTTGATAATTTCTTCGGTACGAGAACAGCCATACATCTGCGCCATCACATTGTTGCATTCGGCTAAGTAAACATATTGGTAAAAATGTTGAATTTGTTCATCTGCTGGACAGTCTGGCGAAATTGGTACTTCTAGTTCAATGCACCAAATACCTTCTGAACTCTGCTCTAAAAAAGCGCGGTAGCGTTCTTCGCTTTGGCATAGGGCAAGCTCTACCTGTTTGCGTTCGCTTAAATCAAGGACAAAAGAGATAATATCGTTAGAATTATTTTCTAACAAAGCAGAACTTAGCAGGATCGGAACACAGTTCTGATCTTTGCAGATGTATTCGTTTTCAAAAGGCTGACACACATCTTTGGTTTTAAGTTCTGCGTAGGCGTAGCCCGCCGTAGGCATCGCACTGTTGTTTGCTTCAATATATTTTGCTGAGATCAAATCGCGCCATCGAACCCGCCCGGCAACTAAATCTTCTTGCGAATAACCTACCATTCGTAAAAAAGCATCATTCGCTTCTGCGATCGCTCCATCCATATTGGCTACAATTACCCCAATAATGTTGGACTCTACCAACCTTCTAAACTTTGCCTCACTCAGTTTTAACTTCTGCAAACTCATTTGAAGATGTTGTTTAGCAGTGCGTAACTCTGAGTTTAGCAAGGTGATGAATGTTGTCACCAGAACAAACAAGCCTAACCGTCTGATGTTGTCTAGACTCGCAACCGAGAGCGAAAACACTGGCTCTAAGAAAAAATAGCTAACGGTTAAAGTAGATAAAGCAGTAGCCAGCAACCCTGCTTCCATACCACCATACCAAGCACTAACCGCCACGGCAGCAAAAAACAGCAGGAATATAGTTGGTTTCAGTAGTGGCTGTAGCAATAGTGTTAGTAGCAATGTGCTACTAACAGCCAATAGTGCAACAGCATAGGGTGCTAGAAGGGAACGTGTTCCTTTCAATGTGGCTTCTCCTTTTATGCAGCTAGCTAAAGGATTATTCCCAAATCAGCTAGACAATGCGATGCGTTAGCCAGTCTGCGTTCGCTTCTAGCGTCTCGTAGAGAGCGTCACAGCCCGTCGTAGACATCGCTCAATATTTATTATGCATCGAAACAATACACATTAAAACAGTTATTTGCTGTGAATCTATCTAAAGGATTAAAGCTTAGTTTTAGCAGAGGTTAAATAGCTAAAATTTATCGCTCTAATTATATATTTTATATTTCTCTATATCCGTCAAACAGCATAACTATATTAATTTTTATAATTAACTTCTTTGAGGATATAAGTCATCATTTTTCCTTTGCCTTTAACCTGAATTAAACCTCGCTTATGGAATAAGTATTTATCTTTTAAAAGTTGATAAGTTGCTTCACAAACCTGGATACTACCAGCTATTCCATGTGATTCCATTCTACTAGCAGTATTTACTGTATCTCCCCAGAGATCGTAAGCAAACTTTTTCAGACCAATCACTCCCGCCACAACTGGCCCTGTACTAATGCCAATACGGATGCTAAATAATTGATTATTTTCTGCATTAAATATAGCTATAGAATTTTGCATATCCAACGCCATATTTGCTATTGCTGAAGCATGATCGTTAGACTGATTTGGCAATCCGGCAACAGCCATATATGCGTCGCCAATAGTCTTGATTTTCTCTACTCCATGAACTTCTGCTAATTGGTCAAACAAACAGAATATTGTATTTAAGAACTCTACTAATTCTGTAGGAGATGTACGAGCTGAAAGCTCTGTAAAACCAACAATGTCGGCAAATAATACCGTAACTTCCATAAAACTATCAGCAATAGTTGTAGGCTGTTGTTTTAATTGTTCCGCAATCATCCCTGGCAGAATATTTAGTAGCAGCCGTTCCGATTTTTGCTGCGCCAGTTCCATTGCTTTACGTGCATAAAATTCTTTTTTTCTCAAGCGTTCGTATAAGAATACAGAAAATACACAAATTATGCAAGTCCAAAAAAAGTATAATCCTTGTTCAGCATAAAAAGCTGATGGATTCTTCAATATAGGATTATATAATAAATATAAGGTTAAATAGCAAATTATTGTTCCGAGTTGAGATATTAAATGCATCCACCATTGAACTGGTATAATTGTAGCCTGAGTAAGAAACATCAGAGTCCAAATATTGCTTCTAGGTTCCAGATTATTAAACAATAAAGCTATATCAATTTGGACAACACAAGTTACAGCCCAGCATAAACTCAAAAAAATTAAGTCAGGATGGCGACGACCGATAGGAGTTTTACATAAACCCCAACAAATAAGAGTGAATAATTCTACGACAATCCCAATTTTAAAAGCGTATATCTTGGCTTCTAGATATGAATTTGCCCAAAGGAAAAAAGCGATTAAAGTCAAGCCCGCTACCAGCATAATCTGCGCCTGCAATTGCAGCCGTTTCAGAAGAAAGCTCTGTCGCTGTTCTTTGTAGGATTCGGCAAGGTTATTGTTAGTTTGCCGATTGGACATTCCGTGACTAATGAGCGCATCTAATTGGGTTTTATCTGAGTTACTTGGATTAATCATGCACTTTTTGCGTTATTAGTAATCAAGGGGCTGGGGATTGGGGACTGGGGACTGGGTACTAGTTACTAGTAACTAGTAACTAGATACTAAGTACTGAAAACTAGCGAAGAACTTTCCTAATCCCAATCCCCAATCCCCAATCCCCAATCCCTAATCCCCAATCCCCAATCCCCAATCCCCAGTCTCCAATTCCCAATTCCCATAAATGGCTCGTACCCCTACACTAAATTTTGATCGTGGCACATTAATTTTGCATCCACCACCACGCGGCAAAGGTTGGATGGATTATGCTACGTGGGATGATAGAGTTGAAAAATTCCGCATTCCAGCAATTAGATACCGATCGCTAGTAGAAGCACTACAAGCGGAAGAAGTGAATTTTATCGATGAGGCCAAGCAATTTTATCCTGTAGATTTGGTTCCCACTTTGGAAATGGAACCCTATGCCCACCAGACTGAGGCGCTAGCGGCTTGGAAACTGGCGGGTAGGCAGGGAGTAGTTGTGCTGCCCACGGCGGCGGGAAAGACTTATTTAGCGCAAATGGCGATGCAATCAACGCCACGCACGACGCTGATTGTAGTGCCAACTTTAGATTTAATGCATCAGTGGTATGCACACTTAGTAGCAGCTTTCCCCGATGCTGAGGTGGGATTGCTGGGAGGTGGTTCGCGGGATAGAACAGCTATCTTAGTCGCAACTTATGATAGTGCAGCAATTCACGCCGAAACCTTGGGAAATCAATATGCGTTGATTGTTTTTGATGAATGTCACCATTTACCGACAGATTTTAATCGGGTTATCGCTGAATATGCGATCGCACCTTATCGTCTGGGACTCTCTGCTACGCCAGAACGCACTGATGGTAAACACGCTGATTTAAATATTCTGATTGGTGAAGAAGTATATCGCAAACGCGCCGAAGATTTGGCGGGGAAGGCGTTAGCAGAACATGAAATTGTCCAAATTAAGGTAAAGTTATCGCAACTTGAGCGAGAAAGATACAATCAACTCATTCAAACCCGCAACGACTTTTTGAAGCAATCAAAGATTTCTTTGGGGAGTCTACAAGGTTGGCAAATGTTCGTGCAAATGAGTGCTAGATCGCAATCTGGACGTAGGGCGATGTTAGCGCATCGGGAAGCGAAAGATATCGCTTTGGGGACTGATGGGAAGTTGCGAATTTTGATTAATTTATTGGCAGAACATTATCCAGCAAGAATTTTAATTTTTACTGCTGATAACGCAACAGTTTATCGCATTTCTCAAGAGTTGCTAATTCCGGCAATTACTCATCAAACTCCTGTGAAGGAACGGCATGAGATATTAACCAAGTTTCGAGAGGGTAAATATAATACTTTGGTTGCTTCTCATGTGTTGAATGAAGGCGTTGATGTACCTGCGGCAACTGTTGCGATTATTTTATCGGGGACGGGTTCGGCTAGGGAGTATACTCAGCGATTGGGGAGGATTTTACGGAAGGGGAATATTGAGAATAAGCAGGCGATTTTGTATGAGGTGGTGGCGGAGGATACGAGTGAAGAGGGGACTTCGGCTAGGCGGAGAGGGGAGAGGAGAGACGAACCGCAGAGGCGCGGAGGACGCAGAGAGGAAGAGGAGAAGAAGGGGAAGTTAGAGGTTGTGTATGGGAGTGGGAAGGAAAGGAGTTTGAAGGCTGCGGAACAGTTAGAAATTAATTATTCAACGGGAAGTTCTAAATCTAAAATCCAAAATTCAGATGTTACCGACAGACTTACTGATGCATCGCCAAAACGGAGAGGAGATCATTCCGAAGAGACTGAAGATTGATCAAAAAACTTCGGAGTTGGCGATTGAGTTAATTAATTATTTTCAATCAGCAGTGGGGAAGACTCAGGGTGTGCTTGAGCGACAACTGACTGATTTTGAAGGAGATTCTACAGATTATCGGGTAAAGCGGGGGTTAGCTTATATTCTCAAAAGCAGTTTTTGCACTTTTGAGGTGGTTAGTCCTTTGGAACCACAAATGTTAAGAGAACGGGTGTTTTCGTTGGCTGCAAAGTCTGTTTCTAGTCGAGAATCAACCCAAGCTACTCTGAGTAAAATTGCTGATGAGTTAACTCAAGAACTTGAACGCGAAGTTTTATTGGAACAGGTTCGGAATGGATTATATGCTGATTTATCTGAAAATAAAATTTTGACAGTATTTGATGCACCAACAGCCCCAGATTTGTTAAATAGATATAACTTATCTCAGGTGCAGGGTGTGTTTTATAAGGCCAGTAAACTGGTGTTAAATGCTCATCGGAATGTTCCGGGGGAATATAAGCTGTTATTTCGCTATCTGAAGTTGTTTCAATTGATGGCTTATATTGAGGGTGATGCTGATCACGGGTTTACGATTACGATAGATGGGCCGACGAGTCTGTTTAATCCTAGTACGCGATATGGGTTAGCGATCGCTAAACTTATTCCCGCTTTACTCCACGTTACGAAATGGAGTCTTGCTTCTATTCTCCAAACCCGCGATGCTTATACAAATACTTGGAAGACTGGACGTTTCACCCTGAATTCAGAATGTGGTTTAGTATCCCATTATCCACCAGGGAAACCCTACGATAGTATGCTAGAAGCATCTTTTGCTGATAAGTGGGATGCTTTGAAAAGTGGTTGGGCATTAGAGCGAGAAGTTGATTTAATCCCAATTCCTGGTAGTGTGATGATTCCCGATTTTCGCTTAGTGCATTCTGATGGACGCACCTTCTTATTAGAAATTGTTGGTTACTGGCGACCAGAATATTTACAAAAGAAATTTTCTCAGGTGCGGCGGGCTGGACGTGATGACTTAATTTTGGCAATTTCCGAGCGACTTAATTTAGAAAAGGCGGGAGTAAAATTAAATGATGTCCCCGCCAGAATTGTTTGGTTTAAAGATAAGTTGTTGCCAAAAGCTGTCTTAGCTGTAATAGATTGATTAAAGAAGTCGGGGATCTCGTAACCATCAAAACTAATGACATGAACTAGTAGTAGTCTGTCCCAAAAGTTTTGATAGGTGAATCAGTTTTAAATTTCTCTTCTTTATCTCTTCTACTTTGCGTCCTTTGCGGTTCGTTCTCTTAATTCTCAAAATTAATGGGACAGACTACTAGTACAGCACAGCGTAAATAAGCCACCCATTTGAAATATCTGAAACCCTTGCAAATAGGTAATTACGAATTACGCCTTGCGGTACTAGTCCCCAGTCCCCAGTCCCTACTTAGAACGGCGCGATGCGGACGAACGAGCCCCAGGCTTCTCGCCATTAGTCGCGGGTGGCGCTGCTTTACGTTTAGCTGATGTCCGTTGTAACGGTTTAGGAGTCCGAGGTGATCGCTTTTCACCTCCAGATTTGGGTCTGTGTTGTCGTCCATTGGGGATTGGTTCGGCCGTTGTATCAGGGTTAGGGCCAAAGCCAGCCACTACTTCCCTTGGCAAACGCTGCTCAATCAGTTTCTCGATATCTGTCAATAGACTGTATTCATCGACGCACACCAGCGATACGGCTTCACCTGACGCACCAGCACGACCAGTTCGCCCAATGCGATGAACATAATCTTCCGGTACATTAGGTAGATCGAAGTTGACTACATGGGGTAGTTCGCTGATGTCAAGACCTCTAGCAGCAATGTCTGTCGCCACCAATACCTGTAAGCTACCATTCTTGAACTTTGCCAGAGCATTGGTACGCACCGGTTGGCTCTTATTACCGTGGATTGCCAATGCTTGAATGCGGTCTTCACCCAACTGCTTAACTAAACGGTCAGCGCCATACTTAGTACGAGTAAACACTAGCACTTGATACCAATTATCTCGCCGAATCAGGTGAGAAAGTAATTGGCGTTTCTTGTCACGGTCTACTTGGTAAATTTTTTGGGCGATTGTCTCGGCGGTGACGTTGCGGCGTGCCACCTCAATCATCTTCGGGTTATTGAGTAGTCCGGCGGCTAGTGCTTTAATTTTGTCCGAAAAAGTAGCGAAGAATAACAAATTTTGTCGCTGTTTGGGCAAAAGTGCAAGGATGCGGCGGATATCATGGATAAAGCCCATGTCCAGCATCCGATCTGCTTCATCTAGAACCAAAATCTCAATATGTGACAGGTTCAGCGTGCCCTGCTGTACGTGATCCAGCAGTCGCCCTGGAGTAGCCACCAATATATCCACTCGGTTCTTCAAACGCTGTTTTTGCAGATTAATACCGACTCCGCCAAACATCACCATCGAGTTTAGCTGCAAGTATTTGCCGTACTCGCGCACGCTTTCTTCCACTTGGGCGGCGAGTTCACGAGTTGGGGTGAGAATCAGTGCCCGGATCGGGCGATATCCATTAGATGTAACTTTGACGTTCTTCTGGGACGATAACCGATGTAAAAGCGGTAGGGTAAAACTAGCGGTTTTTCCAGTGCCAGTTTGTGCCCCAGCTAGTAAATCGCTACCCGATAAGACGGCAGGAATCGACTGTATCTGAATTGGCGTAGGTTCGGTGTAGCCTCGCTCTGTAACCGCACGGATAATTTCATTGGACAAGCCGAGAGTAGAAAAATTCATAAAACTCCAAAAGTAACATCGGCCTGTCGCCAATGGCGGCATCAGTCTTAGGCGGACGGATAAAAAAGTCTTGAAAGGCTGGATGGGCAGTAACGCAAAGACTGAAGAGCGAGTGCCGCAGTCCCACATTCTAACAGATTGTAGTCTATTGTGTGGTTAAAGTTGCTCTGATTCAGTGTTGTGTTAAATTAGCATTACTTGGAATATTAAAGTATTGAACAATTAGGAGAAATTCGTTATCGCAATCCAAAAGCAACTGATTAATTCACAAATCAAGTCACCTCATGTCTTCTTGATTGACCATGAGAATAACAATCGTGGTCTAATCGACACCAATGAGGCGCTACAGTTAGCCGAGAGCCTAGAGCTTGACTTGGTTGTAGTCTCTCAAGGCAAAGAGGCCCCAATCGCCAAAATCCTGAATTATGGCAAGCTTCAGTATCAAAAGAAAAAACGTCAGAGCCAGAGTGCTAGACCTACGGTAAAAGAAGTTCGTTTCGGTTTAAACGTGGGTATTGCTGATTACAATTTACGTATTGAAAAAGCAGTTGGGTGGTTGAGTAAAGGCGATTCGGTGAAGTTTGCCATTCGTTTACGAGGCCGAGAACATCAATATCGTGACCAAGCAGGAGAACTGCTAGACAGAATTGCAAAAGACCTCAGTCAAGTAGGTAAAATCCAGTCACTGGATAAACGGTCACTAATTGTTCAAGTCATTCCTGCCTAGTTAATCTTGCGATCGCTGGAGGATGTATTTGTGCCAGCTTTTAAAACTCCCACGGCCATGAAAACATTGCTATTGCTCGTTTTCAAATTAAGCCGTGGGATTTTAGCTCAAAGTTAAGAAACCAAAAAAGCCAGAGGATAGGCAACAGCACTCCATCAGCTAAGAATGGGACATAGCCAATCAATCGGCGCATTTAGTGATTAGGTGTGTCAACGCATCAATCAGGCGATCGCTTTCCATTGGGATAATGTCCCTCCCATGCATCACATCTTGAGTAATATGAAAATGCACCAATGCCCCTAAGAGAATTCTTGCTGTTGCCTCTGGGTCAGGTATTTTTAGCTCCGGAGCAGCCAAGTATTGAGTGAGAGTTTCCGTTACTGGCTTAATCATGGCATGAACACAAATTTGAGCTAACTCAGGAAAACGACCAGATTCTCCTATTAATACTCGCATAAATGCACTATGCTCTTGGTCGCTATTCATCAGTTCTAATGCTTTGGTTCCTATACCACGCAGTACGGCTCTTGGTTCTCCCTCAATCGGTACTGTGCCAAAAATAGAGTTGTTCTTTTTGCTTGCTAGTTGCTCTATCAGAACTTTAAAAAGCCCTTCTTTATCTTGAAAGTGGCTGTAGACTGTCGCTTTAGAAACACCAGCCGCTACTGCTACCCGATCCATACTTGTGCCAGCATAGCCATTTTGGAGGAACTCCTGCATTGCCCCTTGCAGAATTTGCTCTACTTTATCAAGCGAATTATCTCGATCAACTTCGTCAGTTTTAATGCGTACCATTTCTTAATTATCCTCTCTTATAAAGAATTTTAATGAGTTAATCGGCATTTAATGCACGAGACAGGAGTTATTTTTTCTCCCAATCCCTCAGTTTCCTTGATCCCCGTATTCTTGTTTTTATGTTGGTGGGGAAGCCAGGGAAAACTGGTTAATTGCCAAGTTTGACTTTTTACTATTGACTAAACTACTCCGTTTAGTTTAGCATAAATTGAACTGAACAGTTTAGTGCAATTAATGCTAAAAGGTGAACAGTATGGTACAGAACTGGAAACTAGAAGATTTGAAGTCTTCCCAAAATATTTTGCGATCGCCTCTTACACTAGCAGTAATTACATCTTTGCTAATCGGTGGAGCTAGCGTTTATACGGTGCTAAAGTTTCAGGCCACGGCTAATGAGAAGCCAGCCGCGCCAGTAGCTGTTCAACCAGTGGTAAAAACAGTGACAGCATTGGGACGCTTAGAACCAAATGGAGAAGTCATGAAATTATCTGCAACTTCTTCGACTGAAGGAAGTCTGCTTCAGAAACTCTTAGTCAAAGAAGGCGATCGCGTCAGGGCTGGACAGGTAATTGCAATTATGGATAGTCGCGATCGCTTGCAGGCAAGTTTAGTTGAGGCCCAAAAGCAAGTTCAAGTTGCCAAATCTAACCTCGACCAGGTAAAAGCGGGAGCAAAACAGGGAGAAATTGGAGCAAAGCAAGCTGCTGTCAGCCGTCTGCAAGTCGAACTAGAAGGAAACATCAAAACTCAGCAAGCCACAATCGATCGCCTAGCAGCAGACTTGCAAGGACAACGAGAGAGCTTACAAGCAACGGTGGATCGGGTAGCAGCCGAAAAGCGGAACGCTCAAGTAGATGTGCAACGCTACGAAGCTTTATACAAAGCAGGGGCAATTTCCAGTCAGCAAGCCGATCAAAAACGCTTGAGTGCAGAAACTTCTACTCAGCAGTTAATCGAAAATCAAGCCAACAAAACCAGAACTGTCGCAACTTTAGAACAGCAGATTAAAGAAGCCAAAGCTAACCGCAATCAAATCATCGCTAGCTTGCAACAGCAGATTAACGAAGCCAAAGCCACCTTGAACCAAACGGCTGAAGTCCGTCCAACAGATATTGCCAACGCCCAAGCAGAGGTAGACAGCGCTCAAGCGACTATGGCAAAAATTAGAGCGCAACTCGATCAAGCTTATGTTCGCGCACCCGAAGCGGGACAAATTTTGAAGATTCATACACGAGCCGGAGAAACCGTTTCTAGTGATGGGATTGTAGAATTAGGTCGAACCGACCAGATGTATGCAGTTGCAGAAGTTTACCAAAGTGATATTAACAAAGTGCGATCGGGGCAACGGGTCAAGGTAATCAGCGATTCGCTTCCCGGAGAATTACAAGGAACCGTTGATTGGATGGGGATGCAGGTACAGCGACAAAATCTGGTTAACAGCGATCCTTCTAGCAATATTGATGCCAGAGTAGTGGAAGTTCATGTGCAACTAGATCAAGCATCTAGCACCAAAGCTGCCAAGTTTACCAATCTGCAAGTAAAAGCGGTGATAGAACTATGATTGGATTTATTCAACAACTGCGGCAGCGAACCCCTCTAGGATGGTTGCAATTGAGTCATGAAAAAAGCCGTCTGTTGGTGGCATTGTCAGGCATTGCTTTCGCTGATATTCTGATGTTTATGCAGCTAGGGTTTCAGACTGCCTTGTTTGACAGTAATACTAAACTGCACAACAGTATACAGGCTGATATTTTTCTACTTAGCCCTCAAGCCCGTAACGTCTTAAATGCGTCCACCTTTACACGGCGGCGACTGTATCAAGCAATGGACATACAGGGGGTGAAGTCAGCAGAACCAATGTATGTCAACATTGTCGATTGGAAGAATCCGAAAACACGCCAGAAGACATCTGTCCTAGTTATCGGGATTAATCCTGAAAAGCAAGCTTTTAACTTACCAGATGTGAACAGCCAGATAGATCGGGTGAAGCTACCAGATACCCTGCTGTTCGATCGCGCCTCTAGAGGAGATTATAAAGAAGCGATCGCTCAAGTTGAACAAGGCTTGCCTGTAACTACTGAAATTGATCGCCGCACGATTACCATTAGTGGCTTATTTTCAATCGGCGCATCCTTTGCAGCTGATGGGAACCTAATTACCAGCGACCAGAACTTCTTGCGGCTATTTCCTAAACGAGAAGCCAGCAGTGTCAGTTTAGGTTTGATTCAACTCGAACCAGGGTACGATCCAAAACAAATTAAAGCAGCTTTAGAATCTCATTTAGATGATGATATTAAAGTTTTGACCAAAGCTGAATTTATCGAATTTGAAACAGATTATTGGAAAAAAAATACAGCCATCGGGTTTATCTTTAGCTTGGGTGTAGGAATGGGGTTTATGGTAGGCGTGATTATCGTCTATCAAGTTCTTTCTACAGATGTGAATTCTCATATCAAAGAATACGCGACCTTCAAAGCAATGGGGTATAACAATCTCTACTTATTAGGTGTGGTGTTTGAAGAGGCGATAATTTTGGCAATTTTGGGCTTTATTCCAGGAATGATAGCACCTTTAGGACTTTACCATCTAACTCGTAATGCTACTAATTTGCCACTTTACATGACCGTAGCACGAGCCACCACAGTGCTAATACTAACTATGATTATGTGTATTATTTCTGGTGCGATCGCCACCCGAAAATTACAGTCTGCCGACCCCGCAGATATGTTTTAAAAATGGGCATTGGGCATGGGGCATGGGGCATGGGGATAATCAACAATAGACTTATCCAAAATCTAAAATTTAAAATCTAAAATCAGTATGCCTGCTGTAATCTCTGTTAAAAATCTCGACCATTACTTTGGTTCTGGTCAACTCCGCAAGCAAGTTCTCTTTGATATCAACCTAGATATTAACGCCGGCGAAATTATTATTATGACTGGCCCTTCTGGTTCTGGTAAAACTACACTTCTCACCTTAGCTGGCGGCTTGCGTTCTGCCCAATCGGGCAGCTTGCAGATATTGGGACAAGAACTTTGTGGTGCTAGTACAGCACAACTAACCCAGGTGCGACGCAATAACGGCTATATTTTCCAAGCGCACAACTTGCACGGTAGCCTAACAGTACTCCAGAACGTCAGAATGGGTTTGGAAGTGCATAATAATATTTCGCCAGCAGAGATGAAAACCCGTTCAGCCCAAATGTTAGAAGAGGTAGGATTAGGGCATCGGCTGAATTATTATCCTGATGATTTATCTGGGGGACAAAAACAAAGAGTTGCGATCGCTCGTGCGTTGGTAGGTCGTCCTCAAATAGTCTTAGCAGATGAACCCACCGCCGCCCTTGACAGTAAATCGGGACGAGATGTGGTTAACCTCATGCAAAAACTAGCTAAAGAACAGGACTGTACTATTCTCTTAGTTACTCATGACAACCGCATTCTAGATATTGCCGATCGCATTGTCTACATGGAAGATGGCAAATTAGTAAATGACCGTGCTGTTATCGTAAATTCAAGGGTTTAAATCCCCGATTCCAACTGTCTTTAATTTTGAAGTAATGAGTAATAAGTAATAAGTAATAAGTAACAAGTAATAAGTAATAAGTAACAAGTAATAAGTAATAGATATTACTCATTACTCATTTATTTAATGCAGCCGGTTAGTTAGGCTGGTTGTTTTTTATTAAACTGATTCTATTCCTGAGAGAATCGCAACATTACTCTTGATGTAACCCATTGCCAAAGGAGATTGACCATTTAACAACAACAGAATCTGATTAAATATTTGTGGAAGAGTTGCACCATACAAATGCCAAAGCTTTTTCCAAAGTTGAGTTAAAATGCGATCGCCTGCAATATCGTCAGTACCTGGTCTTAGTAACCAATGGGTTCGCAATATCTGAAAATGACGAATATCATTACTCTGCACAACTTTATAAATCTCTTGAGCAGCATGTTCCACCAATTCATCTGTCACCACTTTCATTACTAGGGGTTGCAATGTAAATGAGGATTCATAATCGCTGACCCATTTTTCTAAAAGCGATCGCCTTTCTAAGGCTACAATGCCCTCTAAAACCATCGCTGGGTCAACGGATATCAGCAAATGGGTTTGCAATCGAGAGAATGAGACAGGTTCTTGCCAAATAGCCAGCCAGTAGAGAATGTCTTGCTCTAAGCCGGAAAGTTGCTCAAATTGCTGTTTGAGAATCACACGCAAGCGATCGCCTACAATTAGAGTATGCTGACTCAGAAAAGCAGCAACATTCCCAGCAAATACAGACTGAATCAATGGTGTTACTAGTTTCAGCGCCAAGGGATTACCGCGATAAAGTTGAATTAAAACTGATAACCCCAGTTCCTTGCCTGTCAATCCCCTTGATTGTAATAATTCTACAGCCTCTATTTTTTGCAATCCTTTGAGATTTAAACAGCGAAATGTTTTAGTATTAATTTCACCAGTGTTTATCTGTTCGCGGCTGCTAATCAGAATACAACTTTGATGCCGTTCTCGACTTAATTGTTGGATAAATTGACCATAACTGAGGTCTTCTGGCTGGGAGAAAGTAGCCTCGAATTCATCCAATATCAACAGACAGCGACGTTTTTGTAACTGCTGGATGAGTTGTGCAGTACCTTGTTGAATATTTTGGGCAACGCTTTGCTCAAAGGAGTTTAGTAAGCTATTCAGCAGGGAAATGAGAGATGGGGAAGTTTGTAGAGACTTCCAAATTAAACAATCAAATTTTGACTGAATGCGGTCTACTAAAGCCAGTGCTAGAGCGGTTTTGCCAATACCAGCGATACCGTTAATGGTGACTAATTTCCAGTTTTGGCTAGTTATCCATTCTTCTAACTGCGCCAATTCCTGATTTCGTCCATAAAAGCTTTCGAGATCGGGTGCTTCATTGCATTCTAAGTAAGGCGTAGTGATATCTGCAATAGATTCTAAGTCTGCATTAGATGATTCTGCGATCGCTTCCCAGTTGACAATACCAACAGCTTGGCAGATAGCGATGAAGATTTCTCGCTGGATGCGATCGCCTTGCCAAAATCGGCGTAAAGTAGCTCTAGAGGTATGGGCATCTTGCCACCAACGCGCCGTGTTAGTTTTTGTCCAACCTAGACGTTGACGGGATTTATCTACAATTGCTAGTCCTGCTGTTGATGCTTTCAGCGAGTTTGACATACATCTATGGTTTAGATTCCAACTTATGAGATAAGTAGGGTATCTGGGAATGAGTTTCAAATAATTCTAATAAACCAATTTTACCTACAAAGAAAGTATAAATTCCATATTGGAGCGGCAAATAATTTTTCTTTAAAATAAGTTAATTTCATCTTATTTTTTCAAAGATTTTGCTTTAGCATAGTATTCTTCTTTTTATTAAAATGGATTTTCATAATGGTATGGCTGTGTATCGTGCAAAGGATAAAGATTTGTATCTAATTGGAATTTTAGTGCTACTTGGTTATCTGGAGGCTTCGCTTCTAGAATAATCACTTCCACAGCGTCACCTGCATGAAAAGGTAAACCATGTAGCGTCAGAGTTTCATCTTCAGTTAACACAAGTTCTATCTTGTGAGCATTCATATTTCAACTCCTAAATCATTTTTTAACAATTCTAATAACCCAATTGTAGCTACAAAAAAACTATAAATCCGATATTGGATTGGTTAATAATTTTTCGCAAGTGCATAACAAGCGGCAATTATTCCTTCACCGAAATGAGCCGAGATTTTTTTATTCTTTGAGAGACTGGAGCAAGTAACTAGGACGTGCAACTTTTACACCAATATAATAATCAGGATAGCGAACAAATATATAATGCTCATACTCATACCAATGCATCTCACCCTTTTGTTGGTTACACATCAAACAAATTACCCAAAAATTCTTGAATTCCATTGATAACCAGGGATATTGCGATCTAGGAAGCTTATGATCTATTGTTTTGCCACCTTTTTCAAAATACTTGTCCCCACAAATTGGACAGTAACAGTCTGAATTATCTCTCACCCAAGTTTTACTTTCTTGTGTGGTACCACACTCATAATCACCATTAACATATCGCCAGTAATCGAATTTTCTATAATTTTCAAAATCTTGATGAGTTAGTTTATGATAGCGTTTGCTGCCAATTTTATCTGCAATTTTAAATAATTCATTCAGTTCTTTTTCTTCAAGGTTCATTGGACTTTCCTCTAATATTTGACAGTTCTGTATAACTTTTGATTATTTTGCTTCCTATATGTCTTTTTTGGCTTATTACTAAAATCAATAAATTCTATTTCTGTATCAGGAAATTGCTTATCGATCTCTTCTGCAATCTCATTCACTTCTTTAGCTAATCTGTGATTAGTTTCTTGTATTTCTTGAACGGTAAAATATTTATTTCCAATTCGGTCTGCTTCTAAAAATAATTCTTCAAGTGTCAAATCATCGAATTGATATTTATCTAAAAAATCCTTTATTTTATGATAAAGGCTAATAAGGTTATTCCATCCAACATTCTTGTAACCTTCTGTTTTTAGCCAGTGTATATCTTCTTGCTTCAACTTGTTTCTATTTTTTGAGTTAACACGTTGAGTATCGCGGTAGCTCATACCATTGAAAATTATTTTTTTAGTGTTATGCTCAGTCATAGAGTTGTTTTTTAACCCAGTGTAGATTTGAATAAGTGAATTACTGCTTTCCGAATTTCGCTGTCTTCATACTGGAGAATTTTCTTGGTATTTATAGCTAATTTGAGTCTGATTTCATCAATTAAATTTTTTAAGGTTTTATTATCTTTCATTAGTTGCTCATTTACAACTATCAAATCTTTATTTTGAGAAGTTATAGCTTTGAGCCTATCTTCTACAAGATTACTTTTGCTGTATAAACTTTGAATTTCAGCTTCGCGTTTATCCTTTTCCTCTCTTTGAGAATTTATAAGCCGATCAATTTTCGTTGCATATTCCTTTTCTTTTCGCTCAAGCTCGTTTGTTTTCTTCGTTACCAAACCTTTCTGAGCAGCTTGAAGACGCTGACGATTTATTAGTTCAGAACCAGCAAAATGTGAAATAGCTCTACGAATAGTAATTTCGTCAGGATTAATATTAAAGTCAATTTTCTCTAATGCACGTTTAGCATCTGCTGTTGTCCATCCTTCACCTTCAAGTAGCTTAATAGCCTGTGACTTATTCACTGTTATAAATTTGTAAGGTATGGTTAATGTAATTTAGGTTACGTTTTATTAGTATAAAACACGTATACAGTAACTAGACTGGCAATTTTACCGAAAATCATTATTTACAAGTGAACCTACTACTGAGCATCGACTGAGCATAAAACTGAGCATATCTCCCAGAAAAACCCGCCTACGCTAGAGACAGGAAACAAAAGCGCCAGGTAAAGATTATGACTCAAACCCTAGAACAACAACCCAGTGGCTTATATCTGCAAAACTTCAACCAACAGATTGCCTTTCCCCTCAAACACACTGAAGTAAAAGCCAAAATCGCTGGTAACATCTCACGGGTGGAAGTTACCCAAAGTTTTGAAAATCCATTTACCACAACCCTAGAAGCCGTTTATATTTTCCCCTTACCCGATGAAGCCGCCGTTGATGATATGCTGATTCGTATAGGCGATCGCACAATTCAAGGCAGCATCAAAAAACGTCAAGAAGCTTTAGCCATCTACGAACAAGCCAGAAAACAAGGACAGACAGCCGGACTTCTCGAACAAGAACGAGACAATATCTTCACCCAATCTCTGGCAAACATCAAGCCAGGCGAACAAATTGATGTGATTATTCGCTACAGCGACAGCCTAAAATTTGAGGGGGGAAATTACGAATTTGTTTTCCCAATGGTTGTTGGCCCCCGTTACATTCCCGGAATCACCATCGAAGAAAATGCTGTCGGGGGTGGTTCAGCCATTGCACCCATGACTTTAAATCAAGATACCGATTTAGTTCCAGATGCTTCCCGCTTGAACGCTCCCATTTTGCCAGCCGGGATGCGCTCAAGTCATGATATTAATGTCACTATAGAAATTAATGCTGGCGTTGAGATTCAAGATATTAACTCACCCTCTCACCAAATCCAAATCATCCGTGAAGGACAGTTAGTGAATGTCAAACTAGGTGGTGGAGACACAATACCCAACAAAGACCTAATTTTACGCTACCAAGTTAGCAGTAATAACACCCAAACAACTACGCTTACCCAAGCCGATGAACGGGGTGGACACTTTGCCTTATACATGATTCCCGCCGTTGAGTACCGTCCTGATGAGATTGTCGCCAAAGATATGGTGTTTCTCATCGACTCCTCCGGTTCTCAAAGCGGCGAACCACTGATGCAATGTCAGGAATTGATGCGCCGTTTTATCAATGGACTCAATCCCGATGATACCTTTAGCATTATTGATTTTTCCGATACTACACAGCAACTCTCACCAGTTCCCCTCGCCAATACTTTCCAAAATCGTTTATTAGCAATCAACTATATCAATCGTTTAAACGCCGATGGTGGAACGGAAATGTTAGGCGGTATTCGCACCGTCTTAAATTTAAAACCCACAAATCCGGGACGCTTGCGAAATATTGTTTTACTAACTGATGGCTATATCGGCAACGAAAACCAAATTTTAGCAGAAGTTAAACAGCGTCTCCAGCCAGGAACCCGCCTTCATAGCTTTGGTGCAGGTAGTTCGGTGAATCGTTTCTTACTCAATCGGATTGCAGAATTAGGACGGGGTATTGCTCGGATTATTCGCCATGATGAACCTGTAGATGAAGTGGTAGAAAAATTCTTCCACCAAATCAATAATCCAGTCCTCGCCAATATTCAATTGCAATGGGAAGGTGATGGTGAATCTCCAATCATGTATCCATCGACACCACCAGATTTATTTGCAGAGCAACCGTTAGTGTTATTTGGACGCAAACCAGACGCGCATTCTGGAAAGTTGCACGTTACTGGCATTACTGGAGGTGGTAGGCGTTATCAGCACAGTTTTCATCTGGATTTTCCACAAACAGGTAATCCTGCGATTGCTCAACTTTGGGGACGTTCCCGCATCAAGGATTTAATGAATCAAATGGTGAGTGGCGACACAAAGGGAGGTGTAGAAGCGGTGATAGATACAGCTCTGACTTATCAACTGTTATCGCAATATACGGCTTTTGTTGCCGTCAGTGATGATATCAGAGTCAATCCCAACCAGGATTCTATATCTGTGCAAGTACCTGTGGAAATACCTGAAGCAATCAGCTATGAGGGTATTTTTAGTAACGTGTCTTTTGGTGCAGCTCCAGGGGGTGGAATGGCAAGCAGTCGCCAGAAAGCAAAGAAACAATCTGCACCATCTCCAATGTCTGTATTACCACCACCATCCCCAATGTCTGCGCCAGCAAAACCGATGCAACGGTTTGAAGAGATGGAGTCATTGTCAGAAATTGAACTTGGATATGCTGATGATTTTAGTAATCTTGATAGCCTGTTATCAGTTTCCGAAAGCTCGATGCCACAATTGGAAGATTTAAAAGCCTTACGGAAAGAGGAATCCTCTGTCCCTCATTTACAGATTGTGAGCGTGACGGGATTGAATCAGCAGATGATTTCTCTGCTGACTCAATACTTGCAAGCAATTCAACTCCCTAGAGGTTTCGGTGGTGATTTGGTGTTTGAATTCCAACTTAGCCAGGGACGGGTGAGACAGTTGCTGCTAGATGAACAGGCTTCATCCTTGAAGGAACAGACTGTGATTGAATTAATTAAGCGATCGCTTTTAGCTTGGCTACCTTCCCAGACTCTCACTAGTACAGTGGTGTTAACACTTCGGATTCAACCGTAATAGCTCCTTTATATAGTGGAGAGCGATCGCTAAAAGGGTTGGCGTAGGCAGAACTCGACTTTATCCAAAATTAAGAACTTGGTTCTCCTTATAGAGCAAAACCCCTAGCTTTTTGGCAAAAAGTTTTTCCATATCACTGATTCACGCTGAAATCGAAAAAGTAAAACTACTGTCCTATAAAGGTTTCAGCGTCATCTTGAGTGTTGCCAAAAAATGGATAAAGTCGAGCTACGTGGTAATGCAGGATAAGTCACTTATGCTACCGCTCGGTTGATGATATACTCTAGATTCAAAGAAGTGAGAAGAGTAAAAAATATTCATCAACAAAATTAGCTCAGATTTGTGAACCAGTTTTTTTAGCAAAAGTACTTGATATAAGTACTTTTGTCTAGATTAGTTACTACCACAAAAAAAACTGTCATAATTACAATCAGGTAAACACTCACTTCAGAAATATATTAAGAATAGAGATTCAATAATTTCTCCATAGTGAAGTCTTAAATGCTATTAAAAATTGAAATATTTTTCTGCAAGCAACAATTTCAAAAAACGTAAGACATACTTCTGATGTATTTTCTTCGTAGTTATGGTTGAAATTGTTAGGTTTTATGTTGAAAATAACGGTACTTGTTTTTGTAGTGTTGTCTCTGTTTTATATTTTAGTTTTAAAAGATGCTGACACGTCTATGGTTTATATGCTTGGTGCAATAGTTTGTACACTTTTATCAATGAATAATAAACTATAATCTAGCAATTAATGGCTCTTTAGTACGTATAAAGTGCAACATTTATTCATTCCATGAATGCAAAAATGCACAGATGTAATCAAAAATTCATAGTATATATTGTAGAACTTTACTCATTAATTGTCACAGAGATATTGAGCCGACACTGTAAAAGGTATCCCTTGAATACGGGGGCATCTCAATGAGTGTAAAAACACGCCTGTCCAAGATTATGCCGCAGCTTCAAAAGCTTGGCATTGTTCATTAGACACGTCCGAAAATTTGCAAAGTTGGTCTGCATCTGGGTTTTCAAAGTGTTAACACCGAACTAGGGGAAAAAATCAGAAAAGCCATAGAGGGAGATAAAAGCTCTCTATCCCCTATTTGTGATGTCTTTTCCGATGTATACAAACCTTACAGCAGTTTTCATGTATTTGAACCACATCCGTCGTAGTAGGGGCGCAAGGCCTTGCGCCCCTACCCTATGGTCTATTTACCTGAAAATCACTGTAATTAGCCTTTGGTGTTTCCGAAGCATTCTGTTACGCAGATAAAGCGCTAATGTTATAGTAATATAGGAAATGAGTTAAAATTTCCCTCAATTCACGGCATTTGAATATATATATACTAAAATGTGTGAATAAATATCTGGAGAGGTGTCCGAGCGGTTCATGGTGACGCACTCGAAATGCGTTAAGAAAGCAATTTCTTCGAGAGTTCGAATCTCTCCCTCTCCGTTAAATGCATACAGGGTAAGGTTCTTAGGTTTTCCCCTTTTATTTTTGGTCATTTTGTGCTGTAGGACTTGGTACAGGTTTTTGGTACAGTTGGTACAGTAAATGGTTCAATAAGTTCATATTTTCTACTTACAAAAATAGTAAACACCTTGCAATGCTTGATACGTATGCTTTGTGAGTGAAAATGCTGTGATAAAGTCAGCACCAGTGTTGATAATGAAAACTTATCGCTAATGACATATAAGCAAAAAGTATGTAACTGCCTATAAAGAAAAACCTTCGTTATAGGCTTCAATGCGTTGCTGGTAAAGCGTTCTGAGCATTACTGCACACTGTTCGTTATACGCTAGGTTACTTATCAATAGATGATTCATAAGTTCTTATTATTCCGATTTTAAATCGGAATATTTAAAAGCCTTACTGTATATCAATCCTGTAAATCTACAGTTTTAAGTTTACTTATCATTCACGCACTCACAAGAAAACACCCTACTTTTTACAGTAAGGTGTAAGTTTTGCTTATGTGTGAGATATTTATGCTTTACTCTTGACTTTTGGTAGTTTGTGTGGTGGTAATTCACTATCTTAGGTTCACATGAAGACTATGAAGAGCAAGAGAGATTTGACTTGTTGCATAGCTTTCACGTGGCGGCGGTAAGTAGGTGGGAAAAAATGCAAACTGCTTACAATAAAGCACGTAGTAGTGGTAGGTAGTACTTCCTAGGTGACATCCCAGAGTGTCACTCCAGATGTCATATTTTATTGTCATCTCACAACAACACATACAACAGGTTTCAACATCGCTTCAACGCACACAATACCCAATGACAAAACAATGACACAGCTTACCTTTGACAAGACACTTGCACTCTCAATTTATAACTCTGATGAACAATTTCCTATTGACCTTGATGATGCGTGGCTATGGCTGGGCTGGGCATCAAAACAGAAAGCACTTGATTGCCTTGTAGCTAATTTTGAAGAAGGCACAGACTTTTTAACTTTGGGTAAAAAAGCCTCTAACGGGGGCAGACCGGGAAAACATATTATGTTGACAGTTGATTGCTTTAAGTGTTTTGCGATGATGTCAGGTACAGAACAGGGTAAAGTCATCCGCAAATACTTTATTGAATGTGAAAGTATTGCCAAGGAAGCAAATATCAAAGCATTACCATCTGTCAGCACATCAAAACTCACTGAACTAAAAGCCAACGATGCACTGGTACGGCATCACATTAGGGTGCTTGAAAGTGAACTAGCTGAAAAGAGGATGGAATTACAGTCTATTCAAAAAGAGTTATTCACCGAAGCTAAAGCTGTACTTGATGCTAACCCTGAACTGGCAAGGGCTGTACTCGATGCCAGGGAAATAATAGAGCGCGCTAAACAAGCCAACAAGTACCTTAGTGTGTGAGATGTCATCTAAATATGACATTTTAAATGACATGTAAAAATGTCACTCACAGACAATACCTATACACAGAGAACAAGAATAATGAGTAACTTATCTATTTTCAGCTTTGAAACACACGACATACGCTTTGTAGGTACTGCAATAGACCCTTGGTGGGTAGCGGCTGATATTTGCAAGGCATTAGAGATTACAAATCCATCAACAGCTATTAGTAAATTGGACGATGACGAAAAAACACGTGACATAACTTTAAATGATGTCAGTGGCAAATTTGCTAGCACCAGGGCGCAGAAGGTATGGTGTGTGAATGAACCAGGATTGTATGCACTTGTCTTAACAAGTCGCAAGCCATCAACCAAGCGCTTTAAAAAGTGGCTGACATCCGAGGTAATACCCGCTATACGCCGGACTGGTAGTTACAGCATTCCTAACAACGCACATGTTAGGACTTCCACTACCTTCGACAAAAAGGTTGCCGAACTGATGAAGCGCAAGGAACTGTTATCAGAACGCATCGATGCTACGACAAAATCACTCAAGTCATTACAGGAACAATACGACTCACTTGAACAAGAGTACTCACGACTATACGTAGAGCATTATCGTCACGAGGGTGAGGAGTATATCAAGCACAAACAAATAGTTGGTAGCCACAATCCCTACCTTAGTAAATTGAATGACATTAAAACATGTCACTAAAAATGTCACTCAAACATGTCATCCAGGAATGATAGGGTATGCCCAATATCACCAAGATACTTGTAAAAATGATTTTACCTAGTCACAGTATATGTTTCAGGTTATTTTCTTATTTTTATCACAAGAATGATTGACACTTTTTCGTTGATGTGACATAAATGATATAAGGAAACAACAGCAAGGGATTCAGGGATTCATCGACTCCATAGCGCTGTTAATATCCCACATACACACAAAAATTGAGTTTTATGCCTAGAGGTATTCCAAGTAGTGGTACTAGAAAACCAGGCTCAGGGAGGAAGAAGAAGTATGTCGATGACGTAGTACAGAAATGGGTTCCAACATCCATTGCTAGTAAGTTAGATGACATCTATCAACTCTTAATTGACCTAGAGAAAGAGGTTGCCGTATGGGAAAAGACTTGTGAAGAAAAGAAGACCTCACCACGTTACGAACAAGCACGCAAGCTAGTTTCAACACTTAGACTTTTGCTGAATAGATTAGGGATTGATGCTAGCAGTATTTATGCACAAGACAGCGAACAAAGGGATAAGTCACAAGCTAATCAATAGCTCATATTGACTTCAGAAGTATTCGTTTACACGACCTCAGTACGTCGTTAAACTACTGTTCTCGATAACAGTAAACAACACACAAATCACACAGGACTTATATGAGAAATTCCAAAGCAGTAGAATCAAGGACAACTAACGCAGAACGTTTAGCGGGCACAGTAATTGGCTACCTAAAGCACAACTACACTGTAGAGCAATTGTTTTTCTGGTGTCAGCGTGAGCTAGGACGTGAACTTACTCACGAAGAATTCAAGACAATCGCTTCCAAGGCTTCTGAGTACGGTTACGAGATTGATGTGGAGAAGGAATATAGCAAGGTATCGCGAAAAGATGGACTAGAGTCTGAACTGAAGGTGTTTTTTGATAACTTGACTATTCCTCAAAAAGTTACCCAATTACACCTACTGACTAAGGAATAATCAAGCATTTTAAATGCTACTAAGGTTTACACCAATAGCTAACACGAAATAACAGGTTTCAATATCACTTCAATATATACAGGGTCTTGGCAGTATTGCCAAAGCCGGTTATCCTCGCAAAGTAGTACATAAGTATCAATCATGTCAGACAAAGCCAAACGTGCGTTAATTCAAATCGCTGGTATTGAAATAGAAGTATTTCAGTTGCCCAACGGTGATTACGTAATGAGTCAAACTCAAGTAGCCGAAGCGATTGAATTATCTGAGATTGGGTTCCGACGTTTTTTAAAGGAAAATCGATTGAACCATTTACCCGGTAAAGGTTTCAGCTTCGACAAATTTTCAATATCTGGCACAGGTAGACAGATAAATGCTATTCCTGTCGATATCGCATCAGACTTCTGGATGTCGCAAGCATTCAAAGGCAACATCAAAGCCCAAGCGTTGGTATCGGCATGTATGCAAGAGGCACTACAACGTCGTTGTGACGCAGTCTTTAGCATCGTCAAATCAGAGCAACAATATGAACGTCAAGCTATCAACAGTCGTGTGTCGTGGGAGGAATCACGCCTATTTTGCACTGATGCACAGTCAGCGTTTCAGAATAGTTGTATACGTTATAAGTTTAATGCTGCTATGGCACACGACGCGATTACCGTTGCTGTATGTGGCAAGACAGCATCTGACTTAAAGGAGATGGAATTAATAAGCGGTGCTTCTGACATTGGTTTAAATCATGTATCAGAAGTACAACTACTTGTCAGGATAGCAAAAATGAAGTTTGAGTTCTCAAGATACAGGAAGGGTGGAATATCTGAGCGTGTTAATAGGGCTTTAAAAACCACCGAACACTCTCTCTATCAGAGAACTCAAAAAAATTGCCACAAACCTTAAAATAAAGGGTTATGGCAACATGAACAAGAATGAATTGGTACTAGCAATACAAGCTACTGCAACTTAGTTTCTACCTTGACCATTCGCTCCGACAAAGTATCTAGCCTAACATCTACTCTATCTAGCACTACAGACATCTTATCTGTGGTGCTTTTCAAGTTGCTGATATCGTTTTCAAGTAGCACCATGACACGCTCCTTACTAGCGTAATCAGCCATCCGTTGACGACGATGTATTCCACGCTCTTGCACAAACAGTACTAATAAGCTCACGAAAGCTGGTACAGATAATCCGACAATCCACATAATAACCTCGTTACTCATAAACCCCTACCCTACTAAATCAGAGTGACATTTTTTGATGACACTTGTATCGACATATTTACATGTCATGCAATAAATTTTTATCCATGACATTAAAAATGACATTTTAAGTGACATCTAAATATGACACTTCGGAACAATACACCCTACACCCAAAAAAAATACCCAACATAGCTTTTAAACCATGCTGGGTATAACACTTCATTACCCAAAATTTGTATTATCTATTTAGTGACTGTTGAATACTATTCACCTTGGCTAACGTTGCCTTTTGAGTTGTCTGCAAACTATCCAAGGTTGCTCCCTGGTTAGTGCCAACATATTCCCAGACTTGCAACTTTACATCTTTGTAGTAACTTTCAGGCGAGTAGCTCAACACGTACTTGTTTTCAATATCAGGAAATGTCGTAAACCTGTGAATCATATAGCGATTCAGGATTACTTTGATTTGCTCACCTTGTGCAGCACCAGCAGTGCCGAATGGTATGAAAAAAGCCTGATACAGATACCCTGCTTTATACCAATTAGGGTTAGCACTTTCGCTAGTGAGATAGAGTGCAATGGTATTGTGAGTCAGTACTGTATCAGGCTCTATTGGTGCTATTGGCAAGTACTTACCATTGACATTTTTAACAGCCTTGCGACTAACGTTGATAACTTGTTTCCACTCACTAGCGATATCATACATAAGAGTGACCTACTGCTTAATGTCTCCACCGTCAGCCCGAATTTTGTTCAGAAGTTCAGTAACATTAGTGCCAGCAACGATGCTAGATTGTGCTGTTGTCTGTTGCCAGATACCATAAGTACCACCTTTTTCGATAGTGTAGTATGGTTCAATTTCGGTGGAAGATGGCGTTCCGTCACGAGCAATTTTAGCTGGGGGGATGAATTCACCGAGTGCATCGGATATTACGGGAATTGTTGCCCATTTTGGAAAAGCAAAGCTCAGTGTATGAACTTGTGTCTTTTTAGAATCACTTGGGTATATCCTCTTACCCGTGCGAATAATGACACGTTTTTGACCAATTCTCTTTTTGACAGTGTAGACGTAATCTGCTACTTTGCCATCACTGTTTTCTTTACTTTGTGATAGCACTGTGCCGTCAGCCAAAGTGAAAGTGCGGATACCTCCCTTAGCTTCACGCTCGATATCACCTACAAAAATTTTAGAGTCTGGGATATCCAGAAATCTATGGGTAGAGAGTCGTGTAGCGAATACACCATAAGCCTTATTTCTTACTTCGCCTACACCACTACCGGGTTTATCCATGTAAAGTGGATAGAATACGTGTTTCAAGGACTGCGTTGCCATCGTTCATACTCCTAAAAAAAGAGTAGGGAATTTCACCCTACAAGGTTATGAGATACTATGCACGAGCGGGAACAGTAGCACTAATGCCAGCGCCGGATATAACTGTTAACTGGTAGGTACTTGTAAAAGTTTGTAACCCACTACCAATGTCAGTCTGTACAGTGCCAGTCGTAGGTAGTGGGTATGAGTTTAGGAGTTCACCAGTAGCAGCAGTAGTGTTGGCAGTATTCTTTTTAGATTGTGCAATAGCAGCACCTTGCAAGAACTTGGCAAGAAATTCACTCATGCCAGCAGTGCCAGGTAAAGCATCCATTGCAGCAACGTAATCTTTTACGTCGGTATCCAAGATTTCAGCAGAAACCTCAGCCAGTGTTAAATCAGCAGTAGCAGCCATTTTTACTACACTCCGTATAAGTGTTTTTTGGGATGCTCTAAGTATTAGCAAGGTATTGAAGCAATGTCAAGTACCTGTAAAAATATTACTGAACGACGTGATTCTGCAAGGGTACGTGTTGTTTCAAAGTGACATTTTAAAGTGTCATCTGGAGTGACATGTTTGAGTGACACTTATTTTTACGACCATACCCGTCTTGAAAATCTGGGTACTAGACAAATTTTTTCCTACAGGTTAACCAGTAAGAATAACTTTTTACCCTAGAGGCGTGTATGGCACTCGATACTTTCACTATCAAAACCAAAGTGGCAATAACATTGGATGCCAACACTCAAACAAATGTAGTACCACTTTTCACATATACATCATTCACTAAAGCAGGCTACAGAGTGGTGAATGAGTACTTTGAGGTGAAGAATCTTAAGGCTGTAGCGTTCATCTACAACATTGCAACAGTACCGTTTCCAGTATTTGACCTAGAGGACAGTGAGAGTAAACAGTTACTGGATGCTATCAACCTTGAGTGGAAATCACCACGCATCGAGATGGATATATTGCTGACTACAAATAACGGTACGAATTGGCAACGAATAGCAGCGTACTCATTGCTTAATCCAAATCCTTACCCATATAGAGAATATTCCCTTGGTGACCATGCACTTGGTAGCAATGCAATGGTAGGTATTCAAATGAAAAACGTAGGTTTTGGACTATTACAAAACGGTGCTTTTGGTAGTGATAAGATAACGGTGTTTGCTGACCTTGAGAGGGTAGTAACCGTAGAGCGTATAAGTGATACGTCGTCACGCATTGCCAACACTATTACTACTACTGCAAGCAAAATCGTTAACAGTAACAACAATAGGACTGGTATTAGCTTTCAAAACAATTCCTTAGTGGACGTTTTTGTTGATACTGTTAATACTGTTAAAACTTCGAGCTATGCAGTGAAGTTAGCACCCGGTGATTATTATGAGGCTTTAGCACCAATATACACCGGCTCATACTATGCAGTAATAGCAAGTGGTACAGCTTCTATTGAGATAAGGGAGTATGTGTGATGGGCTATTTCGCTGATACTCAAAAAAGTGAGTTAATGAAGCTGATAAAAGATAATGAAAACTTTCGACCTATTCCTATTTTCCCCGGTCAAGCATCAGCACCTATAAGAACTGTTGCTGGAAGAATTTATCAAGATTTCAAAGACGCAACTCTCAACGTTGACCCATGCAATATTACACTCACAACTCGTTTCGGAACTTTCACTCATAGGAACCCATACTGTCAACTACCTCAAGTACCACCCAATGACATCGATAAGCTACGACGCATGGATTTATCCCGATGTGGATTGATTACCTTTAGGGTGATTTATGCATCAAAAATACTAGGGTTTGTATACGACACTGACATCAATGGGTATGTCAGGCAGTCAGAGAACTCATCACCAAATATAATCCTTCAGTTGATTAAGTCGAAATTTCCCGATTTTACAGGCGACATTTACGACTTCTATAACTCTGGGGGTAGTTCAGGCGTTAGTGAGGTAAAGACTGCTGGTAATGGCAGTACTTACAAAATCTACCCACAAATAGGTAATGGTTGTGGTGCTGATGGAGACCCTCAGAGGTACTTATCTTCATATCCTTCCTACTACGTCAGTGGCATGAATGTGGAGATTCAAAGTGGCACTGATAGAGTATCTGTGAATGCAATACTTGATGATTTGAGTGCAGGTGATTTTACTCCCATTATTGACAACCTGTATGTTAGTTCTCCCGACGCTTTAGGTTGTCCATCATTCACTCCAACATCAGACCCACCACCACCGCCAAAGCGTAAAAAAAAAGAAAAAGAGGATAAAGATATGTGCTGCCCCGGTCAACAAAACAACGACGCATTACTGAAGCTACTCATCAAACGTGTGGGTAGCCTACCTGCAAGTGTGCCTGATAACTTTGCAAAACAGAATCCAAGCTATATCAACATTGAGTCACTCGCAGAATTGATGTTGTGGCAGATGCAACAATTGGATGCATTGCTTGGTGCTTTTCCTATTGAGATAAAAGTGGAGGATACCGACCTTACGAAAGATGGCGACCAAACAGAAACAATATCACTACCCAATGTTGCCGAAGGACTGGCAGAGCTACTAGGGCTTTTGATAACAACGAAGCGTGATACTCAGGCAACACTTATCACCGCTATCAAGGCAATGGCAGAAGCAGGGATGGCAAAACAATTGGGTGTAAAAACGCTTGATGTAACACTAGCTAATGCTGAGTTTTTAGGGTACAAACTTGAGCAAAAAGAAAAAGAAATACCATCACTTTTTACCCCCAACGGACAGAATATTACTGAAACATTGAAAGAAAAAAACATCAAAATTGTCACCTATGAAAACACTGATAAAAATGACCTGCAAGATGACCTTAAAATACTCAAGACAATGGCAGCAAGATGGAATGCTCAAAATTGGCGGTCATTGACGGGTGATATTGTGGAAGACCTAAAACAAAAACTGCTAGGTAATCCTGATGCTATCAGCGCCAATCATAAGGAGAATGAGCAGGGTAGTTTTAATGATTTCACAGAACAAGCTGAAAGAGGTTTTATCGAGGTTTCTGGTATCACCGATACTATTAATCCTTGGGGTAGACCTTACGACCAACGCCCTAAAATACGAGAGATTGGGACAGAAAAAGGCAACTACGATAACGACGGCAGAGAAATTGTCAGGTAGGTAGAATGTATATTTCCCAGATGACATATTTAGATGACATTTAAAGTGACATATTTACATGTCATCTCACAGCAATAGGGGTAGGGTATGGCAATAAAGTTTGAATTAGCAAGGTTAACAAGTCGTGTTGTTAGGGGTGAGGTTGGCACACGTATCATTCGTGGCATGGAACAGGGTATCACCAGAAATGGCAGTACTGGCAATGGAGTGCTTGACTTCATAGGATATGTATTTAATGCAGCATGGTCATTAACAGGTTTCTTGTTTGGCAAGGTAACGCAATACTTTAAGTTCTCATGGAGTTCTTTTTGGGGTTGGTTTGTGGCGACAAAACAGTTTATTTGGAACTTTAATTGGAATGCTACAGATGAGCAACTTGATGCCAGTATTAAATCTCAATGGACTGCGTTAATGGCTCAACTTGGCGGTGCTTTGGGTAATGCCTTTGGGTATGCTGTATGTGGTATTTTGCCAGCAGCAGCCATTATGGTATTCAATGAACCATTAGGCGCTGTGGTGCTAGAAAAAGTGAGCGAAGAAGCACTAGAAGAAATATTGCAAAATATGAGTGCATTATTCAATTCGGCATTGCGATTAGGTACTCAAATCTTTCTTACGGAAACCTACAAAAACGCTCGCAAGTTCATTAAGAGTCAAAGTAAATTAGTGAAAAAACTACTTGGCGCTAACACTGAAAAGGTTGTCAGGGCATGGGGTAGCGCTGGTAGTCAACCTTGGAGTTTTGCTATAGCGAATGAGCAATTATTGGATAATGTTTTCGGTGCCGAAGGAGCGTTGAGAGAGTTTACTGAAGAGTTCCAAGAAGAAGCAGACGAGGCATGCGTAGAAGCGGGTTATGTTGTTGCGAATGCTGTGGATACGTTTCTCTCTACAGCAATGTTGGAGCGCGAGAAAACTCCAGTATTGGGGCATGAAAGATATGTGGAGATAACGCCCAATAGGCAAAACCCAGACGAGAAAATAGTGCTTGGTGGTAGCGAAGAACTTCTTAAACCACAAATCATCCAATACCTTTCAACACACGAACAGTTCAATGGACGTGACCTTGGTACTATTTACGGTACATTACCTACTGAAATGCCTGATAGAAGGCATAGACCTGAAGTGGTATTGAAGTTCTATCGCAAGCAAAACAGGATATCTAGTAAAGGTGAGATTGTTGACGCATTGTCGATGCAGATAGCCTTCAGGTTGATGAACAAAAATAAGGAAGATTTTGCAACAGACGACTACCTCAAAACACTTACTGAACGTATACACGCCAAATTTGCAACACCGCCACTCAAGATATCAAAAGGTACTCAAACCTATACTTATGCCGACCATGAGAAAGGGTATCAATTCAAGCTTGACGTGATATCCCAACAAGAGGCTAGAAGGATAGTAGAACAAGTACTAGATATACAAGGGCATTCTGTTAATGATGACCTTCTGAGAGTAGGAAGTAAGCGTACTAATGCTACTTCTAGTAGACCTGACAAAGTAACGGTAAGAGGGAAGATTCTGGAAGTTCCAACTGTACATAAATCTGGGATAGTGACATTTACTCATGCTTACCTTAATGTAGGCATCAATGTACCACCAATAAACCTTATAGACATAACAGGGAAGAAGAAAAATGTCGTATTCAATAGCAGATGATGAGCATGAAACGGTGATGGTAAGGATAGGTGAAATAGTGCAATATATCGACAATTACGGGATGCAATCTGAGGGCGAGATATTGAGTGTTGATAGTGATTTGAATATGCTCTATGTTGCTGATGGTGGCTTGATTGCTACACTCTCGTGGATACATGCCGACCAACTTATAGGAGATTAATATGACACTTTATAAAAGGGCATTGCAAGTAATCAACAATTACTACAATACATACAGTGGGCTGACAGTTCCAACAATCGTTAAAACTGTTGCTGCAAGTGGTGATTATTTTATTGGAATTGACAGCACTAATACACCCTATAAGATATCAAAAGCCGACTTGTTGGCAGGATTATCAAGCGGTGGTAGTGGTGGCAGTTCGGGTGGGGGGACAACACCGACGTGGAATGGAACTGTTGTGTTCAAGTCTTTGTTTAATGCAACACCACCAACAGATGTGGCACTAGACAATACCATCTCACTTATTGGGACAGCATCAGTAGATAGTAGTGTGGTTCTATTGTCGGGGTCATCCCTATTAACTGGTAACGCAGGGTATGCCAGTATACCCAATAGAAGCGATTACAATTTTGGTAACTCTACTTTTGTAATTGACTTCTTTATAAGGTTTGTATCGGTAGCACCAGCAGCCATAATTAATAAATATGGTGGAAATGCCTCCAATTCTACCTTTGCTATTCAGCTAGATAGCACTGGTGTTATGGGAGTTTACTTCTACAGTGGTAGTGGCTATGTCGGAATAACAAGTATTCCAGTGGCAGTAAATACGCTTTATCACATCGGCATCAAACGAGTGGATGGAGTGATATCTGTTTGGGTTAATGGAGTGCAAAAAGGTACTGCCAGTATTGGCACGAGTAACATTAATAATACCAACGCCAACATTCTGATAGGTAGTGAACCAGGCGGTACTTACTATGGTAACTTCAGGATGGATAATCTAAGAATTACCGTTAACGGTAATAATGACCTATCGGTTATACCTACTAGCTAAAAAAGTGACATGTAAATATGTCATCTGGAGTGACATCCAAATATGACACTTCAGAAAACAATACCCCAAGGTAGCACTACACTACTCTGGGGTATCTTTTTTTTGTAAAAAAATTATTTGATAATACCTGGCAGCGATATTCTCTCAATGTCAAGCCTGAGATAGTGTTCTTTGATAACTTCTTCACTATTACCAACTAACTCTGCAAGTTTGTGTAATGGGTAGTCATTGTTGGCATGATATGAAATCATTGTATGCCGTAATTGATAGGGAACTCTGTAGTGCAAATTCAATTTTTTGAGAACTGTGCCCCAAACAGAGTAAAAGGCAGCATGAGAGATTGGCTTACCCTCACCGTTAACGAATACGTACCCTGTGCGCTTACTACCAAGTAGTAGTAATTCTTCCAGTTCATTATTTATCGGGAAGAACCTATACGTTACAGTTTTTGTACTTGCACGAGTAATACGTTGACCACCTCTGACCATCTCTACTTCGCAGATTTTAATACGTTTTTTATTGAGGTCAACGTTATCCCATTTGAGTGCTACTGCCTCAGAAGGTCTACAGCCTGTAAGCCATAAGAATGTTACGTACCTCCAATACTGCCTGTGTTTACCACTCACACGAGAGAGCGTATCATCCCTAAAAGCTTCTAGTATTTGATAGATTTCCTTCACTTTAAATATATCTATTTGTGTGTCGTCATCCTTGTAAGCAACTTTTTTCTCCTGCTTGATGTTTATGCCATTGAGTAGGTCTCGATACTCTATACCCCAACGTCGGGGAATATTACCGTGCTTACTATTCCAGTCAATAGCGGCGACAATGAGCTTCAATCTATCCTTGGATGTTTGCTTGGTGCGAGTATTACTGGAAAACAACCACTCTACTAACTCCTGTTTTTGCTCTAACTTGGTAACGGGACAGGATTCAAGTAATCGTCGTATCAACGATATATGACTCTGGATATAAGTCTCACTCCACTGTCCCAAGCTCACATGGAAGTTTACGTAGTTGTCCCACAGCACACATAAGTCATCTTTCTCTATTAGCCTGATGTTGCTCTTGCCTTGTTTTTGTTTTACCTTACTCAATTCAGACTTCACTAGTTCCCTCAAGCTATCCAGGTCAACCTCTGTACTGGTAGCCAATTGTCTCGTCACTTCTTCGTCGACCAACATTGCAATATTATATGCCTGCAATTCATCACTGCTAAGTCCGATAGTTTTTCTACCTAAAGCGGTACTAAATCTGAGGCGATAAAAAGTACCATCTTCATTTTTTACCGCGCCAACCGATAAATGAGTATATCTACTCTTCGCTAATGCCATATTATTGCTTGCCTTGGTACAGGTATTGGTACAGGTCTATCAGTGATATCCCGTTCAAAACACTGTAACACTTACCAGACATAGTGTCCATCTACTAGGCTTGACGCACTCGAAATGCGTTTTGGGGAAACCCAACGGGGGTTCGAATCCCCCCCTCTCCGTTTTTATTTATTTTATAAGCGGCTAGAGACATCCTTTTAGCTTCAAGAGAAGTACAATAATGTACCATGAATTAATGCCAGCAGTAATGATATACAAAAAGATAAAAATACTATAAATAATAATGAATATTTTGATTTTCTCGTCAAAAAAATTATTATATAACGAGTAATAACTAGTGCATTATTATACATGTTGTTGATATCTGCCATGAAATCTTGTATCATTACACTACAATAACATACGTAATGTAAATCATTATTCATGTGTGATTTTAGTCAACATAACTACTTGATATTCGTACTAATAAGTCATTTTCTAGTCCTAACATTTGCTGTATCTGCTGATAATTATCAACTTTCATGATTATTCTCTGAGAACAAGAGAAAAATGATGTATCTCTATGGCAAAAACCATATGGCTTTTACTAAGTTCTGGAGCGAATAAACATTAGCAAGATTATATTTACCTGGTTACTGAGTCAAATATTGCCTAGAAAACACTAAAATATACAGCAACAACACAGATTTGTGGGATAAACTAATGCCATCGTGTGAGGAATGAACGATGGCGAATCTCATTGTGGGGAGAGGGCTTTCATTTAGTTTTATCAGTATTTGTTTATATATGGGTATTAGTATAGGAGTCGTTATTCGGCTTGGGCAATCACAGCAATTAAACGCTGCTACTACACCCACTGAACCTGTACCATTACCGATTGGCATTCCTGAACCTACGTCACTAATACCAAAACAGCAAACTTTTCCAGATACTATTACTATCAAAGCTGTTGGAGATATTATTCCTGGTACTAATTTTCCTAACTATAGATTACCCAGGTTTCGAGATCAATTATTACCAAAGTCAGTGAGAACTCACTTGCAAGGATCTGATATTTTATTTGGTAACTTTGAAAGTAGCTTAACTAATTATCCTTACACCACCAAAGATACTAATAAAGGACAAGTCTTTGCTTTTCGTTCCCCACCTGGATATGCTCGCCTATTTGCTGAGGTTGGTTTTAATGTGTTTAATATGGCCAATAACCATGCAATGGATTTTGGCCCGGTAGGGTTCAAAGATACAAAGAAAAATCTTGAGGCTGTGGGCATTGCAACATTAGGTCATAAAAATCAAATTCTTTATTTGAAAGCTAACAATATCCCCGTGGCAATGGTGGGTTTTTCTCCTTATGAAATGTATAATTCCATTCATAATTTAGGAGCAGCTCAAGCACTTATAGCAGAAGCTAAAAATAAAGCAAACATTGTAGTAGTATCGATGCACGCCGGAGCCGAAGGGACGGGGGCACTACATATTAAGAATGAGACAGAGTTTTTTTATGGAGAAAATCGAGGTAATTCAATTAAGTTTGCTCGAAACATGATTGATGCGGGAGCAGATTTAGTAATAGGACATGGGCCTCATGTTCCGAGAGCGATGGAAATCTATAAGGGAAAAATCATTGCCTATTCTTTAGGAAACTTTCTAGGATATCGAACTTTATCTACAAATGCACAGACGGGTGACTCTATGATTTTAGAAGTTAAACTCAACTCTATCGGAGATTTGGTATCAAGTAAAATTATCCCTGTGCGGATGGATAGGCAAGGAATTCCTCAAATTGATCGGTATTTTAGGACTGTGAAACTCATGCGTTCTTTGAATAAGCAAGCTTTTCCTAAAAATCCGGTAAAGATTAATAAGAAGGGGGAAGTTGTTGTACAGAAAAAGAAATAAACATGAGATTAATTTTAGATAAAAGACAAAATCTAAAATCGGCTAATTATTGTCATCTTGTAGCTTTTCCTGAAGTTTCCGATCGCTCTGTGGTAGATTCTCAGTCGGTGTATTTTGCTTTTCTAGTGTTGGTACTACTACAGCAGAAGGATCTGACTGTTTGGATTGTATCGGTGGTGCTGCTGGTATAACCACAGAATTTGATGGAATTACCAATTGAGGAGAAGCAGAATTCTGATTAGAAGCAGGTAAGTTACTTTGTGGCAATGGTGCGGGAGAAGCGCTACGAGACGATCTGATCGCCCGTAGTTTTTCCACTAGCGAGGGTGTGGGGGAAACGCTAGGTGAAGATGGAGATTGCTGCAAATCGTCCTGTTGTGATTCTCCTGTAGGGCTGCTAGGAGTTTCTTCGGAGGAAGAACGGCGATTACGTCGGCGCTGCTTGGAATTAGAAAGAGGTGCTGATTCTGTTCTTGAGGTGGTGTTAGTCTCTGCACCATTTTCTAAGCTAGGTACTTTCGCAGCGGGTTTTTGAGTAGGCTGTTCAAAAAGCGGCTTTGCAGTTGGCTGCGGCTGAGATTTGGGTAAAATGCTAGTGATGCCAAAACCTGCGGTAGCAGCAATCAAGGCTACACCTACACCAATGAGTATTTGAGACGATCCTGGTTTTTTTGCCAGTAGATTTTCTTTGGCGATGCCTGGGTTAGGTGCCAACACAGATGGCTTATGAAGGCGATTTTGGCCAGTTTTCCCAAGTAAAGTTGCAGCTTGCTGGGCAGATAAATTGACAGTTGGGACTGCATAAGTTGCTAAGGCTTCCGGTGTCATCAGCCCCTCATTTCCAGGTAGGAGTTGTAACCACTCAGCAACTGTCGCTGGTCGAAAACGAGACTCCACCGCCATACCGCGCATTATTGCCTGATTGACAGCAGCACTCAAATGTGGCTGCAATTCGCGGGGGGATGGCATTTGTTCGCGATCGCGCAATAATGCTGGCATAGGTACTTGTGCTGTCAACAGTGAATACAAGGTGGCGGCTAAACCATAAACATCGGTGGCGGGTGTGCGCGACGCTTGCGTCAAATACTGCTCAATTGGAGAATAGCCTTCAGAAACCAGACCAGTGTGAGTTTGTCTGACACCGCCATTAAATTCTCTAGCAATGCCAAAATCAATTAGTACTACTTCTTGTGTTCCTTGACG
Organism: Nostoc sp. TCL240-02; assembly: GCF_013343235.1. Lineage (GTDB taxonomy): Bacteria > Cyanobacteriota > Cyanobacteriia > Cyanobacteriales > Nostocaceae > Nostoc. The sequence continues at coordinate 6,333,053 of NZ_CP040094.1, read as the reverse complement.
AAGAATAATATTATCTGGTTTAACATCCCGGTGCAGCAAACCATTGTTGTGTACTACCTGTAAAGCTGCTCCAATTTGCCGAATGTAATGAATTGCTGTGGCTTCAGGTAAGGTTATTCCTGGTAATACAAATGCGTCTCCCAAGGTTTCGCCACGAATGTATTCCATTACCATGTAAGGCAGTCCAGCTTCCACAAAAAAGTCACTGACTCGGACTATATTTGGATGAATACAGGTAGCTAATCGTCTGGCTTCATCTTGGAATTGGCGCTCAAATTTCGCAAAATCAGGATGTTGTCGCAGCCGTTCATTGATGGTTTTCATCACCACCTCCTGACCTAAGTAGTGATGGGTAGCTTTAAATGTAATACCAAAGCCACCCCGCCCTATTTCTTGAATTAGGGTATATTTTCCATCTTGCAAAATTGTGCCTGCTAACATAAAGAGTCCTGAGTCCTGAGTGAGCAGATAAATAGCGAGTCCTGAGTCTTGAGGAATTTCTAAAAATTTTCCCGTATTTTTTATGAGGCAGGGTTTTCACCTGTCTATTCTACGGGATGATTTAGTTGTCGGAACTCCCTAAGCGAGAAAACCTCCCCACCTCACAAAAGTTTTATCTTTTTCAGATGATAACGCGGGAGTCAAGAAATTCTGAAGTAGGAAAAAGACTTAAGCTATCTGCTACATCCGTAATGTCAAGGAGAAAATACGAATCGACGCGCTAGTTGCTACAACATAGTTTCTTAATTGACGCTTTAATTTCGTCTTAAATTCAGGACATAAGTAATCTTACAGTAGGTCAGAAGCAAGCAGGAAAGCTATAAAAGCGATAAAGCTTTGGAGTCACTAGCAAATGACAAATCATGAATCGCCAGATTTTAACCAAGAGATCCTGTTGGAACGGTATCAAGTGCAACAGGAACTTGGCAAAAAAGCCGGACGGCGATCGCTGCTAACTCGTGACTTACAAACTCTAGAATTAGTAGTAGTCAAAATACTAACCTTTGGTAATGAGTTTGAATGGAACGACCTCAAACTATTTGAGCGAGAAGCTGAAACTCTCAAAGCACTCTCTCACCCAGCCATTCCCCGCTACCTTGACTACTTTGAGCTAGATTCACCCAACAGTAGAGGATTTGCACTCCTACAAAGTTATATCCCAGCCCAATCTCTAGAAGCACAACTCAAAGCTGGGCGTAGTTTCAGTGAAGAAGAAGTTAAGGAACTAGCAAAAGCTATTCTAGAAATTCTCAAATATTTGCATGGCCGTCAACCGCCCGTAATTCATCGTGATATCAAGCCAAGCAATATTCTACTAACAAATCGCTCTGGTAATAGTGTGGGTGAAGTGTACTTGGTAGATTTTGGTTCAGTGCAAACCATCGCCAGAAGAAGTAGCACAATTATAGTGATGGGAACCTATGGCTATGTACCGCCAGAACAATTTAATGGTAGAGCTATTCCTGCTTCTGACCTTTACAGTTTAGGAGCAACTTTAATTTACTTGGTAACAGGTCAGCATCCAACCGATTTACCACAAACCGACTTGCGGCTTGAATTTTAACAGGTAGCTAATATTAATCCTACTTTCAGTAGTTGGTTGAGGAGGATGACAGAACCTCTTGCGAGTCAACGTTTGACTTCTGCTGAAGACGCTTTGCAAGCCTTACAACTACAGGGAAATACATCTCAGATTCCCAGGATACAAAGTAATTCATTCCCTAGAAAACCTCCTGGCAGTAAAATTATTTTGACTAAGAATGCTAACTCTTTAGAAATTCTCATACCACCTAGAGGTTTTTTTAGCCAAAAAACTATTATTAATTTAATTATATCTATACTAATTCTTTTATTTATTCCTGTTCTACCAATTTTTTCTGATAGTCTAAATATTTTGGCATTAGCATCTTTTATGATATTTTTATCATCTGCAATTATATTATTTATTTTTGTTTCCATAGGTATTTTAGGTAAAAAAAAGATTTATATTAATAATGACAAAATTTCCCTGATTTATGAATTGTTTGGAATTAAACGTCTTCACCCATCTCCAAGTTACAGACAGAATATTCTACGTCTAGAACGAAGTAAGGATATCTATAATCAACCTTCTTTGACAATCTGGGCAGGAAGCAAAAAGTATGATATTTTAACTGGTGAATTCTATTTTTTTCCTGTCACTCCTCCAGAACTTGACTGGCTAGCTTATGAACTTAGTCATTGGCTTGGTTTACCAATTACTAGAGAGTAAATTACAAACTAAATTCAGCTGTACTATCCTCATCTGCATCCTTACCCATAGCAGTAGGTTTAAATTTAGAACCATGAATTAATTCAGAAAACGCAATTCCTGGATTTTGGTGAAGAATATTCAGCACACTCATAAAATCTCGCACAATTTCCCCTGGTGTCAGTAATGCTTCTGCACCCAAACGATTAATAATTTCTTTCACAAACTCCTTCAACTCACGATTTGTCAAAGTTTGTTCATACGCAAAATTGAGTGCATGAATCTCAGCTAAACGTTGCAAAAGCGTCAAGATTTCTGCTTCACTCAACGGATTTAGCCGAATCACTGGCCCTGAATTTTCTTGAACATTAGCCTGTGCAACAAAACGACTTTCTTTTGTGCGTCTTTGCCAAGCTTGGTCTGCAAAAAGTCCTCGTTTGGGATCTTCTAAAAACTTGGTTGTTCCACCAACAACAATACCAAGATGTTCTGCTTTACATTGCATAGTATCGTTAAACATTGCCAGGAGTCGATTATAATTCTTTTCTCGCGTGACTGTAGTAGATATTTGATATAAATGTACGGCTTCATCAACTAAAATTAATAATCCTTTATAGCCAATTTCAGCGACAAACTTTGCAAACAGTTTTATATAGTCATACCAACTATCATCATCAATAATTACCCGCACTCCTAAAGCTGCTTTTGCCTCAACTTTAGTAGTAAATTCTCCCCGCAACCAGCGCATCGCTGCATTTTTTAAATTATCATCATCTATTCGGTAGCCACGCCAATAAGCAATAATCACGCTACCAAAATCAAAACCGTGAACTAAATCTTCAATATACTGAACTACTTCCCTAATTTTCGCTTCAACTTGGTCATCAAAACCATCGTCATTGGGACGCATTTCAGTTTCTTTGACTACTTCTTGTTGAATTTTATTAATCCATCCTTCTAAAATTGAGACTAAAGCACCGCCATCAGGACGAGTTTTTGTAGCTAGATGGCTCATTAATTCTCGATAGGTGGCTACACCTTCATTGTTGCTTCCAGCTAATCGGCGTTCAGGGGATAAATCAGCATCTGCTACTACAAAACCTTGCTCAATAGCACGGTTGCGAAGTAGTTGCAATAAAAAACTTTTCCCGGAACCGTAGTTACCAATTATGAAGCGAAACGCTGCTACACCTTCTGCAATATCATCAAGATTTTGTAATAGGCTTTTTAGTTCTTTTTCTCGACCTACTGCGATATATTCAACTCCTACTCTTGGTACTACCCCTGCACCAAGGGAATTGATTAAACCAGTGGAAATTTTTTTCGAGATTTTGAGCTTTGCCATGTATTACACTTCTTTTTATTCTAAACGCATAAGCACGTAGTAAATAGGTAAGGTACATATTCACCTTACGACTAATCTTACGACGGCAATAATATTTTAATTTGGCGACGCATGTCTAGCCATGAGACTTTCATGGGTTGCAATCATTTTTTTGACATGGGTAATATGCTCATGGTAAACTTCTGGAATTTCCGAATCTGAGTTAATTATTAATTCCCCAATAGTATCATTTGCCCGTTCATTGATAGAATCGATTAAAAGATTCGGCATAGTGATATTTGCTTCGGCAATTTTTTTGATAGCAGCCTTGGGATTATCTTGCTCGACTATCGCTTTTAATACTTGTAGTTCGTATCCTGGGAGATTTTCTAAAAAATTAGTCCATTCTTCAGGGATATTCTCTGATGTCTCAATTTCCGAATTATTTATGACTGCTGTAGTTTCCATTATTTCAGAAAAGGGAAACAATTCAGTATCATCTTCTTGGAAATTATCAGCTAAAGGTTCTTGATTAAATGTTTCTAGTTGTTGGAGTAATTCCCATACTTGATTTTGCAATGAATCTCGTTCTTCTTGCAATAATGAAATTTGCCCTTGCAACTGCTGTAATTCGGCTTTGTGTTCTGCTAGTTGGGTTTGTGAAGAATGTAGGATGGTTTGGATATTTTCTCTTTCGGTTTTTGTCGCTACCAGCAACTGATTTTTTTGGGTTGTCTCAACTTCTAACTCTTGAATTGCAATTCGCAGTTCGTATAGTTTTTCTTCTAATTGGGGTTTGAGTCTGCCTAAAAGAGTTAAATTACTTTCAACTTCTTGTTTCTCTTGCTGGAGTTCTGAAATTTGGCTTTGCAATTGCGTGATTTCAGCACGAGATACATTACAATTTGACTCTAGACGACGCTTCTCTGCTGTAAGTATAGAAAAAGCATTATTCAATTCTGTTTGATTTTTCTGCAAGTTATTAATTTCAGTTTGCAGAGTATTGATTTCAGTTTCTAGCTGTTTTTTTTGTCCGGTAAATGTTCTTAATTCTCGATGTAAGCTATCTCTTTGATTACGGCTTTCTGTGACTTGATTTTGGAGTTGCTGTGACTCTGCATATAATAAATTATGATGTTCTTCGATTTGATTTATTTCTCTGACAACACGAGCTTTCAACCCCTCCATTTCTTTAATTCGTTTGCGGAGAGAACCTAAAACAAACATTTCATAATTTCTCCGCCGCTTATCTACAAATAATGCTGCTGCATAGATAGTAGCAGCAGTAATTAAACCTGTGAGAAAAGCTTTATTAAAATCCCAGCTTGGGACGAGACTAAGACCAAAACTTACACTAAAGGCAACTATTCCTAGTATAAATCGATTGCTGATCGTTACTGATTGCATATTGCTCGTTTTTAGCGTAGTGAAATTATCAGAATAAGTAAGTTTCATACTAATTCGTAATACTCGCCATTGGCGTAGCGTCTCGTAGAGAAGGCGAGAAGCAGGCTACATAATTCGTAATTACATTCGCGTACCGTCCAATGTAATTACGAATTAGAATACACAGGTTATTCTGTTTGGTTAAATAAGGCATTTTTCCAAAGTTTTGTATCATAGTATTTCTGAAATATCTAGTTTTAGTTACTGGCGCATCATATTTTTATGTAACTAACAAAAAAATTAATCATCAATAAATTAATTTTAATCAGAAGTATTGGATGTATTGTTATTTACATAAAAAAGTCTTAAATCTGCTTTTAAAAAATCAACAAACTGCCGTGCTGTGCGTCCAGAACGACCGTTGTGGCGAGTTGCCCACTGTAATGCTTGAAACTCCAAATCTTCTTGGGTAATATTAATTTCAGCTTGTGCTGCTAGATGTTGTACTATCTTCAAATAAGTTTTCTGATCGGCTGGTTCAAAGGTCAAGGTTAAACCAAAGCGATCGCTAAATGAAAGCTTCTCCTGCATCGTATCCCAAGCATGGACTTCTTCATTATCCTTGGGGGTAGGTCTATCCACAAAAAACTCCCGAATCAAGTGGCGACGATTGGAAGTAGCATACACAACTACATTTTGCGGCCGCGCGGTTAAATTACCTTCTAAAACGACCTTGAGCGCTTTAAAGGCATCATCATCTTCTTCAAAGGAAAGATCATCGACAAAGATGATAAATTTTTGTGATACTCCTCGTAAATATTCCACAATTTCTGGTAAGTCTTTTAAATCAGATTTTGTCACTTCCAATAAGCGGAGGCTACGCTCGCTATATTCATTCAACAAAGATTTCACTAAAGAAGATTTGCCAGAACCGCGACTACCGTAAAGTAATACATGGAGTGCCATCTCTCCTGATAATAAAAACTCTGTATTTTTTAACAAAGCATCTCTTTGAGACTCGTAACCTACAAGCGCACTCAGCTTAACCGGATCGGAATATCGGATACCGATAAACTGCCCAGCTTGCCAACGTAAAGCGCGATATTCTGCAAATAAACCAGAGCCACATTGCCGATAATAAGCCGCTAACTCTTCTACAGCATCACCCCAATTATCTAAATCTTGTAAATATGTAGCGAATGTCTCTACTCCTACGAATTCTTGCTCTTTATACCATACTACCGGCGAAATCGGCATGTGAGCTACGCTTTGTATCCACTCACTCAAAGAGGCGCTGCTACATTCATAGAGACTTTGTAATATTTGTAAATCATGCTGTACTGCTGCTACTAAAGCTGGGGGCAATTCTTCAAATTCTTTTACTTCAGCCAGTTTTGTAAAAGGATTCTTAGAGAAGAGAAGTTGAGTAATTAAATAGTCTTCCCAGTTTTGATTTTTAGCAGCCAAAGCGTGGAAGTAACGACCGTAGGCTTGGAGACAACCCCGTGCATCAGAATCAGTGTAACGTATAGCTTGCAACAGTTCTAAAAATGCCATCCCCACTTCGCCTTGGAGAACAGACTGGTACAGTAAAAGTGAGGCTGCTTGACGCTGGAGGTATTGAACTTTTGTATATAAAGAAGTATTTGCTATTGGCATCGCTTAATTATCCATCAATCAACTGTGTGATATAGCTATTTAGCTATGGTAAATTGTCTGCTGACCTTGGCAGTAAAGTCAAAATCTACAAATGTATTAACAATGAATTTAAGTATAATTGCTGCTTTTGCCTACGGCATATTAGCGATCGCTGGTGGCATTATTGGCTATATTCAAGCTAGAAGTAAGGTTTCACTGCTAAGTGGTAGTATTAGCGGTTTATTACTAATACTCGCTGCTTACTTTCAACTCCAAGGGCAAACCTGGGGTTCGATTTTAGCAGTGTTAGTTACTGCTGTTTTAGTGGTAGTCTTTGCAGTTCGACTGGCTAAAACACGCAAGTTTATGCCGGCGGGATTAATGACGATTTTGGGAATGTTGGCATTGGCGGTGATGGTGAATCAAATTGTGACTTTAAGGTAACATCAGTTTTTAAGTAACAACCACCCTCCTGTTTGTTGTCACGCTTAAAATTTACGACGCGCAGCCACCGCATTAACAATGCAAGCCATCGCATTAACAATGCAAGCCACCACATTAACAATGCAAGCCACCACATTAACAATGCAAGCCATCGCATTAACAATGTAAGCCATCGCATTAACAATGTAAGCCATCACTAAATCTAATTTGCTACAAATTAATGAAATGCTTTAGTTAGCGCAAAATCTGCTCAATCATCCGGTTCGCTTGGGAAGCATAACTGCCGCCAAATAAATTGAAGTGATTCAGAATGTGATACAGGTTATAAAGTGTTTTTCTCTGCTCATAGCCTGCATCTAAAGGAAAAACTTCGTTATAACCTTTGTAAAAGGCTGCGGGGAACCCACCAAATAATTCTGTCATAGCAATATCAACTTCGCGATCGCCAAAATAAGTTGCTGGATCGAATATCACGGGTTCTCCTGATGCAGTACACCCGGCATTTCCGCCCCATAAATCGCCATGTACTAAAGATGGTTGTACCTGGTGCGCCAATAGTTCTGGGATAGCTGCTAATAATTTTTCTTGCTGGGGGAAACTTCCTCCGCGTCGCCTTGCCAACTGAAATTGATAACTTAAACGATGTTTAATATAAAATTCTATCCAATCCTCTGTCCAAGTATTGATCTGGGGTGTTGAACCAATGGTATTGTTCATTTTCCAACCAAAACCTTGGCTACTGCTAGCTTGATGCATTGTCGCTAACTTGCGCCCCATCGCTTCCCATAAATTGCTGTTACCGTTACCAAGTTCTAACCATTCCAGCACAATGTAGCTAGAATTCTCAGCTACACCCCAGCAAATAGGTTTGGGGACGCGAATACTACCTGTTGCTAGCATTTCCTTTAAACCCAATGCTTCAGCCTCAAACATCGCAGCTTGGGATGCAAGATTTTGCTTGACGAAGTAGGTAATGTCACCATTAGAAACAGCATAACCTTGGTTGATACATCCGCCACCAACCGATCGCCGTTGCTGACTCTGAAATTTTTCGCCAGTCACCTGGCTGATATGGTTGTCGATTTGAGTCCACATGATTAAATTGGGAATGGGGAATGGAGAATGGGTAATAAGCAAGAGGGCAGGGGGCAGGGAGCAGGGAGTAGGGGGAAAAATACCAATGCCCAATGCCCAATGCCCAATTCCCAATGCCCAATTCGCCATTTTTTTAGGGCTTAACGACAACCACACCATAAGCATCTGGGGAAAGATACTCTTTGGCTGCTTGCATTAAGTCGGTTGCATTTTGACTTTGAATATATTCTGGATAATTAAAGGCGGGTTCTAAATCTCCCACCAAGGAATGATAGTAACCATACAACCCGGTGCGATCGCTTGGTGTTTCATTGCCAAAAATAAATTTGTTTGCTACTCGCCGCCGTACACGGGCAATTTCTGACTCTGTGACTAACTCGGTTTGGATTGTGCGAATATGTTTAGCGATCGCATCTTCTACTTCTGCTAAATTTTCTACTGCACATTTAGCTGAAATATAAAATGTCCCTTGCAACTGATTGCTCATGTTGCTCACAGAAATTGAAGAAACTAACCCCCGTTCTTCTCGTAAATCCCTCACCAATCTTGATGTCCGTCCGTGTCCCAAAACTCCTGCTAAAACATCCAATCCATAGGTGCGATCTAACTGCGCCATTCCTGGAACCCGCCAAACCATCACTAGCCTTGCTTGCTGGAGACTGTCATCTGTAAATTCTCGACGGACAATTTCTGTAAATGGTGACTCAGGATTTAATGGTGATTGAGGAGAGGCGCGATTAATTGCGTCTGTACTGGAGAGTTTTGTAAATCCTTCCGCAACGATCGCAATTAATTCTTCCACAGGCAAATTGCCCACAGCAACAGCAGTAATTGACTGGGGTTGATACCAACCATGATGAAAATCCCGCATCTGCTGGGGTTTAAGTTGAGAAATTACCGATTCTGGCCCCAATACCGCACGGCGATAAGGTAACTCACTATAGGCTGTTTCCATTACCCGTCTAAATGTCCGCCGTTGGGGATTATCCTCTGAACGTCTGATTTCTTCTAAAACTACTAATCGCTCCCGTTCAAAAGCATCATCAGGAATACTAGCATTTGATACTACCTCTATTTGTAGTGGAGCAAGTTCGGCAAAATCTTTGGGGGCAGTAGTTATATAGTAATGAGTATAGTCTTGGCTAGTTGCGGCATTTGTAACAGCACCCCGTTCTTCAATTCGCCGTTCAAACTCGCCGCTAGCTAGTCGTTCTGTTCCCTTAAAAATCATGTGTTCTAAAAAGTGAGCCATACCGTTAATGGCATCAGATTCGACGGCTGAACCAACTTTAATCCATAAGTTAAGATTTACAGCTTCAACTGGCATTTGCTCCGCGATGATTGTCAAACCATTAGGTAACTGATGCAGGGTTGGGCTATGAAGACGACTAAATTTTTGCAGGGTTGAAGTCATTGCTACTTGTGTGAAGAGCTACGTTACTTCTTTATCTTATCCGCGATGCAAAATCTATATAAAAGACCTCTCCCAGCTTTTACTACGCAAAAGCTGTCCCCCTCCGAGTCGGAAAGGGACAGACTTGAACTTTATAAGTCAAGGAGAGGTTCAGCAAACTAACGAGAGTAAGGATTATTGAAGGTTTCCCAAGCAGCAATAGCCGCTTTTTGCAGGCGAAAATTGAAGTCCACTAAGTCTTTCATCAATAAATACCAGTTTCTCTCAGTTTCGTCTTGAATTATCGCCCAAGAGTCCTCTAAGCGATCGCGTTGCATCAGTTTTCTGCCTTCAACCAATTCTCGTGCTTGTCGCACAGCTTTCAAATAGGTTTCACGTGTGAGAGTACCTGCTGAATCAGCCTCAGCTTGAGCCCGTCTTTTTAGCGCCTCAATCAGCGCTTTGGTTTCGCGCTTCACTTCATCACTTTCGTTAGCCATTTCGGTTTCTACTAGTTCGTCGGTTTGAGAACTAATTTCTACAATTACTATGGATTCTGTAGATTCAATGACTGTGCTTTCAAAGGATTCGATGTTGTTAGCATTCATAGTTAAAACATCCTTAAATTGCAAAGTTTATTCTCGGATTAAAACTCCACCCTGTTGACTAATGACAAATGACTAATGACTAACTAATAAGCTTTTGTTGGCAGTTGTTGCTCTAATTTCAATAATGCTGCAACTCGTGCTTCTGTAGCAGGGTGACTGGAAAATAAGTTACTTAAAAACTGTCCAGAGATAGAATTGATAATTAATAACGGTTCAAAAGCTGGATTGGCATTTAAAGGGATCTGTTTTGCTGAGGCTTCTAAGCGTTGTAATGCCCTAGCTAATGCACGGGGATTACCAGTTAATCTAGCAGAACCTGCATCAGCAGAAAATTCTCGTGTGCGCGAAATTGCTAGTTGAATAATCGTTGCAGCCAATGGCGCAAGCATTACTGTTAACAAAACGCCCAAAGGATTACCACCTCTGTTGTTATCTCGTGAACCACCGCCAAACCATAAGCTATAACTCACCATTTGCGCTAGGAATGAGATCGCACCAGCAACAGTCGCAGCAACGGCTTGTGTCAGGGTGTCACGATTAATAATGTGCGTAAGTTCGTGGGCGATAACGCCTTCGAGTTCATCGTCTGGTAAGATATTCAAAATGCCTTCTGTAACAGCTACAGCCGCGTGTTCTGGATCGCGCCCTGTAGCAAAGGCGTTAGCACCCTGGCTAGGAACAATGTAAACTTTAGGCATGGGGATGTTAGCGCGATCGCTTAATCTCTGCACCATCCGATAAAGTCCTGGTGCTTCCCTTTCACTCACAGGCTGGGCCTGGTACACTGCCAGAGCAATCTTATCTGATTGATACCAAGACAACAGGTTTGTTGCTGCTGCCAAGCCAATTCCAATTATCAAACCACTAGTACCGCCAATTACCCAGTAACTAATTGCTATCAAAAGCCCACTTAATGCAGCGAGCATTGCAGCCGTTTTCAATTGATTTATCATGTTTCCGCTCTCCTGCTAATGCTGTATAAATTTTCTAGAAAACAGCATTACTTAAGCCATATTTTGATTGTATCTAGCTCAACTTAGATATATGGTACAGAAAACCTATCAGAGAAGTACGGTTTTCCTACTTAACTTTTATCAACACTAATTTAGTTGTTTTTGACACTTGCTCTCTTGGTAAGAAAACTCAGGTTTATAGATAATAAAAAGATATCTATCTGTAGGAGGAAATTGTTTATCCAGGCAGAAATTGCAAGTGTGATCGCTATTAGTTTAAATGCAGACAGTTATACAGGTTATGAGCCTATACCTTCTGCTTCATACACCTGTTCGCTAAAAAGCTGAAAATCTAATTCACACGCCTTCAAAGCTTCAATGGCTTGGGAGTATCCTTGTGCATCAAACAAATCGCGATCGCGGATTTTAGGCAACCAAGAACGCAGTTTATTTAGTTCCGCCTCATTCTCTTCTAATTCTGCGAAGGTGAGATTACCTATTTTCCGTTCCTCGCTCAATTCGCTATGCAAATCCCGACATTGCCCCAAAAACTCTTGATATTCTTGATCTGCCTGCTGTTGAAAACGATTTACCAACATAGCGTTTTGCTCAGGCTGATCAATCCAAATAGTGAATAAATCTGCCTCGCCACCACCTGCTGTAATGTCTGCTTTCAATTCTGCCAAATATTGTTGCAAGTCTTCTCTATGCGGTAGCACGCACACCGACTGCTGTAGGTAAAGTGCGCCCCAGCCCTTGAGTTTACGCCAAACATACACCCGTTGCGTCGAAGGCTGTGCGGGTACTTTGTACACTAATAAGTTCCAACACTTTCTATCCATAGATAGATTGTAACAGGTGTTGCATTAAATTTATTGTATTGCTAGTCTAATGATGAAACACCTGTTACATTTCAGAAAAATTATGAGTCTGAATCATAAAGTTGGAAGCATTGATTGAAGTCCCATTATCCGTAGTATGGAGCTTCGGCGGAATTGTCACATACCCACATATTCGGGGGATTTGAAGGATGTTCTGCTGAATCATGCTGGTTTGGCTCAACATCATAAAGGCGAGAAAGCCTACCAACTTGCCAAAGAAATTGCTAGGTTGACTACTTTCAGCGATCCAGAAATCACCTATTGGTTCTCAAGAATTACAGAGTTGATGTAGTAAATGCCAGTTAGGTAAACAGGAAATATGCAACTACAAAACAAATTTTTCCAGACAATTCCCCGCACTGTTTGGGTATTGGGATTTGTCAGTCTGCTGACAGATATTAGCACTGAGATGATTCATTCTGTATTGCCCTTATTTTTGGTATCAGTTTTAGGGGCGAATGTTTTGACTGTAGGCATCATCGAAGGCATTGCAGAAGCAACAGCTTCAGTTTTAAAAATCTTTTCGGGAGCGTTGAGTGATTACCTGGGACATCGCAAGGGATTAGCGGTGTTTGGATATGGGTTATCTACCTTTGTTAAACCACTATTTGCTGTAGCTACCAGTTCAAGTGGGGTGTTAATAGCTCGATTTGGCGATCGCATTGGCAAAGGGATTCGGGTAGCACCCCGTGATGCCTTGGTTGCCGATTCTACTAATCCAGAGGTACGCGGTGCAGCTTACGGATTGCGTCAATCTCTCGATACTATCGGAGCATTTTTGGGGCCTTTAGCAGCATTTACCTTAATGACTGCTTCCAAAAATAACTTCCGCCTCGTTTTTTGGCTAGCACTCATCCCTGGATTCTTCGCGGTAGCTTTATTAACGGTAGGAGTGCGCGAACCGAGAGCAAAGCAAACTCAAGTCAGCCGAAGCAATCCTCTGCAAAGGGAAGCTTTACGCAGTTTGGGCCAAAAATATTGGGTACTTGTAGCAGTGGCGCTGCTATTCAATTTAGGAAACTCTAGTGATGCCTTTTTGTTGCTGCGAGCCGAGCAAATAGGGATTTCTGCCTCACTCATCCCATTGACATTAGTGGTGATGAACATCGCCTACTCATTCAGCGCCTACCCATTAGGAATACTTTCTGATCGCGTGGGCAAATTTGGGCTACTGGTAGGCGGATTTTTCCTATACGCCTTAGTGTATCTGGGTTTCGCTTTCGTGCAGACACCTTGGCAAGGCTGGGGATTGTTTGCTCTTTATGGCCTACATCTAGGCATGAGCCAAGGATTGCTGTTAGCGCTAGTGGCAGATAGTATACCTGCAAATCTGCGCGGCACAGCTTTTGGATTCCTCAACTTGGCTGTAGGATTAGCGCTTTTACCTGCCAGTTTGCTAGCTGGTGGCTTGTGGCAAACACTGGGAGCAGAAATGACATTTATTGCTGGGAGCTTGTTTGCGTTGGCAGCTGTATTATTATTAGTTTCTCAAAGAAACAAATATTAATTCCATTAAAAGCAAAAATGGTATCCTTAAATCAATGGCGATGGAGCTCGCCCAAACCGCCTTTTCAGTCCGAAAAATCATCACTGAAAGGCTAATGGCTCCTACTTTCTTCGCTAGCTGCGGGAGAGTAGGGCTTGGTTAAAGACATCACCTGACTCCCCTGTAGAAAGTGTAAGTCTACAAATGGCATCTCAAGGAGTCATGGAATGTTCGCCAGTGTATTCACGAGACTGTTTCGTCAATTTGAACCGTTTATTGCATTACCACACATAATTAAGTGGTTGCCTATTTCTGTTGTAGTTGGCATTCTTGCTGGAACGGCTTCTGCGGCTCTTTTAGCATCATTAGAATGGGCAACCGATTGGCGAGAATCCCATCGCTGGATTATCATATTACTTCCCCTTGGTGGCTTCTTAAGTGGTTGGATTTATCATCAATTCGGTCGGACTGTAGAAGCTGGAAATAACCTTTTACTTGAAGAAATCCATAACCCCAAAAGTGTTATTCCCTTTCGTATGGCTCCTCTGGTTTTGCTAGGAACAGACCTGACACATTTATTTGGAGGTTCAGCCGGTCGGGAAGGTACAGCATTACAAATGGGTGCTTCTTTAGCAGACCAATTAACTAAAATATTACATTTAAAAGGAGCCAATCGGCGAATTTTGTTAACAGCAGGTATCAGTGGAGGATTTGCTTCAGTTTTCGGCACTCCCTTAGCTGGAACCGTATTTGGTCTAGAAGTTTTAGCAATTGGGAAAATTCATTATGTTGCTCTTTTCCCTTCTTTGATTGCTGCGCTCGTTGGTAATCAAGTCACCTTGTTATTTGGTTTGCATCATACCGCATACCGATACGCTCCGTCTATACCGACGCTCACAATTTGGGGACTGATTGCTGCCATTATTGCAGGTGCAATTTTTGGAATTGTAGCGAGATTCTTTGCTAAAGTAACTCACCAGATTAGTCACTTATTTAAAAGTAAGATATCTTATCCTCCAATGCGTCCTTTTATAGGCGGTGCGATAATAGCAGTAATTGTTGGGTTAAGTGGCACAACTAAATACATTGGGCTTGGTATCCCTACTATCGTTGATTCTTTTTTCACTCAGCTACCTCCTTGGGATTTTGCAGCCAAATTAGGTTTGACTGCCCTAACTTTAGGCGCAGGTTTTAAAGGAGGAGAAGTAACACCTTTGTTTTTTATTGGTGCAACTTTAGGTAATGCTTTGTCGTTATTTTTAGCATTACCTGCACCATTATTAGCAGGAATGGGATTTGTGGGTGTCTTTGCGGGTGCAGCAAATACACCGATAGCATCAACCTTAATGGGAATTGAATTATTTGGTCTAGAATCGGGGGTATTTATTGCTATTGGTTGTGTAGTAAGCTATTTATTTTCAGGTCATTCTGGAATTTACTCTGCACAACGTATTGGGTTGAGTAAATACTCTACTGTATCTTTAGAAGAAGGGGTAACTTTGGCTAATTATGTACGAGAAAAAGTTGAGCCAAAAATTGATTTATCTGATATGGAGAAGAAAGAGTAAGCAATTTTCAGGAATAATTTATTGATGCATGAATGGATAATTGGGAAAGTGTATAGTTTACCTCTGTTGGCATCGTATAGTCAGAGTAGTCATATTTTATGTAAGAAAAACAAATATGGTGCTACATATCTATACTTTCTGAAGTACCTTGGCTGTAGGCAATTCGTGTAGTTCTTTTTTGTCCCAATTCTTCTAAAATAGATTCAAATTGTTGCAAACTAACTGAATAGTCACCGCGCTACCAGGTGCTAACTGCGTTTGGCTAACAGCTTTGAAAACGGGAATTGCAGAAGTCATAACCAAAATAGGACTTACGCAAAACTACACATGTAGGGGCAATACCCTGCGGGAAGCCGCTTTGCGTCTAGATGAATTGCCCCTACCAGAGAATCAGGATTTTGACTATTGTTTGCGTAAGCCCTACAAAATATCAATAAGCTGAATCTCAATAATTATCTATTAGGTTGCGGTGGATAATACAGCCCACCGTAACCTTTAGACTAATAGATTGAGTTTAACAAAAGCGATCGCCTTACACCTTAAACTTCTCGGTAATCCGCTTCATAGCTTCTTCGACATTCTCCCGGCTGTTAAATGCCGAAATGCGGAAGTAACCCTCACCCGCAGCACCAAACCCAGAACCAGGTGTTCCTACAACGTTGACAGTTTGCAGTAACTTATCAAAGAATTCCCAACTGGATAAACTATTAGGAGTTTTTACCCAGACGTAAGGTGCATTCACGCCACCATAAACTGACAATCCGGCGGCTGTGAGTTTCTCGCGGATAATTTTGGCGTTTTCGAGATAGAAATTAACCAATCCTTTGATTTGTGCTTGCCCTTCTTCAGAGTAAACCGCTTCGGCTCCCCGTTGAACAATGTAAGAAACACCATTAAATTTGGTAGACTGGCGACGATTCCAGAGTTTCCACAGTTCGACATCGGAACCATCGGCAGCTTTTGCTGTGAGTGTCTTCGGTACAACGGTTAAGGCGCAACGAGTTCCTGTAAAGCCTGCATTCTTGGAAAAAGACCGGAATTCGATCGCAACATCTCTTGCACCTTCTATTTCATAAATTGAGTGGAGAATCGATAGATCGGTAATGTAAGCTTCGTAGGCTGCATCAAAGAAAATAATCGAGTTATTAGCTTTGGCATAGTCTACCCATGCTTTGAGATATTCCTTGGTAGCAGTTGCGCCAGTGGGGTTATTGGGAAAGCAGAGATAAATTAAATCGACTTTCTTTGAGGGAATCTCTGCGATAAAGTTGTTATCAGCCGTAATTGGTAGATAAACTAAGCCCTCAAACTCGCCTTTATCGTTGGCATCTCCTGTATTTCCCACCATAACGTTAGTGTCTACATACACAGGGTAAACAGGGTCAGTCACGGCAATTATGTTGTCATGACCAAAGATTTCTAGAATGTTGCCTGTGTCGCACTTAGAACCATCGGAGATAAAGATTTCGGAAGCATCTATATCGGCTCCCCGTGCTTGGAAATCGTGAGTAGCAATTTTCTCCCGTAACCATGCGTAACCTTGCTCTGGGCCGTAACCTTTGAAGGTATTGCGATCGCCCATTTCTTCCACAGCTTTAATCATCGCTGTGCGGCAAGCCTCCGGCAGAGGTTCGGTAACATCACCAATGCCCAGCCGAATGATTTTAGCGTCAGGATTGGCTTCTGCAAAGGCATTCACCCGCCGAGCAATTTCTGGAAACAGATAACCCGCTTTCAGCTTCAGGTAGTTGTCGTTAATAGTTGCCATTATGTAGATTATGAAAAACGCCCTCAAATAGCTTACTGCTAATTTATGAGGGCGGGGAGTGGGGAGCAGAGGGAGCAGGGGAGCAGGGGGAGAAAAATTACATAGTCAGTTCCAATGCCTAATGACAAATGACAAATTAGATATTTACTGGCTGTTTATTATCGGCTGATGCGTAATAAATGTTGCGATCGCCAATTTGGAACTCCGTGATTGATTCTTGTCCTGTAATCAATCTTGCTCCACGATTACGGGTGAAATAGTTCCATGCCCACTGAATCATTACTACTAATTTGTTGTTAAATTCAATTAAGAAGTAGATGTGAATCAATAGCCAAAACAGCCATGCAACGAAACCTTTCAGCTTCATAAAGCCGAAATCGACTACAGCAGAATTGTGCCCAATCATTGCCAAACTACCATAATCGGTATAAGCAAAGGGTGGCAAATTGTTACCTACAAGCCGCTTTTTGACTAGTTCTGCTACATATTCACCTTCTTGCTTGGCTACAGGTGCAACACCAGGTAGCGGTTTACCATTTTGATGAGAAAAATTTGCTAAGTCGCCAATTACAAAAATATTCGGATGTCCTTTAATACTCAAGTCAGGTTCAACGATAATCCGTCCAGCGCGATCGCATTCTGCACCTGTGCGTTCTGCTAGGACTTTTCCCATTGCGGAAGCTTTCACACCTGCTGCCCATAATACCGTTTTTGAGGCAATTTCTTTAACTTCATCGCCTTGTTTGAGGGTAACAATATCATTTTCAATATTCGTTACCAATGTTTTTGTCTGCACAACCACACCCAAGCGCTTTAGAGATGCTTCTGCTTCTTGTGATAACTCTGGTGCAAAGGGTGGCAAAATCCGATCTAAACCTTCTAATAGCAAAATCTTGGCTTCTGAGGTGTCGATGTTGCGGAAATCATCTTTGAGAGTTTGATTTGCTAATTCGGCGATCGCACCAGCTAACTCTACACCAGTTGGGCCACCACCCACAATTACAAAAGTTAATAAAGCACGGCGTTTTTCTGGATCGGTTTCTTTTTCTGCAGCTTCAAAGGCCGAAAAAATCCGGCTACGCATTTCTATCGCATCTTCTACTGTTTTCAAGCCGGGAGCAAATTCTTCCCAGTTATCTTTGCCAAAGTAAGAATGCTTCGCACCTGTGGCGACAATTAAGGTGTCGTAAGGTACTGCTTCGTCGCCTACCATCACTTGTTTTGATTCTGGCTCGATGTTATTCACCTCTCCCAGCAGCACTTTCGTATTCTTGCTCTTGCTGAGGACAGAACGCAACGGTGAGGAGATATCAGCAGGAGATAGCGCACCTGTGGCGACTTGATATAAAAGGGGTTGAAATAGATGAAAGTTACGTTTATCAATCAGAGTAACGTTTACTGCCGCTTTTGCGAGTGTTTTTGCTGCATAAAGTCCACCAAAACCACCGCCAACAATTACTACTTTATGGGGTGGATTATTGTCAAGTGAATTTACCATAAGAAATATTATCGTGTATGCCGACTATTGTAACTATTCTTAACAGATTTGTATCAAAATTGTCATCATATATTTTGTATTGCTCTTTACATTTGAAAAAATATTAAAGTAATCGAGACTACAGGATAAACAAAATTGTTTAAGAGAAAGGTACAGACAATAAGAGTTTGAAAGATTTCAATTTCTGTTTATCTATGTAGATTTATCAAAGGTAGATGTAGAATTTATGCAAGTTTAGTCAGAAATAGTGGACTCTGGTGTTTGTGTCAAACGTGGTGAATGAGTTCGCCGCCAACGCCTAAAGCCATAGATAAGGGCAACAAAAATTAACAAATAGGGGCTGTAAACAATTAACCAAATACCCAGTTTAAGTAAGCCAACGGAAAATGCACTCAAAGAATGGGTAGAGTTATTCCAAGTTTCCTTAACTTGCAAACCCAAAGCAGGTTGCGGACTGGTACTAGAAACTGCTGCTTCTAAGTTCAGCGTAATAGTGGAATATGCAACTTGATTGTTGAGGTTTTTCAGTTGGGCATCAATTTGTTCTATGGTTTGCCGGACATTACTCAGTTCTTGAGAAACACTAAGCACATCTCTAATAGAACCAGCGCGATCCATAATTTTTTGCAAATTGGCTTCAGTTTTTTGCAAATTAGTTAATCTAGCTTGGAAATCTACTAGGCGATCGCCTACATCTTCGGCAGTGATATTACGACTCTCAAGAGTGCCCAATTTAGCTAGTTGCTCTAGGGTAGGTTCTAGCCGATTCTCTGGTATCCGCAATTGGATTGTTGCTGTGTAACGTGGGTTGTCACTTTTGGGTTGTTGTTGTTTCAACCCGATTAAATCCCCTTGCTGTTGATTGATAATTTGCGAAACAGCATCGACAGTTCGATCTACAGAGTTGACAGTCAAAGAGATTGCTGCCTTTTTGATGAGTTGGGGACGAGAACGCGCTATTGGTGCAGTTTCCGCCTTTTGGGAAATACTGTTTTCACGGGCACTTAATTGATTTACCCCGCCATTTGCTGCAATTTGAGGTGCAGACTGAGTGGTTGATCGATCCGAAGAAGCGCAACTGGTGAAAATTACCCCTCCCAATAATGCACTTATAAACAAAGCAGATGTGCGAGGTAATTTAGTCGAAGTATGCATAATCTACCCCCAGATAGATGAAGTTAACCCCAGTATTACTGAAGTAAAACTCAAAATCTGCATTGTTGCGATTTATGTAACGAGTTTGTCATTGTTTGTCATTAGTCATTTGTGCCCTGCTCCTCCCCCCTCAGTCCATAGAGACAAATTGAATGATTGATAATTCATCTGTGTTACTCAATTTGAGGTACAATCGTAAGCTGCCAATAAATGACGATGCTTGCTGACAGGAGATGCTTCTATGGCCCGGATGTATTATGACGAAGATGCCAATTTAGACCTTTTGGCTGGAAAAACTATTGCTATCATCGGCTATGGTTCCCAAGGTCATGCCCACGCTCTCAATCTCAAAGATAGTGGTTTGAATGTGATTGTGGGACTATATCCGGGTAGTAAGTCAGTCGCAAAAGCTGAAGCAGCTGGGTTAACTGTGAAAAACGTTGCAGATGCTGCCAATGCTGCTGATTTCATCATGATTTTGTTACCTGATGAAGTTCAAAAAACGATTTATAAAAACGAGATTGAACCCAATCTAGAAGAAGGGAATGTGTTAGCTTTTGCCCACGGTTTTAATATTCACTTTGGGCAAGTTGTACCACCGGCTAACGTCGATGTGGTGATGGTAGCACCAAAAGGGCCGGGGCATTTAGTCCGCCGGACTTATGAAAGTGGTGAAGGGGTACCAGCGTTATTTGCAGTTTATCAAGATGCCAGTGGTCAGGCACGCGATCGCGCCATGTCTTATGCTAAAGGTATCGGTGGGACTCGCGCTGGTGTTCTTGAAACAACTTTCCGCGAAGAAACCGAAACCGATTTATTTGGCGAACAAGCGGTATTGTGCGGTGGTTTGAGTGCTTTAATCAAAGCCGGATTTGAAACTTTGGTAGAAGCTGGTTATCAACCAGAATTGGCTTATTTTGAATGTCTGCATGAAGTCAAGCTGATTGTTGACTTGGTTGTAGAAGGTGGTTTAGCTAAAATGCGCGACAGCATTTCTAACACTGCTGAATATGGCGATTATACCCGTGGTCCAAGGGTTGTTACCGAACAAACCAAGGCTGAAATGCAAAAGATTCTCAGCGAAATTCAATCTGGACAATTTGCACGAGAATTCGTTCTAGAAAACCAAGCTGGTAAACCAGGATTTACCGCCATGCGTCGTAAAGAAGCTGAACATAAAATTGAAGAAGTTGGTAAAGATTTACGCGCTATGTTTAGCTGGTTGAAAAAAGCTTAAGCAAAACAAGGATCTGAATGTAGAGACGTTACATTACAACGTCTCTACAATGATTTTGAAATTACGCAAAATTATTTTTTATGAAGCTATAAATGTTATTTAAAATTGCGTAGATAGATGCATTTTAAATAACATTATTTGCTTTAGATTTTGAGATAATCTGCAATGTACTCTCCATAGCGATCGCGCAACATTTGTTTGCGGAATTTGAATCCTAATGTTTTCCCTCGACAGGATAGAGATTTGCACAAGCACCGTGAGACAGCTATTGATTCATATTCAGTGGTTTCGTAATCCCAGGTAATTTCTTCACCTGCTTCGATATCGCCCAAAGCAACGAAGTCATATCCCCCAAACTGATTGTTACTTACACCAGTATTTGGATCGCAAGAATGATTAATTACGACAGCAGGCTCATCTAAGTTGACATACAAATTAAAATCCATCTGAAAGGAATAAATTGTTCGTTGGGGAACTTCTTCAATTGGGATACCCACCACAACGGTTTCCCCTTTGGCAAATTTTTTCGTAGCAAATACTCCTCTTCCTTTTGCTGTTTCCTGAATCGTGACATGAAAATTGAGCTTTACAGCTGAAATTGACTCTATTGTATTCATAGATAAAAACCTACTATGTTTAAATTTCTTGCTTCCAAATTTCAAACTTGGCTTAGTTAGATTTCACTTTGAGGTAAAAGCTCGTTAACTGCTCTGTACCTCAACTTTTGCTTCCGGCTCAAGCTTTTGAGGGCTCTGGCTTAGAAGCAGAGCAACTAAGACAAGAATCGCGCCAATTAGACCGCGTATTCCCAGATGTTCTCCAAGTAGCCAAAACGAGAAAATTGTGGCGAACAATGGCTCAAGTGTATAAAGTAAAGCTGTTTCGCCGGCTGAAACCCATTGCTGTGCCAATGTTTGCAGCCAGATAACAGCAGCCGTTGCCAACAGCCCTAAGTAGACAATCACTCCCCAGTGCTGGTGAATTACCTCAAATTGGTTAAGAATTTGGGTATTATTCCAGAGTAAACCTAGCACTGCAATGAACAGAAGTTGAACACTGGTAAGCGTTAAGGTGGGGTGACGAGACGCAACCCGGTCTAGGAAAATTATGTAGCCTGCATAGACAAAAGCATCAACGAACATCAACAGATCGCCAATTCCTAGTTCTCCCCCTTCCCAAAACATCACGCCAATACCGATTACAGCGACTCCAGCAGCTAGGAAAGTTCTCAACGGTACGCGCTGACCACTCAGCCATGCTAGTAGCGGGACGATGAGTGCGTTCAAACTGCCAATGAATGCAGCCCGATTCGCTGGTATAGTCTTGAGTGCAATTGTTTCTATAGCTAAGAAAAAGAAAAGGAAAAGACCTAGTACTGTACCATCACGAAGTAAAAGTGCGTTAATATTACGTAAATTTACAGCAAAAACTGCTGCTGCTATGACAAAGCGTGTAGCAATCAATGCACTTGGTGAAAGACTACTAACGATGTCTTTAGTTAATGGAAAAGTTGTAGCGCTAATTACATTAACAAGGATAAGCAGCATTATTCCTTTTAAACGCAATGTATTTTCAATTTGCATCAAATTAATTGATTGAATAATGTTTCTTTACATCCATAGAGAATGCGATCGCATAGAGAATGTTGGTTTTCCTATATCCAGTCAGCGCCTTCTGAATTGAGGATTTTTAGTTGGGAAAGTTCTACGAAGTAAGTTGGCACAATAAAAACAAACTATGTAAATAAAAATGAACTAGGCTAAAACCCTTATATTTATTACTTGTTGCCTATTTTCTATTGCCTTATCCAAACGGCAATTATTTACGCCCACTTACTTAATCTGATTTTGGTAATTTCATATCTTTTTTCACATTGCAATTAAAAGGTAAAAGAAGTTCGCATTAATCCAATCCGAATTGTATCATTTGCTGCGTTATGTTTAAAATTTCTAATCACTAAAAATTTCCTAGTCACAAAAATTCTGTCACTAAGTAGATAGCGATAAAATAATTACAAATGTTAGTAGACTGAAAATTTTTGCGATCGCCTAATGGATACCTACAAATCAGATTGCTACATTGCGCTTCTTGTACACTGCGGTAAGTCGCTACACATTATCTATGGATGCGATGATTTTGGTATCACTTCCATTTCTCTTTCAGGCTTTGAGACTTAGTCACCAACGCTAGCCAGAAGGGGCTGTTCTTATCCTATACAATTGAGAAACCCTATTTATAATCAGGTGAAATCCAAAAATAAATAATTTATACTTGCAAAAAGGCTTTAATTCGATAACTACTAAAAGGATGCAGGTATGAGAAAGTTTTTTAATTTCTGCTTCGAGGTTGAATTTTATCTAAAAATTGCTATTACTTGCACCATTGTTCAGCAAATATTTTATTGGTTGTTGCACAATATAGAACTCAATTTTATAACTCAAGTGCTGGTATACTGGACTGTTGGTTCTATTTCATTTTATAGCATTGGTCTTTTCATCGAAAAGGTAATTAAAAACAATGATAGTTTAAGAGAGAAATTAACTGCCAGAGTTAAGAAAGTCAAAACACAACCATTTCCTTCGTTTACTGCGAAAGGCATCATTACTGGAGAAATCAAAAGTCTCATAGCAGCTTTAATTATCCTCTACATAGCGCCAGAGGTAAATAGAGGAAATAGTTTGCTCTCAAACCTTGGATGGTTTTTGATGAGAATAATTGTTGCTGATTTCTGTTTTTACGTTTCCCATTCGCTACTTCACAGAAAGTTTTTACAAAAAATACATTTAAAACATCATGAGTTTGCCGACTCATCAAGTTTTGTTGCTGGACATAAGAGTTTGACTGAATATATTATTGTTACTATTACAGACCTTTTGCCTATTTTTATCTTTGGGTATGACATCACCCAACTATGTGCTTGGACTATTATAGGTAATGCTTACAACCTTGAAGGTCATAGTTCCTTATCAATATTTTTTGTTCCATCAGATTTTCACGATCTTCACCATAGTTGTTTCAAGAAAAACTATGGAATTCAAGGATTTTGGGACAGATTATTCAACACCCTAAACTCTCCTACAAAAAAGCCAGGAATTATGTTCCCTGTAGCTTATTTGGAGCATATTACCATGAAGTTATCTAATACTTTAGATTGATTGATAACTTTAAATCTAGAGAACCCATATTTAAATTTTTGGCTCCAGCGTACACACAAGTTTCTTCAAGTTTTCCTACAAGCTTTTAATCCCCCAACTACTCTTTTTAAGGAATTATCTAAACTTTGTATTAATGAGTCAAAATTGCCAATAAATTTTGACTCATTAATTTTATGTCCAAAATTACCAACCCATTGTTCCTGGACTACCTTTAAATGGCCCGACAATATCAGAGGTAATCCATCCGCCATAAAAATCACCGGGTTGACACATAACTAGCTCATCATTTACATAGCAAGCATCCATTAAGCTAGGATAAAAAGCATAGTATTCTTGAATCATTACAAAATCAGATGTGGGGTCAAAATATCGCCAAGCAGCGTTATTTATATACTTATCACCGATGCTTATATCATAATACTGACACTTACCTTTCCATTCACACCAAGTTTTTTTAGGTGTTTCTATCAGATATTCTAGTTTAATGTCTTCTGAAGGAATGTAATAAGAAGGGGGATGGCTAGTTTCTATGACTCTTTTAGCTTTACTTGTTTCTGCTAAAACAATATTATTAACAATTATCCGAATTGATTTGTCTGTATCTTCTAAACGAGCCGGACGCGGATAATCCCAAACTGACTCTTGACCAGGTTGTGGGGGAATAGGATTTGGTCTCATGGTTAATAATTTCCTGTTTTTACGTTGCCATTAAAATACAAAGATGGTTCGCATGAATCTAATTCCATTGTAGGGAAATTTTTCGTCTATTTTCCCTGGATGTTGGGCTACTAATATGTTTGCTATCTCAACTAAAATTGAGCTTGGTAATTACAGGGGAAAATGGAAGATGTAAAAACTGCTATTCTGTAACTATTAGTATCCTGCAAATTATTTTTGTAAAACCTCATATTGGGCTTAATGCTTGATATCTTGAACAATCCTAAAACCGGCGTGTTGATAAAAATTAGGACGGAACCAGTTGCGATAATATTTTAAAGCTTCTGTACCATTAGTTATCCAGCATCCTCCTAACATCATTTGATGTTTATTATCAAAAAATATTGCAGAATTATCTTCATAAAGAAAATGAGGTTTATATCCTGGTAAGGGATTTAAATTATCACTCAAGTGTTCCCAAACATTTCCGCGTAAATCGTACAAACCAGAATAACTTTTGGCAGTTTCTAGCATTCCTACTGGACTAGGTGAGCCAAATTTTAAATTGATATTGTAATTGTCTACATCTTCTACCAAACCATTACTATAAGTTGCTAAATGATATTCAGCTTCACTCATTAAACGGGTATTTTTACCTTGCCAACGACAGTAAGCTATTGCTTCATAGTGATTGACCTCTACAGGCCAATCTAAGGGTAAGTCAATTTCATCAAACATGGCTCGATACTTGTAACTGCCATTTTGAGGTATCCAAAATTTGGGATATTTGATGTTGTTTTCAGTTTTCCAATACAAAGATTCTTCATCCCAATACGCTTGGTTTTCGTAGCCACCAGCCTTGACAAAATAACTAAAGTCGGCATTTGTAATCAGATATTTACTGGCTAAAAAAGATTCTACTTCAACAGTGCGATCGCCATAATCAATATCCCATCCATAGGTCGGATCGTCAAAGGCTTTGCCAAGTTTGACTACCCCACCTATAACTTGTATCATTTCGTTTTGAGCAGTGTAGCCATTAAAAGGGGCATATTGCCAGTTTTGGGGGCGTTTCACTCTCTCAATTGGTAGTTGGCGAATTAACATCGAAGAGGTTTCAATATGAATACGCTGGTGTTCGATCCCCATCATTAAAGCCCAGAGGGGATGAGTAGGGTGAATTGGTAGAGTAATCGGAGTAGTTTTAATTACTTCGTAAATTACCGTATATGCTTGTTTTCGATACTCCCAAGTTTGTGCAACTTGTGGCCATTCTAAATGAGCGATCGCTTGATTTAATTCCTCTGATACCTCTGGATCAACTCCAATTTCAAACAAGATTTCATAGTCTGGATTGATCCTTTTTTCTAATAATCCAACGCTAATTAATTTATTGATGTAGAAAACAGCCGAGTGTCCCAGATAAAAAATTAGAGGGTTTCTCAAAGGATCGGGATTGAGATAAAATGTATCTTCTTCTATTAAAGTTTTCATCAGCATATCTTCTAGCTGCCAAGCATTCTCAAAATAATCGAGGATAACTTGGCGATCGCAACTATCTAGTTTAGGCGGATGAGTAGATTGAAGACTGTTCATGATATAACTCAATTGCTATTATATAGACGATTCACTCTGGTTGATTTACTTGACAAACTTAATCAAAAAATTGTTAATGTTAATTGTTGATTGCATACCGACTCTGTTTGTTTTTTCCAGATATGTTTGATTTAATAAAATTAAACATATCCATGAACAAACAAATGCCACTTACTTAAGTATTTATAAAATAGCTAAAAATACTGAGATATTGTAGGATGATCAATGCCTATCTACCGTAAGTAAGTGCCATTCATAAACAAACCATAAGCTTTGTAAGTTAAGCTTTAAAGCCTAATTCATGGATATGTCTATTTAAATTCAAATTTGGGTAAGCAAAATTTAAGCTTGGCAAAGAATTAACCCAAACCACTGATTGGGATCTGTCCAAGTTTTCAGAGTCTTGAGCCCATGTGTCTCCAGTTGTTTTTGCATAATTACTAAATCAAACTTTCGAGAAATTTCGGTGAGAATGTTCTCTCCATCTGCAAAACCAACTTGTAAATTTAGCGCTTCTAAAGATACCTCATGACTCTTTTGGCAATGTAGATACATTTCAATTTGAGCATCATTTTGATTATAAATAGCTTGGTGAGTGAATAAGCTGAGGTTAAAATTACCTTGAAAACGCCAATTTAAATGAGAAAGGATATTTAAGTTAAAAGCAGCTGTTACTCCCTGACTATCATTATAAGCTGGCTCCAAAATTTCCTTGGGTTTTTGTAAATCAATTCCCAAAAGAAAGTAGTCACCTGCTTGCAAAGTCATAGTAATTTGGCTTAAAAAATGATCACATTCTCGTGGATTAAAATTTCCAAGAGAACTGCCTAAGAAAAAAATCATCCGTGATGCTGCAAATGTCGATTCTAGCTTCGTCAAGGCTAGTTCGTATGTTCCTATTAATCCCTCAACAAAGAAATTTGGATATTTATGTTGTAGTTTTAGTACGCTAGATTTAAGGATGCCATGACTAACATCAATAGGTATATATCTACAGTGGCTTGCAATTTTTTGGTAAGCATCTAGCAAAAAAATAGTTTTTGTAGAACTGCCACTGCCTAACTCTACAAGTTCACAATTACCTGTTATCTGAGCTATTTCATCGGCATATTGACGTAAAATATATGCTTCTGTTCGTGTTGGGTAATATTCTGATAATTCACATATTTGTTCAAATAGTTCCGAGCCGTAATCATCATAAAAATATTTAGGGGGTAAAGTTTTGGGACTTTGAATTAATCCTTGGATGACATCTTCACCTTCATTGTTAAGAACTCGATCGTTCTCATTAAGAGATTTTAGATATGTAGCTAACATTGTGTCAATATATTTAGTTCTGAATGAAGTATTTAATATGACATATTTAGTATTTAATAGCAAGGCTTATTTCTAGGTAGTTAATAATAAATTAAAATACGAAAAACCTCTAGACTTAGTGTGGTATTAAAGTAGGCTTTACTAATTTAATACTTGCTGATTTATTCAACTGCGAGCTAATAAATAAGTCGTTAGGAATAGACATAACTACACTGTTAGAGGTAAACATTATCTACTACCGAAAATGGCGAAGTACATAAGTTAGCTTTATTGATGATAACTTAAATTTTAGTTAAAAATAATTGGAGCTTTGGTAGCGATCGCAAAACCCAAATAACTCTTATTTTTATTTTACTAGATAACTAAACTTTATCGAAATATGAGTTTTATCAAATGCCAATTTATCTGTTTTTTTTCATAAAAGTTAAATGATTTGCGTTCGCCTGACTCAAAAAATTGTGTTTTTTATCCCGCTTTTTGCTTAACTCTTCTCTTGTCAAAGACGTTATGCTAGGTTGTCTACACAAGTCTTTTAAAGTTGTCCCACAGCATTTAGATTTCCTCTACCGTAATAGTAGATAACTTACGCAAAATTACACGCAGTAGGGGCAATTCATGAATTGACCCTATTTAACAATCAAAGTTTGGACTATTTTTTTGCGTAAGTCTTACAGGAGCCAAAGTCCCCCTTTTTAAGGTGGATTCAGGAGGATATAACTTCGTTTTATACCTTGTACAGAGTTGTATGTACACCGTAGCTTAAAATGAGAAAGGCTTTGAATTTTACTGCCCTTCCATACAATTTCAATGCAATTGAGAATCGCTATATGGTATCAAGTAGGAAGTTAAAATTAAACATAATATTAAAATTAATCATAGTAAAATTAAACATAAAATAAAATCCTACTTTTGAGGGATAAATTGCTCAAAAATAGGATTATTAGGACTAAAGTACTTACTACAAACGTTAATTTATTTAGGCTTAGTTACTTATCTTTTATAGTCATCAAAGAGATTTACAAGTAGGAGTTTAAATAAATTTCGTGCAACTAATTTTGAGAAGCATACGGCGATGCCTTCACAGTAGGCATCGCGGATTTTAGATAAAATCTAAAATCCCAAATCGAGTTACCGATTCACCGCCGCAGCTTCTCTTGCTGCTGCTGCTTGATCTGGGTGGATACCCAAGCGGGTAAGATTAATCCGACCTTTGTTATCAATTTCCCGGACTTTGATAATCACTTCATCGCCCACTGCTACTTCATCCTCAACTTTGCCAACGCGGTAGTCAGCTAGTTGTGAGATGTGGATCATCCCTTCTTTCCCAGGCAGAAATTCCACAAATGCACCTATGGGTATAATCCGAGTAATACGTCCTGCATAGACATCCCCTTCGTGGAGCTTGCGGGTCATACCTTGGATGATGTTTCTGGCTCTCTTCGCCTTGTTCTCATCCACAGCCGAAATTGTCACGGTGCCATCATCTTCGATGTCAATTTTTGCACCAGTTTCCTCTGTGATACCCTTAATAGTCTTGCCTCCAGGCCCGATTACCAGACCAATCATGTCTGAGTCAATCTTGATTGTTAACAGACGTGGGGCATAAGGTGAGGTTTCAGTCCGTGGCACATCGATGCAGGCGAGCATTTTCTCCAGAATGTGCAACCGGGCTGCTTTGGCTTGGTGGACGGCTTGGGAAATAACATCCAACGACAAACCGGGGATTTTCATATCCATTTGCAAGGCGGTAATTCCGGTATCCGTCCCGGCAACCTTGAAGTCCATATCGCCCAAAAAGTCTTCAATGCCCTGAATGTCGGTGAGGATTCGTACTTCGTCCCCATCCTTAATCAGACCCATTGCTGCGCCACTGACGGGTTTGAGAATTGGTACACCAGCATCCATGAGGGCGAGGGTGGAACCGCAGACTGAACCCATTGAGGTGGAACCGTTGGAAGAAAGTACTTCTGATACTATGCGAATCACGTAGGGAAATTGTTCTTTTGAGGGTAATACAGGTAGGAGCGATCGCTCTGCTAATGCCCCGTGACCAATTTCACGCCTTCCTGGAGAACGCATTGGCTTGGTTTCCCCGACAGAGAACGGCGGGAAGTTGTAATGATGCAGATAACGCTTATGTTGGTCTAGCTGCATATCATCGTTGAGGTTTTGAGCATCCCCAGGTGTACCCAAAGTACAAGTGGATAATACCTGAGTTAGTTCCCGGTTAAATAAACCGCTACCGTGGACTCGCTTTGGTAAGACACCAACTAAACAAGAAACACGACGCACTTCATCGAGTTTGCGACCATCAACGCGAACGTTATCTTCGATGATTTGCCGCCGCATAAAGTACTTAGTTATATCTTTAAAAGTATTACTAAGAGCCTTGCTATTTGCAGTTGCGGCAACTCGAATTGGGTCTTCTTCTGGCAGTTCCTTAATCGTCGTGGCAATTTCATCCTTGACGACATCTAAAGCTGCATCGCGTTCGGGTTTGGTGAAGGTAAATTGAGAGAGAATTTTCTTAATCTGGCCGTTAGCGCGATCGCGGATATAATTTTCTAGCGTCTGGTCTACTTCTGGTGGTGCTTCTTGCACTATCACTAAGCCCAGTTCTGCGACTAAATCTTGCTGCGCTTTGATTAAGTCCCGTACCGCTTCATAACCAAAGTCAATTGCCTCGATGATATCTCGCTCTGGTAACTGATTAGCTCCCGCCTCCACCATGATTACGCCATGTGGAGAACCGGCTACTACCAGATCCAAATCTCCGGCTTCAATTTCTGCATAAGTGGGGTTAATAATGAAATCATCTCCCACTAAACCAACGCGAACTGCTGCCATTGGCCCATTAAAAGGAATCTGGGCAATCAGGGTAGCGATGGAAGCGCCTGTAACTGCTAGCACATCGGGTGGAACCAACTCGTCCATCGATAGCGTTAAGGCGATAATTTGCAGGTCATCCCGTAACCATGAAGGGAACAAGGGACGCATGGGACGGTCTATAAGACGGCTAGTGAGAATTGTTTTTTCTGGTGGACGACCTTCCCGCCGCATGATCCCGCCAGGAATCCTACCAGCTGCATACAGTCTTTCTTCGTAATCCACTGTGAGGGGAAGAAAATCAATGCCTTCTCTGGCTTGCGATCGCGTAGCTGTCACTAAAACGGATGTGTCCCCTGATTCTATCAAAACCGACCCACCTGCCTGGGGAGCTAGTAAGCCTACTTTCAGTCGAATATCCCTTCCATCGAAGGATATTGACTTATCAACTTCTGCCATTCAGTTCTTTTTCCTTCTCTTTCGCTATTCTCTTTCTGTGGCAATCCTAACATTTATGCACTAGGGCTGACTTGTAGTACATACAAAGATAAGAGTTGTCATCAACCCACAGCACGATACATCATCAGCGCGTCTACTAACTGTTCGTTATCTAGCTTCGCTGCACGTGGAATTCGTCCAATTATCTCAAATCCTAGCGATTGCCAAAGGGTAATTGAAGGTATATTAGTTTCAAAGACCAAATTGAACATTACTGCCTCGTAGCCAAGGTTTGCTGCTATCAAGAGCATCGCCTCCCCCATGAACCGCCCGATACCCTGACCGCGTAACTCAGGTTGTACAATAAAACCAGCGTTGCAAATATGGCAACACCAACCGGGGAAGTTTGGTTTTAAATAAAACGCCCCTAATATTTCTTTTGGCTTGTGTGTACCATCCTTACCAGATGTCCTGACAACAAAGGCATCCTTGCTTAACCAGTAAGTTGAAAATTCTGCCGGAGATAGAGGTTGCTTTTGGGGATAAGTTTTACCTTCAACAATTACAACATTTAGTAATGCTCTTACAACCTCCTGTTCTTGAGGATGCATATAATCTAGTTCTAATGTTATGTTATTTTTTATAACTTTAACTAGGGGTAAATCCATTATTAATAATGTTTATACAGAAAGATTATTGGGAATTATTATAAATGTTATTGAGAAAATTTAATAACTAAAGTTTTACGAATTAAATTATTTAATTTTACGAAAATCTGAGTAGTTAGCAAATGGCAATTTTACACGGTAATTGGTTACTAAAAAATCAAAAGGGTTGTTTATTTATTTGGGGAGAAACATGGCGATCGCCACGAGCGAATTTTGAGCCTAATGAATCTGAAGATATTCCAGTACATCCATTGGCAATGACATCAGTGGAGTTGAGTGAGTGGTTGGTTTCCCAAAACATGGCGATTACCAACTTTATCCAAAAACCTCAAGTTGCGATGCCTTCTCTACGAGACGCTACGCGAACGGCGGGCAAAGCCAACGCGGCTACTGGGCGAACCTCCAAAGGAGGCGGTATGCTAACGCGTAAAACCGCCAGTACAACTGAAATCAGTTTACCAACACATTCACAAATAATTGCTCTACCAACTTATATACCTGAAAACAGTGCAGAAGGAACATCTACGATTTTCCCCGTGCATTCTGCCAGCTTGGGATTAGAAACAGACTCCCCACAATATTTACAACCTTGGCGAGTTGAGGGTTTTTGTCTCAACCCCAGCGAGGCGGTAAAATTTCTTGCTGCTATTCCTCTAAATGCTGCGAAAGGAGAAGATGCCTTTTTAGGAGGAGATTTACGTTTTTGGTCGCAAGTTTCCCGATGGGGTTTAGATTTAATCTCGCGGTGTAAGTTCTTACCAAGAATTGACCGACAATCAGATGGTGCATTTGCTGCTAAATGGCAAGTACTTTTAGACAGTGCTGTAGATGGAACTCGGCTAGAAAAATTTTCTGCGGATATGCCGTTGGTTTGTCGCACGTATCAGGAGGGACTGGGGGCTGGCGACTGGGGACTGGGGACTGGGGAGGAGTTTTCTCAATCGCTGTTCTATGTGGACTTTCCGATTGAACCTCAAGAATTACTTTTAGGATTTCTCAACAGTACGATAGATGCCCAAGTGCGAGAAATGGTGGGTTCTCAACCTCCGACTGAAGCTAAAGCGATGGCATCTTTATCAATTGCGGTACGACAGTGGTTGCAAGCTTTAACCAGTGAATCTTATGCAGTCAATGCAGATGCAAATGAAATAGAACGATTAGAAGCGGCACTAAAGGCTTGGACTATGCCGCTACAATACCAATTAACTCTTAAAACTCTATTTCGTACCTGTTTTCAACTGCGTTCTCCAGAGTCAGGCGAAACAGATTGGACATTGGCGTATTTTCTGCAAGCGGCTGACGATCCTGAGTTTGTGGTGGATGCGGCAACTATTTGGAACAATCCAGTTGAACGTTTGGTTTATGAAAATCGGACAATTGAGCAACCACAAGAAACATTTTTGCGAGGTTTAGGGGTAGTATCTCGATTGTATCCTGCGATCGCACCCAGCTTTGAAACCGAATATCCCCAATCTTCTCGTCTCAACCCCATCCAAGCTTATGAGTTTATCAAAGCTGTAGCTTGGAGGTTGGAAGACAGTGGTTTGGGAGTAATTTTACCTCCCAGTTTGGCGAACCGTGAAGGATGGGCGAACCGTTTGGGTTTAAAAATTACTGCCGAAACCCCAAAGAAAAAGCAGGGACGTTTAGGATTGCAAAGTCTACTGAATTTCCAATGGCAATTGGCAATTGGTGGACAAACTATTTCTAAAGCTGAGTTTGATAAACTTGTGGCTTTAAATAGTCCGCTAGTGGAAATTAACGGCGAGTGGGTGGAATTGCGGCCTCAAGACATCAAAACAGCCCAAACTTTTTTTACCACTCGCAAAGACCAAATGGCGCTTTCCTTGGAAGATGCCTTGCGTTTTAGTACAGGAGATACCCAGGTAATTGAAAAATTACCAGTGGTTAGCTTTGAGGCATCAGGGGCATTGCAAGAGTTGATTGGGGCGTTAAGCAATAATCAAGCGATCGCACCTTTGCCCACACCAGCAGGCTTTAAAGGACAGTTGCGACCTTATCAAGAACGTGGTGCTGCTTGGCTATCTTTCTTAGAACGTTGGGGCTTAGGCGCGTGTCTCGCCGACGATATGGGATTGGGTAAAACTATTCAGTTCATTGCTTTTTTACTACATCTCAAAGAACAAGATGCACTAGAAAATCCAACACTATTAGTTTGTCCAACTTCGGTTTTAGGCAACTGGGAAAGGGAAGTCAATAAATTTGCGCCAAGCCTGAAAATTTTACAATATCACGGTGACAAACGACCAAAAGGTAAAGCATTTTTAGAAGCAGTAAAAAAATACGATTTAATAGTTACCAGCTACTCCCTTCTTCATCGAGATATCAAGTCATTAGAAAGTGTATCTTGGCAGATAATTGTTTTAGACGAAGCCCAGAATGTGAAAAATTCAGAGGCGAAGCAATCAAAAGCGGTACGCCAATTACAAGCAACGTTTCGCATTGCATTGACGGGGACACCAGTAGAAAATAGATTGCAAGAACTCTGGTCTATTTTAGATTTTCTCAATCCAGGGTATTTAGGAAATAAGCAATTTTTCCAGCGTCGGTTTGCCATGCCAATAGAAAAGTATGGTGATACGGCTTCTTTGGGTCAGTTACGTTCATTAGTTCAGCCATTTATACTGCGGCGATTGAAAAGCGATCGTGACATCATTCAAGACCTACCAGACAAGCAAGAAATGACCGTATTTTGCGGTCTAACTGCCGATCAAGCTGCACTTTATCAACAAGTTGTCGAGCAATCTTTAGCAGATATAGCATCTGCGGAAGGATTGCAACGTCGAGGGATGATTTTGGCTTTACTAATCAAACTCAAACAAATCTGCAATCACCCAGCCCAATATTTGAAACAAGCAACATTAGAGCAACATAATTCAGCCAAACTTCTGCGGCTAGAAGAAATGTTAGAAGAAGTTTTAGCTGAAAGCGATCGCGCTTTAATCTTCACACAATTTGCTGAGTGGGGTAAATTACTTAAACCCTATCTAGAAAAACAGCTAGGGCGAGAAATATTCTTTTTATATGGTAGCACCAGTAAAAAACAACGAGAGGAAATGATCGACCGTTTCCAACACGACCCCCAGGGGCCACCGATTATGATTCTTTCTCTAAAAGCTGGTGGTGTAGGACTTAATTTAACACGAGCAAATCATGTATTCCACTTTGATAGATGGTGGAATCCAGCAGTAGAAAATCAAGCCACAGATAGAGTATTTCGGATTGGTCAAACCCGGAATGTGCAAGTACATAAATTTGTCTGCACAGGCACTTTAGAAGAAAAAATTCATGACATGATTGAAAGTAAGAAACAACTAGCTGAACAAGTTGTAGGTGCTGGTGAAGAATGGTTGACTGAACTAGATACAGACCAACTTCGCAACTTACTAATACTCGATCGCAGTGCAGTAATTGACGATGATGCAGAATAAGTTCGTAGTCAGGATTTTAATTTTTGATTTGAGCGTTTTAGCGCTCACTACAAACTCGTTCATATAGCAGACTACTAAGTTTTTAAATTGACTTATGACTAATTACACATTACAAGCAAGTCGAGAATGGTGGTCACAACAATGGCTAGATTTGCTAGATTCTTATCGCTTCAAAAAGCGTTTAGAACGTGCGAGAAATTATGCTCGTCAAGGAAATGTTTTGAGCATTGAATTTAAAGGAGCGAAAGTATTAGCTAGGGTGCAAGGTAGTGAAGTAGAACCTTATAAAGTTTCCCTTTCCCTTGAACCATTTACCGATGAACAGTGGGGTTATGTAATTGAAACCATGTCCCAAAGGGCAATTTTTGCTGCCAAGCTACTAGCTGGAGAAATGCCACAAAATATAGAAGAAGTGTTCACGGCTAATGGTCTTTCGATATTTCCTTTTACTCTTGGTGATGTCCAGAGTAAATGCTCTTGTCCTGATAAAGCAAATCCCTGTAAACACATTGGTGCCCTATACTATCAGTTAGGCGATCGCTTCAGTGAAGACCCATTTGTACTATTTCAATTACGCGGACGCACCAAAGAGCAGATTATCAGTGATTTACGCCAATTACGTAGCGGCAAAATCCAATCCTTTACCACAGAAACACCCGATATTCAAGAGTCAATTCCTAATAATAAATACTCGGTAAAAATTGATTCTTTCTGGCAATACAATGAGCCACTAGAGTCATCCTTAGTAGTGATTGCGCCGTCTACTAGCGAGATGGTATTAGATGTATTAGGAGCAATCCCTCTAGCGAAAGAAGAGGAAAATACAGTAAACTCAACTTCGAGTGATGTGGTAATGAAGTATTTGAATACAGTTTACAGAGATGTCAGCCAGAAGGCTTTTTTAGCAGCAATGAATGTGGGAGGAAGCTGATAATAATTCGTAAAGCTAACCGTGCTGCTTGATGCTCTCCCAAGTCTTTTAGAAGATTTTCAAACTGTTGCCAGCTAATGTCGTAAAGTATTACTCGGTCTGCTCTATTTTTGGCGACTGTCATTGTTACGACCTCCAGAATATTTTACAAAGAAGAATTCAGAACTCAGGAGTCAGAATTCAGCATGAATTCTGTATGGCTCTTTGATAGCGTAGCGGTAGTGAGTCCGTAAGAATCTGAATATTGGGCTAAAACCTTGTCCCTCTCTGCGAGACACTATGCGAACGTGAGCGAAACAAAGTTTAAATATTGTTCGTTATTAAAACTTTATCTTCTATGGGAAAATAATTCTGAATTCTGACTCCTGATTCCTGACTTCTTTTTATTGTCCAAACTCAAGCCTAGCCTGTTCTACCAAATCGGCTGTAACAATCTCTTGGTTTGCTTCGCGAGCTAGTTGTTCAATTCTGGCTCTAGCTTGAGTGCGGACAAAAAAGGGAATATTTTGTAACTTTTCTTTAGCTTCAGATGTCCATCGCAAAGTCTCAATAAAATTGGAATCGCTCATGGTATTAATGACCTTGGTAAGTTCCTCAATTTAATCAATAGATTACTAATTTTCCTATAAAAAAAGCCCTTGCTTTTACGCAAGAGCTTTTAAATTATTTAGTTATCCGTGATGAAATAAACTTTACAACCTAATCTAGGTCGTCCATAAACATCACTGGCTCAGTATCACGGTTAATTCCTTTCTCAAAACCACCAGCAGCAGCCCGTGCGCGACCAGCGTGCCACAAGTGACCAACTAGGAAGAAGAATCCTAGTACGAAGTGAGAAGTCGCCAACCAAGCGCGAGGAGATACATAGTTGAACGAGTTAATCTCGGTAGCCACACCACCCACGGAGTTCAAAGAACCCAGAGGAGCGTGGGTCATGTATTCAGCAGCGCGACGAGCTTGCCAAGGTTGAATATCGTTCTTGATTTTTTCCAAGTCAAGACCATTGGGGCCACGTAGAGGCTCCAACCAAGGACCACGGAAATCCCAGAAGCGCATGGTTTCACCACCGAAGATGATTTCACCAGTTGGAGAGCGCATCAGGTATTTACCTAGACCTGTGGGGCCTTGGGCAGAACCGACGTTAGCACCCAAGCGTTGGTCACGAATCAAGAAGGTCAAAGCCTGAGCTTGAGAAGCTTCTGGACCAGTAGGGCCAAAGAATTCGCTAGGATAAACGGTGTTGTTGAACCAAACAAAGATTGAGGCAATAAAGCCCATCAGGGAAAGAGCGCCCAAGCTGTAGGAGAGGTAAGCCTCACCAGACCAGATGGATGCACGACGTGACCAAGCAAAAGGCTTGGTAAGAATGTGGAAAATACCGCCAGCAATACAGATAAAGGCAATCCAGATGTGACCGCCCACCACATCTTCCAAGTTATCAACGCTGACAATCCAGCCTTCGCCACCGAAAGGAGACTTGATTACATAACCGAAGATAACTGCTGGGTTCAATGTCGGATTGGTAATAATCCGAACGTCACCACCGCCTGGTGCCCAGGTGTCATACAACCCACCAAAGAACATTGCCTTTGCTACCAACAGCAACGCACCGCATCCCAAAATAATTAGGTGGAATCCGATGATGTTGGTCATCTTGTTCTTGTCTTTCCAGTCATAACCAAAGAAAGAAGAGTATTCTTCTAAGGTTTCTGGGCCACGGACGGCATGATAGATACCGCCAAAGCCAAGGACGGCTGAGGAAATTAGGTGGAGTACACCGACAACAAAGTAGGGGAAGGTGTCGATAACTTCACCACCAGCACCAACGCCCCAACCCTGGGTAGCGAGGTGAGGTAACAGGATCAAGCCCTGTTCGTACATGGGTTTTTCAGGAACGAAGTGAGCGACTTCAAACAAAGTCATCGCTCCTGCCCAGAATACAATCAAGCCAGCGTGGGCAACGTGAGCGCCCAGAAGTTTGCCAGATAGATTGATTAAACGCGCGTTACCAGACCACCAGGCAAAGCCAGTAGATTCTTGGTCGCGTCCATTGCCGCCTAATATATTTGGTCTATTAGAGAGCGTTACCACGTGGTAATACCTCCTCAGGGAATACAAATTGTTCGTGGGGTTGATCTTGAGGAGCCATCCAAGCGCGGATACCCTCGTTCAGCAAAATGTTTTTGGTATAGAAGGTTTCAAACTCAGGGTCTTCCGCCGCCCGCAATTCTTGGGAGACGAAATCATAAGCCCGCAGGTTGAGTGCTAAACCGACGATGCCGACGGCACTCATCCACAAACCTGTGACTGGCACGAACAACATAAAGAAGTGCAACCAGCGTTTGTTTGAGAAAGCAATCCCGAAAATCTGTGACCAGAATCGGTTTGCTGTCACCATTGAATAGGTTTCTTCCGACTGGGTTGGATTGAAGGCGCGGAAGGTGTTGGCACCATCTCCATCTTCAAACAAGGTATTTTCGACTGTGGCTCCGTGAATGGCGCACAATAATGCACCACCCAATACACCAGCAACACCCATCATGTGGAAGGGGTTGAGTGTCCAGTTGTGGAAGCCTTGCAGGAATAGCAGGAACCGGAAAATTGCAGCCACCCCAAAGCTGGGTGCAAAGAACCAGCTTGATTGTCCCAAGGGGTACATCAGGAATACACTGACGAATACTGCAATGGGAGCGGAGAAGGCGAGGGCGTTATAAGGACGGATTCCTACTAGACGCGCAATTTCAAATTGCCGCAACATGAAGCCAATCAAACCAAAGGCTCCATGTAAGGCAACGAATGGCCACAATCCACCCAGTTGGAACCAACGGGTGAGGTCGCCTTGGGCTTCTGGTCCCCACAACAGCAATAGGGAATGTCCCATGCTGTCAGCGGGGGTGGATACTGCCACTGTTAAGAAGTTAGCTCCTTCTAGGTAGGAGGAGGCTAATCCGTGGGTGTACCAAGAGGTGACGAAGGTGGTACCGGTCAGCCAACCGCCTAGTGCTAGGAAGGCACAGGGGAATAATAGTATCCCTGACCAACCTACGAATACGAAGCGATCGCGCTTGAGCCAGTCGTCTAGAACGTCAAACCACCCTCTACTGGGCGCACGTCCAACTGCGATGGTCATCGGACTAAAATCCTCTTTTTTTACTAAAATTGCAACGTTTCTAAGGCAGTACGGAGAGCCAATGTAACCAACTGCCATGAGGAATTAACGTTTTTTTTGACAATCTCAATAGCTTAAAAGCGACTGAGATTCTGAGAATTTGCTGACCTGTGAAATCAGTATTTCTCTTTTTTCTATGCCATTACACGTACCATCGGCTAGTAATCTAGCTTGTGGTAACTTAATGATTCTTAACTTATCACACTACTCAGGGTTTTTGCCTGACACACAGAAGCAAATCAGGCATGAAACACGAACCTTATAAATAATATGAATATCAGAAATTTTACAATTTGACACAACTTTTCTCAGAAATGTAAGAAAATTTAGTCTAGATGGGCGTAGGTAGGTAACTCCTTCCCAAGAGGTCAAAAAGAGTCAGGGGGCTGGAGAGAGAGAATTTTGATCGGACAAGGAGTAAAAAAATTATAAACATGCCCTAACAAACAAATTATATGGGTAGCAGTAGGGAGGAGCGCAGCTGAGTTTTTGTCAACAATGTTTGGTAAAATAATCAAGCAGCAGACACTCTAAAGTGTTCTTTAGTTAAATGACTAGCCTTCAATTTAGTCAAGTTATGTCTAGCAGCATTTAATGTGCTTTGTATGTCACAGCGAGTATCTCACAGGCAATGATAGTTCAATGACGACATCAACAACGATTAACAAAGGCGATCGCCTCCTGCATCAAAATGTTCTCGGTTCTCGTCGGTTCAGTAACTACTGGTGGGCAACTATTGTTACCTTGGGAGCAAGCGGCTTTTTACTAGCTGGGATATCCAGCTACTTAAAAGTTAATTTACTCATAGTTTCCGATCCAACTCAACTAGTATTTGTCCCCCAAGGATTGGTGATGGGGTTATATGGTGCTGCTGGCTTGCTACTAGCCACATACCTATGGCTAGTGATTTTATTGGATGTGGGTGGTGGCTACAACGAATTTAATCAAGAAACTGGCACAATCAAAATCTTCCGTTGGGGTTTTCCTGGCAAAAACCGCCGAATTGAGATTGATAGCCGCATAGAAGATGTGCAATCTGTGCGAATAGCTGTCAAAGAAGGTCTTAATCCCCTTCGCGCCCTTTATCTACGCATTAAGGGGCGGCGAGATATTCCCTTAACACGGGTTGGACAACCCTTATCTTTAACAGAGTTGGAAACAGAAGGTGCGAAGTTAGCCCGCTTTTTGGGAGTATCGTTAGAAGGACTTTAATTAATTGGGAATGGGGAATGGGGAATTGGGAGTTGAGCAATAAGCTGAAGATAGTTTAATTTGCATCCTCCAAAAAATAAATCTCCTGTGGGGTGGGTATCTTGTCCGCTCTAGCTGTGCAAATTAAATACAGGGCAGCTTAATCAATAGAACTCTTGGCCATCTTCCCAATTCCCAATTCCCCTGAAAACGATAAGATACTCTGGTTAAATCAGTAACTGGCAATGCGGTTAAAAATTTCACAATTTTTGCTTTCTCTTGTGCTTATCAGTGCTGTGATGCTTGGAGGATGTTCCACACAGCAGGTAGCTTCTAATACGTCTTCTCCAACCTCGACAGCTACCTCGACTACCCAGACGACTACTGAAGCAACATCTGTATCTCAAACTAGTAGTGAGAGTATTCCTGGAATCGCTGGTTTACCACGTCTTGAAGGCAAGGCTACTGTGGTAATAACAGTTAAAGGTTCGCCCATTACTATCGAAGTAGATGGCACTGATGCCCCCATTACAGCCGGTAACTTTGTAGATTTAGTGCAAAAGGGTGTTTACGATGGTTTAGCTTTCCATCGAGTTGTACGCGAACCACAACCGTTTGTAGTTCAAGGCGGCGATCCCAAAAGCAAAGACCCGAAAGTTCCAGCAGATCAGCTGGGAACGGGTAGCTATATTGACCCAAAAACGGGAAATGCTCGCTATATACCTTTAGAAGTTAAGCCAAAAGGTTCGGATACTCCGATTTACAATAAACCATTTGATGCTACTGCTCAACCCGTTATATTGCCGCATAAACAGGGTGCAGTAGCGATGGCGCGATCGCAATCACCAGACTCCGCTTCTGCTCAGTTTTACTTTGCTTTAGCGGATCTAGCCTTTTTGGATGGTAACTACGCCGTGTTTGGCAATGTCACCCAAGGCTTTGATGTCGTGAACAAAATTCAGCAAGGCGATCGCATTGAATCCGCAAAAGTCACCCAAGGGGGTGAAAACCTGAAAACACCAGGACAGTAAAAGGAAGAGAGCAGGGGAGGCAGGGGAGCAGGGAGAAAATAACTAATCTGACAATTCAGACTATGTGGAAATGCCTACGAAAACCTAACCCCCTAACCCCCTTCTCGACGCGGGAAGCGGGAAAATTCAAAGTCTCTCTCTTTTAGGAGAGAGAAATATAAGTGAAGTTTTTCAGACACCATGAAAAGTCAGAATAACTCCTAAATTGGTAAAAGTTGTTGTTACTGGTATTGGTCTTGTTTCCGCCTTGGGTGCAAGCTTAGAGGATAGTTGGAAAAATCTGATAGCAGGTAAATCTGGAATTAGGTTACATCAGCCATTTCCAGAAATAAAACCACTTCCTCTAGGTTTAATTGCTCAACAACCATCTGAGTTAGCAATGTTAACTAAAATGGTTGTTACTTGTGCTTTGCAAGACGCTGGGTTAGTTCCACCCTTAGCTGATTGTGCTGTAGTCATTGGATCGAGTCGCTCTTACCAATCATCTTGGGAGAGATTAGCGCGACAAATGTCTAAAGACGGAGAAAATTTTCCCGTTTCTGATTTTGGAAATTGGTTAGACATATTACCTCATATCAATGCGATCGCAGCTGCAAGGCAAATCGGTGCAACAGGAATAGTTTTAGCACCGATGGCAGCTTGTGCAACTGGAATTTGGTCTATCGCCCAAGCAGCATTACTTATACAAACTGGGCAATGTCAACGAGCGATCGCAGGCGCAGTGGAAGCACCAATTACACCCTTAACTTTAGCTGGGTTTCAGCAGATGGGTGCTTTGGCAAAAACTGGGGCTTATCCTTTTGATTTACAGCGAGAAGGCTTAGTTTTAGGCGAAGGCGCAGCTGTGTTTGTCTTGGAATCCGCAGAGTTGGCAAAACAGCGAGAAGCAAAAGTGTATGGTGAAATTCTCGGTTTCGGCTTAACTAACGACGCATATTATAGTAATTCACCGGAACCCGAAGGGAAAAGTGCGATCGCAGCTATCAAACAATGTTTAGAACGTAGTTGTCTATCACCAAGCGATATCGATTACATTCATGCTCATGGCACAGCTACCCAGCTAAATGACCAGATGGAGAGTATCGTAATCCAGCGTATGTTTTCCCAAGGTGTGGCAGTTAGTTCCACCAAAGGAAGCACTGGTCATACATTAGGAGCTTCGGGAGCATTAGGCGTAGCTTTCTCTCTCACGGCATTAAAGCATCAAATATTACCACCTTGTGTCGGGTTGCAGCAGCCAGAATTTGATTTAGAAATCGTTACAGCAGCACGTCTAAGTAAAATTAGGCAGGTTTTATGTTTGAGTTTTGGTTTTGGTGGACAGAATGTAGCGATCGCGTTAGCTAAGTCCCCATAGTACTTTGTACACACAGCATAATATAAAATATAAAACTGTAACAAAAACTACAAAATTCCTATTTTTCTCAAAAAAAGGATAAGCTAGTTACAGAATGATATCCGGTTCGTAAAGATACCGTGATTAGGAGAAAATTTTATGATTTCAAAATCACTACTACCGCTAGAACCTGCTTCTCCAGCGCATATATGCCCATTTGACCAAGCCTGTAGCTACTTAGAAGCGGCAGCTAAAGAATTAAATTTAAATCAAGGTGTGCTGGAAATCCTCAGCCACCCGCGTAAGGTTGTCACAGTTTCCATTCCCGTGAAACTAGATGACGGGGAAATACAGGTTCTTGCTGGACACCGGGTACAGCACTGCGATGTCTTAGGCCCCTACAAGGGCGGAATTCGTTATCATCCGGCAGTGACATTGCGCGAAGTATCGGCTTTGGCAATGCTGATGACCTGGAAATGTGCATTGTTAGGTATTCCTTATGGTGGTGGTAAGGGTGGCATTCCTATAGATCCAAAACGTTACAGTGTTGGCGAATTAGAGCGAATTAGCCGCCGTTATATCAGTGAGTTAATTAAAGATATTGGGCCTTCCGTAGATATTCCTGCGCCAGACATGGGCACTTCTGCTCGTGAAATGGCTTGGATGATGGACACTTACTCTGTGAATGTCGGTAATGCTGTACCAGGCGTTGTGACTGGTAAACCGCTTTCCATTGGTGGTTCTCTAGGGCGAGAAATGGCAACTGGACGTGGCACAATGATTATTGTGCGTGAGGCGCTAGCAGATCAAGGTAAATCCTTAGTAGGA
Source organism: Nostoc sp. TCL240-02 (assembly GCF_013343235.1). Taxonomy (GTDB): domain Bacteria; phylum Cyanobacteriota; class Cyanobacteriia; order Cyanobacteriales; family Nostocaceae; genus Nostoc. The sequence continues at coordinate 6,289,794 of NZ_CP040094.1, read as the reverse complement.
GTGCGAGTAGCTATTCAAGGTTTTGGTAATGTCGGTGGTGCCGCAGCTGAATTACTCCATCAAGCAGGCGCGAAAATTATCGCTGTTTCAACAAGTGCTGGAGGAATATTTTCCGAAGCTGGTCTTGATATTCCCGCGTTGAAAATCTACGCTGCTGAAAATCGCAAGAGTATTGTAGGTTTCCCGCAATCTGTACCAATTAGCAATGCAGATTTATTGACTTTACCCTGCGATGTCTTAATACCAGCAGCTTTAGAAAACCAGATCACTGAAGAAAATGTGAATCAGGTGCAAGCGCAAATTGTCGCAGAAGCAGCTAACGGGCCGGTTACTCTTGAGGCTAACTTGGCCTTAGAAGCGCGGGGTGTGACAGTACTACCAGACATCTTGGCGAATGCTGGTGGTGTGGTAGTCAGTTATTTGGAATGGGTGCAGGGTCTTTCTTACGTATTTTGGGATGAGGAGCGAGTTAACCGCGAAATGGAGCATTTAATGGTGCAAGCCTACCGCAAGGTGATTCACCAGTCAGAGGTGCGGCAAATTTCTCTGCGATTAGCAGCTTACACTTTAGGGGTGGGTAGAGTTGCCCAAGCGCTGACTGACAGAGGTCTTTATCCTTAAATTTTATACTTAGTCGCTCACAGGACAGAATAGGACATTATTGGCAGTAATTTCACTTCAACCACAAGTGATTTGTCTGCCTTTTTTTGTTGGGCGATCGCTACAAAATCACTAATAATAAATGTCTTCGATATGACAATCATACACTTGGTGTAGTTGAAGATTCCTACAAATTTAGTGCAGCCTCACAAAGAAGTAGTGTGAGTCCTGAACAAAGCTAAGTTTTGCTTGTCTTTGATGTTACAACAGAAATGACAAGCAAATACTTAGTATATATGGCAACAGACCTCCGCAAACAGGGATTATTGCTTCTGCGTCAAGCGCTTGATAACTCCACAAGCGATTTTCGCCCTGGACAATGGGAAGCTATTGAAGAGTTACTCCAGCAGCGATCGCGTTTACTCGTTGTTCAACGCACTGGCTGGGACGAGATATTTAGCTACACACGAAGAGTTGCACAAAATATCGCTGTACAAGGAATGCAGGTAATTTCTGGTGGTGCAAGAGGCTTAGACCAAGCTGCAATGCTGGCTGTGTTGGATGCAGGAGGCACATCTGTTGGTGTACTAGCAGATAGTTTGACTAAGACAGCAGTGAACAGCAAGTATCGCTCTAGTATTAAAGAGGGTAGACTTACTTTGGTTTCTAGTTATGACCCCGAAGCTGGTTTCAATACTGGTAATGCGATGGGGCGAAACAAATATATTTATGCTTTAGCAGATTATGCTTTGGTAGTCAGTTCATCTTTTGGCAAAGGTGGTACTTGGGCGGGTGCAGTGGAAACGCTTTCCCGACTCCAATATATCCCAGTTTTTGTCCGATTGGATGGGGCGATATCAGAAGGTAATCAGCAATTACATAATCAGGGTGCAAAACCTTTTCCGGCTGAACCTTGGAATGATTCGTTAAGGGAACTTTTAGTAAAAGCGGCTTCTTCAATTGAACCAGTACAAACTGTAGAAAAAATACCTCAAGAGACTGTTTTGGATATTGACTAACAAGATATTTATCAAGCGGTTTTACCTGTCATCTTGAATCATTTACAGCAACCAAAAGATGCAAAATCTTTGGCGGAATGTTTGAATGTTAGACTATCTCAAATGCAGGATTGGTTAAATAAGGCTGTGAATGAAGGTACAGTGAGAAAAATTAATAGACCAGTCACTTATGTAGTCAATCAACCAACAACTCAACTCTCTTTATTATGATAGTGTAACAGGGAGTATTTTTATTTTTGTGAGAAATTGGAGGCAATTCTGAATATTTACAATCTGAAGCATAATTGGTGTATAAAATACACTGTATCTAATACAAATTATCGGAGTTTAACAAGTGTATGGCGCTCGAAATACAACCAATAATTCAGACTTTATACGACCAAGATTATTACCTTTGGCTCAGGACAACCATCAACCAACTTCGCACTAGTCAGTTTTCATCTGTGGATTTAGATAACTTAATTGAAGAGTTGGAAGATATGGGCAGGAGCCAGAAGCGAACGGTGAAAAGTTTGTTAATTCGACTTTTTGAACATCTGCTTAAGCTCACATACTGGAATGTGGAACGGGAGCGAAATGAAGGGCATTGGAAAGGTGAAATCAGGACATTCCGTAGAGAGATTAAGGATGAACTCAAAGATAGTCCTAGTCTTAAGCCTTACATCTTAGAAATATTTGATAAATGTTATCAAGATGCAAGAATAGAAGCAAGCGATCGCTCTCAACTTGCCATTGACATATTTCCTTCTATACCCATTGGCTCTTTAGAACAAATCTTAGATGAAAACTGGTTTCCTGAATATAACCACAATCATCACGGTAAACCCGATTAAAATGAATACGCAACTTGGGGTTTCCATAGGAGTATGCAGACGTGCAGCCGGACTTAATAGGCTTGGAAATTAGTAAGGGGGAACTGAGACGTTTGACTGGGTTCGATCCAGAAGACGTTTTTCGTCCCTCAGTTTTGCGAGATGGCAAAAAGCGATTAGGGTTTTTTATCAGTGAAATGCTGGTGACGCTGGCACTAACGCCAATCATTGTGGGCTTTGTTTACGCGTTTATTATTCTGCCAACTATTGGTTCTTCAATTCGACTAGGAATTCTTTTACTAATTTTAGTGCCAATGCCGATATTAGTGGGGCGATGGCTATGGCGACAATTAACCTGTCCTGAAGGACTGACAATACTTTTAGATGAAGTTGATAAATATCATGACCTAGTTGCTGCCATCGATATCAATGACCAATTAGCAGCATCAGGAAACATAGAAAGCAGTATCCATGACCGAGATAAAGTAACTTCCGCCTTGCAACTGATTCGAGAAGATTTAGTCCGCGCTCTCAAAACGGAACGAATTTTGCGAGATAATAAAAAATTGCTTGCTAATAACCAAGAGTTATTTGTGAATAATTTAGCCAGTCTGCGAGCTTTAGAAGTTAGTAGTCAAGCAGGCGAATATGCTCAACTGCTAAATCAATCATTGCAAATTGCGATCGATGTGCAAGCAGAAATCAGAAAATTGCACAAAGGCTAAGAGAATGTTTGTAAAGCTTGGGCGACTAGAAGTCGCAGCTACACCAGACTTTACCTGCCTCCGCAGGTTAGAAAACCCTTGATTTATTAGTCCACGGAGGTGGACTTTGCCTGTGTAGTAGCGACTTCTAGTCGCCCAATACTTTCCCAGAAAACAATCACCCCGTTGACTTAAATGAGCAACAAACCAAAAATAATTGTCCTGGATGATGACCCTACGGGTTCTCAAACAGTCCACAGCTGCTTGCTGCTAATGCACTGGGATGTGGACACTTTACGCAGTGGGTTACAGGACGATTCGCCGATTTTCTTTGTACTGACTAACACTAGATCGCTAACGCCAGAGTCAGCTACATCTGTCACTAAAGAAGTTTGCCAAAACCTGAAAATCGCTTTGAATGCTGAAGGAATTGACGATTTTTTGATTGTCAGCCGTTCTGATTCTACTTTGCGGGGGCATTATCCCATCGAAACTGATGCGATCGCACAAGAACTCGGCCCCTTTGATGCTCATTTTCTTGTCCCAGCATTTTTTGAAGGTGGGCGTATCACCCGCGACAGCGTGCATTACTTGATGATTGGCGGTGTACCCACTCCAGTCCATGAAACCGAATTTGCCCGTGATTCAGTCTTCAGCTACCATCACAGTTACTTACCCAAGTACGTAGAAGAAAAGACTCAAGGACGAATTAGTGCTGAAGCTGTAGAAAGGTTTCTCCTAGCTGATATTCGCGCTGGTAGTTTGGAACGCTTGTTACAACTGAGTGGTAATCAGTGCGCTGTTGTAGATGGTGAAACTCAAGCTGATCTCAACCGCTTTGCAGTGGATATATTAGCAGCTGCAAGTCAAGGGAAACGCTTTCTGTTTCGTAGTGGCGCAAGTATTTTAACGGCTTTAGCCGCTTTACCGCCCCAACCCATTGCAGCTGAAAACATGGCGCAGTACGTGCTTCAAGGCAAACCAGGTGCGGTAATTGTTGGTTCCCATGTGAAAAAGACTACTCAGCAGTTAGAAGCTCTATTGCAAATAGAGGGAACAGTGGGAATTGAAGTAAATGTCGCGCGATTACTTGATGATGCAAATCAATCTGCGGTTCTGCTAACTGAAATCAAAGAAAGGACACAGGCGGCACACGAAGATGGTAAAACACCAGTAGTTTATACTAGCCGTCAGGAACTGAGTTTTAAAGATGTCAACACCCGATTGGAGTTTGGGGCAAAAGTTTCAAGTTTATTGATGGATATTGTGCGGGGTTTACCATCCGATATAGGATTCTTAATCAGCAAGGGTGGCATTACCTCAAACGATGTCTTGAGTATTGGACTAACCTTAACTTCAGCCCGCTTACTCGGTCAAATTTTAGCTGGTTGTTCAATGGTGTTAACCCCATCCGATCATCCTCAGTTTCCTGATTTGCCTGTGGTACTGTTTCCAGGTAACGTTGGTGATGCTGATGCCTTGGGGACAATTTATCAGAGGTTGACTAAACAATCTTGAGTGTTGAGTGAAGATGATGATAATTCCGAACTACTCCCTTTCTGCTAGAAGATAATTTTTTTACGTAGATGCGCCTCGGCTACTCTACGAGTTCTCTAAGGGAGTACCCGCAGGGTATCGCAAGAAACGCAAAGTGAAGATACAAGTAATCTCATGGCGGAAAGGTAGTAATCTATGCTCCGCACTTTCTGATCTGATCATGTTGTTAGATTTTCCAACTGATCTAATATTGGTAATGATTCGGAGTGTCCCTTGTCTTTTGGCTAGTACTGCATGACTTCTGATTCTGCAATTCCCAATCTAAAGTCAAATTCTGCACTTCCTAATGCAGAATTAAACTCTATCCTTTCGGAGGTAGAGGTAAATCCTACTGTTTCTGATGTAGAGTCAGATTCTATCCCCCCTGATGCGGAGTTAAGATCCGTCCTCCTTTATTTAAAATCAAATACTATCCTTGGGGATCTAGAGCCAAATTCTGCTAACCCAGATGTAGAGCCAAATCCTGCTAACCCAGACTTAGAGTCTAATCCTGCTAACCCAGACTTAGAGTCTAATCCTGATGTCGCATCAGATTTTATCTTGACTGATTCAAATCCCAATGAGTCAGCAATATCAGCGTATCGCGTAAATGATAATACTCAAGTCCAGTTAAGAAGTAAGGAGGGACGACTGTTATTAATTTTGCCCCCGGAATCTCAAGTATCTGCCTCAGAACTCAGTTGGTCTGATATTTGGCAACAAATCAGGCAACGTTTGAATGCAGGCGATCGCTTCCGGATAGCTAATACACCTGTACATCTCATGGCACAAGACCGCCTCGTAGATGCCAGGCAACTCCAAGAACTCGCCGAGGCTTTAAGTGAAGTCCAACTGCGGCTAATTTCTGTCTCAACGAGTCGCCGACAAACTGCGATCGCAGCCGTCACATCTGGGTATTCTGTAGAACAATTGCAGCCTGTAACTTCCCTGAGTACAGGGTCAGAAGCTACAGCTACACCCCAGGCAGATGCCCTCTATCTAGAAACAACAGTCCGCTCTGGAGTAGAAATTCGTCATCCAGGTACAGTAATTATCTTGGGAGATGTAAACCCAGGTGGTATTGTAATTGCAGATGGAGATATTATCATCTGGGGTCGTTTACGTGGAATTGCTCATGCTGGGGCCGGAGGCAATCGTGAGTGTCTGATAATGGCTTTGCAAATGGAACCTACCCAATTGCGGATCGCAGATGCTGTAGCTAGGGCACCAGAAAAATTACCGACACAATTTTCTCCAGAAGTGGCACATATTATGCCCCAAGGGATTCGCATCACTAGGGCTAGTGATTTTTCTAGAAACCAATTTACTAAGAGCAATCAGTAGCCCTGAATATTTACTTAAAAGATGAAGAATATGAAGGATGAAATATAGCGGTTTTCATGTAGATGGAATACACTACTCTAATGCCTTTCCCCTAGCAAAGTGTATTTAACACGACTGAGCAAAGACGCGGATCGGCTTGTCATAAGACATCGCAATAAAAAAATATTCATCCTCGCCCGAATCAGGGAGACCAGATATTTCTTCATACTTGATACGATACTTCATACTTTATACTGCAATTTACGGTTTTATATTTCTTGAACCCTCATTGACCGCATTTCTATCATGACTCGCATTATAGTGATTACCTCCGGTAAAGGAGGAGTGGGTAAAACCACAGTTTCAGCAAATCTGGGCATGGCTTTAGCCAAAATAGGTCGTCAAGTTGCCTTGGTTGATGCGGATTTTGGTCTGAGAAATTTGGATTTACTGCTAGGGCTGGAGAACCGCATTGTCTATACTGCGGTGGAAGTCTTGGCCAGAGAGTGTCGCTTAGAACAAGCCTTGGTGAAAGATAAACGCCAACCCAATCTTGTACTCCTACCGGCAGCCCAAAATCGCTCCAAAGATGCAGTCACACCGGAACAGATGAAGTTACTGGTCAATGCCCTAGCGCAAAAGTATCAGTACGTAATCATCGATAGCCCCGCCGGTATTGAAAATGGGTTTAAAAATGCGATCGGCCCGGCCAAAGAAGCGCTAGTTGTCAGCACACCAGAAATTTCCTCAGTTCGTGATGCCGACCGAGTAGTGGGGTTACTTGAAGCACAAGGTATCAAGCGTGTTCATTTAATAATTAACCGCATCAGACCCGCAATGGTGCAGGCAAATGATATGATGTCAGTGCAAGATGTTCAGGAACTTCTCGCCATTCCCCTGATCGGGGTAATCCCTGACGACGAGCGTGTTATTGTATCTACCAATCGCGGCGAACCCTTAGTGTTAGCTGAAAATCCCTCTTTAGCCGCCACAGCCTTTGAGAACATTGCTCGTAGATTAGAAGGAGAAAGTGTCGAATTTCTGGAGATCGACTCATCCCAAGACAGCATCTTCGCCCGTCTACGAAGGTTGTTGTGGACAAAGATTGTTTAACTTACTTTTCCAGTCTCCGCGCCAGACCTATTCGTAATGATTGAACTTCTAGAAAAACTTTTTTCTCGCGGCCCTGATAGCAGTCGAACTCAAGTTAAACGTCGGCTGCAATTGGTGATTGCTCACGATCGCGCTGATTTAGATCCTCAAACATTGGAAAAAATGCGGAAAGAAATCTTAGATGTAGTCTGTCGCTATGTCGAAATTGAGACAGAGGGCTTGGAGTTCTCCTTAGAAAGCAACCAACGAACAACAGCTTTAATTGCTAATTTGCCCATCCGCAGGGTAAAAGGGGCCATACCTGAATGGGAAAGGGGTGATAAATAAATTTTTATAGTTTTAATCTTAAGTATTTTTATTGCAATTGCAACGAGTTGTCCCAAGTTTTGGATTAAATAAACTCTTATATTGACATGTTTGAGTAAATGTCAATATAGGAGTTTTGAGTATAGAAAGTACCCATTAAAATGAGAATCGGGATATAAAAAATCTCCCGTTGTCCATCGGTGATGATAACGGGAGTAGATAAATTATTCTATAAACTATCGGTAAGCCACTTGTGGCCCTGCCCAAATCTCTGTAACCTTTTTACCAAAAGTAATCGGCTGATCTTCGTCTGTTGTGGGTACAGTCTTGCCATCATTAGCAACTTGCATTAGTGGCCAGTTTTCATCACCCAATTCACCTGCACGGAATAATACATGATCCGGTTGCTTTTTACTCCAACCTAACAAGACGGCAATTTTCTCATGCTCATCTTGCTCATTAGCAGGAGCAACTATATTAGCGTGATTTTTTTGCCGATCCCAAATCACTGCACTATCTGTAGAATCGCCTGTGTTAAATATCCCTTCAAACTTGCGTGCTAAAAAGCGATCGCCTTTTTCCGACCAGCTAACCGGAACTAATACCCCAATTTGACCGTTTGGATTAACCTCTTCTGACGAAGAACCCTTTAGAGCTTTTACTTTTAATAAAGGATCGCTAACTGGAGTAGTTGAAGCCATTACCCACAACTTCTTCGTGTGCATATCTTGGACAAACAGAACGCTGGTAACACGGCTGTTGTACATTTCGGGTTTTACTTCTAGTTGCACCCGACTATAAACAGCATATTTACCATCTGGAGAAACCACGGGTACGCTACGGTAGTGACGAACTCCAGAACCACCGTTGGAACCAATTGCTTCTTGAGTCGCTGTAATCCATTTCCAAGGAATAGGATGAGGACTACCTATGGGATCTATTTGTTCAGCTTGGGACTCATCACGTGGTTCAGAAACAGGTATTTCTGTTGTTGTAGTTGGTTGTGACTCTCTAAGAGTTGGTGCTACTTGAGTTGCTGTCAATGATTTAGTAAAAGACTTTTCTCTAGAGAGAGATTTTTCTTGTCCTTTCAAAGACTTGATATTAGCAGCTTTGAGTTTTTGTACTAGATTAAGCTGACTAACAGGAACATCTGTTAATGGTGCAAGTTCAACTGCTGCCAAAGTATCAGGAACAGTTAAATCGTTGTTTAACCCATAACTATTTGCTTGAGCAAAAGACTCAATTTTATCTGATGGTAATACTTGCGGTTCCTGGACAGCAGAACTTTGTGTGGGTACAGAGTCAAATTTTTCTGTTAAAGAATCGATTTGATCTGTTTTCGATATTTCAGCTATCTCAGGTTCCCCAACTACAGCTATTTCCTTTGATACAGAGTCAGAATCTCCAGTCTTCGAAGTTAGTTTAGCTACTTCGGATTTTACAGGGAACGAGTGAGCCGATGCCCCTAGCAAGGGTGCGATCAGTATCACAACGACAACGTAATTGAGAAATGGTTGCGCGCGGAACCATCCTGACAGCAAAAGGGGTTTAAGCATTTGTAGACTCTCTAGAGGGGCGGTTGCTATGTGAGAAGCAATACCTATGCAGCAATGGGGCAGGCAGTAATTATATGTATAACAAGAAACTAAAAACTTTGACGAGATATTTCCTTCAAAGTTTGCTGAGTTTTACAAAAATTAAGTATCATTGTCTACACCTTTTCTTACTAAGGTACTGAATGTTTTTTTGCAAAAGTATGCGAGTATAGTAAATGCGTTGAGAACTCAGTAATTACTACACGATATATAATTCTGCTGTTTATCTACCCGACAATACCAAAAAGATATATTAGTCAAGTGGTATTCAAGTTATAGTTGAGGCGATAACGCTGGCAACAAAAAATGAAATAACTTAAGTTATTGGGGATCGTACTAGTTGTAGCTAGTACACAATCAACAAGTCAGGTTACACACTAAATATAACAGCGCAAACCCTCATAATGGTAAACGTGAGGTGTTGTGTGAAAAGCTGGGGAAGCAGACGCATAATAAATCATACTCAGAAAATACTGCTGTCAGCAACCCAAATCTATAAATTGCAATCTCAACTACAAAATAGCTAGAAGACGCAATAGTTTTTTACAAACCCAACTGTATTTAATGCCAATTCGGGGTAAACGTCCGGGAACACAACAAAACTAACTTGGTAGATGCTCTAGCGGCTCGTGACGAGACACCACTAAACGATGAGGGTTTCCTAAAGGCAATACAGCTTATACTAGCTGTTACACTTGTCAAGTTAACTATTTAAGTTAATCAAACAGCCTTTTGGTTTCACTCGATACGAGAATATTGTACCACCAAACAGCCGATATTATTTACCATTAACTAATGACTTACGATTAACAAATAATTATTAATGAAAATTGTATTTTTTGGTACACCACAGTTTGCTGTACCCACGTTGGAAAAGTTATTGAATGATTCAAAATTTGATGTGTTGGCAGTTGTCACTCAACCAGATAAACGCCGGGAAAGGGGAAATCAACTTACTCCTTCACCTGTAAAGGCGATCGCCACTGCCCACAACTTAGCAGTATGGCAACCAGAAAAAGTAAAAAAAGATACTGAGACTTTGGACAAGCTCAAAGAATTAGACGCAGATGTGTTTGTTGTTGTCGCTTATGGACAGATTTTATCGTCAAAAATCTTAAAGATGCCAAAGTTAGGCTGCATTAATGTGCATGGCTCGATTTTACCTAAATATCGGGGTGCAGCGCCGATTCAGTGGTGTTTGTATAATGGTGAGCAGGAAACGGGGATCACAACCATGTTAATGGATGTGGGGATGGATACCGGGCCAATGCTAGAAATAGCCACTACACCCATTGGATTACTGGATAATACTCAAGATTTAGCCGAAAGACTAGCTGCGATCGGTGGGGATTTGTTAGTGGAAACTCTGTTGAAGTTGGAACGCCAGGAAATTAAACCAATACCCCAAGATAATTTTTCAGCTACTTATGCACCTCTGATTCAAAAAGAAGATTATGGTTTGGATTGGTCAAAAAGCGCGATCCAATTACACAATCAAATTAGAGGCTTTTACCCTAACTGCACGGCTACCTTTCGTAACAACTTGTTGAAAATCACCGCTTCGGCTCCCCTTGGTTCTGTAGGCGATGTCTGGCGACAAGCCGCTCCGCGTCTACGCAATCTCCCACCAGAATTACAAGAATTAATTCCTAAATTGCCTGATTTATCAAATGTATCAGACAAACCGGGAGCTGTAGTGAACATTACCAAAGGCATTGGAGCGATCGTCCAAACTGGGGAAGGTTTATTGCTGTTGCGAGAGGTTCAGCTAGCTGGGAAACGTCCCCAGTCGGGATGGGATTTTGTTAATGGTACCCGCTTAACTGTGGGAGAAGTTTTTGGTGCGGGTTGTTGAGGGACAATAATTCCTAACTCCTTGTACAGACGCGATTAATCGCGTCTCTCCTAAGACTTTTCATAAAAGCGGCAAGATTCGCAAGGGCCCTCTGGGTTGACTGCACAGCGAATGAGTTCTGAATGAGCATTGTAGGAGCAGGTAGCATCGCCAACTACCCAGCGTCCACCTACTAAACTTTTTTCAGATGGTCGTTTAGCCGACTGCACGTAAATAGCAATATTATGTAAGCGGTAGCGCCCAGCTTTAAGTTGGTATTTATGGCGGCGTTCTAAAACCGCATAAGTTTTACCTTCAAAATCGAGATAATTTCCGGGTTGGGGTGTCCAATCAAGTTGCACTTTACCGAGTGACTCACGCGGATGCGTCAGAATCACCTCGGTTTGTAAAGAGTCTGGCTCCATAAGCTTATGTGATTTGATTTACATTAGAAGAATGGTATAGCATAGCTTTCTTTAGCTTACCGAATTTACGATTACAATTAATGATTACCTTTTCGTGTCCCTACGGATTAAGGCAACCAAAAGTCAGGTAGGATAGATTTGCCCAAGTCACGTAGAGTTTGGTTGAGCGATCGCGCAACTTGGATATGTGCTTCATCCTCTTCTACAGCTAAAATCTCAGCTGGCTGACCTTCTCCCAAATAAGAGACCACCAAATTTGCCGCCTCCAAACCAGTAACATAAGCCTTTTCCTGTGACCAGGAACCATGACGGTTCACAATCCAATCCCCACTCATAAACACATTCTCAAAACTTGTCTTCGCGGGCAACATATAACGATAGCTACCAGGTGCAAAGTGAGTCACCGCCTGAGATAGCCGAATTACACTGCTATCAACGATCTTTGCCTCCCGAAAGGCAGGTACACAATTTGCTAAATAACCCTGAACTATTGCCAAAATTTCCTCATCACTCAAATTGAGAAACTGATTCGCATGATAAAAATCAGCTTCAATCACCGTTCCTGGCTCATCTCGATATTCATCATGTAAGGCATTCAAATCAAAAAACGTCCAACCTGTACTTGCGTCGAATCCGAAACAAGCATTAGAAGGACGGGGAATATCAATTCTGCGGTCAAACCATAGCCGCGTTGCTAAAACATCAATCGCTCCTAAATTGCTCAAATTACGGAACTCTTCATGGCTTTGTAAACTAGGGCTAGTTGAGACAATTTTCTTCATTCCTGTAATCCCAACTGCAAAAATCACGGCATCTGCTTCAATTACTTCTTCACCGCAAACCACACCTTTCGCCCGATGATTACTATCAACAATTAAGTCTGTAACTCGGCGCTTGGGTAGGACTCGCGCACCAGCTTTTTCAATCTGTTCTACCCAAGGACGAAATATCTTTTCTCCAACAGTTCCCCGACACCAAACTACATCAAAATCGGGTTGATGAGCCAGAATAAAAAAGTAAAGCATCCCTAAAGTTGCTGCGGCCGAACATTGTTCACCAGGGGCAAACAAGCCCACTAATAACATTGGTTCAAAAGCCTCGCGGTAAAGTCGTGCAGAAACATTAAAGTTTTTGAACAATTCTCGAGCAGTTACAAAGTCATAGCGCCGCCAAGCATCATCAGAATTGTCAAAATCAACAACAGCATACAGTAAAGGCAGGGCGCTCAGACGGTCAATTAATGGCAATCGTTTAAACTGAGTATATAGAAAAGTTCCTAGTGGGGATGGGAGTCGCGGTAAATCCTGAAAAATCGGTGATTCAACTTCCAAGCCTGCTGGCGAATATTGCGAAGAACGAGTCCAAGTAGTAAAAGGATTAATTTCTAATTGATTGATTAAAGAAAAAATATTTTTGTAGGGATACCAAAAGCCATGAATGCCAGCTTCAACAGATTTTCCGGAGGCTGTTTGCCAACCTGCTACCAATCCACCGGGATAAGGACCTGCTTCTAGAAGAGTCACATCATAACCTTGTTTTACCAAGTGGTAGGTTGCTCCTAAACCAGCCCAACCAGCACCTACAACTACCACCCGTTTTTGTTGCGATCCTTCTACCATCCCAGCCTCCGATTGTTGCTGTCCATCAACTAATGTATACGAACTTGTGTTCTGATCGAATGACAGGTTGTTACTATAGCGGTTTTCCTGGGGATGCAGTTCAGTAAAAATGCCTTGCGGTTAATGCTGAGTTACGAGTATAACAGAAAACAGACTTAACTATTGATGAGGAATAATCATAATGACTCAAGTAGCAAATACAAAATTCAGTTTAAATGACTTTGAATTACGAGATGGTATTTATTTTCCTAGTGACTATGAACAGTTGAATAGTACTCAACATAAAAAAACATGGGACGCAATTGGTAAAACATATTATGGTTCTCAGAAAATTGAAAAACTTGCAGATACCTCTCCCATCAAACAAGATTACACTTTACTAACTGGTACACCTGGAGGTACATGGAACAAATTTCCATTGAATAAAACTGTTGGCTCTATTTTAGAAATTGGCTCTGGTTATGGCCGCGCCCCTTTACATCTCTCGAAAGCAAAAAATCTCAAATGCGAAAAATATTATGGTATTGATATTTCTGAACCTTTATTGCGGCGGTTAATCAAGGTTAAACAAGAATATAATTTTTTCCCGGAAGCTGAATTTAACTTGATTTGTACTTCTGCTGAAATATTGCCTCTAGAAGATAATTCTATAGATTTGGTAATTTCTAACTGCGTCTTTATGCACATACCAGATGCACAATTAAGAAGCTTGTTGGCTGATATATCTCGCGTACTAAAACCTGGCGGAATTTTTGTTTTTAATCATTCCTTTCATAACAAATCTTGTCCTTCTCATATTATCCATAATTTTATTAGAAGGCTGAATCCATTTGTGAGAAATCCCGTTTATCTCAAGCAATATTCTGCTGTTGAAATAAATGAAATGTTAATGACTGCTGGCATCCAAAGTAAGTGCCCAGAATACATTGTCGAACCAACGGCAGAATATGCAATTTTGCCGGAAACTATTAAGGGAATTCCAGTACCTTTTGCTAATGCTATTAACAGAAGTCTTAAACCATCAGATGCTTTGAAAGAGACTTTGGCTTATGGTTTTAGTGCCTACAGTACGAAACTGGATTAAGTAGACGTAAATAATTAAAGCTTTTGAGAGACGGTAGGGGCAATTCATGAATTGCCCCTACTTACCTAGAATTGCAAGCCGCAGATCCCCGACTTCGTAAAAGTTGCCGGGGATCTTGTTTATGTATGTTTAATTCAGTATTACTATATTTGTTAAGTAGTTTACCAACTTTTATTAACGTATCAGAACTAAAGTTGGTAAATTAGTAATTAGTTAAGCTAATTTTTCCCTACGCAACTATGCCATTGGATTTATCGCCTCTTTGGATATCACTCAAAACTTCATTACTTGCCACATTTATTACTTTCTTCTTGGGTATTGCTGCTGCCTACTGGATGCTGGGATATCGCGGCAAAGGTAAATCGTTGATTGAGGGTATCTTTATTGCACCACTGATTTTACCGCCTACAGTTGTCGGTTTCTTGTTGCTGCTATTTTTTGGCAAAAATGGCCCTGTAGGGAAACTCATGCAGACTTTTGATTTCAGCATCGTCTTTACTTGGTATGGTGCTGCGATCGCAGCCACGGTAGTTTCTTTCCCTTTAATGTATAAAACTGCACTAGGAGCTTTTGAACAAATAGATGGTAACTTACTGCGAGTAGCTAGAACCCTTGGTGCAACCGAAGCTACAATCTTTTGGCGTATCAGTTTACCCTTAGCACTACCTGGGATTGTCGCCGCCACAATGCTCGCTTTTGCCCGTGCTTTGGGAGAATTCGGGGCAACGTTAATGTTGGCTGGTAACATTCCCGGACAAACGCAGACAATCCCAATGGCGATTTACTTTGCTGTGGAAGCGGGAGCAATGAACGAGGCGTGGTTTTGGGCGATCGCAATTATGGCGATTTCTCTATCTGGAATAATTGGGGTTAATTTCTGGCAAGAATTGAGGGAGAAGAAGGCAGGGGGTGGGGGGGAGAGGACAGGGGGCAGGGGGAGCAGGGAGCAAGGAGCAGGCGAGGCAGGGGGAGAAAATCTTTATACTTCGCAATCTAGCTTTGAATCTGGTGGCTTATTAGTCAACATTGAAAAAATCCTGACTAGCTTTGATTTAAAAGTTGCTTTTACCTCTGATGAGAAACCTTTGGGATTGTTGGGGGGTTCTGGAGCAGGTAAGAGCATGATTTTGCGCTGCCTTGCGGGGATAGAAACGCCCACAACTGGGCGCATAGTTTTAAATGATAGAGTTCTGTTTGACTCCGTACAAGGAATTAATCTACCTAGCCGCGATCGCCGCATTGGTTTTTTAGTGCAGAATTACGCTCTCTTTCCGCATCTGAGTGTGGCACAAAATATTGCTTTCGGTTTGCCCAAAAAACTATCGGCTGGGAGTATTCGGGTACAGGTAGAAGAACAATTATTAGCGATGCAGTTGCAGGGATTAGGCGATCGCTATCCGCATCAACTTTCTGGGGGACAACAACAACGGGTAGCCTTAGCAAGAGCATTAGCAAGTCAACCGGAAGCATTACTTTTAGATGAGCCGTTCTCGGCACTTGACACCCATCTGCGTAGTCAATTAGAGCAGCAAATGACAGAAACTCTAGCTGATTACCAAGGTGTGACTCTATTTGTCACCCATAATATGGAAGAAGCTTATCGGATTTGTCCGAATCTATTGGTATTGGAGCATGGTAGAGCCGTTCATCATGGCAGCAAATACGATATTTTCCAGCATCCTGCTACCGTTAGTGTCGCTCAACTTACCGGATGCAAAAACTTCTCCCGTGCTGTTCTCCAGTCATCACAACAAATAGAAGCGATTGATTGGGGTTGTACTCTTCAAGTCATTGAACCAGTCACGAGCGAATTATCCCACGTCGGCATTCGTGCCCATCAGTTCATTTTTACCAACGACTCATCACAGGAAAATACCTTTCCCTGTTGGTTAGTACGAACAAGTGAAACGCCCCACCGAATGACGTTGTTTCTTAAACTACATTCTGCTGGCAAGAACTCTCAAGATTACCATCTGCAAGCTGAAGTCTTCAAAGAAAAATGGGTGACTATGAAAGATCAACCGTTTCCTTGGTATGTGCGTTTAGATCATCTGCGCTTGATTTTGATGGAGTGAACGCAGAAATATATGGGACATGGCAAATTATTCAAAATCATCTTAGGGAACTCCAAAAAATAAATTATCCAATTTCTGAACTTCACTACGACTTTCCCTGCCCCTGCCCCCTGCCCCCTGCTCCCTGCTCCCTGCCCTTAAAGCAATGGAATATTTTTTTATTTGGAAGTCCCTTACTTCAAGCGCCCAGATTCCAAAGAGTCTGAGCGCTTGAATATTAGGTTGCAGAGAAACTTCTGCTAGTTAGGGGAATTATACGGGCATCATCTGCATACTTCTGCAAGACTCTGCACATTTACGGCAAGCAGCAGCACATTCCATCATTTTCATGTCATCGCTCATCATCTCACACGCCATTGCAGTGCGATCGCACATTTCAGCACAGAGCATACAAGTGCGTTCCATGAACTCAGAACCGCTCATCATCATATTCATGCACATCATGCACATTTCAGAGCAATCGCGCATCATGCTCATCATGCTCATCATGTCCTTGTCCATCTGCATACCACCTTTGGCCATGCAGTAAGTCATGGTTTCCATGCACATTTTATGACAGTCCATACAAACTTCCATACAAGCTTGCATTTCGGCAGTCATGGTTTCATTCATCATCATCATCATCATAGGAAGTACCTCTTGATTTTTTGATGCATAAAGAGTGTCCTTGTAAGGACTACTCACAACATTAATCGTATCCTTTGAAAGAGTCAATGGGAGTTTTTTGTCCAGAATTCATAAGACTACTATCCCGATATAATTACCGGGAATTTGGGCAAATCCTACAGAAGTTTGATGCGGTTTTTTTGGTTATTCTTACACATTAAGGCTTAGAAACTCTCGTTGTGGAGTGGAGTTTTCTTGAGCAAGTCAACTTTTCTATCAGCAAGCAAAAGTTAGAGCTATAATCTAGATTAGAACTAATGTCATGATTTCTTGACAAATGCTTTTTTGGAAGCATTTATTAAAATAAATTAAGCCATTAAGCCAGTATTTATTGGCTCTAATGAATATTTTTTTATTCCCATCCACCTCATTTCAATAACAAAATATTAGTGTTATTAAGTTTAAGTCAGTCAGTCAAATAAAAGCAAACTGTGTGAAGAAAGCTAAAACTCTTTTTCCTCCTGCCCCCTGCCTTATCCCAATGATTATTACGCCGGCCTACTTATTCTTTGCGCTGTTGCTCCAACCATTGTAGAATCCGATTCCATGCCCACCAAGGATCGGAGTCTTGTACTTGACGCTGGCACTCTTTGCTACTCAAATAGCCAACATGACCACCGTACTGAGTGAGCAATAAATCTATTGCAGAATTGCGATCGCAGGCTTCTTCTAATTCCGGTATGATAGCTGGGTCAAAAAGTGGATCATCAGCAGCATATAAAATCAAAGTCGGTTTTGAGATTTGCGGCAATATTTGTAAAGCACTACTAGCTTGGTAATATGCTTCCACAGAAGAAAAACCTAATTGGTTAATTACCAGTTCGTTATCGAAACCCCAAATACTATTCGCCCGTTCAATGGCTGCTGGATCAATGCTTCCAGGATGAGCATCATGAATTCGCCATGCCAGTTTTTTTAAATTCTGGGCAATACCCGCTTCCAAATATCTGCCAAAGGGTTTTGTAACTAGATAAGATAGCGATCGCTCCGAATCCAAACTCGGACAAATCACCATACCACCACCGATATCACTGTCTTCTAGTCCTAAATCTTCATACTCCCTAATCACCTCACTAGCCACCTTCACTGCCCATAGTGCTAATTGCCCTCCTAAAGAAAACCCTGTAAACCAAAATTTCCCAGGACATCCCATTGCCTTAGCAGTGGCGGCGATGCGAACAAAATCTTCCCCCTCATACAAACCATCAGAAGTTAGAGTTGGCGACAATTCGGCAGTTTTGCCGTGGGCCCGCCAATCAAATAACACTACAGCGTACCCTTGAGCATAGGCTTTACGCCCTAGCACCCTCAAAAACCATTCTGTTTTTAACTCTCCAGTAATGCCGTAAGTGCCGATAATCGTGCTATGGGCATTTTCTGGGATGGCAACCAAGCCAAAGATTGGCACACCTTGGCCACCAACAAAGATTTTCTCATGATAAGACGGTTCTGGGTCTTTAGTAGTACTTTGCCAGTGACGTTTTCCCCACAAAGCAGTGTATACAGTCATCATCACACCGTTTTGTAAAAACCAAGACGGATTGTAGGGGGGAGCATAACACATCATAGACTATAAGATTTCATGTAGTTGAGTCTTGATTTCACAGTCATTTAATCTTAATATTTATGTAAGATTTAAAAACTTTTTTAGAATCGTTTCAAAAATCTTTGTATCTATCAAAGGTTGTTAATTATCCTTAATAAGTAGTAATAATTTTTAAGAATGCCGAGGATTCTTGTCATAGACGATGACCCAGCGATTTCAGAACTAGTTGCCGTCAACTTGGAAATGGCTGGCTACGATGTTAGTCAAGCTGAAGACGGCATCAAAGGTCAAGCGCTGGCTCTCCAGCTTCAACCAGACTTGATCATGCTCGATTTAATGTTGCCCAGAGTAGATGGGTTTACCGTTTGCCAACGCCTGCGCCGTGACGATCGCACCTCTGAGATTCCCGTGTTAATGTTGACGGCTATGAGCCAAACTCAGAACAAGGTGGAAGGTTTCAATGCTGGCGCAGATGACTACCTCACCAAGCCTTTTGAAGTTGAAGAACTGCTGGCGCGAGTGCGGGCACTATTGCGGCGGACTGACCGCATTCCGCAAGCAGCAAAGCATAGTGAGATTCTAAACTATGGATCGTTGACCCTCGTTCCCGAAAGATTTGAAGCAATATGGTTCAATGACACGGTGAAATTGACTCACTTAGAATTTGAGCTACTTCACTGCTTACTACAACGCCACGGTCAAACAGTTTCTCCTAGCGAAATCCTCAGAGAAGTTTGGGGCTACGATCCCGATGACGACATTGAAACGATTCGAGTCCATATTCGCCACTTGAGAACCAAGCTAGAACCAGATCCCCGCCACCCCCGCTATATCAAAACAGTATATGGTGCTGGATACTGTCTTGAATTACCCGGCGTACCTCCATCAAATGAAGGGGCTTCAGTAACAGTCGTTGAATGAAATCACCCAAGCAGTAGTGATTGTCCAAATTAGTTAAGTGTAAAGTAGGGGCGCACAGCTATGCGTCCCTAAAAATTGTATGTACTTTACGCAGTATCGCTCGATGAATTAATATAAACAACTACATCAAAAGGTAATGGCTCAAACTGACTCATGCTTGTTTCCGCCACTCCAACCACTGTACTAACATTGTTCTCATCACTGTATAAACAAGAGCGTAACCTTTTTTTGGATTTGTTTCAAAAAGAGAAATGGACAACAGCGCTGATACTGTTTATAGTACTAGTTGAAATGCGGAATATGGGCTGTAGTATACTGACTAATTTTAGTTGGTGGGCGTTTGATTTTTCCCTCACAGTAACCCAGGTCGTACATACTAGCAGCTTGAGAATCTTGTTCTGGTGGCACTTTGGTTTTTCCAGCCCAGGCATCAGATTTTCCTAAGCTAAACCAATCTTCATTATTCATCTCTGAGCCAAATGTGTTCTCCGTTGTTTTTATCATTTCGGTATCTCTCCTGTACTGATAAGTAACTGGCTTTGAATACCTTGCATCAACTAAGATTGGGCGTGCCAATCTTGGGCTTGTTGACGGATAGACTGTAATTCTTCAGGAGACATTTTATCCAAATTTTTTAAAATAAAACTCATCCTTCCTTGAGATTCTAGTTGTTGGCGATGTCTGTCAAGAAAATCCCAATAGAAGAAGTTGAACGGACAAGCATTTTCACCAACACGCTCCTTATGGTTATAAACACAACTTTTGCAATAGTCACTCATCTTATTTATATAGTTAGCAGAAGCAGCATAAGGTTTAGACGCCAACACACCTCCATCAGCAAATAAACCCATACCAATAACATTTGTTTGCATTACCCAGTCATAAGCATCAATAAACACTGCATGGAACCAGTTTTCTACAGATTGTGGTGAAAGTCCGGCAATTAAAGCAAAATTACTCAACACCATTAGCCGTTGAATATGATGAGCGTAGCCAGTGCGTTCCACTTGCGTAAGAATCTGGTGTAGACAATTCATTTCGGTTCTACTTGTCCAGAAAAATTTCGGTAGCGGTTGTGTGTGGTTAAACCAATTTTTGTCTGAGTAATCTGCATCTACATAGTGATAGATGCCGTGCATATACTCTCGCCAACCCAACACCTGACGAATGAGACCTTCTACACTATTTATTGGCAATTTGTGTTGGAAATATGCTTGTTGTACGGCTTCAATTACCTCCATTGGTTGGAGTAAGCCGATATTCAAATAAGGAGAAAGTAGCGCGTGCCACATTGTTTCTTCTCCCGTTACCATTGCATCTTGGTAGGGGCCAAAATGCGGTAAACGATGTTGAATAAACCAGTCTAATACTTGAAGTGCCTGTTGGCGATTTATCCCCCAGCGAAAAGGTTTTATTTCCCCATAAGTTGGGCAAGTGAGAGAATTGACCTTGTCAATAACATCGAGAGTAATTTTGTCTGGTTCAAACCATTGTGCAGGTGGTGTATTTAATTTACCTTTGGGCGGTTGACGGTTTTCTTTATCTAAATTCCACTGTCCCCCGACTGGTTTATCTTTCTCCATTAAAATTTGGAAACGCCGCCTTCCTTCCCGATAAAAATCTTCCATTAAGAGACGCTTACGACCTGATGCCCAATTATTGAATTCTTCTGTATTCCACAAAAAATGATTGTTGGGAATCAAAGTAATTGGGCAAAATAGTTCTAAGTTTTGAATCATCTGGGTGAACGGTAAATCATTCGGTGTCATCACCCGTAACTGAGTAATTTGATTTTCTCTAATCCATTCTTGGAGTGGTGTTTCAAAATCTTCAGCTATTTTGTATGTTACTGAATATTTTAGTTGTCGCAACTCTTGGGCAAAATGCCTCATTGCCGACCAAAGTAAGACTAACTTTTGCCGATGGTAAGGTCTGACTTGAACATGATGCAGCGACTCGATCAAAATTACAGGCACGTTTTCCTGATCAAAACAACTTTGTAAAGCTGCTTGTTTTTCCCAAAGTTGGTCGCCTAATACCCAAACTCCAATTGTCATTGTTAGTACCACTAATACCCATATCTACAGATAAACATAGATAGTGCTTATCTGTAGGGTGTAGAGGAGTAGATTTAATTTAGGTAATTCGAGTTACTTGCTGATTCACACGGGGACGGCCAAAGCGCTCCCAAGCACTCCCTCCTCGCAGAAACAACTCTAAAAAGCGCAATGGTTCTCCTGAATCGCCTCTTGACCAACCGGAACTACCAGGAGCAAAGGCTAAAGTTCCTTCAGACACCTTGAAGCTGCCATCAGAATACACAGCATCACTGACTACATCTCCAATTCGGATCACAATCTTGGTTTGAGGCTCCAAGTTAAGTGTATGGGCCCCAATAGTTGTTTTGATGTTGCCATAGCCATCAACCCAGGCAATTCGATCTGGTGGAACATCTGGGATTTGCTCACTCTTAAGGCTATCTCCCAGAAGGCTAAAATCTTCATTCATAATGGCAGCCGCAGCCGGAGGAAACACATCCCGTGAGCGAAACTGCGATCCACCACGAGAAACGTTGACTACTCGCAACTCCTTTGTATAGTCTTTGATAAAGGAGAGGGTGTAACCTGCATTCACACCCACTACTTTTACACCATTAGATAAAAGAGCATAAGTTAACCCTTCACCTTCATTGTCTCGACGAGCTTCAGGATCATCCTGACGAGGCGCACAGTTATGATAAATTAGGCGATCGCTAGGGCCTGAGTTAAGCCCTAGTTGGGCAATCCAGAATCCCGTTGCCAAGGTACTGAATGCTGGAACCGAAAGTAAATGAATTTGGGCATGAGGAAAAGCCATCAGCAGACGTTGTGTGACTTCTATAAATGCCGGATCTCCTGTACCGTAGTCTGCAATGACGCAGATAAACATTCTGCTCCTCCTTCTGATGGGTAGTAATTTGCAATCAACGTAATTCATAATTCATAATTATGAATTATTCCGTCATTATGTGATTACAGAGTGAAATAAACACTTGTTTGTTAATTTCACTCTTAATTAATAACGTTAAAGTATTAGTTAACGCAATGAAAACAATCACTTCACTTTTTAGCGAAGAACGTAACCAACTCCAGACAGATATTGATAACACAACCAACATCGAGGAGATAGTTAAGTTGGTTCACAATCGACTTGATAATCTCGAAATAATTTATATTGAAAAGCTTAATTTAGCTCAAGTTCGTCTAGCTTCTTTTTTCCTAGATACCCTGCGGCAGTCCATCGCCACTCTTGCTGCGGCTAACTATTCTCAAATTTCTCCGACAGAACAAAAGCAATTTACTAACCCAAGTACAAACCTTTTTTCCAGCAGATTAATCCTAAAACTGCTAAAGGGACTAATTTATATAGGCATCTTAGGTTCGTTATTCTCCTTAACTAAAACTACCCCAGGTGCATGGATGGCTATCTTACTAACCTCTCTACTTCTAGGGGTAGAAGTTGTGCTTCAACTCGACTTAAAGAATCAGCAAAATTCTATATCTTCAGAACTATTGGAATTACCTAAACCTCTGCTCCAGGTTGATAGCAAAGTATTTTTAGATCATCTTGGCGATGCTCTCAACACTATCGACCTAGCAGTAGCTAGAGTAGAAGATGGGAATAAACATGAAGGCGATTTAGCTATAGAAGAACTACCAGAGTTATTAAATTTTCTGCAAAGGCTAATGGGCGCATCTAAACTTGATAAACCCCAAATGGCTTATGAACTTGCAAAACTTCTACCACAGATTTTAATGTCTCAAGGAATTAACGCTCAAGTTTACCGATCAAATAGCGATCGCAATTATTTTGACTTTGAGCCAAGTATCGACCCCGATACCAAAGATCACGTCACTCTAACTCCGGCTTTGTTAAAAGGCGATCGCTTAATTAGGCGCGGTCGGGTAATTGAACCAGCATATTCCTCTGCTAGAGAATAATAGACAATAAGGGTATGGAAATTTTAGAAACAATCGGCTTTGATTTGGGGCACGGTGAGACGGCTGTAGCTAAAGCGATAGTGGAAAGCATCGAACCTCCCCAAATGCTAGAGATTAATAACAAAAAGAACCAAATTACAGCCCTTGGTTGGCATCCCAAACTCGGTTATCTGGTCGGCGAACAAGCATTAATTCAAGCTGGCGTTACCCAACTGACAATTTCTTTTAAGCAAAAACCCAACAACGATCCCAAATATCGGGAAACAATTAGCACTTTTGTGGCAACCTACTACCGCCTTTTGAAAGAAAGCAAACAACTTGAAGGTGGGGAAAATAGCTATTTTTACATTGGTTGTCCTTCAGGATGGTCAGTTAGCGATCGCACTGAATACCAAAAGCTACTTCAAGAAGCTGGTATTCCTCAAATAAATGTTGTACCTGAATCGCGGGCTGCTTTTATGCAAGCCAAAGAAGCCAGGAAACTGGAGTATGACAAACTTGTTGCATCGGTGCTAATTGTCGATATTGGTTCTTCAACCACAGATTTTACTCTGGTTAAGAGTTTAGAAGAGATCCCGATAGATTTTGGGAGTAATACTTTAGGTGCATCCCTTATTGACAAGGCTATTTTTGCTCGGACTCTCGCCAACCACGAACAAAAAGCATTACTCGAAAAAGTATTTAAGGAATATCCGCATCACCAAGCTCGTTGTGAACTTGCTTGTCGCAAAGCTAAAGAAGATTACTTTTCTAATGAACAGCTATACAGCGATCCTGAATCCTTTGCGCGTGGCTTCGAGTCGATCAACGAACAGATTTATTTTATTCCCCAAGTCAATAAATTAATGATGGAGGAAATTTTAAACCAGCCCTTACCGGAACTGGAAAATCATAGTTGGGTGCGATCGTTTACCGATTCTTTAACTGAGGCGAAAGAAAAGCTAGAAAAACTTGGAATTGTACCGAAACTTCTGCTGATGACTGGCGGTGCATCTCGCATGAAGTTTACCCACTTTCTTTGTCAAGAAATGTTTCCCGAACCAGAAACGCTGCTTCGCCCCGATCCAGAACCGGAACGCTGCATTGCACTGGGTTTAGCACGAGTAGGACGATGGGATCTGCGTGCTGCTGCTTTTAAAGAAGAAGTCAACAAACTATTTACCTCGAATACGCTCAAAGGTTTGATTCAAAGGCATATACCGGAGTTAATCGAATCACTAACTAAGCCTTTGACAGATGGTTTGATTGTCAACGCAGTTAAACCAGCTTTAAAAGATTGGCAAAAAAACAAAATACGGACTTTAGCCGATTTGGAAACAGTTTTGATCGGTCGGGCAGAACAGTGGCTCAAAAGCGATCGCGCTGTGCAGATAATTAATCATCAATGCGCTTATTGGTTTAGCAATAAAATCCAACCAGATTTAGCCGCACAAACTGATCCAATCTGTCGAAAGTTTCAGATACCTAGAAGCAGTTTGAGGTTCCAGGATAGTATTGACCCAAATTTTGTTAACCCAGAGCTACGAATTGGAGATGCTATTCTAGCTGAGACAGTGGGCTTTATTGTCAATGTAGTAATTGGTGGAGGTACTGTAGCTAGCATCATCACTCTCATATTAACTGGACATTTAACCTGGCCTATTGCCCTAGTCTATGGGGCTTCGGTTATGGCGGCAGGAATGGAACTAAATCGTAAGAGTGTTCAAGAAGCAATCAAGACAAATGTGGATGTACCTAGTTGGGTTCGTTCTAGTTTTTTGAGCGATAAAAAAATTGAGGATATGTGTGAGCAAATAAAGCCTGAGTTAGAGAAAGTTCTTCAAGAACAATTGACAGCAGATCAAGAGGCTTTTGATCAACTGATTAGTAAAGTTGAACAAGGGCTGCAAAAAACCCTTTCTACAAAAGTTCAATCTTGCATAATTTTGATTCAATAGTGATGATATGTGGGATTAGTAGACTTTAGAAAAGAGATAAAAGCCCCATTTAAATTTAGTTATTGAGACACAACAATAACAATTATATTATCTATTTTTTTGTTTTGCAGTGACTGAAATATGTAACCCGCTCAGAAGTCAATGATTCAAACAATAGTTGTTTTTCTCATTATTGCGTTGATTCTCACTGGAATTTTAATCAATCCTGTTATAGTTAAAAAGCGAAGAACTCGTCTCAAACACCGTCCTTTTCCCCCACTGTGGAATGCAATTATTGAGAATAATCTTCCTATTTATCTCTGTCTCTCTCCCGATGAAATCAGACGACTTCAGGGACATATTCAGGTATTTTTAGCAGAAAAGCAATTTATTGGTTGTAGAGGATTACAGGTGACGGAGGAAATGAAACTGACCCTTGCTACGATCGCCTGTTTACTTTTGTTAAATGAACGTGGGCAATACTTCCCTAGACTTCGTTCAATCCTGGTGTATCCCAATGCTTATTTTGTTCAAGAAACGACTTCCATCGGAAAATATGTTGTTGAAGAAAGACGTGTGGCTAGACTAGGAGAATCGTGGACAAATGACCAAGTAGTACTGTCTTGGGAACAGGTGAAACAAGATACTAATAATTGGAGAGATGGACGTAACGTTGTGCTTCATGAATTCGCCCATCAGTTAGATCAAGAAGATGGTAAAGCTGAAGGAGTTCCTATACTACAACGCAATTCAGACTATCCTATTTGGGCGAAGGTGATGACAGAAGCATATCAGCAACTTTGTAACGATGTTCTACAAGGTGCAAAGACGGTAATGGATAGCTATGGTGCAACGAATCCCGCAGAATTTTTTGCCGTAGCAACTGAGACATTCTTTGAGAAACCGCACCAATTGTTGTCTAAGCATCCGGCTCTTTATGAGCAACTGCAACGCTACTATCAATTAGATCCTGAACAATGGGTGTGAACTAAGTAATTAGGCAAGAATAAATCACATTATGTCCAGTTAATCAACCTTCCTTTAAAAATATTCTACGAATTACCTTAGCGTAGCCCATTACGAATTACGAATTATTTCAACTATGAGCTTTTCATCGCCAAAATCTTCAAAGCCACTGCTTCAGGGACAGGCATTACCGATAATCGATTTCCTTGTCTCACCAACATTAAGTCTTCATCGCTAAACTTTTCTTTGAGTATTGATAGCAATATTGGATTAGAAAAAGTCTCAACGAATTCTACTACAACTGTTTGCCACCGAGGGAATTCAGAAGTTGATTTTGGGTCGTAGTATTTACTTTCTGGCTCAAACTGGGTCGGGTCAGCAATATCTTTTTTCACTACACGCATTAACCCAGCAATATTAGGAGGATTAGTGCCGGAGTGATAGAAAAAAGCTAAGTCTCCTTCATCCATAAGGCGCAAAAAGTTGCGAGCTTGATAATTGCGAACGCCGTCCCAGATAGTCTCTTTCTGCTGTTGAAGGTCAGCAATGCTATAGGCTTCTGGTTCTGATTTCATTAGCCAATAATTCATCTACAAAAATTATGTATATACAAAAGCATTTTAATTTTGAGCAGGTAAATAAGTTCGTAGTAAGGACTTTAGTCCTTATTTTTTAAGCACTAAAGTGCTTACTACAAGCCTTCTTGCACTAGCGAATATTTGGCTTAACTGCGATAAGCTATAACGGCATAAAACGGATCTCCTCCAGCTGCACCCAACCACTGAAATAAATTCGGTAATGTTGATTTATGAACTATAACTTCTGCGGTTGTAAATCCTGGAACTGAGGCGAAGTAGGCTTTGATTAATTCTACTCGCTGTGATTCTGAAGCCTCACGCCAAGCCTGAATCGCTTTTTCAAAAAACATCCGGTTAGAAAAGCTGATAACTGCAACACCACCGGGTTTCAGGATGCGATAAATTTCGGAAAATACTGCTTCTGGATATTGCACATACTGCACAGATACGCAATTGAGAACAGCATCAAAATCTTCATCTGGTAAAGGTAGCTGCGGATTTTCGTTAAGATTTTGCACAAAGTAATGATTTAAGCGGGAATTTCGTGCTAGTTCCTCAGCGTTGAGTCCGTGCCCTTCCACATGGTCAAATTGCATCTCCTCTGGTAGATGGGACACCCAGCTGCTCATCATATCAAGAATGCGGGTGTTGGGTTTGAGGCGATCGCGATATAAATCCGTTAGCTGTTGAATAAATCCTTCATCGACATGGGTAACAAAGCGGGGGTAGGCATAGAACAGCTTATCGTCTTTGTCGTCTAATTTCTGGCGTTGATTCGGTCTTAATTGCATAAATCTCTGTTTTGGAGTACTTTTTTCAAAAAATGCGGCAATTTCAGGTATTGTTCAAAAAACACTATGTAACATATTTTAATAACACCAAGACACATAGACGAGTATAAATAGCAGCATTCAATTTTATCAATTCAATGTTTTATAAATTACATATCTTGCGGCATATTTGGCGACAAACGCGCCTAGTGGGATTATTACCATATTTGAGCTTGTTACTTTGGATACTTCCCTTATTATTATTTACTTCTGGGCATAATAGCCTGATGGCACATGATGAAGCGCTTTACGCTTCGCGGGCGCGTCTGATGTTTGATTCTGGTAATTGGATAACTCCTTGGACAACGGCACATCATAAAACCCCTGGCCCTTATTGGTTAATTGCCAGTTTCTACAAGCTGTTTGGTATGAGTGATACTAGTGCGCGTCTTCCTAGTATGATTGCTAGTATTTTTAGCTTATGGCTTGTGTATGAAATCGGCAAAATTATGCTGGGCAAAAAATTAGCAGGGCTTGCTGCTGCAATTTTAAGTGTGGAATTTCTCTGGCTGCAATACTCTCGCTTAAGCACGCCTGATATACCGATGGTTCTATTGGTACTTTTAACTATTTTGTCTTTAATAAAAACAGAATTATATCCTAAATATCGCTATTTTTGGAGTTTTATAGCTGGTTTAAGTTTAGGTTTAGGCTTCTTAGTCAGAAGCTTTATGATTTTTTTGCCAATCATCGCTTTATTCCCTTATTTAATTTGGGAACATCGCCGTCATCATCATCTTACTAACCCAATTTTGTATTTAGGTTTTTTTGTCGGTTTAATACCTACTGGTGTTTGGCTGTGGTTAAGCTGGCTACACTACGGAAATCAGAGTTTTGAAGAGTTGCTCAAGTTTGTTATGCAGCTAGGTTCTGAAAATAATTATAGAAATGATCGGCTGTTTTATTTATGGAATATTCTTTTAAAAGCATTTCCTTGGGCTTTTTTCGGACTTTTAGGTTTATTTTTGACTGTACGTCGTCCTATTCCTCGTTATCAGTTAATATTAGTTGGTTTTCCACTTATCCTATTTTGTGAGCTTAGTCTTTTTAGCACTCGTCTCCCTCATTATAGTCTTTGTCTTTATCCGTTTATAGCTTTGTTTGCATCTGTGGGTTTAAACTGGTTAGGTAGTATTTACCAGACAGGAGTTACCCCCCCATTACCTATTGAAAAAGGTAAAATAAATATATTAAGCCTTTTTGCAAAAAAGAATCTTCCTCGGAATCTCAGTTATGGCTTTGGTGGGTTAGGTATTTTACTTGTTATAGCGAGTCTTGGCATTTTTCGTTGGGGTAGTTTTAATCTTCACAAGTATGCAACTATTGGCTTGGCTATGGGCTTGGGTTGGTTAATTTTACCTGTGGTGTGGATTAGTCGTTACCACTTTGGCAAGAAGTTTCTCACAGCACGTTATTGGATTGCAGGTTGGTTAATTCCCTGTTGGCTGGCTTTGGCGACGATTGGTAGCATCGGTCTGTTAAGTGACTATAACCATGTTTTGAAAACTTTTTTACAACAAAGTGCGATCGCCTCAACTCTCCAATCTCATCCTACCTACTATGTGGAAATAGACCAGAAAACCCAAGTCCTATTTGAGTTCTATCTTCCTATTCATGCCCAGCAAGTAGCCTCTATTTCGCAAATACCAGCTTTGAGCTATGCTTGGATCTATACTGACCAATCCCCTAAATTATCTAGACCTCACCGTATTCTCGGCACTGTCAAAGAGTACCAGTTTATTCAATTTCTTCCCTAAGATAGATGCAAAGCACCTATTGCTAAAAAATGGTAATTTATATATAATATTACGCACACTAAGTATTTTGCTAAATGGTTTCTACATCTAATCATTCCCCAGCTTTAGAGTCGTGGCAGCAAAATCTGGCACCATACAATTTGGGCTACAGAATCAAATTAGTCTCACAATTGCTCAGTCGCAAGTTTACAGATAAGCTAGAACCCTTTGGGCTTACACCATTTCACTGGTTGGTGTTGTGCTGTTTGTGGCAAGAAGATGGTTTACCTACTTCTAGTATTGGAGACAAGCTCAAACAAGTGGGAGGAACTTTAACAGGCGTACTAGATCGGATGGAAGAACGCGGTTTGGTGCGTCGAGAACGCGACACTCACGATCGCCGCATTTGGCGGATCTGGCTAACGGATGCAGGTAAAGAACTAGAAACTATTTTACCCCCAATCGCCGCCGCAGTAAGGGATGAAGCAATGGACGGTATTTCTTTTGCTGACCGAGAACTGTTTTCCCAAATCTTGAATCGGGCGATCGCTAACCTATCCTAAAGATAATTTCACAATCACCCGACTGGGGGAAGTGCTGTAAAGATTTGTTTTGAGATAATATTACGCATACTAAGGAAATAAGATTTTTTTCAGGAAATACTACGCATTCTAAATAAACGACTATCAATCAAATCATCTCATCGAACAAGCGAGTTAAGAATCATGAAAACCAATACATTTAACGGACGCAACCAAAACAAAACCATAGTTATAGAAAAAGAATTGATTCCTAATTCAGAGACTTTAGAAGCTGTAACCGCAGAAGCGCCTGTTGTAACTCCTGAGATCGAGAAAGAAGTTCCACCGAAGCGGAAAAAACCGACTGGTTTGATTTTGGCAGGAATAGGTGTGGGTGCGATCGTCGCAGGTACTTTTGGTTATAACTATTGGCAATATGCCTCCACCCACCAGGAAACAGACAACGCCACTGTTGCGGGAAATATTCACCAAGTTAGTAGCCGCATCCCTGGAACTGTAAGTCAGGTGCTTGTGAATGATAACCAGCTGGTACAACCGGGACAATTGTTAGTGAAGTTAGATCCAAGAGACTATGAAAGTAAGGTACAGCAAGCACAAGCAGCCTTAGAAAATGCGCGTGGACAGGCCCAAGCTGCCCAAGCAAATATTGCTTTAACTTCACAAACCACCACTGGTAAGACAACTCAAGCGCAGGGAGATGTTAGCGGTGCGGTAGCAGCAATTTCCACAGCCCAAGCAGCAGTACAAGAAGCCCAAGCTGGGATACCAGCCGCCCAAGCTGAAGTCAGATTAGCCGAAGCAGGGATTCCCGCCGCCCAAGCGCAGGTAGCGCAAGCAAATGCGAATTTGGAAAATGCCCAAGCAGATTACAATCGCTACAACGAATTGTATAAAAACGGTGCGATCGCTCGTCAGCAGCTAGACGCAGCCAAGGCCGCTTTTAATGTGGCTACGGCACAAAAAAACGCTGCTGTTCAGGGAGTAGAACAAGCCCAAGCCAAGTTAGCCTCTGCGAGAGTTGGTGTTGCCAAAGCCCAGTCTCAACTAGCACAGGCACAAGAAAATGTCACCAACGCCCAAGCGAAATTGGCAGCATCCAAGGGCGGATTGCAACAAGCCACCGCAGGCGGACAAGATACAACAGTCAAACGTAGCCAATACGAAGCGGCAAAAGCTGCGATCGCGCAATCAGAAGCATCGCTCAAAGACGCGCAACTGCAACTATCCTACGCCAATGTTACCGCCCCCAGTGCCGGGCGAGTCGGTAGAAAAAATGTGGAAGTTGGCAACCGAGTTGCAGCAGGAACACCATTAATGGCGATCGTGGATAACGAGTATTGGGTAATTGCAAATTTCAAAGAAACCCAATTAGAAAAGATGCGCCCAGGAGAGACGGCAGAAATCAAGCTAGATGCTTTCCCTCATCATACCTTTGTTGGTCGTGTTGAAAGTCTGTCGCCAGCTTCCGGCGCTCAGTTTGCCTTATTGCCACCGGATAACGCTACAGGTAACTTTACCAAAGTTGTCCAACGCATCCCAGTCAAAGTAGTTTTTGACCAAAAGAGCATTCAAGGATACGAATCGCGGATTACTCCGGGGATGTCTGCGGAAGTAGCTGTGGAAGTCAAGTAATATCAAATTGCCTGCAAACTTCTTTCTTGTTATGACATTCTCCTACATCTATAGAGAGGCGTACAAAGATGAGGTGAAATGATATTTGTGAGAGCAGATTGGTATAAAATAAACCAGACATGAAAAAACCATTACTACCTGCTTTAAGGTCAAAAAACTACCAGTTGTTTTTTGCTGGACAAGGTATTTCCCTAATTGGGACGTGGATGACGCAACTTGCGACGATTTGGCTAGTTTATGACTTGACAAACTCCCCATTAATGCTAGGAATTGTGGGATTTTCGAGTCAAATTCCTAGCTTTTTTTTAGCTCCCTTTGGTGGAGTATTTGTAGATCGATTTTCTCGATATCGTACCTTAATTGGTACACAAGTCTTGGCGATGATTCAATCGTTAGCATTAGCAGTGCTGGCGCTGACTGGTGTGATTCAGGTATGGCACATCATCGCCTTGAGCTTGTGTCAAGGATTTATTAACGCCTTAGATGCGCCAGCTCGCCAAGCATTTGTGCCAGAACTGGTTGAACGCAGAGAAGATTTAGCCAATGCGATCGCCATCAACTCTACCATGATTAACGGTGCTAGATTAATTGGCCCTGCGATCGGAGGTTTACTAATTGCTAGAGTTGGAACTGGCTATTGTTTTTTAATAGACGGTTTAAGCTACATTGCTGTACTCGCCGCTTTATTAGCAATGAAAGTTAAGCCTTGGAAAAATGTGGTGACAGACGGTAATCCCTTACAAAAAGTCAAAGAGGGATTTGTCTATGCCTTTAGCTTTCCACCCATTCGATCGATTTTGTTGCTATCAACTTTAGTCAGTCTCATGGGACTGCAAAACACTATTCTCGTACCAGTTATTGCAGAACAAGTACTCAAAGGTGGTGCAGAAAGTTTGGGTTTTTTGATGGCAGCATCTGGAGTTGGAGCTTTAACTGGTGGGATTTATCTAGCTACGCGCCAAACAATCTTAGGCATTGGTAACTTGATTGCTTTAGCTCCAGCAATTTTAGGAGTTGGTCTAATTGCCTTTTCTTTGTCTCGATTTTTGCCACTTTCTTTATTTACAATGTTATTTGTTGGTTTAGGTACAATTCTCCAGATTGCTGCTAGCAACACATTTTTACAAACAATTGTTGAAGATGAAAAACGTGGGCGATTGATGAGCTTATACACAATGTCATTTTTGGGGATGATTCCTGTGGGTAACTTGTTAGGAGGTGTATTAGCCAGTCGTATTGGCGCACCCAACACTTTAATTATTGATGGGATAGCTTGTATTCTTGGTTCTATAGTTTTTAGCAGACAATTGCCTGCTTTAAGGCAGATAATGCTTCCAATTTATGAGCTAAAGGGCATTGTAATGAGTAAGAGAGCTTAGGATAAAAACAGCAAATAGATGGTATAAAAGTTAATAATAATTTTGTTGCTTAACCTTAAAACTGGAACAACACTATGGCTAATACAGGTGTAATTCGTCAGCAAGCACCACCAGAACGTGTACCGCTAAAAACCTGGATTGGTGTATTAGCCAGTATGCTTGGTGCATTTATGGCAGTATTAGATATTCAAATAACTAATGCTTCACTACAAGATATTCAAGCAAGTTTAGGAGCAACTTTAGAAGAAGGTTCTTGGATCTCTACTGCTTATTTAGTAGCAGAGATTGTGGTAATTCCTTTAACAGGATGGTTATCGCGGGTGTTTTCTCTGCGACGTTATCTGTTAGTAAATACTGTATTATTTATTTTCTTTTCTATATGCTGTGCTTGGTCATGGAATCTCAATTCCATGATTTTATTTCGCGCCTTGCAAGGTTTTAGTGGAGGAGTTTTAATTCCCACTGCTATGACAGTTGTATTAACAACTTTACCTCAATCTAAGCAATCAGTTGGGCTGGCTGCTTTTGGATTTAGTGCCGTTTTTGCACCTTCAATTGGCCCAACATTGGGAGGTTGGTTAACAGAAAATTTTGGTTGGGAATACAACTTTTATATAAATGTAATTCCAGGCGCATTGATGCTAGCTGGAGTTTGGTATGGAATTAAGCAAGAAAAACCCCAAATTAATTTACTGAAACAAGGTGATTGGTGGGGAATTATTGCAATGGCTATTGGGTTAGGTTCCCTGCAAGTTGTTTTAGAAGAAGGTAGCCGCAAAGATTGGTTTAGTTCAGCGCTGATTTTGCGCTTAAGTGCGATCGCAGCAATTTTTCTGGCGATATTTTTCTTTATAGAATTAACTCGTAAGCAACCATTTATTAATTTACGACTTTTGTTTAGGCGGAACTTCGGTTTAGCCAGTATTGTTAACGTGTCCCTGGGGGTGGGATTGTATGGTTCAATTTATATTTTACCGTTGTATCTTGCCCAAATTCAAAAATACAATGCGCTACAAATTGGTGAAGTCTTGATTTGGGCTGGTATTCCTCAACTTTTTATTATTCCACTCATTCCCAAATTGATGCAACGCATTGATGTACGGTTAATGGTAGCTGTTGGCGTAACGTTGTTTTCCATTAGTGCATTTATGAACTCCGGAATGACTAATGAAACGGGCTTAGATCAGTTACGCTGGTCGCAATTTGTGCGTGCAATGGGACAACCCCTAATTATGGTACCGCTAACTTCTATCGCTACTGCTGGATTGAGTCCAAAAGAAGCAGGTTCAGCAAGTGGTTTATTTAATATGATGCGGAATATGGGCGGTTCTATAGGAATTGCATCTTTAGCAACTTTATTAACTAACAGAGAGCAATTTCACTCAAATAGATTGGGTGATGAGATATCTTTATATAACCCAGAAACTCAACAGCGAATTGACCAAATGACACAGTATTTTATCAGCAAAGGAGCAGATTTGAGTACAGCACAAAATCAAGCGATTGCATCCATATCTAACATTGTCCGCCGGGAAGCTTTTGTCATGGCTTTTAACGATTGTTTCTATTTTATTGGTATTGCATTATTACTCAGTGGACTTGCCGTTTTATTCTTCAAAAAGGTGAAGCCATCTGGTGGTGCTGTCGCTCATTAAATTTGTTGTATGGGTTAAAATATTTGATAAAACTACTAAGGTACTAAAATGGTCATCAGCCAAAGTGAGTACTATATCTCTCCAGAAGAATATCTAGAAGGCGAGAAAGTAAGTGAAATTAAACATGAGTATATTGATGGACAAGTCTACGCGATGGCAGGGGCAAGTGATGCTCATGTCACAGTTAGCATGAATGTATCTATGCTGTTACGAAACCATCTCCGGGGTAGTGGATGCCGTGTCTATATGTTGGACATGAAAGCACAGATTGATGTTATCAACCGCTATTTCTATCCTGATGTCATGGTGACTTGTGATACACGAGATAGAGCGTTTGAATATTTTAAATCCAATCCTTGTTTAATTATTGAAGTACTTTCTGAGTCAACAGAAGGCTATGACAGAGGCA
The DNA here is from genome assembly GCF_013343235.1 of Nostoc sp. TCL240-02. GTDB lineage: Bacteria > Cyanobacteriota > Cyanobacteriia > Cyanobacteriales > Nostocaceae > Nostoc. Next base: position 6,254,990 of record NZ_CP040094.1, on the reverse strand, counting down.
AGAAATTCGCTAGTTATCGACACTTAGAATCACTACAAGAGTATGTGCTAATTTCATCAGATCGAATGAGTGTCGAATGCTTCCGCCGCAATGAACAAGGACAGTGGGTACTTTATCCTTATGAACAAGAACAAGAAGTGCATTTAGCTAGCGTTGATTTTCGGTGTGCGATCGCAGAAATATATGAAGATGTATTAAGCTGAAAAGCATCTAAGTTGAATAATCAATTAATAGGTATTATCGATTAGATGATATTTTTTCAATTTGCTTAGTAAAGTATGCTTCTTCATGTTTTAGTTGTTGTGCTATTTCCAACCCTTTTTTAAAAGCTGTTAATGCTTGAGGAAAATCTTTCTGTTCTAGATACAATTGCCCAATTTGGTCATAAGCTTGCATTATCCCGTAAAAGTTGGCAGATTGCGTCTGTGTCTGTACAAGGATTTGGCTAGCCTGCAAAGCCTCGTCTATTTGTCCTTGAGAACGGTACAGTGCAATTAACTTCTGCAAAGCGTCACCAGCACGAACATACTCGCGTAATTGCCAAGCAGTGGTATAAGCCTCTTGATAATTATTAAAAGCTTCTAGCAGTAAGTTAGGATCTTTCTTGGCTAGAGATTCGTAATTTGCAGCGATCGCTAGCTTTAATTCTGGGATTACAGTAATATTATTTTCACTAGTGTAAATTTTTACTAATTTATTAAGTACATTCAATGACTGCTGCGGTTGTTGTGTCTGCTCATAAATGTAAGCCAGCCGTTGCAGATATGTTACCTCATTTACACGTTCGCCAAGAGATGTAGCTAAACTCAATAATTCCTCGTAGACTGGGGCGGCTTTGGTATAATCAAACCAAGTTAAATGTAGTTCCCCAATTGTCTTAAGGATTTCTACTACTGCTGCTGTATCTTTTTGCTGCCGCACCACTAATAAAACTTGGTCGTAAGCTTCTACAGCTAGTTTAATCGATCGTACATTTTGGTAAGCTTGGGCCAGCGATCGCCATAATTCCAGATCAACTTGGGCAGTTGTTTTCTGAGATTGCGCCTGCTTTTGAATTGCTTGCAATCGCTGCGTAATATATTGTACTTCTTCCCCATCATTTTGCTTCCAAGCGATCGCGCCGACTCGTGATAGTGCTTGCACCTCTGCTAACGAACCTAAAAAGCGCCGCAAGCGAAGTTCCCGGTTCCAAATTTCAAACGCCCCCACCTGATCCCCTGCTTGCAGCTTCGCTGCTGCTTGCTGATTTAAGGCATCCAGCGCTGGTTCTAAGTTTTGCTGTTCTTGGAGAGTTAACGGCTGTTTATCTTTGGGCAAACGTGGTAACAGTGGATCGGGTGTGGTGATTTCTAGAGGATTAGGGGGAAATTCATCCGGTGGTTTGGGCTTTTTAGTCTGTGCCAGCGTTAAGGAGTTGCTAAAGAGTATAGCGGCAGTAACAATCACAATTAAGCGCCTGAGCATGGGTACTTTACCTTACCTTGAGTTGTTTGCATGAGTTAATTCTCCCCATGCCCTATTATTTTTACCTTATTTCAACAATTCCGAGGCGTAATACTAATTCACGAGCATCGCAAAACCCAAAGCTTTAGTCTTTGGGTGATAAGTAGCTCAACCTTATATAGCAGTCCTAAATGATTCATGAACAACAAGAACCCTGGTTTCTTTAATAAACCGGGGTTTAGGCGGGTCATTGACTTTCTTTTTCTCCTTTGGTTCGTTCCTGTGTCAAGCTATCAATTGCATCACCCAAAGCAGTAGTAAGGCTATTGCGGGTTTGGGCGTGGTTATCCTGCTCAGTTTTCAAAGCTTGCAAGAGGCGATCGCGTTCTTTGATTACGGCGATGAGTTTAGTTTGTAACTCCTCCACAGATTTTAGTTGTTCTATCTCTTGGTGAATCGCTGTTAGTGTTGTCCCAGCAGCCAGTGTCTCGACCTCAAGACCCCGGAGTTTATGCAAGTCTGCCTTGAGTGATGCGATCGCCTGTTGGGACAGTTGAGCATCTGTGCGGCGTTGTTCTGCTTCTGTATTGTAAAGCTGTCGCCATTTTTGGGCACTTTCCCAAGCCGTATCGCGATCGCTCTGAAGTGCCGCCATCTGCTCTCTGAGTTCCTGGATTTCTGTCAACCACTGTTGTGTAAAATCTTGATTCATAAATTAAATAGTCATTTGTCATTTGTCATTCTCCCCCTGCCCCTCGCTCTCCCCACTCGGTATTATTGCGGTAAAAAGATAAATGCGATCGCTACGCAAAATTTGGCACAGTAGTTAAGAAACCTAACCAGTTTTAACTCTAAATTATGCCAAAGCCCCGTTTTTTTCGCTTCTTTTACTACCTCAATTGGCGCACGCTCAAAAAAACTTTTGTTAGGACAATGGAAAGACGACTTTTGGGACTAGCCTCAGAAATCGCCTTCAATGCCATGTTATCGCTGTTTCCAGCGATTCTTGCTGTCCTCACAGCCATTGGTTTATTGGCAGAATCTTTACAAGCTACCTTTAAACAATTAGCGGCCCAACTTAGTCAAATCCTACCCGAACAAGCCCTGGTTCTAATTCGTGATTTTGCTACCACAGAAATTACTAATTCTAGAAACAGTGGCTTATTTTCTTTGAGCTTTGCATTAGCAATTTGGACTGCTTCTGGGGCGGTGAGTACCGCTATGACAGCCCTCGACCAAATTCATCAAATTCCTTCAGAAAATATGCGCCCCTTTTGGAAAGCCAAGCTCGTCTCTCTGGGATTAACAGTTGGTACTATGTTGCTTTTAGTGCTGGCTTCTTTCTTAGTGTTTACCAGCGATTGGCTTTTGGGAATAGTAGTACGCGAAAATAGTTCCTTGATCGTCTTATTACATCTTTGGCAGTTGTTACGTTGGCCTTTAGCTTTAAGTATTGTTGCTGTTGCTTTTGGCTTTGTCTATCGCTACGGACCAAGTGTATGGAACCCAGGCACGCCAATGATGCCTGGAGCAATTTTGGCAGCTGTTTTCTGGGCAATATTGTCTGCCCTATTTCGGCTTTATGTGGCGAATTTTGGCAATTATAATAAAGTATATGGTGCAGTAGGGGCTGTGATAGTTTTAATGCTATGGCTATCGATGAGCGCTGCTGTACTGTTAATCGGCGATCAGCTGAACGTGACAGTCGGTGAAGATATGCGCCTAAAAGCACAGTCACAATCTAACGAAAAATATTAATTTGTAAATCCTTGAGAAAACTTTTGCAAAAGCTCAGTAGGGGAGTAAAATGTCTAACGATTCAATGCAAAATTAGCGATCGCTTTCATGCCAGATTCTCCTACTCGGTTTTCTATGATTGAACCTGATGCTAAAGCACCCACCTTGAAGCGCCTGCGTCAGTTAAGTCGGCTGCTGGATAATGTTATTACTATTCCTGGTACAAAGATTGGTTTTGGTCTAGATCCAATTTTAGGACTTATACCTATTGGTGGTGATTTTTTGGGAGTCATGTTTTCTAGCTATATCATCCTAGAAGCAGCGCGGCTGGGTGTCTCTAGAGCCACTTTAGGCAAAATGGTTGTAAATGTTATCGTTGATGGCTTGGTAGGCACTGTCCCCGTTTTGGGAGACTTTTTTGATTTTGCCTGGAGAGCTAACACTAATAATATCAAGCTATTGGAAGAATACTTAAAGTTTCCCAGCGAGCAAAAGAGTGCAGATAGGTTATTTATCATTGCTCTTTTGGTTGGATTGTTGCTAATATCCATTATTTTAGTAGCATTACCCGTAATCCTAATTAGAATATTCTGGAACGCTTTAACTGGTGGTTAATTTATTAATAGATAACGGAATGAAAGATTGGTGGCAAGCTACTTTTCCCAAAGGACGGCAAACTTTAATTATTACTGATGCTAAAGGCTATCCTGTACAAATTTCTTATGGCGAAAAAGGTAAAGGAAAACCGCTAATTTTATTACATGGTATGGGTAGTTGGAGCTATAATTGGCGACACAGCGTCACAGAATTATCTAAATATTTTCGGGTAATTTGTTTTGATGCCAAAGGTTTTGGCTTTTCTGAAAAACCATTGTCTCGTCGAGAACACAATGGTCATCAAGTTATTGAGTTTCAAAGAATTATTCAGGCATTATGTGATGAACCCGCAGTGATTGTAGCAGAATCTCTGGGGGGATTAGTTGCCCTTGCTCTTGCTCAAGAAAATCCGCAGTTAATCGGGCAGCTAGTAGTAGTAAATGTACCTGTTTTTGCCCAACGTCTACCCCATTGGGCTATGGGATTACTTGCCCAAACTCCTCTAGAAATCATCCAAACAGTTGACTCCTTACGTCTAGCATATTTGTTTGCACCTCTATTAAGAGAAATTATGGCAATAGAAAGACGTGGGGTATTATTTGATCCGTCAATTTTGACAAAAGAAGATGTCTATTGGATAACTTATCCGTTTATTCAATTTCCTGGTACGATTGTCAAAGTTGCCGAAGAGTTACAAATAGCAGCGCGAGAAATTGAGAATTGGCAAGCAAATAAGCCAAATATGCTTACCAAAATTCAAAATAAACTAAGTGCAATTAAGTGTCCTACATTAGTTTTGTGGGGGGATCAAGATAGTTGGTTTCCTGCTACTCATGGTGAAAAATTACATCAGCATATCCCAAATTCCAAATTAAAAATTTTGTCTAACTGCTATCATGACGCTTCAAGTGGTGCTTCTAAGGAGTTGAATGCAGCGATTCTGGAATTTTTACGGGATGGTAACACATTAAGACCGCTTGATGGCTAAGGTAAGTCCATCGGCAATGGGGACAAGGGAAAGTGTTACCCGTTCATCATGATGTAACTTCTCATTGAGTGCGCGAATCGATTGGGTGCTTTCATCTTGATTTTCCGGGTCAGCAACTTGTCCTGACCATAAAACATTATCAATCACAATTAAGCCACCTGGACGCAATAATTGCAGCGATCGCTCATAATATCCATCATAATTTTCTTTATCAGCATCAATAAAAGCAAAATCAAATGTCTCGGCTTGTCCAGTTGCCAACAGCTGATCTAAAGTTTCTAAACCTGGAGCCAATCGTAGATCGATTTTATGGGCAACTCCGGCTTCTTGCCAATATCGGCGGGCGATCGCAGTAAATTCTTCACTCACATCAGCAGCAATAATTTTACCATCATCAGGAAGTGCTAAAGCAACTGAGAGTGAGCTATAACCTGTAAATACACCAACTTCTAGGGTTTTCTTGGCTCCAATCAGCTGTACTAGCAGTCTCATAAACTGCCCTTGTTCTGGTGAAATCTGCATTGTGCTTCTGTGATGACTGGCAGTTTCTTGGCGCAACTTCAAAAGAATCTCTGGTTCCCGCAGTGAAACGGATAAAAGGTAATTATAGAGTTGATCGTCAAGACCTATAGACTGTTTTGGCATGGTAGATGAGAGAATTGCAATAATCTACAGTTATACTATCGCCTAAAAGTGGTTTATCAAACATACAATAAGAAAACTTTTAAAATATCCTCTAAATTCTCACTTCGGAGTCTTCCTTTAAGATATACCAAATACCGTTATTATTTTGACGTAAAATCTGATATTTTTGCTCAACAAATTCCAACAGATTTGGAAATTTGTCTTTGATTATAGCCTGTGGTTCGTAATCAATAAAAATATAAGGAGGCTTTGATGAATCTAACTGCTTTATAAGTGCTAACCATTGCTCAGATAGAAAATATTCAAGGGCCCAACCACGTAGTATTGTTGCTTGAGTCCGACCAGAAAAATAGTAAATAGATGGATCGCCAGCTACATAAATATCACCAACAATATCTCCTGGTTGAGATATAAAATTAGCTTCTGAATGAAGAGATGGATATTTTGGTCTAAAGACAGCCTGATATTGCAATCGTGTATCTTCAGTTAAAGCAAAATTATTATTAACCAGAGTAATACTCTTTTTTACGAGAGTAAAAGAGAAAGGTAAAAACAATAAAAATACCAGCATAATAGTTGGGATTCGAGACTTTAATCCTTTTAAAGACTCCCACAATATATCTAATCCCTTAGTTGCTAAAATACCTATAGGTACAAACAATAGTAAATAATGGTATTCCCACAATGCTGTTTCCTGCAAAAAAATAACAGACAAACCAAAAATACACCAAACAACAAGTAGTAAAGTCAATATATTCTTCGACTTATACAATGATACATATACTGCAACAGCAGCCATTAAAATTAAAGGGTAAAAGTTCTGTAATAACCATTTTGTTCCCAAAATAAAATTAGTCTGATTAAATACAGCATTAGCAACAATCATCGGTGGATATATAAAAAATGTCTTAAGCACTATTGCAAAACTATTAACCGAGATAAAGTAGCTGGCAACAACCAAAAGAGGAAATGTAACTCCTATAAAAATTGGGATAAAAATCTCACTGAAGTTTTTTTGAATACTGTCGCCTTTTATTAATATAGAATACATTAATATAGTTAGCCAAAACGAAACCAATATAAGCAGGAATAAAAATTTAAATAAAAGCACAAGTCCGCCTAATAAGCCTGACATTAAAAGCAGATAAAATCTTTGTTTTCCCTCCTTTTTAAAAGATTTAAAAGTAGCCCAAAAGCAAAGGAATAAAGGGAAACCGACAAGTGCTTCTACTTGAGTCAGATGCCAAGCACCGGAAACAATATAGTAAACGCCAACTGTTAATAAAGGTACTAGACTTGCAATTATCTGATGTCGAAAATAGCTTTTTAGAGTCAGCAGCAATATTATCGAAAAAAATACCATGTAAATAAGTTCAAATACATGGATACCAATCTCATTAAAACCAAATAAAGTTCCTGCTAAAAAATAAAATGAGAAAATTCCCGGTTGTTTAATATCCCAAAAATCTCGATAAAGTACCTTTCCTTGTTGCATTTCCAAAGCACCTAGCCTAAAAAATGCTTGATCTCCGTCAAATGGAAAAGGTAAATGTATCAGACCAATAATGACAATAGCAATCAAAACTATAAAGTCAATTTTATTTAATTTAGCAATATTAATCATGGAAGTTTAAATTTGTATTTAAGTGACTATTTCGCAGTAGTTATTATCCTAATAAGATAACAAAAAAGCTGTCATTTTTTCATTACTTATAATACCTAAAAACTGTAATCAAGAAAGATTATGAGTCTATTGGTACTTAATTTTATGCTTAACTTTGTTATGTTTTGCCACACCTTTTAGAGTTTGCAAATGTTTGCAGTGCAAGCAAAACTCTATCTTCATATATGATTGTAATAAGTAGGTGGGTATGAAAAAATTCAACTATGTAAAGATACAGTATTTTACAAATAATTTAGGTACAAATGCATAACTCACGCATCAGATAGATTTTCTACCTCTTGCTTCTCCTAAGGGGAGACGCTAAAAGCGATCTCTCTGCTGCCGTAATACTGCACGATCATACCTAAAAACCCGTAGCTCTTTGTATTTCACACAAAAGAAAGCTGCTGTAAATAGGTAGGTGCAACGTACTAAACTATTGCTTTGATCAACTATGAGTATATCGGTAACTATGTGGTGTGTATGTGAAGTATTAATGTAGATATGGGCTAATACGCTTGGGTTTGTGATATTTTGTCTAGTCCAGACCACTCACTTGCTTCAATTGGAGGAACCTCTGACTTCGCAGACTCACTAACGCTTTCAGCGTCTCCTTTTTTTAAGGAGGTTTAGGATGATCAAGCCTTAACTAGAACTTATTAGGATATAGAAACAGCACAATAACTTTAAATATAGGAAATACTGATGGAACGTTCAAAATTAATTGCTATTCTTACAGGTGCGATTTCGGTTATTTTAGCGATCGCTTACCTAATTTTAGTCCAACTACTGGACTACCGAGACATGAAACCCGCCCCCATCAGCCAATTTGATCAAACACCTGCAATTATCTCTTACTTTTGGCAGGTTGACAAAATGACCGAAATGTAAGTCCAATTTTGTTTGCTAACTTCTTGTAGAGACGCAATTGATTGCGTCTCTTGTCATTTACGTCAATAAGTAAAAACTCATAATGACTATTGATTAAATTAACGATTGGTTCATAGATAAAAAGCAATAGCTATTATTCATGACTCAAATGGTCTATTATATAAGATTTATTTAGAGTATTTATCTTAGATTTGTTTAGATAAAGTAATTCCATTTGGACAGATATAAAGGTAAGCTATTTTAACAAGATTAAATAAAGATAAATTTCTCTTATCTGCAATTGCTGGGTAACAGGGATCAATGCAAATTGATTCAAAACCCCAAACCTTTCATGAAAATATAGAGGTAAGTTGATGGCTCAGTTTCTACTTGAGACTGTTTGGCTAGTTCCTTGCTATGCCTTAATGGGTGGCTTGTTAGCCGTGCCTTGGTCGCCGGGGATCATTCGAAAAACCGGGCCAAGACCAGCGGGTTACATAAACTTGGTGATGACATTTTTTGCGTTTGTACATAGTGCTATTGCCTTACAAGCAACTTGGAATCATCTACCCCAAGAAGTATTTATTCCTTGGTTATCTACAGCTGGTTTAGACCTCACCATTGCTTTAGAAATATCCTCGGTCAGCGTCGGCGCTTTAGTTGTAATTACTGGTTTGAATTTGTTGGCGCAGATTTATGCCATCGGTTACATGGAGATGGATTGGGGCTGGGGACGCTTCTATTCCTTATTGGGATTATTTGAAGCGGGACTATGCGCCCTCGTTCTGTGTAATAACTTGTTCTTCAGCTATGTAATTTTGGAAGTCCTCACACTGGGAACCTATCTATTAGTTGGCTTATGGTTTAGCCAGCCGTTAGTAGTCTCAGGTGCAAGAGACGCTTTCTTAACCAAGCGGGTGGGAGACTTATTCTTGCTGATGGGCGTGTTGGCATTATGGCCCCTCGCTGGAACTTGGAGTTATCCAGAACTAGCTGAGTGGGCGGCTACTGCTAACGTCAATCCAACAACAATGGCACTGGTAGGTTTAGCCTTAATTGCCGGGCCGATGGGTAAATGTGCCCAGTTCCCCCTGCATTTGTGGTTGGATGAAGCAATGGAAGGCCCAGTTCCCAGTACAATTTTGCGGAATTCTGTAGTGGTTGCTAGTGGTGCATGGGTGCTGATTAAACTGCAACCTGTGTTAAGCCTGTCGCCCATAGTTTCTTCTGCGATGGTCGCTATTGGGGTAGTGACAGCGATTGGTGCTTCTTTAATTGCGATCGCTCAAGTTGATCTTAAACGCTGTCAATCCTATTCTGTCAGTGCATACATGGGTTTAGTATTCATTGCCGTGGGAACGCAACAAGATGAAGCAGCGCTGTTGTTAGTACTCACCCATGCTATATCCGCAGCCCTATTGGTAATGAGTACCGGCGGAATTATCTGGAATAGTATCACTCAAGATGTTACCCAATTAGGCGGATTGTGGACACGTCGCCCGATTTCAGCAATAGCTTTTATCGTTGGGACTTTGGGGTTAATTGGTTTTCCACCACTAGGTAGCTTTTGGGCATTAGTAAAACTAGCAGATGGGTTGTGGGAAACGCAACCTTGGTTAGTGGGAGTAGTAATAGCTGTAAATGCTTTGACAGCCGTGAGTTTAACCAGAGAATTTGGTTTAATTTTTGGCGGTAAAGCTACACAAATGAGTCAGCGATCGCCTGAAGCACACTGGCCGATGGTTTTGCCGATGATAATTTTACTTGCCTTTAGTCTACATCTTCCTTTAGTGTTGCAAAATTTATCACTTTTACCAGATTGGGAAGCTTTAAATAAAGATGTCGTACTACTTTTAATTTGGTCAAGTATTTCCGGTTGCAGCCTCACTGGTGTGGTTTATTTAGGCAATATTCTTAAACCGATTCGTCTCCCTTGGAAAGGTTTACAAGACTTATTCGCATACGACTTTTATACCCCCAAACTCTATCGGATAACCATTATTTTTGGCGTTGCCAAAATTTCCCAACTTGCCGATATGATTGACCGCTTTGTTGTCGATGGCATCGTTAATTTCGTTGGTTTATTTTCACTATTAGGTGGTGAAGGTCTTAAATACAGCACCTCTGGACAAACCCAGTTTTACGCCTTAACCGTCTTATTAGGAGTAAGCGTTTTAGGAATGTGGGTAGCTTGGCCATTTTGGGGAGTGCAGTTTTTAAATTTGATTTCTCAAATTTCGACAGTTGGGTAGTTAAATACCGTTTATTACAAGCAGACATTAATATTGTGAGGGTAATTCCATGAGCAGACAACATCCACAAATCAATCTTTCCAGAAGGAGTCTATTCAAGTTTGGTGCAGGTGCCATCGGTACAGGCGTACTGACAGCCGGACTTGGCTCAAATTTACTTGCAGCCGAAAAAAAAGCCCCACCAGCGCCAGCAGAAAATGATATTACCCCCGATAAGGCATTGCAAGAGTTATTAGATGGGAATGAAAGATTTGTCAAAACAAAACGTCGCAATCCCAACCAAACCCATTCACGTTTAGTCGAAGTTGCCAAAGGTCAAAAGCCTTTTGCTTCTATTTTAGGTTGTGCAGATTCACGCGTACCATCAGAGATTATTTTTGACCAAGGACTTGGAGATTTATTTGTCTGTCGCATAGCTGGAAATATTGCCACAACACAGCAAATTGGTAGCTTAGAATTTGGCAGCTTAGTGTTAGGCACTAAAGTCATCATGGTAATAGGACATGAAAGATGTGGTGCTGTAGATGCTGCTATTAAAGGCGCTCCAGTCCCAGGACAAATTGGAAGTTTGCTTGAAGCAATTAAACCAAGTGTAGAAAGTACCAAAGGAAAATCAGGAGATAAGTTAGAAAATGCTTGTAAAGCAAATGTTTTAGCGCAAGTTGAGAAATTGAAGTCATCGTCAGTTTTATCTGAATTAATCAAGGCAGAAAAGCTGAAAATAGTCGGTGGTTATTACGATTTAGATACTGGCAAAATCAGTCTAGTAAGTTAGCTTTTTTGTCCTTTGTCATTAGTCATTGGTCATTACTAAGGTACAAAGGACAAATAATAAAGGAGAAATAACAAAGGAAAAATGTGATGTTAAGTGTTTTGATTTGGCTCCCTATTTTAGCCGCCGCTCTGATAGCAATATTACCTGTAAGTTTCCCTAATCATCGTATTCGTTTAACAGCATTAATTTTTTCCGGAACAGTTCTTGCCTGGAACATATTTATCCTGCTAAAATTTGATATTAGCAATCCAGGAATGCAATTTAAAGAGTATTTGCCCTGGAATGAAACCCTTGGATTAAACTATCAAATAGGTGTTGATGGGCTTTCTATATTAATGTTGGTGCTAAATAGCCTGCTCACCTGGATTTCAATTTACAGCAGCAATAAAGAAACTGAACGCCCCCGACTGTTCTACTCCATGATTTTATTAGTGAGTGGAGGAGTTGCAGGTGCTTTCCTCGCTGAAAATTTACTGCTATTCTTCCTATTCTACGAACTAGAATTAATCCCCTTCTACTTGCTAATTTCCATTTGGGGGGGGTCAAAACGGGGTTATGCTGGGATTAAATTCCTAATTTATACTGCGGTTTCGGGAGCATTAATTCTGGTAACATTCTTGGGTATGGTGTGGCTGAGTGGTTCTACCAATTTTGCTTTTGATGCAGTCTCTACAGAAAATGTGTCAACAGCAAAACAAATCCTTTTACTAGCAGGAATAGTCTTAGGTTTTGGTATTAAAATTCCCTTAGTTCCCTTCCATACTTGGCTACCCGATGCTTACGTTGAGGCTTCAGCACCAATTGCCATTCTTCTCGGTGGTGTGTTGGCAAAGCTGGGAACTTATGGATTGTTGCGATTTGGATTGGGTATGTTTCCCCATGCTTGGAGTATTATTGCACCGACTCTGGCGATCTGGGGAGCAATCAGCGCTATCTATGGGGCGGTAATTGCGATCGCTCAAAAAGATATCAAGCGCATGGTAGCATACAGTTCCGTCGGTCACATGGGTTATATCTTGCTAGCTGGTGCTGCTAGTACTCCCTTAGCACTCGTTGGTGCAGTCGCCCAAATGTTTAGTCACGGTATCATCCTGGCGATTCTCTTCCACTTGGTGGGAGTCGTAGAAGCCAAAGTCGGTACGCGCGAGTTAGATAAACTCAATGGTTTAATGAGTCCCATACGCGGCTTACCCTTAATTAGCGCCTTACTAGTTTTAGGTGGGATGGCTAGTGCTGGTATTCCCGGTTTAACAGGATTCATCGCCGAATTTATCGTCTTTCAAGGTAGTTTCTCTGCCTTTCCCATCCCAACTATTTTGTGTGTAGTAGCTAGTGGATTAACCGCAGTTTATTTTGTCATTCTCCTCAACCGCACTTGTTTTGGCAGACTAGATAACTTCGCTTACTATCCTAAAGTTCTTTGGTCTGAAAAAATCCCAGCTTTAATTTTGGCAGCCTTTATCATCTTTTTGGGAATACAACCCACTTGGTTGGTGCGTTGGAGTGAATCTACAACTACAACAATGGTGGCTGCAATTTCCCCGTTAGAAAAAACCGTAATCTCTGAAGTAGCGCTGAAATAGTAAATACATCAAAAGACTTGTGAGACGGCGATAAATCGCGTCTCAAAACCTATCCCCCAGACGCGATAAATCGCGTCTCTACCAATTAATTTACGATTACCATGACAGCAATTAAAACAGCAATTAAATTACCACCTTCCAAACATGAATTTGCCGAAGTAATTCACCGCTTAGAAGCAGGCGGTGCAATGTTACCCGATACTCCAGAAAATTTGATGCAAATCATCGGTTTATATAAAGCTTATGCTGTGCCGATGGATTTTTACTGGCGCGACCTACTTTATATTGCTGAAAATGAATTTTTAAACCCGGTTCCTTTCTTTAAATACTTCTTACCCAAAGAGTATTTAGAACTGCATAATCATTATGCTGGCGATGATGCCGATTTACGAATTTGGCGCGGCGAAGCTACTGCACATCCAGAACTTTTGGCATTTATGGAGAAGGGTGAAACTTTCAAAATGCCGAAGTTATTGCATCACTTATTCCACGATCGCATTAACATGGAGTTTGCTGAAGCTTGTATGCGGGCGATGTTATGGCATAGAGGGATGGGTGGACAATTTGACCCTTACCTAGATTCAGACGAATACAAAGCCAACGCTGATCGAGCAATTAAAGCTTATTTCCAAGGAAATCCAGTCATGCTGGGGCTTTACAAGCTGTTTCCCGATATGTTTTTGGAACAGTGCCGCCAGATGTCATACTACGCTAATTTGGGCTTATTCTGGGAAGTCATGGCCCCAGTATTCTTTGAAATGTCCGACCGCTATGATGAAGGTACGATTAGTACCGTCCCAGAGGCAATGAGCTTCTTAGTTAATGGTATATTTGCGATCGCAGGTCGTCCCATTTACCATCACGTTTATATTCGTGGTGAATGCTACGAAATTGTCCCCAAATCTAAGGGTTTTATGTGGCTATACGAAGCCGCATTACCTTACGTAGAAGCCGTTTTCTATCGCACTGCACCATTCCGAGGGACAAAATCTTATAATGCTCAAGCGCGTCAAGTACCAGAAGACCAAAAAGACTTTCACTATGGTATTCTTTACGCTGATGTATTTCCAGTCGGTACTGCTGGTATTCCCCCGACATTATTAATGCAAGATATGTTGCATTTTTTGCCCCCATATCTTGTTGATTACTACAGCCAACATTGCCGGGGTGAAGAAGATATGTTGATTCAGTTGGGAGTTAGTTTTCAACGGTCAATGTACTGTGTTACTTCTGCGGTCATTCAAGCTTTGCGAACTGCACTTTTATATCCTTTAGATGACCAAAATCCTAAACATTTACAAGCCAATCGAGATTTTTTTGAAATGCAGCTAAATCGCTTTACTCGACCCGACTATAATATTCGTGATGCTGCTCGTTTAGGGAGTATTCAAAAGCAAGATTATAGATAAGAGATGTCCCCAACCCCCCGATATATTTGGGTGCAAAAACCTCTCAAAGTCCTTCTTAAACAGGAGGACTTTCGAGGATTTACAACATTTTGGTTTTGTAGAGAGATGTGTGTACATAGTCAAGTCCTTTGTAGAGACGGCGATTTATCGCGTCTCTTACCTTAACCGAACCGTATTGTGTACATAGTAGCTTTTTAAGTGGGATTAGTGGGTATCTTATTGCTACCCAGTTAATAATTGTTATTAACCAGATAATACTCCAGCAATACTCGTCAATTCCATAATTTTCTCAAACTGGAAATTATGAGCCAAATTCTGGATAAAATTGCTCAGTATAGCATTTTCTGAAGGAATTTGTTCAATCAATTCTAAAATTAAGTCATCACTACATTGGGCTGCGGCAGTATACACCTGTTTTACCCATTCAGGCGACATTTCAGACAATAGAGGAACTAAATCTGTAAGCTTCAAGATTGATTCTGTTATTTGTTGGTTTGCATTCTTTCTCTGATAGTTATCTTCTTGATAAATATATTGAACTTCTAAATATTCACTCAATTTTTCTAATAATTCTTCTTCACGGAAAGGCTTGTTAATATAATCATCACAACCAGCTTTGATTGTTGCCTCTCGTTGTTCTTCAAAGGCATTAGCGGTTAAGGCAATGATAATCGTCTTGCGATTTGGGACTGAAGTTTCTTCTCTAGCTTTAATAATTTTGGTGGCTTCGTAGCCGTCCATAATTGGCATCCGCATATCCATAAAAATTAGGTGTGGTTGCCATTGTTGCCAAAGTGCGATCGCTTCCGTGCCATTTGCCGCTTCCTGGACTGCAAAACCGATAGATGTCAGGATTTTTACTAGCACTAAACGGCTGTCTATAGAGTCATCAACTACCAAGATGCGGTATTCCTTTTGAGCAGGTGCTAAACTCAGAACTTGTCGTCTAATTTGTTGGATCTGGATTTCGCTGGCTGTGGCTAGATCAATTTGAATATCAAAGGCAAATGTACTTCCCTCACCAATAATGCTGGTGACGCTAATGTTTCCTCCCATTAGTTCCACATATTTGCGGCTAATTGCTAAACCTAGTCCAGTTCCCTGTTGCGATTTTCTTCCAGTTTCAGTTTGCCCAAACGCTTCAAACAGCAAGTTTATTTCCTGTGGTGCAATACCGCGACCAGTATCTATAACCTCGAAGAAGAGATGAGGAGGATGAGGTAAAATTTTCTCCCCCATATCCTCCATCGCCACGCGTAACATCACTCTTCCTGTATCGGTAAATTTGATTGCATTCCCCAAGAGGTTAAGCAATACTTGACGCAGTTTACTTTCATCAGCTCGGATATACTGTGGAAGGTAAGATGTATATTCAAAATCTAATTCTAAGCCTTTGGAAGTGGCGCGGAAACGCAACATCTCTTCCAGGTTTTCTAAGAGGCGAATTAAGTCAAAACTGTTGAGATTTAATGTTATTCTACCGGCTTCAATTTTAGACATTTCCAGAATGTCGTTGATTAAGTTAAGGAGATGTTCGCCAGCACGATTGATGATTGCTAGATTTTGCTGATGTTCTGTAGATAAAGCATGATCGTGGCTCATGATTTGGGTAAAACCGAGGATGGCGTTAAGTGGGGTACGCAGTTCGTGGCTCATGTTGGCGAGGAATTCGCTTTTGGCGCGGTTGGCAGCATCAGCTGTAATCACAGCTTCTTGCAATGCTTGTGACTGCCTTTGAGTCTGCGCCAGTAGTTGTGCCTGCTGTAAAGCCACACCCAACTGATTGCCAATTTGAACTACGATGTTGATTTCTCCTGGTTTCCATTGGCGGGAATCGGAATTTTGATAACTCGCTAGTAGTCCCCAAATCTGACTACCATATAAAATGGGGACAATGATGTAAGCTTTTGCCTGAAAACGTTCTAAAAGGCTGATGTAAGAGGGATGAAACTCAGCATTGTAAATGTCTGGGACGCAGCGGAAAGTTGCGCCTTGTGCGTAAATGCCATCTTCTTGCATATCAGCATCTTCCGCTTGATTATCCTCGCTATCCAAAATTTTTGTTAGGCAACGTCCTTCTTGTAAGACACCTTCTGTGAGATGAGGATCGTTGTTATGTTCTTCTATCAGAGAAATCCAATCATTACCCACAGACTCAGAGACAAATTCGCCACTCCATTGGGGATTGAAACGATAGACAACAACCCGATCGCAATTGAGTACTTGCCGTAATTCTTGGGTTGTAGCTGCAAATATAGTCTCTAAATCCAATGTTTGGCGCATCCTTTGAATCACTTGGGCGATCGCTCTTTCCCGTTCTGCACTCTCACGCAGCGCTTCTTCTGCCAATTTTCTCTCGGTAATATCTGTAATCGTACCAATATAACCTTTTATTTCTCCATCATCTCGAAATTCTGGCAAAGCCTGACAAATTACCCAGACAACTGTACTATCATCACGCAAAAAGCGATGTTCGTACTTATACATTACTTTAGCAACTCTTGCTTGATTCCATGTCAGCAATAGCTGCTCGCGATCGTCTGGATGTACAGCTTTTGTCCAACCGGTTCCCAGGGACTCTTCTAAATTGCATCCACTAATCTCACTCCAGCGTTGATTAAAATATAAGACATTACCATCCACATCAGTGTGAAATATACAAGCTGGCGAGGTTTCTGCTAGCAGTTGATATCGCTGCCGACCCGTTTGTAAAGCTAATTCTGCCAGTTTAGCATCGTTGATGTCTGTCCAATAACCAACACATTCTATAGGGTTTCCAGCTTCATCACGAATTAACCTCATCTTTTCGTAAAACCAGTGATAAGTTCCGTCAGCGTGTAACCACCGATATTCATAGGAAGTGTATTCTTGCTCAACCAACTGGGAAAATTTTTCTGAAATCAATTCAATATCTTCTGGGTGGACATGATGCAGCCAGAAATTAGGATTTTCGACAAATTCCTGCGCTTCGTAACCAACCATTGCCTTGACGTTCTTACTAATAAAGGTAGTGCTAAAATTGCCTAATGTTTTTTTGCTGCTATAAATCACCACAGGGCTAGAAGTAAGCAGATATTGAAGGCGCTCGTTAGCTAAACGTAGTTCTTGTTCGACATGTTTGCGTTCGCGTAGCGCCGCTTGCCGTTCGCGTAGTGCTGCTTGCAGTTCGCTAATTTCTACTAAAACAGTGCCCACACCAGAGAGGCGATCGTCCTCACCAGGAATCGGAAAATAAGAAACTAAGAAGTGGCGGATAATATCTGGTTGTTTAATTGATGCGGCGCTTAATTCTTGATTGAGGATGGGTTTACCTGTCAACAGAACCTGTTGATAAAATGGTTCTACGACACTGGCCATTTTGGGTAAGGCTTCATGGATGGTCTTACCAATATGAGCTTCCTGGGATATTCCATTAATTTCCGCTAGTACTTGGTTGATTTGCACAAACCGCAGTTGGTTATCTACAATATTCATACCGACGGGAGCCCCTGTAAAAAAGGCATTGAGGCGAGCTTCTCTGAGTGCTAGTTCTTGTTCTAAAGTTTTGCGCTCAATCAACCCACCTAACTGAGCAGCAACAGCATTTACTAGCAAAAGCAAACGTCTATCTACCAATACTGAACTACGTTTAAAAAACACTAAAACAGCTAATACTTCGTTTCCAGCCAGTATGGGAACACCAAAACCAGCTTTTAATCCTACCTTTGCTGCTTGTTGCGATCGCAAAAAAATTGGCTCTGTAACTTCTGAAACATCCTCTATCCATTCTGGTTCCTGATTCTGCCAAACTCTTCCTGGTAGTCCCACTCCCAGAGGAAATTTCACAATTAGACTGTGGCGGCAAAATTCTTCTAAATTGCTTTGTTCACCATACCAGCCCAGGCTGTGTTCTAAAACACTACTATCTTCATTAGGTATCCATGCTTCACCAAAATCCCAGCCAATGGTATGACAAATTAAGCGTAAGACCAGTGCTAAAGAACTATTGACATCATTAGCGCGAGTAATGGCTTGGGTTGTCAACAGTAACAAACGGCTTTCATTTTCTGCCTGCTTGCGTTCAGTAATATCTTTCGCTGTGCCTAGTACGTAACATTTTCCATCAATCTCGATCATTTCCGCACTCAGCAAGGTTGTCCTGATTTCTCCTGAACAAGTGCAGACATCAATCTCATAGTTACGAATAGCTTTAGTTTTTTGCAGCATCTGGGTAAGAAAATTATATTCTTCTGGATTCACCCAAATATTCAATTCTTGATCGGTGCGATCAATAACCTGAGAACGAGAATAACCAAAAAACCGACAAAAACTGTCGTTAACTTCGACGAAGCGTTTGTTAGGAACAGTAATTAAGGCAATGGGATCGGGGGACGACCGAAAAGCTGATGCTAACTTTTCTTCAGAAGCCCTCCGCGCGGCTTCAGCGCGTTGACGTTCTTTTGCTTCCAGCACCAAGGATACTAAATTGCCCAGAGAGCGAGCGAAATTTTGATCTTCTAGCGTCCAATGATGAGCAACTCCCACTGCCTCCAAACATAAAACCCCTACGGTTTTTCCCTCCTGCCTAATGGGTGTATAGAGTATAGAGGTAATATTTAATCTTGAGTAAGATGGGGAAAATTCTCTAATTCTGGGATCGGTATGGGCATCATCTGCGGCGATTGGTTGATCTTGTTGCAAAGCTGCAAAATAAGCTGGATAGTCTGCCTCTGATAAGGAAAATCCTTCGCTATGTTGATTGCGACTGCCCTCAAATAGGTCAAAACACTCGATTTTCAAGCCTGTTTCGTCATACAACCAAACACTGGCTCGTTCCATTCCAATATTTTTGACGGCTGTTTCTGTAATTTTACCCAAAGCTGCTTTCAAGTCACCCTGATAAAGGATCTGATTTTGTGCCAGTTGGGTTAGCACTAGGTTATGATTTCGGAGCTTAATCGCGCTCTCTTGGAGTAATTTTTCTATACCTCGACGTTGTGTAATATTACTAGCAGTACCTGTCATACCTATGACTAAACCATCTTCGTTGCGTAATGCGATCGCATTAAACATTAAATAAAGTAAAGTACCATCTTTAGCTACACAGGTAGTTTCATGTTGAAATATCGACTTTCCCTGCAAAACACGCTCAAAGGCTACTTTATCTTTAGCAACTTGCTGAGGCGAGATAAAATCAGTCAAGGTACGCCCGATCATCTCCTGGGGTTCATAGCCATAAATCTGCTTGACTGCCGGATTAACAAAGGTAATTAGTCCATCAATATCTACCGACCAGATCATATCCTGGGATGTCTCCACCAGGTGGCGATATTGACTTTCGCTCTTCTTGAGGGCAGCTTCGACTAAAAGGCGTTCGTTTTGGTAAACTTCTCTACAAAAGGCTTTGCTAAGGCTAACAGGAATTTCTGTGAAAATTTCTTCTATCTGTTGGTTTCGAAGATTTAACTCAACAGCAACCCGTTGACGTTCTTTAATCTCCTCTTGCAGTTGGGCATTTTGTTCTTTTAACTGTTTTTTCAGCCTTTGGAGAGTTAGTTGATTTTGTATGCGTAATAAAACTTCTTTAGCTTGGAATGGTTGACTAATATAGTCAACAGCCCCTAGATCAAAAATATTTACTTCTTCCGATAATTCATCTAAAACACCAAAAAAAATTATCGGAATCTCTTGAGTTTTCTGATGAGATTTTAAATTTTGATAAACCTCATAACTATTCATTTTGGAAATGAGAAAGTTTAGTAAAATCAAATCAGGAGGAAAAGCCAGCGCCCTATTGATTGCCAATTCTCCAGAAAGGGCACTTTGTACCTGATAAGCTTGGTTGTGAAGGATGTCTGATAAAAAATGCAAATTTTCTAGCTTATCATCAACTAATAAAATTCTGATTTTTTGAGCATCCATATTAGTAACTAAGCTAATTTTCAATCAGGAATAAATTGTTGAATCAAACTGAACATGAAATCAGAAAGCAAATCCTTATTATATGATTGTAAATATCATGATCGTTGCTTACCACCATACTTCACCTTAGAATATAGGTGTGTCAAGTTAAGGCAAAACTTTCTGTAACTGTGGATCTAACTCTATAAGAACAACAATTACACTGTAATACAGAAAGTAACTTTTATACAAAAACTATTTGGAAGTGATTATACTATGGCTTCACCTCAATTCTGCATCAGGATTCTAAAATACATGAATGAGGGCATTCATTGTAGGTGATACCAAGCAAAACCGCACGACTAAACCCTCCTCTTTTTAAGGCTACGGTGTACACACAAGTCTTGAAATCCCACCTAAAACTTGGTTTCGTTGCCTTAACCTTAAAATTAGCGGGATAAATGGAGTTTCTAGTCGTCCAAAATTTGGGTATTTACGGGGCTAAAAGGGTTGAAACCTTTGCGGACTATACTTGTGTGTACACCGTAGCTTTTTAAGGGGAGGCTGCGCTACAAGGTGGCTAGGGTATTTTTTTACTCACAAACTTGAAATCTGTTGTAAGTAAAAAGTAATTCTATCAGGTTCGACTATATTTATAGTACTCCCGTAAAACTACATACGATAGAGACAAATACTCTACAGGTAACGCTCGTATCTCTCTATGAGAGAATACTGTTCAGTTAAGGCTAAAAACTAAAACTGGTGTAGGTTAGGTTAAGGAACGAAACCCAACCCAACCCAATATTATCAAGGCTTTGTTGGGTTTCGCTTTCGCTTAACTCAACCTACTCTTTTTCTTACGTAAGATTACATAGGATAGAAGCAAATGCCCTAAGGGTGATGCTCGCTTTATGAGACGCTGCGCGTAGCTTGCTTCCTCGCAGTGTTACGCTAACGCCAATACCTTTATACTGGGGAACACGTCTACCGGACTCAATACTTTTCGGATAAACCCAACAATCTCTCTTTTGATCTGGAAAAAGGTTAATAAACTTGGGGTAAAGCTAAATTCAAACCCTTTCCCTTTCCCTTTCTCCCTTAACCGAAACGTATTGCTGCTACCAGACTGGTTTACCGCTTTGCGTCTACATAAATTGCCCTAAGAATAAAATCAAGCTTTGGGCTATTTTTTGCGTAAGTCTTGTTTAGCTAATCGCTGCTTAATAGATTCAGGCAATCGTTCTGGATGCTTGGAAAAATAAAAGATTTTTAAGAAGGTAAAATTTATATTCCGAGCTAACCAAATTTGATATCGCTCCATCAAGGATAGTGTTTTAATATAATCATTAAATAATTGTTTAATTCGCGCTAAACTGCTTCCTGTTGCAGAATCATCAAATGTTTTAGTTCCTGGATAATATCTAAAGTTACCCCAAGTTTCATTGAAATACTTAACATGAGATGAACAAACAGCTTTCAAAAGGAAATCTATATCCATTGAATAATGATCTTCTACTTTATAGAGTCCAATTTTTTGATGTAATGATTTATGATAGAAGTAAGCAGATGGATTTACTGGAAAAGAAGCATCGATAATTCCATCATCATTAACTCGTCTTCCTAACAGTAAATCTATTGTTCGTAATTTGCTAGGTTTATTAATATAAATTAGCTGGTTTTTCTGATTAATGATATTACAGTTACCAACAATAAAACTAGGTTCTGGTAAAGTTGCAAAAATCTCACAGATGCGGTTAAGAAGATTTACTTCATAAAAATCATCAACATTTAAAACACCAATAATCTCTCCTTGCGCCATAGCAATTCCTTTGTTCATAGCGTCAGATTGTCCTTTGTCCTTTTCACTAATCCAACGTATGTGGGAATATTGATTGGCTTTATCTTTAATAATGTCTACCGTCTTGTCACTTGAACCTCCATCAACAATGATATGCTCCACTTCTAAACAATTTTGGTAAATGACAACTTGAAGGCAAGATTCTATAAATTTCTCACCGTTATAAACTGGTGTAATTATACTAATCATTAGCAAGGGCCTTTTGTGCGTATTGCAAACAAATAATAATTCAAATAATTGAATTGATCTCAGATTATATAGTTCCCAATTGGCATAAGTTTATAATGCAATTAAAGCCAGTGCAATACGTAAATTGCGTTCGCGTATGTAAGTCATAAATGGAAATTCGTTCAAGGGTATTTCTGACCAATGACAAGATACAACTATTTGATGAAATGTAGCGGTCAATAGAATTATTGAGATTCAATTGAGGCATTGAGAAGGCCATAGAAACGGAGGTTGTTTTTTGCCAATCCTCCGTTTCTGATATTTCTATTGTCACTCAAAAATGAATATGCAAAGCGCTGCAAAAAGTTTAGGTAACATTTTGTAGCCTACTGGCAACTTCTGATGTTTGTCCAATGGTATTAAATCGAGAGAGGGTGCTATTCCTCTTGTACATCAACCCAGATATTCCCTTCTTCCACACGAAGAGGAAACACCGGCAACGCCTTTGGTTGTGAAACCAATGAGAGTACCTTGCCTACACCAGGTGGCCAAGAACACCAGTCTTGTACTTCACCAGTCCGCAGGTCAAAAGCACTGTGATGGAAAGAACAAACAATTGCCCCACCTTTTATTTTGCCACTTTTCAGAGGTAATTTTAAGTGAGGGCAGGTGTTATCTACAGCATAAAGCTGATTTTCGTGATTCAAAAGCAGAATTTTACGGTTGCCAACTTTCACCACTTCTCGCGTACCTGGGGAAAGTGCTTCGACTGCAAGAACTTTAGTCCAGCTCATTAGGTTCTCCTCTCCTAATATATCTGCTTTCAGTTTCTCGCAATTGTGACCAGTGCGATCGCCTTTCAGTACTAGGAAAGAGTAAGTAGATCGCAAACTTCTCCCGAAAAAGCGATGTCTACGATGAGCTTTACTAATCCTGGCGAGATGTAACCGCTATAAAATCTTACATTAAACTTCATTTATACACTGGATAAACTGATTGTTGGGTAAACTAAAAAAAGCACTTTCTATCCTTGCATCATAAAGCTTGTAGCTTATCACAGACAACTCTGAGGGATATAAAAAATGATTAAGACAAGTTACGAATTTGACCAGTCTATTCTCCCCGCCGGAGCTTCATTAAAGACTAATATTCTGCTACGTTTTCGTCCTGACATAGCTGAATCTCCCCGACGGAACCTTAACCTTTCTCTTGTAATTGACCGTTCCGGCTCTATGGCGGGTGCTGCCTTACATCATGCACTCAAAGCTGCTGAGTCTGTGGTCGATCAACTTGAGCCAGATGACATTCTCTCAGTAGTTGTTTACGACGATGAAATAGACAGCGTTGTGCCACCCCAAGCTGTAACTAATAAAGCCACACTAAAAGATTCTATTCGCAAAGTCAGAGCAGGCGGTATTACCAACTTATCGGGGGGATGGCTCAAAGGCTGTGAACATGTCAAAACGCGACTTGATCCGCAAAAAATCAACCGTGTTCTCTTGCTTACCGATGGTCACGCCAATATGGGCATTCAAGACCCCAAGGTACTAACGGCAACATCAGGGCAAAAAGCTGAGGAAGGTATCACCACAACTACATTAGGTTTTGCTCAGGGTTTTAATGAAGACCTGCTGATTGGTATGGCAAGGGCTGCTAGGGGAAACTTCTACTTCATTCAAAGCATTGATGAAGCAACTGAAGTGTTTAGTATTGAGCTAGACAGTCTCAGAGCAGTAGTAGGACAAAACCTCACAGTGAAACTTGAATTGGCTGAAGGTGTTAGTCTTGTTGATACTTTAAGCCTTGCAAAAGTTAGCCAAAATGACGCTGGTCAAGCTGTTATCAGCTTGGGAGAGCTTTATGAAGGTGAAGACAAACTTCTCGGCTTAAGTTTGGTGATATCAAGCGCTCAAGTTGGTGAGTTACCTGTGATGAAACTGCATTACAGCGCCGATGTTGTCCAAAATGACCTCATCCAAAACGTTTCAGGCACAGCAGATATCACCGCCAAAGTTGGCACTGTTGAGGAAGCAGCTTTTGCCTCTACAAGCCATATCATTCTTGAACTGAGCCGCCTCACCATCGCTAAGGCAAAAGAGACTGCCCTCGATTTAGCTGAACATGGCAGACACCAGGAAGCGGAAGAAACCCTGCGTAGCCTGGTGAAAGATTTGCGGGATAAAGGGTTAAACGAGAATTTTGAAATTGCTGAAGAGATCGATCAGCTTGAGTATTTCGCAAGTCGAATCGCCCAAAAAGCTCTAGGTAATGCCGGACGTAAAGAATTGCGAGATCAGTCTTACCAGACAATGAACCGTAATCGCAACGATCTGGTGGGGCGCGGTGTTACTGCTGGTGATGAAGTGTACGCAATGCCGGTTGTCAATGAAGTTGGCTCAGGTGTCGAACTTTATTGCGTTCGTGAAGGGGGTAAACTACGGGTCAAAGTCATATCTGAAGGCTACGATTCAGCCAAGAATGTCCAGTTTCCCCGGAGTATTCGGGCAGAGGGAGCAAGGTACGTTGTTGAAGGTCTGGAACTCTCAAGCGAAGCTACTTTCTACCGTGTCCGTGGCAATATCACTCGTTTTGCTCAACCTGGTGAAGCAGATATCTTCGTTGCCCCTAGACAATCGAATATAGCTTATACAGGTAAAGCCTCTAAAGGGCCTGCCAGCGCTGCCGATCTTCCCACAACTGATGTTGTAAAAGACGGCATTCTGGTTCAGTGTGTCAAAGATGGCAGCAAACTACGCGCTAGGGTAGTTTCCGACGGCTATGAAGCAGATTGGAATATGCGTTTTCCGCGATCGGTTCGTGAGGAAGGGATGCTTTATGTCGTTGATGAAGTCAAAACAGCACCTGATGGAAAGTCTTATATTGCGTGTGGTGAAATTAAGCGATTTGTCCAACCCACTACTACCAATTAACTCATAAAATCTCTGCGTTCTCTGTGCCTCTGCGGTTCAATAAATCGCTTTGAAACCGCAGAGTATTTAGAGCTAACTACGCCTCGATCGCAGGATTATAATCATCTGGGTTATTAAAGCCCGCAATCCAAGCGGCTGCTTGATGGCAACTCCGCATGTGAGGGGGAACGCGCAAGATATGAATATGTCCTGTGGATGGACAGGTGACTTTCAAGACCATAAGCGGCTCGTCATCCTCAAAAGGAATGTAGACTAGTTGACGTTCTCCACCAGCGTCACGATCGCGATCGCGGATCAATCCTCCCACTTGCTGCAAAAATGTCTCGTATCCCAGACGCTCAATCAGCACGCGGCGCAACTCAATGTTCTCTACATTGAGGATATCTTGCCCCGTTAGAGACTGGGATTCAAAGGCAATTTTATCTGTCACCTGCACGCCTCGCCAGCGCCAGACAAAACCATGTCCCGCAGATACACTAGTAATCCCACTTCCGGCTAACTCAATCCAATAAGTAACGTGGAGTCCTGTGGGAAGGGTTGTGAGGTTTACACAGTCGCTGATATCAAGACTTTCACAGGTGAGATTTTCAGGTAGATTGTAAAGATTCAATGCACCGCTTAAATCCAGATGGCCTAAAACGCGCATCCCATCCCAAGCGCGATGCTCAAGGATCAGTTTTCGAGCATATTCAGCCGATACAGGCTCGTGGCTTTGGTTTGGGCGCTGCAAAACTTGTTTATTCGGCACACGTCCATTAGACATGATCTTGAGCATTAGTCTACTACCTCCACATAGGCATCAGGGCGATATTCGCGTTGTCTCCAAACGCGGTAAAGCCCTTGGGGTAATTCAATCGCTCGATGTTCTTCATGAACTAAAGTGGCACTTGGTTCTTTAACCTCTAGAAAAAGGTCACTACCATTTGTCCACAACTGAACAGCATCAGATTGTTGAATGCGATGGCTATGTCCTGTAATTTCACCATGAGCGAGAGTAGCACCTACACGCTTTTGAGCGCCAACAGGTAAGCTAGCAATATGTCTAATTAAAACGTCGCCATGTCTATAGAGAATATTAGCTTGGGAGTTATTGCTGTTGTTAAACATCTTTTTTATGGCTCATCAAATAATTACGAATTACGTTAGCGTAGCGGGGTGTAGCCCATTACAACTTATTAACGCCCTAGTCTCAAACCTCTTTCCATAAGCATCTGAGGTTCGATATTCTCAACTTTAGGTATCGCTTCTAGCTGAGGAATCTTTGCGATCGCATCAGCAATATTACCTGATTGGGCACGCAACCAAGCGGCGTGAGGCGCATAGTCAAGGCTTTCTACTACTTCGTAACCCGCTTGATTAATTGCCTCGTGCTGGGACTCTATATCAACGCCTTCAGCAAAGCGGATGAAAACCAGTCCAGTTGGTACTGCTAGGGAACCATTGGGTTCTATTGTGTAAACTGGACTCAGTTTACCCTGCTCTGATTGATTGGGTTCGCCTGGAAAAACTGCGTAGCTGTAGCCCGCACTTCGACAAGGCTCAGTGACCATCGTAGACATCGCACCATCGTTAAGTTGTAAAATTGCTCCTGGTGCTACCGTCTTGGGTTGATTATCATAATGTATTGCATAGTACCCAGACTTACGAGTGTAAGATACAGCAGTGCGATTGCTGCCAACCCGAATTTCTTCAGGATACTCAGAAAAATAGTCGTTTTGAAATTTCACTTCAGCAATCAGGGGTAAAGAGTACACCTGTAGAAAATACTCAGCCGGAAAATAAAACATCTTTCTCAAGTTCTAATGATGTTATAGCGTTTTCAGTGGTATGGAATACAAATCTTTTATCGGAATGCAAGCTATATGCCCCTAGTAATAGTGAAGATTCGTAAAACAGCCTGACTTTGAATTCTTCTTTTCTGGAAAGACGAATTGAAGGCTTGTATGAACTTTAAAGAGATTAAATTCTGTTGCAGCTGGATCTTTTTAATGTCGTAATACACATATAACACATGAAATAAAAACCATCCATAAACTAAACGTAAATGCACGCTACGTATAGCAAGCTTTAAAAGTAGTGCATAATACGATTTCCCAACGCCCAATTTTCAAGACAAATATCCCAGGAGAGTAAGCTATGGTTCAGGTTCGCTATGGTGGACAGAACGGTCAACAGTATGAACTTGCTATCAGTGAAGAACACGTTGTAGTGCGTACCGAAAGCCGCAGTACTCTAATTGGTGCAAGACCGTTTGAAGTCGCACCTGTGTCACCCACGGCTCGTAGCATCCTCAATCAATTCGAGTTAACAACGCGGTTTCGGCAAGCGGGTGTTGAAATTTTGCGTGCGAAAGTTCCGACTCAGGGTGTTGCTTTGCGCGATCGCGCTCGTGAAATTCTCAACCAAGAGTCTGAAGTCCAATTTGCCGGACGTGTCTTGATCGATCCAGCCTCCAGTCAACCGATAATTTACACCGAAAACCTCTTCGTTAAATTCGATAATGAAGAAGAATCAAGAGCTTGCCAAGAGATATTGCGACGTTACGGCTTAACAATTAAACGCCAACTTGAATACTCACGAAATGCTTATTTTGTCAATGCACCTACAAATACTGGTATAGCCATCTTTGACATCGCCGAGAGACTTCTGAATGAGGAATCAGTAGAACTGTGTCATCCTGAACTAGTGCGTGAATCACGCCAACGTCAGGTTTTCCCGCAGCAGTGGCACTTAAAGCAAACAACAATTAACGGTAAGGTAATTAACGCCCATGCCAACGTTGAAGCAGCTTGGAAGTTGAGCGATGGCACAGGAGCAATTATTGCAATTATTGACGACGGTGTGGATCTTGATCATGAAGAGTTCCGTTCCTCTGGAAAGATTGTTGCCCCGCGTGATGTCACACGTAAAAGTGACAATCCCAGACCCGGAAACGACAATAACCACGGGACAGCTTGTGCCGGTGTAGCTTGTGGCAACGGGAAATTTGGTGCATCTGGTGTAGCACCGGGTGCAAAATTGATGCCGATTCGTTTAGCTTCATCGTTGGGGTCACAGGATGAAGCAGATGCTTTTATTTGGGCGGCTCAAAATGGTGCTGATGTGATTTCTTGCAGTTGGGGCCCAGCAGATGGGACTTGGTTTGAGCCAAACGATCCTCTACACAAGCAAAAAGTACCTTTGCCTGACTCCACACGATTGGCTATGGACTTTGCAATCAATAAAGGACGCAACGGCAAGGGATGTGTAATTTTATTCGCGGCTGGCAATGGTAATGAAAGCGTGGATAACGATGGCTACGCCAGCTACCAAAAGGTAATTGCGATCGCAGCTTGTAACGACTTTGGCACAAGAAGCGCTTACAGTGACTTTGGTCAGGCGGTGTGGTGTGCCTTTCCCAGTAACAATGGTGATAGTTCTCAAACCCCTGGAATTTGGACAACCGATCGCGCTGGTGTACTTGGTTATAATTCCGGTAATGTAAATCTGGGTGATGCCGGAGGTAACTACACAAACGAATTCGGCGGGACTTCTAGTGCTTGTCCAGGTGCGGCTGGTGTAGCAGCATTGATTATTGCCAGAAATCCAAATCTGCGTTGGGACGAAGTACGAGATATTATTAAACGGTCTTGCGATCGCATCGATCAAGCTGGAGGTAAATATGATGCCAATGGTCGCAGCCCTTTCTACGGTTATGGTCGAATCAATGCTCTCAAAGCTGTAGAATTGGCCAAGCCAGCGCAAACATCGCCCATTAGCATATTCAAGGCAGTACAAGATATCCCAATTAACGACTTGCAAACATCAACATTGTCGTTGGCGATCGCTAATACCAGTCTGATAAAATCCATCAAAGTTAATGTAGATATCGAGCATACTTATATTGGGGATCTTGTAGTTACTCTCCTTCCCCCAGTGCAAATAGGCATACTTCCCATTATTCTGCACGATCGCCAGGGCGGAGCTACAGATAATATCAAAACAACCTATGACGAGGTAAACACCCCAAAACTTGCTGCCTTTAAAGGTAAAAGTCCCCAAGGAACTTGGACTCTGGAAGTTGCAGATAAAGCTACCACAGATACAGGAAAGATTCGCAGCTTTACCATTGAAATCGGGTTACGTTTGAGTTAGGGAGTGTGGGGATGAGGGAGCAGAGCAGGCAGGGGACAGGGGGAGAATTAATTCAAGTTTCTCCCTTATCTCCCCCCTCTTCCTTGTCTCCTATGTCTCTTCTCGATGCCCCATTTCCCATTTCCCCATGTCAATTAGCCTTGAGTCACAGGCTCTTTTGCCAAGAACTTCTCTAATTCTGTCAGCGCATCAGCATCAACCTTAGTTTGCATTGGGCAGAACTTAGGCCCACACATCGAACAAAACTCAGCAGTTTTATAGATATCTGCTGGTAAAGTTTCATCGTGATATTCCTTAGCTCTTTCTGGATCGAGTGATAATTCAAACTGACGGTTCCAATCGAAGTTGTAACGCGCTTTAGAAAGTTCATCATCTCTATCCCTTGCACCAGGGCGATGTCTAGCAATATCAGCCGCATGAGCCGCTATTTTATAGGCAATTAACCCATTCCGTACATCTTCAGCATTTGGTAGACCCAAATGTTCTTTAGGTGTTACATAGCACAGCATAGCAGTACCGTACCATCCAGCCATCGCTGCTCCAATGGCTGAAGTGATATGGTCATAACCAGGAGCAATGTCTGTCACCAATGGGCCCAAAACATAGAAAGGTGCTTCAGAACACTCTTCCATCTGCTTACGGACGTTGAACTCAATTTGATCCATTGGCACGTGTCCCGGTCCTTCCACCATCACCTGGACATCATCTTCCCAGGCTTTGCGAGTTAGCTGTCCTAGCGTTTTCAATTCAGCTAATTGTGCTTCATCGGAAGCATCATGGGTACAGCCAGGACGTAGGGAATCTCCTAAACTGAAGGAGACATCGTACTTTTTGAAAATCTCAATAATATCTTGGAAGTGGGTATAAAGTGGGTTTTGTTTGTGGTGATGCAACATCCACCGCGCCAAAATCCCGCCACCGCGAGAGACAATACCGGTGATGCGGTTTCTCACTAAGGGCAAATGCTCAATCAAAATCCCAGCGTGGATAGTTTGATAATCTACCCCCTGCTGGGAGTGCTTTTCGATGATATGGAGAAAATCATCAGCAGTCAGATTCTCGATTGTGCCGTGGACGCTTTCTAAAGCTTGGTATACTGGCACCGTACCAATAGGAACAGGTGAAGCCTTGATGATGGCGGTACGAATTTCATCCAAATTACCGCCGCCTGTAGACAAATCCATCACGGTATCAGCACCGTACTTCACCGCCAGATTCAGCTTATCAACTTCTTCTTGAAGATTAGAAGAGTTGGGGGAAGCGCCGATATTAGCATTAACCTTACATTTAGAGGCAATACCAATAGCCATCGGCTCTAGATTGGTGTGATTGATATTAGCAGGGATAATCATTCGCCCCCGCGCCACTTCATCACGAATGAGATCGGCAGGAAGATTTTCTCGTTGGGCGACGTAGTGCATTTCTTCGGTGATGACACCTTGGCGGGCGTAATGCATTTGCGATACATTAACCTGCCCACGTCGTTTAGCAACCCATTCTGTCCGCATATTATGATTCCTCAATAAACAGCTTCCCTCCGCTGGTATTACCCAGACTCAGGTGTTAAGGGTGTGATCTCAGCCTGGTTATGTAGGCACCCCTAGCATGGATGTAGTGTATCACTTTCGTTATATCTAGGGGCAAGGGTGTTAACAATTTATGAGGTGAGGGTGGTGTTAAGCTGTTTTTCGAATCTGGCATAGGCGCAGCCCGTTATAGACATTACTGTTTCTGTTGAATAATGTCTAACACTGCCTTATGGATTTCTTCTGGAGTCATTGAGGCGGGATAAGTCCCAGAGGGAGGTTTTGCCGTCAAACGATCCGCAAGTGCGTAAAAAGCCTCTTGATCATCTTGATGTGCAATGACATAAGCGCGTAATTCTGTCTTGCTCATAGCATCAAAGTTTGGTTTACTCATGGATATTCCCAGTTAAGCTGTTATGTACACAACTTGCACTATCAGGGCGCTCATGTTGCCCACCCCACAATCATATTGAAAAAATATTAGTGCAAATTAAAGGCACAACAGCTTACCTTTACACTCTTCAAGCAAAAGCTTTTAAACACCAGTAGGAGCGATCGCTTTGATTTTGTACAATTAAACAACAACAAAATTAGTTGCACTTAGTGACAATCCATCGCTGAGTTGCGCGAATTGTACCTGAGTAAACGCACCACCGCTACCATCTTGGTCAAAGAACAGGGCACCTGTACCGTTGTCGTAGATAAATCGTTGAGCGATCGCACTCGCGGCGGAACCGATGGTAAACTGACTAGTCGAGAGTGCGCCTTTTGCTAAAGAACCGCCAAAACCAGTAGCCGAAACCTGAATAACTTCAGCAATCGGGTTGAAGTCATAAAGACTATCAACACCTTCATTGTAATTATTGAAGGCAAATGTATCAGTGCCATCTCCCCCGAACAGATAATCATTGCCTCTCCCTCCAGTCAGGAGATCATTGCCATCATTGCCGAAAAGGTAATCGTTACCATTACTACCTACAATAGTGTCAGTGTTAGCTGTACCAGAAATATCTAATTGTTCAATATTCTTGTAGCTAACTCGATATGTCCCAACTGTAATTGAACCTTGGTTAGTGATTGTATTGAAAGTTGAGGTGATTCCCTCAGTAGTAAAACTTCCATAATCGATAGACAAATAGTCGTCGCCCGTACCTCCATCTACCGTTTGAGTCACTAAAACAGGGGGAGTAACAGAGGGGGCGCTCAAATGGAAGGAGTCGTTGTCACTCCCTCCTTTAAGGGTGTTGTTGCCAGTAGCACTGTAAGCATAAAATTGATCGTTCCCCAAGCCACCGTCTAAAAGGTTATTTCCAGAAGAAGAAGAAATATCAAACACATCATCCCCAGTTCCTCCGTTAAGGGTGTTGTTGCCAGTAGTGTTAGAAGCATAAAGTCGATCGTTCTCAGAACCACCATTTAAAAGGTTATTTCCAGAAGAATGATAAATGTATAGATAATCATTTCCTTCTCCTCCATTAAGGGTGTTGTTGCCAGTGGTATGGGAAGCAGAAAATGAATCATTCTCAGAGCCACCGTCTAAAATATTTTTCCCAGAAGAATTGTTTATATTAAAATAATCACCTCCAGATCCTCCTTTAAGAGTGTTGTTGCCAGTGGTGTTAGAAGCATAAAGTTGATCGTTTCCCAAGCCACCGTCTAAAAGGTTTTTCCCAGAAGAAAAGGAAATATCAAGAATATCGTTACCGAAATCACCGTATAAGCTATTATCTCCTTCACCACCATATAGGGTGTCATTACCATCTCCCCCAGAGAGGTTATTATTGGTATGATTACCTGTAATAAGGACATCATTAGCATTAGTACCCTTGATATTTGCCATAATTTCTATTTACCTAAATTGATTTTTCAGAGATTTGCTGTTTTAAGGCACAAAAAACCAACCGAGAGTTGACACTTTCGGTATGGTTTCTGTCACGATTGAGAAACACAACTTTTCACTTTAACCAGCCTTTTGACAGGCTAAAAAGGAATTTTTGGCTAACTTGCTGACACAATACAGTTGATTAATCTAATCACTATAGTGTTTGTTTAGTTGAGTGTCACTATCTGAGATGGCATTTTTTTACTGCTTTTACTTAGTATAAAAATTTTATAAAAATTACGTGTTTGTATCTTGAAAATCGAAATAAGTTACTGCTGGAGTTTAGACTAAAAATGAGCGCTTCAAAAATCATACTTAGAAAAATATGGGTAAAAAATTGACATATCAGGTCAGGTAAAAAGTCCCTGAAAAGAAAAAGCGGTCAGCTATGTTGAACTGATCGCAAATTGGATTTAATATTTTAGGAATTAATATAGTCACACCCTCAGTCCTTGATACGCCCCCTCAAACGAACGGGTTTTAAGCTGATTATTTATTCTCTCACCAATATGGTCTGTTAATTTACACCGTGCTGTACTAGCCAGAAGGGGACTCAGCAAAGAAAATTGTTTCGTCTCGTGGCTGTTCTCCGCCAATACGTTCGATTTTTTCCTGACAACAAGCACAGAGAAAATAAAAGCGCACGCTGTCAGTGTCGGGTTTAATCAATTTGGCTAAACGCGATCGCAGTTTAGCATACTGAGTGGGAGTGACATCGCACTCAAACACACTCAGTTGCATCCATTGTCCATAAGACTTGAGAATAGAATGGATTTTAGTTCGACGCTTATCTTCTGGAATGTCGTAGCTGACAACAATATACATGAAGGGAATGGGAATGGGGAATAGGGAAAAATGATAAGTTATTTGAGAACTAAAGGGGGATATTTATCGATTTCGTTCATGAGGTACTTACTTAATAACCTTGCCTGAATTTCAAAGGATTTTTGGTAGGTGCATTTGTTTCCCATGACTGGATGTTTGAACTCGGATTGTTTCTTTTGTTCGTAGGCGCGAAGAAATGTATGCAATCCTTCTTTGGTTAAAGACACAGCACCACTGAGCGGTTCGGTGGTAAAGTCAGTTAAGGTTAGCGATCGCTTGTTAATTAGCGACAACACAACAGCATCCACTATTAAGGGACGAAACTCTTCCATCAAGTCTAAGGCTAAGGAAGGTCTACCATAACGTTCGACGTGTAAGTATCCTAGATAAGGATCGAAGCCGACAATATTTAAAGCACTTTGCACATCATGACGTAGTAATGAATACCAAAAACTCAGTAAGGCATTAACTGGATCGGTTGGTGGACGGCGGTTTCTGGCTTCAAATCGAAATTCTGGGGTTTTGATTAGCTGTTGAAAACAACCAAAATAAGCTGCACTACCAGCACCTTCTAAGCCTCTGAGAGAATCAATACTGCTGGTTTTTTCGATTGGTGCGATCGCGTTTTCCAATCGAGTGATGTTATTATTCAGGTCAGTATCAGGATGTTCTCGCTGAGTGCGAAGTAAGCTATGGCGGTAATTTTTCAATTTACCCCGCACAAATCCTCTAACTAAATGTATTGCTGGTTCTGATTCTCCCACAGCTTGCCATTGGGCTTTCCGAACAAAAATATTTTTGGTAACTTCTGGTTCTAAACGTCCTAAATATCGTCCATTTTGTGTGAGAAATGTTAAACAAATGTGACGATCTAAAAGTTCACTGACGACGGCGGGAGAAATAGTAGCTCGTCCTAGTACTACAATTCCTTCTAGTTTAATTAAAGGGATATCCATGATAGTTTTTTGTTCAGCTTTGACGGTGAGACGTTCGTCAACTTTGCCGATAAAAGCATCGGCTTGTGTTACGTAAAGTGTTCCCATTTTTGATTCTTCCTAAAAATGATCTGGATTTGAGTAAAGAGATTTATCGGATATAATTTAATACGGTTAGCAAGGGCTGTTGGTGTAGATAATTTGTCTTTCAAGACGCGATTTATCGCGTCTCTACATGATGGTTTTGGGCTGATCTGAAAACTGTATTGGGTATGATTTAATTGACTTCTTGATAACTTTTGACTTTATCGGTTGCTTTGGGTAAACATTGCGAATAAAGACTGCATCCTTGGCAGCGTTTGCTGTAAACTGGTTTTGGCATTGCTCCTGTTTCTAAGAGATTTGTCACAGATTCAATAGTAGCGATCGCACTTTGCCGTAACTCTGCATTAATCTCTACTAATTGCCGTTGATGAGAGTGGGCATAATAGATATATCCAGTATTAACAGGTTCTCCTGTCATTTCTTCTAAACATAAGGCTTGGGCGCAAACTTGCAACTCATCGTTATCCCATTCGCCTTTGCGTCCTCGTTTATATTCCACTGGATAAATTTCACCTGATTCGGCTTCAATTAAGTCAGATTTACCGATGAGTTTGTATTGCTCAGACTTTAGCCAAATTGCCCGAACTTGCCAAGTTTCTCCTCGCTGTACATCGCTTGTAGTGTGGACGCGATCGTGCAATGTAGTACCTTCAATTGTGTATTGATTATCGGTAAACTCACCTGCACAAAACATCCGCCAACAGCGATGGTTGGCTTGAAAACACCTACTGTCAATACTTTCAGCTTTTGTTTTCTTGAAAATGCTCACCCAATGCTCAAAGTGGGGATTTTACGTGTAAAATGAGCATTTTTAGTATATTTTACTACTCAGCAACGATGCTCAAAGTATGCTCAGTAAAGTATAAGTAAAACTTGTAGCATTCTGACAGTCCACTGATAATCTACTTATCATTCGTATACCCATAAGAAAACACCCTGCTTTTTACAGTAAGGTGTAAGTTTTGCTTATGTGTGAGATATTTATGCTTTACTCTTGACTTTTGGTAGTTTGTGTGGTGGTAATTCAGTTATTTTACCTTCTTCAATCTCTTCCGTGTAATACCACTTTTCGTTACCCGTGGCTTCACTTTTGCATACCCATGCTGTATCGCTAACAAAGCTTCTGACTACCACATATACTTCTGATTTGTCAATAAACTTCGTACCTATCATGTTACTTCTCCCAAGGTAGTAGTTTTTTATCGTCAAATATCATCACGAACTCGTCGTCTTTTTTCACTGTCACGCTAGTAGGCTTTGTGAGTTCAGTTGCAAAAGGTTGATACCATCCGTTAGGTTGTTCGCCGGGCACTACCAGAAGCACGTCATCATCAGTAACAGACCAAACTCTGTAATTATTCCCCCAGTAGTGAACACTCAGCCCCACAACCCACTCATTTTTTCTTACCTTTCTTACCATCGCCTTCCCACTCCCTTAATGTTTTGTCTATCTCTTGTGGTGTAGCTTCCCTGTCCCTACCATTATCATCTGTCACAAAATTACCGGTACCGTCTACACGTGTATTGCTATTACTCATCTTTTTAATGCCTTAAATATTGAGTCCTCATACATCCACGTTGCGCTACCTGGCTTACTCCCACTCACTGACCATATCTGTCCTAAATACTGGGACACTGCTTTGCGCTCACCCACAACGTACTGTATGTCGTGCCTCGTGAATACCATTCCCGCACATACTATTACTTTGTTTGCTTTAGCTGTTTTCAGTGCGTGATTACGTCTACCCTTGACACGGGTGAGACTACTCTTACAAGGGATGCAATACCACTTTTGCAATAAGGTACTATCAGACAATTGTTCAAAGCCATTCTTCTTCACTTTGTACCCTAAGCACTTTTCACACTGCATTTGATGTTTTATTGTTTGTGCCATGTATGTTTCCCTGAATGACATGTTTGAGTGACATTTTTAGTGACATGTTTTAATGTCATTCAATTTACTAAGGTAGGGATTGTGGCTACCAACTATTTGTTTGTGCTTGATATACTCCTCACCCTCGTGACGATAATGCTCTACGTATAGTCGTGAGTACTCTTGTTCAAGTGAGTCGTATTGTTCCTGTAATGACTTGAGTGATTTTGTCGTAGCATCGATGCGTTCTGATAACAGTTCCTTGCGCTTCATCAGTTCGGCAACCTTTTTGTCGAAGGTAGTGGAAGTCCTAACATGTGCGTTGTTAGGAATGCTGTAACTACCAGTCCGGCGTATAGCGGGTATTACCTCGGATGTCAGCCACTTTTTAAAGCGCTTGGTTGATGGCTTGCGACTTGTTAAGACAAGTGCATACAATCCTGGTTCATTCACACACCATACCTTCTGCGCCCTGGTGCTAGCAAATTTGCCACTGACATCATTTAAAGTTATGTCACGTGTTTTTTCGTCATCGTCCAATTTACTAATAGCTGTTGATGGATTTGTAATCTCTAATGCCTTGCAAATATCAGCCGCTACCCACCAAGGGTCTATTGCAGTACCTACAAAGCGTATGTCGTGTGTTTCAAAGCTGAAAATAGATAAGTTACTCATTATTCTTGTTCTCTGTGTATAGGTATTGTCTGTGAGTGACATTTTTACATGTCATTTAAAATGTCATATTTAGATGACATCTCACACACTAAGGTACTTGTTGGCTTGTTTAGCGCGCTCTATTATTTCCCTGGCATCGAGTACAGCCCTTGCCAGTTCAGGGTTAGCATCAAGTACAGCTTTAGCTTCGGTGAATAACTCTTTTTGAATAGACTGTAATTCCATCCTCTTTTCAGCTAGTTCACTTTCAAGCACCCTAATGTGATGCCGTACCAGTGCATCGTTGGCTTTTAGTTCAGTGAGTTTTGATGTGCTGACAGATGGTAATGCTTTGATATTTGCTTCCTTGGCAATACTTTCACATTCAATAAAGTATTTGCGGATGACTTTACCCTGTTCTGTACCTGACATCATCGCAAAACACTTAAAGCAATCAACTGTCAACATAATATGTTTTCCCGGTCTGCCCCCGTTAGAGGCTTTTTTACCCAAAGTTAAAAAGTCTGTGCCTTCTTCAAAATTAGCTACAAGGCAATCAAGTGCTTTCTGTTTTGATGCCCAGCCCAGCCATAGCCACGCATCATCAAGGTCAATAGGAAATTGTTCATCAGAGTTATAAATTGAGAGTGCAAGTGTCTTGTCAAAGGTAAGCTGTGTCATTGTTTTGTCATTGGGTATTGTGTGCGTTGAAGCGATGTTGAAACCTGTTGTATGTGTTGTTGTGAGATGACAATAAAATATGACATCTGGAGTGACACTCTGGGATGTCACCTAGGAAGTACTACCTACCACTACTACGTGCTTTATTGTAAGCAGTTTGCATTTTTTCCCACCTACTTACCGCCGCCACGTGAAAGCTATGCAACAAGT
The DNA here is from genome assembly GCF_013343235.1 of Nostoc sp. TCL240-02. Classification (GTDB taxonomy): domain Bacteria; phylum Cyanobacteriota; class Cyanobacteriia; order Cyanobacteriales; family Nostocaceae; genus Nostoc. Next base: position 6,217,367 of record NZ_CP040094.1, on the reverse strand, counting down.
CAAATCTCTCTTGCTCTTCATAGTCTTCATGTGAACATAACGTGTATCTATCGGTATCCCAATACCACATCGGCATAGGCAATCTATACATCTCTTCCAATGCAATACGAGTGTTAAAGCTTTCCTCTGACTCATTGAAATCATCCCATTCGCAAGGAGTATTGTTTCTGAGTATTGGTTGTATCTCATTGGTGCAGTAGTTAATACAGGAGATAATTTCCCATCCTAAGTCCTCGTTCTCTGTTAACTCCAAAAGCCTTCCTAGTAATTCGTTGCACTGAAAACCTAGATACATTGCTTCAGTACCTAAGTCATCAGCACATATTTCCAATACCCTGTTACCAGTCAAGCTCGCATCCTGCGATATCTCAGCACAATACAATTCAATTACTGTAGTGGTGAGTTTAACGTTGAATGCCAGTAATAACATCTGAATAGTTGTATTGTATGTTCTTGATTCATAGTTAGGTTCATACTCGTTATTTGGCTCACTTTCTATCCAATACCCACTTACCATGCAAGTGATATTGCTCTCTACCTTCTCGGGGGCAGTGATACCTTCTTCCTTACAAAATTCACTGTCGTAAATTCCTTCCTCTAAAATCTCATCCGTTTCATCTATTTCTTGTTCCCATAATTCATCGAGCTGTTGCATTTCTTGAGCGCTTCTATACCCATTCTCAAAGCAGGGCGGTAGGTAAGGGCAGTATTGACCATGCAAGCTGCAACCTTCTTTAATCACTTCCATTACTACCTTTAGTGTCTTGGTTTTGTAACCTCCCATACGCTCCGCAAGGTTCCCTACTTCAGGATACAAAGAATAACCCTCTGATGTTCTTACGAGTTGGTAGCCGTTATCGAGAGCGTATTGATGAACCGATGCAAATGTTAAGCGTGTCATATTATTTCTTCAACCTTTGTGTGTTGTAAAAAAAATGTCATCCACGAATGTCGTTTTAAGTGACATCCATGAATGACATATTAGCAGTGACATCACTTTGATGACATCCGTACATTCAACATGGTGTCATCTTTTCTCACTAGATTTGACATCGATACCCCTAGCAGTAAGGTACTCAGCTACCGCACGATTAATGAGAGAAGCCAGAGTAATGAATTCTTCCTCTGCTTGTTTGGTAGCTAGTCTCTTGAGTGTTAGGTCAAAGTTGAACGTGAAGCGCTTTTCTGGGAGTGTAGGCATAGATGCATTCTGATAACTGCCACTATATTGATGCACGAATAGCATATACACACGAAAGTACATCACCGTGACAACACTATGATTACAACTAATGCTCAAATATCAACATTCGGCATTCACACTGATGCTCAGGTGATGTCATCAAGATTACATTATTCACATAGCCGAGCGAGCGGTTAACACACACAAAAATTGAGTAAACGAAATGAAATACAGGGAATTGCAAAGTACCTTAAAGGTACTAAAAAATGAAGGAAATAAAATACTATGCAGGCTTGACAGCGACTATTCCACTTTGGAGGCAGAGTATTTAAGGCTTACTACCCCTATCACTGAAGTGACATCTACGGATGACATTTTTAGTGACACTAAAAGTGACACTCTAGCATGTCACTCTGATGAAAGGTCTACCAATATAACAGTGTTGGAAGTAAGCGAGGAATCGCGTGAGGTAGTGTTAGGTATTCATAGTGAATATCGCATCATTCCAGTCTATTGGGACACTGATGATGGCAGGGATACTGCAATAAGCGTTAATCGTGAAGTGGTCGTCAATAATCCCACGGGCAACCTGCATACTGCACGCATCAATGATTGCTGCAAGATTGAAGTAGTGGGAGATGGTAAAGGCAACTACAGGGCATTCCCAATGAGTAGCACTGAAGGCTATGTGGAGTGGTTGTTACCAGATGTGAGTACAAAATTTCATACGATTAAAGCAAAACTTAGCACTCATGACACGCATTCCAGGTCTTTCAGGGTATCACTCACTGGGCAGTATCCAGACCTAGTATCAAGTGAGGACATTATTGTATGTCGCACAATATCAGACGAACAGCACAACATCACGCGATATTTTCCCAGTGTTGGTACTTTTCTAAGGGTAGGTAGTAGATGGCTTTTGGCGGGTAGAAGTAACAATGTGGAGTGGATAAGCACATCCCAAGCCGTCAAGTCACATCATTTCAAAGTGGGCGATAAAGTGCTACTGCAACATGACATTGGTTTAGTGGCAAGGCTTGATTACTACCGCATAGATAAAATATTTTACTCATCCATATTGTTAATGGCTCAGTGCACAAATGAGCGCACAGGTATACCTACAGTAGTACCTATTGTCCAACTTCACTTACCCAAAAAAGGAGTATGAGTATGTCCCGTTCAGTAAGAATATCGGGTGTAAAGTTTTCAGAAACTCAAATAATTGCGGGTCAAATGACCGATTACGATGACCCATACCTACTTGCAACAGCGCTTTTGGCAGCCATTAAGGTGGACAACATACATGAGTACCAAGTCCTGAAGCGCAAGATATCGGTCAAGTGGAGCCTAACACTATCAACAGTGTCAGAACTTTGCATCATCACTCGTCAAATCACTTTCTTTTTTGATGAATACGATACTCGGAGTATAGGGTGATGAGGGTTGAAATAGCTTTACTAGTACTACTTTTAGAGCTTGCGTCACTTCCGAATAAAGACAAATCTTGCTATCAACCACAACCACCAAGAGGGTGTACAGTGCGTGAATGAAACTACAACCGAGAGAAGGCAATTGATAAGAGATGTGGTATTGCTCAACATACAACTCAAGCGTTGTGTGCCCATGAATGACATTTGTGCATTGAATGACGATGAGTTGGAACGAGTTAAAGGATATCTAATCACATTACTACCATGATAAACACCACGAAAGAGTCAACTATCAAGAATATACAGGCTGATGCAAGTAGCTTGGGTGTTAAGTTGGATATAAACTTGCAATCACTGCCAACACACGAGGTAGAGCGATTAGCACAAGCATTTAAGGACGCAAAAAAGTAAAAACATTATGACAACCGTGATGGTATGACACTACAACAAATGACAAACATTACAACACACAAGGATTAAACGACAATGGCTTTACCTTTAGACTCTTATATTGGCTTTGCTCAAACACAATTTGACAACGGTGGCAAACAATGGGCGGCATTACGACTTAACAAGACAGCAGGTGGTGAACCTGGGAGGTATGACTTCACCGGCACAGAATTTACCCTGCAAACTAATGCAATGGCAGGCATTATAGATGGTGACAACTACTGGTTGGTAGTATCAATGGGTGCTGGTAGCTGCAACAAAGGTGGTGTATTCGAGTTCAAAAGCTGGAAACAAGGCGAGGGCGGCGCTAAGGGTACTTTTGATAAGATGAAGGGTGAAGAGCTTGCAAAACAATGGCAGATTGATGGCTGCAATGCTGTTATTTATTGCAACGACATTCCTGTTTTGAAGACAATGGTCAAAGTGTTGTCTGAGCTAGGCTTAATCGTCACTAACGAGAGTAGAGAGATAGTTGTTAGGACTAACATCACGACGGAACAATGTATTGATTTAGAAGTAGCAATGTCTGAATTCTGGGTATATTGCCTTGAAAACGATGTGGATACCCTTGCTGAGGGAATGCCACAATATGACGCTGCACTTAAACTCAACGACGCTGGCATTATGTGTCTCCCTGCACTCACTGATGAAGTATTGCCAAGTGTGTTCTTAAAGTCTCCTATATCAGGTAAAATCACAGGTCACAAAGTGGAGTGTTTCCCTTTCAAAGGAGAGCTACCATCCATTGATGGTGTAGATGTGGTGTTGCCCAAAAAAGAAGAAAAGAAGGGTAGCAAAGGTAACTGGTCAGGCTGTGGTAGTGTTGACCCTGCCAAAATGTTAGAAGCGCGCGTAAAATTCTACGTTACAGAAATGTCTAAGTGCGATAAAAACATTGCCGATATAAAGGGAGCGTTTAGCAGTATCAAAGCTAATAAAGAATACAAGGAGTATTCTGATTTACTGCTCAATGTAATGGGTAGGTAGGGTATTACTGCAAAGTGACATGCTGGGGTGACATTCAAACATGACACTCCAGATGACATTCAAATATGACATCTAGAAAATATAGGGTATAAACGATGGACATTCATTCAAGTGAAATAGAAGTAAACGAACAAGGTGGTAAGCAGTGCAAGGTAAATTTCAGAGCTGACTTGTTACCACCACTAGCTTTACTGGAAGTGGCAAAAGTGTTAAAGGGTGGCGCTGATAAGTATGGCGACAATAATTGGCGGTCAATACCATCGAATGAGCATCTCAATCACGCACTAATACACCTACTTGCCTACTTCGCTGGTGATATTAGTGAACCAAACCTAGAGCATGCAGCCACAAGAATCTTATTTGCACTGGAATTAATATCACAACATAGTTAAGCACATGAAAGCTTCTTTCTTTACCGATGACGATAGTTGGTCAAATATTTACAGCCACAATAATAATGTTGCTTTTTGCACGCTAGCGCTAGCAACAATTGGATTTTCAGGTAACATCTCAGACAGCAGAAAAATCTACATGTTTGTTAGAGGGTACTTAGCTGACAAGGGTTTTAGTACTGGTTGCTTTGCTTACAGGAATATCCTTGATATGTGCGACTTAGCTGGCACGCCATCAAAGTACCTATCACTTTTATCTTGGCAACTTGGGATGATACTAGCACTGAACTCATTTATTAAACCCATGCCAGCAAGTGCAGTTTATCCACTGTGTGAACGGTAGCCAACAATAGTAATAAAAAAGTGGGCAATGCCAATACGGTACGCCCACACACAAAAATTGAACCAATAATATAACACGAGTATGACTGAAGATAAAGTACAAAAGTACCGTAACGACCTTGCCAAGACAGTACTAGCAGGTACTAAGCAACAGCAAAAGATAGCTGATATTCTCACTCAGATGGAAAGAGATACCGATTTAACGGATGATATGAGATTGGAGCTGGAGACACACGCTACACAACTTACCATTAATATTCCTCAGTCCGAGAGTGCTGTTGTTCATAGTAGTAATGATGAAAAGCGTTTCTTGCCCCGGTACGACTTCAAGGAAGACTACGAAAGCATTTGTGGGCTAAAAGAGTTCGGCTTTGACGAAAACTGCAAAGATGTTGCAAAGCAGTACGCAACATGGTTCAAGTCCGAGTACTTGCCGAACTTCCTACCCATGCCTGATGCTGCACAGCAGTACCCTATCGCTACCGTGTTCGCGCTACTCAATTGCAAAGCTGTACTATCCAAGCGTCAATGTCTTCCCATTCCCTATTTTATAGGCAGCAATGGCAGTGGAAAGACAGAGCTTGGTAAGACCATCGCTCAACACTACCCAAGCCACCTGGCGGTCGAAATTAGACCGGGTTTCACAGGTGCTAGTATCAGGGATTTACTTGACAGCAAGTTTGGTAGTGGTGAGGGTGGCTACGCACTCGTGGACAACTTTAACCGCAATGAATGGTTGGTAAAGTGGGGAGCGCATTATGATATTCTGCTTGCTAACTGTGAAGAGAGCGCGGTATCAAGATTAAGTAATGCAGGTAGTGATACCACAAAGGTTGAATTCAAGCATTATTCCTACAAGGTCATCACATCAGTTTTTTCACTTGATGAGGGTACAGACCCCGAATGCGGTGAAGTTGCGCGACGGACGATATGTCTCAACTTCCAGGAAGGCAAGCCAGTGTACTCACGTATCATGTACGAATGGGAAGGTATGCAACGTGTGTATCAGCGTATATGGGGGGAAGAGAGTATGGACTTGTTACACAAAGTGTATGCCCCAACACTAGGCAAGCTCAACCGTATAAAACCTTCTAATATTCCAGATGCTATCAATCCCAAAAAGTGGATTATATGCCAGGTACCAATAGCAGTAGGTGTCTACTGTGGTGTATTTGAAAGTATTGAGCATGGTATCGATAGTTTCGCAAAACATTTCACGTACCTGAAGCGTAACAAGGGAACAGGTGTAGGCAGCCAGCTATCCATTATCCTTGGTAAGTGGGTGAAAGAAGACTTACCCAAACTTGGTGAAAGTAACCGTAAAAACAGGTACGCAAGTGAAGCGTTGAAACGTATTGATTTGGAGATATCGCAAGAATCACTTGTCAAGCATTTGGAGGAAAAGATGGGGCTTAAGATTGGTCGTCGTGACATGGATGAGCTGATACTTCAAATGTCTAACTATGGCTATCGATACGAAGCATTGGGCAACAGTATGGGTTTTGTGAAACAGTCAACATTGAATGAGGGTAAATAGTGTGAGTGACAATGGAATATTGCTTTTAGTTTGGGTAAAGTGCTGGCACGAATGGTACATGGTTGGAAAATCCCTCAATCCAAAAGTCTATAAGTTGTATAAAGATGGGTTTTGTGTGGGTTGTGTAGCAGAGCGAAACATACAACATATCAAGGTGTTATCGGTAGGTGAGAAGCCATGAATTACCAGCAAAAATTTGCTAACGTCAAGCGCATTTATCACGACCGTCGAACAGGCTTAACATCTCACGAACGTCAGACAAGACAACAAACATGTTTTGATAGTACAGCCGAATATCTCTGTTACAGTCTGATATCGAAGTACTTCAAGTCACCAATGTTCGATATTGACGTTCACAATAAACTTTCGCTTGGTGAGGTGAATTGGTCTATAGACTTTCAGGTTACAGCACGACGCTGCCACCCTATGGCGAACGCAATACTAGCGGAATTAGTAAACACTATTCACGATACAAACCACGCTTCACTAGCTCAAATATTTATTGAGTACAAAGGTTTTCAGGATAAGAACTTTCTCACGAAAATGGAAAATCTGGTAACAACCACTCCAACTTTTGCTAAAACAATAATTCTGGTATCAGACCACAACACAGCTTTTGGATGCTGGGATTACAGACGCAATAGGTTTTACACTCACCCAATTATTAGCACCCACGTTCTTCAATCCACTCTGACCAACATTATTAACTAATCATGGCTACCAAAAACATCGATACATCAGCATACAAGGATTTAGGTTGCTTTTATTGGAAGCATTTTACTGAAAAAGGAAACTACAACCCTGGGGTATCTTCTACAGCACCAAGGGTGGAATTCATGCAATATGACGGACAAGAGTTATGGTTTTTTGACCATAAAAGGCAAGAAAAGTACGCTGTGAAGTTTGATGCATCATACGTTTTTGAATACTTTCACCGGAAGATTGTTATCAACATGGGATGGCAAAAGTCCGACAAGTCTGTCGATACTGAATTGCTTGCCCAATTTTTCCACGACTTCTTAAGTTTTTGTGAAAGTGTGCCAAGGGATGAACAACTACGCGCACTAGAATCGAAACAAAAGGAATTAGAGGCGGTAATGGCTGAGGTACAAGCATTGAGAAATGCTACGGAGGTGAGAGACCCAATACTAACGGGTGAGCGTGATTACCACGACGAAAAAAATCCAAGTGACAACAGGGAACGAGATGATGATATGCAGTGCTTTGTAGTCGATGTTGACAATGATTATGTTGAACCACAGGGTGAAACATTCGGGACAGACAATGATAATGATGAAGAGATGATATCAATGGATGACTACGACCCTGACACAGAAGAAGACATCGACCTCAATAAACTTGGTATCAGAGAACTCAAAAAAATTGCCACAAACCTTAAAATAAAGGGTTATGGCAACATGAACAAGAATGAATTGGTACTAGCAATACAAGCTACTGCAACTTAGTTTCTACCTTGACCATTCGCTCCGACAAAGTATCTAGCCTAACATCTACTCTATCTAGCACTACAGACATCTTATCTGTGGTGCTTTTCAAGTTGCTGATATCGTTTTCAAGTAGCACCATGACACGCTCCTTACTAGCGTAATCAGCCATCCGTTGACGACGATGTATTCCACGCTCTTGCACAAACAGTACTAATAAGCTCACGAAAGCTGGTACAGATAATCCGACAATCCACATAATAACCTCGTTACTCATAAACCCCTACCCTACTAAATCAGAGTGACATTTTTTGATGACACTTGTATCGACATATTTACATGTCATGCAATAAATTTTTATTTATGACATTAAAAGTGTCATTTTAAGTGACATCTAAATATGACACTTCGGAACAATACACCCCATATCTTACAAAAATACCCAACATAGCTTTTGAACCATGCTGGGTATAACACTTCACTATCAGGACTTTTATTGCTTTTTATTGGAGTTATCCACAAAATACGCAGCAACGCTAGCAGCTATATTGGTGATAAGGTCTCCTGTTTTAGTGCCAATAACTTTCGATTGCTCCAATACGCTACTGAACAGTGCCACAAGTTGAGCATACTTACTGATGTCTTGATTGTTTGCCATATTTCCATACTCCTATAGAGTGCCTGTGTACTCGTAAATATCCAGCTTTACTGTGGTGAACCAGTTGAATGGTCTAAACCATAGAGCGTAGGTACTAGCAACATTCGGGTCAAATATCAGCAATGTTGGCTGATTGAGAGACAACAGATATCGTTGATTGATAAAACTGTCAACTGTGCCACCCTCAGTTATGCCAGTACGTATTTTTTGTTTCACATACCCTAGCTGTTTCCAGCTTGGTTTCGCTCCGTCAGATGATGCCTTTACTGTCAGGATGTGACTGTCAAAGAGTACGGGAATCACCAACTCGCCAATCAATCCGTAATCTGCATTCTCAACAGGGAGATTGTACCGTTGTGTGAATGTTTCACTATAAAACAATGACCAATTTGCAGTATTTCCCAACTGTAAAGACATATCGATTAACTCCGAGATGTAACGTTAGTTGTGGTTCCGAAGCTTTTAAAAGCCGCCCCCGAAGATGCTTTACCCGCAACATTGGGAACATTAAGCGCTAGCATTGCTGCTTCAACCGTGGCGCTTTTGCCTACTGCATAGTGGAGTTTAACCCTGTATCGCTTTCCACCAGTACCAACAGCAGTAAGCACAGCATTCTTGAGTACCCCGGCACGAATTAACTCAAAAACTGGGGTTAACGGTCGCTTTAAGTCAGCAGCATCAGTGGACACGACAACACCTGTTGCAGTTGCAATTGCGGCATCGCTGTAAAATCCTTTCGCCGCACGAAACCAGTACTTTTGTGTCGCGTCGGGGTCGGTAATGTGAACGAGGTCGTATAAGCCTGCCATAATTTTTTATCCTTACTTTTCTGTTATTAAATATCAACCGAATGTCAGGTGAGATGGAATGACCGCACCGAGGATAGTCTGTCCTCTAAAAGTCTTGCCAGTCAAACCACCGAGCGCAGTACCGATATGGGTTTGGTCAACTATCAGTTTTGCGGTTTTGCGCTTTGTTCCGACTTTATAGCTGATACGCACGTGAAATACCTTGCCACTATTGATAGCAGCTTGCAGATTGATTTTGTCTGCACCTGCTGGCGGGTCTCCTGTTAGCTTGTTTACGCCTGTTACTGCCCCTAATCCTTCGTACTCATCAGGTAGTACCATCAAGAACTGATTGGGAGCTACACCGACAACGTGTCCTACTTTAGCAACCATCAACAACTCCTTTCGTATAACGCTCTGTTGTTTGCTATGCATTAGTTCTATCACCTGTGGTGACGGTGTGCTTGACTCGGAAACGTATAGACTTCCTTGGTTGGAATGCAGCGCGGTTACACACTGCGAATAACTTACAACACTGACGTACCATCACATCCCAACCGTTGAGCTACGAAAAAGGTTGCCGATACGCGGTGTACGTGGTGAGTATGATGGCACACTGACTACGAGTTGCTCTCAATGTGACCTCTTGACGCTACCATGTTATAGATGTATCAATAGTATTTATGTACTACTCATCGGGAAAATTTTATGGCAGAACCAACATTACAACAAGTATTCGGCGCTAATGCTGTTCAGGATGATACGACAATTACAATTACAAAATCTGACCTGGTATCAGTTGGTTTAACTGCTAGTAGTACCAACAGAGCGGAAGCTTTATTCGCAGCGATTCTCCTGAAGGCAAAGACTTCCTTAACTTCTGATAACCAAACATCAAACGCTGACCAGTCAATTACAATTGCTAATGGTTTTGTTCCGTCATATACTGTGCGCGATGCTATCCAGTACCGCCAAGATGATATTACGGTGTCACTCCAAAAACCTGCGGGTTCACTTGCGCTAGACCCAGACGATTACTAATGCCATATATTCCAATAACACTACAAGACTTATTTGGTCAGGGTGCTACTCAAACGAGTACTACTCTGACGCTTTTTAAGGCTGATTTGTATGGTCTGACACCGTCGCCCACTAACAGCGCAGAATTAATTCTTACGGCAATTCTACTCAGGGCATCAACACTATTTAGCGCCTATTTATCCGATGAAAACGGTACGCCAATTATCACCAATGACAATGATTTAATCGGGTACGAAAATTCATCACTGTATGAACTTTTGAACGTCTTTATTTGGGATAAAAAGTACTACGAGACAGATGGAATAAACCTTACGGAGGTATCGACAATTGTCACCCAATCCTTTACAGATATCCCAACTTGGGAGTAGCGAGAAACTGATACCAGATAATACCGACCTATTACCAATACAACAAATTGACGGTGTTACACGACGAATGTCACGGGCAAACTTCCTCTCAGGTTTAGCATCGGCTTCTCAACTTTTATCACCAATTATTACCAGTAAAACAATATTCCTCTCTCACCTTGATAGTGACGCTAACGGGATTGCCGATACCAAGGGAACTACCCTTACTGTCAACGGGAGTGCTGCACTGTCATCATCAAAATATATTCTTGGCAACAAGTCACTCTATTTCCCTGGCAGTGCATACGTTCAATCATCGGTCAATGCAAAGTTTAATATTCTTGGTGATTTTTCGATGGAGGCATTCATGTGGATGCCGTCAACATACGACACAAACAACACTTATGCAAGTTTCTTGACGATTGATAATGGGAGCGCTGACTTCATTAGTGTTGGGAAAAACCGTTCGGGACTTAACAATAAATGGTATGGACAAACTTACTTTAATGGAGAGTCAGTAGAAGTCTATTCTGTCAGTAATCCACCGTCAAACACGTGGAATCATCTTGTCTTTACTCGTGTAGGTAACGTACTGGGATTAAGGATTAATGGAGTGCTGGAGTCACAGGTATTACAAACATCGATATTTCGCAAGTTTGGTAACAACAATACCCGTGTCAGCCTTGGGTGTATCCCAGGGTATCTACCCAGTTCTATCCCTGCTTTAGTTGGCGCTTATATGTCAGAAGTAAGAATATGCATCGGTGATTTTCCGGTTCCCACGTTACCTTATAAATCGTAACTATGAGTTATTGCACATTGGAAGATACAAGCGCTTTACTCACTTACATAGATGGTGAGGGTGTCACAGAGAAAATTACTTTTAAAAATGCTTGCCCTATTGATGTAACTGTTAGCGATATCGATAAAGAAACATTCCGGTTTGATGGTGGTAGACCTCTAAACCACTTTGCACCAGGTGAGATTGTAGGGGTATCCTGTACTGGCACATTTCGGCAGATTGGGAATAATCCTGCCACAGAGTTACCCTGCACTTACATACTTTCTACTGCTGTAATTACAGGGAATAGATTACAGTCAGAGTTTGACTCGACGTACAGCGACAATACCGGTGATATGACTTTTAAAGTGGACTACAAATCTACTCAGAATATCATCAGAGTATTTAGCAATAGTGAGTTGATTTACAAAGACGTTCGCCCCGCGCCAATAACTTTTAAAGTGCAATGTATAAGGGTGAGATGCCCTGAAGGATATTGTGAATGCAAAACCGATACTTATCCCGGTTACTGCTGTAATGACTGCGAGAAAACAGCATCAGAATTACGCGGTCTTACCAAACAAGTGAGGTTACACAATGGCTGACAATTGCGCTGATTTATCAAGAGAGTTGGCATTACTAAGGTCTGAAGTATCGCGACTTAGGGCATTATCACCCGGTGAAGTACGTGGTATCGTGGAAGATGTTTTGAGCCCCAAAGTAACCGAAATCACTTACAAGCTTGATGCAGCTACCACGACGGCATCAGTAGCAAGTAGCAAAGCAGGGGAAGCACTAAGCAAGGCAAGTAGTTTTGACGCGGTACTACGACAAATGAATGCTGCGATTGCTAATGTTGCTGCTACTGCGGGCGATGCAGCAAAAGTCGCTAATTCTGCTAGTGGTGATGCTAAGACTGCCAACAGAGAAGCAGGATTTGCAGGGAAAAAAGCACAAGCGGTAGAGGCTGAAACACTTCGTGTGTCAAGAGAACAAAAAGCACTGGAGGTGAAGACCGCTAGATTTGCAACTGTAGCAGAGGAAGCCAGTGGTAGTGCTGGGACTGCAATCAAAAAAGCTACGAAAACAGAACAAGACATTGCTAATGCATTACGTAAGCAACAGCTACTAGAAGCGCAAGCAGCAAGAGCTTTCGCAAAATTGGATAATGTAGAGGATATTGCGGTAACTGCGCGCAGAGAATCAAAACTCAATTCAAGCCTTATAAATCAAGTGGACGGGAAGGCGACGAGCGCGGTTACTAATTCCGCAAAGGCTGCTAGAGACGCTCTCAATGCCAGCAACGAGGTAGGTGGCTTACGTGGAATCGTCAATGGTATTGGGTCAAAAGTTGACAGCTTCGGACGCGCCATTGGAGCGTTAGAGACTCGCGTGGGTGATGCGATTTTTAAAGCGGCTGAGGCTGTAGGTATTAGTCGGCAAGCGTTGGGGAATGCTGCAAAACTTGCGGGAAGGGTAGCAGAATTATTCAACATTATAGGAACGGTATTTACCATTATTGAACAACTTGCAGTACTTGAGACTCTTGGTGCGCGGATTGATGCTGTAGAGAATCAAGTACTAGCACTTGGCAGTGATATATCAAGATTGTTGGGAATACTCACGGGGTTTAAATCTCGCATCAGCAATCTTGAGTACAAAGTGCCAGTGATAGAAGATATTGCAAGCCAAGCAATTGTAATCGGTAAGAATGCTGCGACCATTGCGACCAATGCATTGCAATCTATAAGTTCGGTGCGTGCAATTGCGAATCAAGCCCAGACCACTGCTGATGGTGCGGTAAGGAATGCCAAGCAAGCCAACGACAATGCTACTACTGCAAACAACCATGCGATAGAAGCAAATGGCAAAGCAGGTGAAGCTATTGGTATCGGCGAACAAGCAAAACGGGTAGGTCTTGATGCGCTCGGCAAGGCAGGGGTAGCACTCACTACTGCACTTACAGCAATCGCTCTGTACCAAACATTTAAAGGACTACGAGGATTACAGGGTATTCCTGGCGTACCCGGCGCGAAAGGTGAAAAAGGGGATAAAGGGGAGCGTGGTTTGCAAGGTATTCCTGGTATCACAACAGTGGTGACACTGCCGGGCATCAAAGGTGAAAAGGGCGATCGCGGCGAGAGAGGGCTACCAGGGTCACCAGGATATAACGGTAAAGATGGAAGGGATGGTATTGACGTGAACCCAGCAGAAACAGCAAGTCTACGTGCTTTGATAGTTCAACAGCACTCACAAACGAGAGCAAGTATTAATGCAACAACTACAAGTGTGGTAGGCAGTGCAAAGGCATTTATCGCAGCACAGTTTGTTGCACTGACGACATTAGTAATGGCTTTTGCGAATAGTACATTGGTAAATACTGCGCTTAACGTCCTTACTTTTGCAACCACCGTACACAACGCTTTTATGCTTTCCAATAACCTTACTCAGACACTTGGTACGGTCATTGACCAAATACTTGGTGTCATCATCCCTAAAGGGCTTGATGGCACTCCTCTTAGTATCAGCACCGTCCTCGGCAAAGCAGTCCACGAGATAATCGCTGATACCATCGGCGAAGCAAACTATCACACGATTACAGAGGATTGGGCAAAGGCGAACAGAATCTACCAAGCGGGTGCGAACGTATTCAACCAGCTATCCAACATGACTGCTTTGATTACAGCAGGGTTAGAGGTTATCGGCGGAAATGTTGGCAAGATTGGGAATGCATTGAAGAAGTGGGGTGTTGTGGGTGAGTTTGCGTATGGGTTTATGAACCCTCAGCCCAATCTAAAAGGGAGGTTTTTTAACTTCCTGAACAGTGCTAACGATAGACTTAATACCATTGTGACAATGGTAGCTATCCCTATTGGTATTGGTGCTGCGGCAGTGGGAATAAATGATAGTGTCAGTGAACTCACTAAATCACTTAACCAGGTAGACCCCAAAGATGAGCATGGACAACCAATACCTGACACTGTTAACGGTGGTTTTCTTAAGTATCAGCCTGGGCTGGCTCAACCCATTCCTACCGTAACAACCACACAGGCAGCCCAAGAAAAAGCCGATAGTCAGAACATTATCGAAGCGACACTTGACGACATTTTTAATGCGAACGATTAAGAGGATATATGGCTGACGACAAGATTTTTGTACCTGACTATCAATGGACTGCTGCTAAACCTACTTCAAATGTATCGAGCGGTGCAACGGTTCAAGCATTCACACCAAGTGTTAATGCTGCCACTCCTCCCGTAGATGCACTGCCTGACAACTTTGACCCGTTTGAACACTTACAGAAAGTGTACATTCCTCAGCACAATGCAGCAGTGCGGCTGTACTTTAGTGACCTACCGAATGACTGGAAACCTAATATTGCTACTGCTAGGAGTAGCCTGAGAACCGCTTGTACGATGTTGGATGGCGACAACCAATTGATGATGAATTTAAGGCATCATCTATTGTTCGATTTATTGGGGTATGGGAAATCTGACCTCATCGTTTACAACGGCTCTCGTAACGACATACTCCCACCTGTTGACGGACACCCATTAGTGAAAATGTACTTCTCTCAAGATATCGAGAGCGTTCCACATGGTGAGGGCAGGATAGATGCTGAGTACAGTTTTAGGTTAATGAATGAGACTGCAACAACATTCACAAAGGCAAATGCTACGACGCTAGCAACGAAAATCAAGCAACACATGATTGCCAGTAATCAAGGCATCGTTTTTACGAAAGGGAAGAATATTTTTTTGTATCGTGACGAGACACACGGATACAGACTCAAAGTGTATGGCAATCAGGAAGCCGACGCAGTAGATGTCATTACCCGTATGCTTGAATGTCAGGACTTGACATTTGATGAGAACAAACTTACGGTGAGTACTCCTAAGAAGAGTAATGCTGCTACAACACAACCCACGGTAGAGGTATTTGGCAAGCCAGTAAAGAAGAATCGTTATAGACCTATCGCGAATGTACGCTTTAGATATGCGTATGTTGAAGTGCCACTTCTAAAAAAACCCATATATTTGGTCGATACAACCTACAGACATACTCCGTTGGTTCATTAGCGTAGTGTTACTACAAAGTGACATCCAAATATGTCATCTGGAGTGTCATCCAAATATGTCACTTCAGAAAACAATACCCCAGAGTAGTGTTTTACTACCTTGGGGTATTCGCTTTTGAGATAAGTTTTACTTCTGGTCTTGCAATAGCTTATCTATTAATTCCTGTTGCTTACGCAGTTCCTCTTTAAGTAGGTCTAGTTCTGATTGTTGTTGCACTTGTTGGCTAGCTGGTAACTCAGGATTGGTTTGAGTTGCGTACTTTGCAATATCCCTGTAATGTTTTGCCGACATCTCTTCACTGTGTTCACACCACGCGTTAACTATTGCTGCGTCTCTACCTAGGTCAAATATTTGATGAGTGATAAATGTATGCCTTGTGTTATAACAAGGTAGGTATTTTTTAACTTTGCCTTGCTTGATTAACTCAGGGATGATACCTTTATTGCGAGAAGCTTCATACCCATGCCACACACGTTGGAGTGAATCAGTATTTATCGCTTTTCCTGCCTTATTTTTGAATAGATTCTCATTCGGTTCACCTTGTGGTATTGATTTGAGCAACTGCCACAATTCACCATCTTTGGGCATGGGAAACATACGTGTTGTGTCGTTTTTAGTAGACTTATAGATTTTGAGACGATTATTGTAATTTCTTCTGAATATTATTCTTTCTCTTCCCCAGTCAATATCTGTCCACCAAATAGCAATCGCCTCACCAGTCCTGCAACCAGTGAGGAATTTAAACTTAATAAGATTGTAATAATGCTTAACCCTACTATCATTGCTTTGAATGTATTTTAATATTTCTTGTGCCTCATCCCACGTGTAAGCTTTGCTTTTATCCAATACATCGTCATCACTTTCTATTTCTTTGTTTTGGTCAATAATGCGTTCACTTTTTTTCTTGGTATTAATATCTTCTGCCATTCCATCGAAAAGATTCTGATTAACCATTTTTTGCTTAATAGCTAATCGATAGGCTTCTGATAAACAGGATAAAATTCGCTTAACTGTTGAATGACTGTAATTCCCTAGTAACCAGTTACGCATTTCTAAAGGGCATTCACCTACCTCATCCAGTGATTTTTTAATGGCACGCAAATACTCCCCTTTGAATTTTAACTGATATACAGTTTCTGCAAGACTCTCCCTTCTGAAGGAACAATACATATCCCACACTTCCATTAGGGATAATTCAGGTTTAGGCGGTAGTTGATTGTTTGTGCTCTCTACTATCTTCAAATCCGGTCTAAGCTTCTTATCAACAAGAATCTCACGGTACTTGTTTTCATTGAATGTCCCGTCTGGATTAGTGAGTTTCCAGTCTTCCATCTCGATTTGAAGGCGCTGCTGTAGTGAAGTGGCTTTATCTTGCCATCCATCTATATTTGATATGCCTGTAGCTTTTTTCACTTGGTTGGGTTCCCCAGGGAAGTGAGTTCTAGGGAAACAAGCTTTAATGCTCCCTGAATCAGGGCGGATTACTATTTGCCCTTTCTTAGCCTTGCCAGTTGGTGTTTTACTGCTGTTTACCATAATGCTCATTTAATGCTCAAAGTTTACAAATCAGTTTTCTGTTAGCTGATGTATAAATATTGTAGCAACACTATTGTCCTCAGCGATGCGGACAATAGGCATATTGATTCAATGCCGCAATGGAAATATATTCAGTTTGATTCATAACTTAGATGATTTTTAAATGATTATTGAAATTAGGGAGAATACAGCCGTCGTGTCATCCCCATCCCCATAGTTGTTTTTCTGCCAACACCGCTATATAAAGCAAAGTCAGCTAAAGCGTTAATTTGCTTAATTTGTATTGGTTCAACTGCCCCTAAAATTTTATAAGTAACTTCGCCAACAATGCCAATAAATTTGCTGCGAGAATCAGCTAATATTTCTGTGTGAATATTGACAAATGAGGGAAATATTGACTCAATGGCAATCTGAGTAAATTCTATGCCACTGTATTTATTCCACCGCGAAAGTAGGGAATTGAAAACAGATTCTCTGGTAGGAAGAGTAGTATCATACTGTCCTTGACGGAAGGCGGTAGGCGTGGAAAAGGTAAGATTAATGGAAGAATTGCGCTCGCTAGCTTCTTCGTATAATTGAGCATAAGTACTGGCGTTTGCCCAAGGTTGAATAGATTGGGGTGTGCCTTGAATACTGGTAATATACAAGTCAGCCGGGCCAAGATGCCAAGGGCGATTGGGATTAAGATTTAACCAGAGTTGGGTAAGTTTGCCAAATAGAGTGTCATCTAATAAAGAGATGCGCCACCAACAGGGAGTCCCGGCGGGAATGGGTTGTTGATGTGAGTATTGCAATTTAGATCCCCCCCTACCCCCCTTCAAAAGGGGGGAATTAATTTGTAAGGGAGAGAGGGTGAAAGCTTTATCAGCAGTGGAATCGTGCAAGAGATCGCCTAGTTCTTTATCCACAGAACTAACAAGGGTTAAAAACAAGGCGTGGAGATGTCTACCTGTGAGATACTGTGGTGGAATAGGCGATTGAGGTAGCAAATTCAACACTAAACTATGAGGCATACTTTCTCTTTTTGGTTGTAGACTGAGTGATTCTTGACTCTACAGTGAACTCAGGGATTTCCTGGAGTTCAGCATCACTCAAACTATACTGTTCACAAACGAGACTGAGGCGATTTCCTGGGGTTTTGACAGCGTTAACCGAATGGGTTAAATCACCTTGAAAATAAACTAGAGTATTGAATTGGGGCTTAATTTGCCCAAGTTGGCGCTTGTGCGATCGCAATACCAGTTCTCCCCCTTCCATATCCGCAGGTACGCGCACATAAAGGACGCTGACAACCGCAGGCGGTTCAATGGTTTTGGAGTAGGAACGCAAAGAGCGATCGATATGCGGATCGACGCGGGAGCCTTCTTTTAGCTGTAAAGGATTGAGGTAAAAAGCATTACAACTCGGCTGGAGAGCTAAATCGAGGTAAGGCTTGAAGTAGGGAAACTGCTGTTCTACTTTTGCTAATCCAGAACGCTGAAATACAACAGAAAACCCTTTAGTGGCGACAAAATCGCGGTTGAGGTTGTTGATAGCAAAGTAAGGACAAGCTTGGATTTCTCCCCACAAGTTGTTTAGATAATCGCTGGGGAAGGCGTTGGTTTGTTGTTGATAGTGTTTCACTGATGGGGAGCGTACAGAACTAACAGGGGCTAAAAATTGTAACGTAATTTGTGACTGGATGCTAGAACCTGCGAAAAAGAAAAAACGTGGTAAAGGTTTTAGGAAGTGATTAATTCCGAAAACGATATTCTATCCGAACTGGAATTTTTAAGCTTTGGATGCCATCAAATTGATAGTATTGACCTCGCATTTGAACATTCTGAATTAAGCTAACTGGAGGCATATTCACAACATCATAGCTAATCACTTGATTAGTAAACATCACATCTAAAGGATTTAATGGATGTGTGCAAGTGAATATACCTTCAGCAATTTTAGGTTTCGGTAATTGTTTAACCGTTACTTCAGCCTTGCTCATCCATTTACCCAAGCGAATCCACTTTGGTAGTTTGAGTTCTTTTTGGTAGATGACAAAAAACTCAAATTCACTTTCTGGTGCTATTTCTTTCGCTCTCCCAAAACTAGGGATATTTTTCTGGGTTTTCTCCATTTCAACGTGGTAGTTATTATTAGCATACTTCCAGGTGTTAAGGATGGAAGAATGATTGAGCGATCGCGCCGGAGTTACATAAATCTGCTGTTGATTGAGTGGCGTTAAATGCTCCTCATATTTTGGCACTTGTTCAGGGCAGAAATAGCGATAAGAATATTCTTCAGCAACGGTAGTGGAGTAGATTTGGCTATCAACTAAACCCAGCGCATAACAAAGAGCGTAATTATGAATTATAGGCTCTGTTTCATACAATCGCCCAATTTCACGAGTTGCAAAATAAAGGCTGTCGTGCAACTCCAATTTACAACGGTAAATAAACACCATATCGCTTACTCCGTTGTAGCAACAGCTTTCTTATTATTCTTGGTATCTTTCTTAAGGTCTTTCTTGCCTGATTTAAGAACCCATGTTTGAGCATAAATAGATGATTCAGCATTTGCTTGAGTCAACATTTCTTGCAATCGAGTTTCATCACTGGTGATAGACTTCACTTCACTCAAAAGTTGTATGAAGGATGTACCAACAAAATCAGTATGAGAAATGCACTCTTGAGACATTAGAGCAGTAATTGCTTGTGTAGCCGCCTCTAAAACCTCGTCTTCATTGAGCGGATCAGGAGGATTAATTTGCTTTGGAGTTGCATTACTCATTACGTCATATATCTTTTGAGTCCAGAGAAGATTACTAACAATCTCACCATCGGCGAAAATGACTCCAACTAATTCATTACGCACTCTACCAGTGCGGGTAGTCTGCGCTCCGTAATGGCGTGTCCTGAGAATATTATTGAAAACGTAGAGAAATCCGGCTTCAGTGGGATCTTTCAGCGTGACAATACTGGGGAAAAAGACTTGAGGTAAGATATGATCTTGACTATTAATACGGCTAGTTACTTCCCCTTGATGGCTCATCGTCCCATTTTCAAAAGGTGCATTGAGGGTAAAATTAAGGTGAGAATCATCAAAGGGTGTAATAGAGTACGCTGTATCTACAACTACTTTGGATTTCTCAGAACCGGAATCACCAATAGCAAAACCGTAGAGAATACAATCAGGAGTAGTTTTGCTGAAATCTACGTTATAGTCGCATTTTTCCCAGTCACCAATTTTGTAGTTACGTAATAATTCTCTACCTGTTAAACGTTCTGGTGTAGACTGCTTGCGCTTAAACATTGCCAAGCGACTAATAGGTTCTTTACTGTCAATTCCAGCACGTACTCTAGCTTTATTGAGTTCACCATCTGTCTGAAATAAAGGGTAAGATTCTGTAACACGAATAGTAATAAAATGAGCATATTTGCCCATTGGTTTAGCAGGAATTACATCGTGGAAAAATTTAGAATCGAGTGTTTTCAAGAATTTCATGGTTTAATTGCTCCTATTGGATTAGTTGAAAAAAAGAATAAATTAGACTGAAGCTTCAAGTTCTAATTCAGGAATATCATCAGGTTCCTCTTGTGGACGTGCTTTACGTTCTTCATCATCTGCTAGGCGATAAAGGTATTCACAAGTATCTCTAATTAAATTGAGTTGAGTACCTGCTAAACGGGCGCGATCGCTTTTAAAGCTTCCCTCAAATATTTCTTTTACAAAATACTTAGAAAACTCATAAACTGCTTGACGTTCTTCTTCAGAAGTTAAGGCAGGTTTCCACTTACCATCAATTAAAGTTAATGTTGGTTTTCCTTCAGCCGCTCTCCGTCGCACATTATTCATCAACTTGGCTAGACGAGCCGCTACCACATCTATTAATGATTCAGTATCACTAGCCATAGATTTATCAATTTTCAAAATTACATCAGCAGCCTCATCAATTGGTTTGAGAATGGCATTAGCTTTGGCATATTGACTTTTAGAACGATAAAAACGACGGTAGAGTTCTGTTAACTTACGCAGTTGATTCACAGCTTTTCCTTTTGGTTCAAAATAGTGATAAAAATCCAAGTATAGGCGAACTTTCGCCAGAGATACAGAATCAATTTTGTCTTGCTTTCGCAACCATTTATTCAGGTAATGAAAGACATAGAGAGGACTAGTTTCTAAATCCCGTGCTAAATCTGCTAATTTTCCCCAATCTGGATCGCCATCTTTTTTACGGTTAACTTCCAAGTGAATAGAATAAGCAGCAGTGAGAGTATTGAGGGGAGAAAATTCACGCTTTTCTGAACTACGAGGTAGAATGCTATCTAAACGATAGTTATCTTTTTGAATCAAAGAACGAATTGCTTGATGTTCTCCATCAATTAAAACTGTTTCTTCAAAATCAGCACCACTAATGAAAGGTGGTACAGGTGATTCTGATGCAACGACTTTCACATCTAGAACAAGCGGTAAAGCAAATGCTAACCAAGCTGGCATTATCCACGATTCTGTATCTGTTGGTTCTCTTCCTGGTGGTAAACCGATAAAGAAGAAAGTTAATGTTTCATCATCAGGATAGCTAATTTTAAATGTCTTATCATCTTCTGGTGAAATATCCTGCTTAATCAACAAATCATCGACTTGTTGATAGTTGTTAATTGTTAAATTTGCAACTTGTTCTTTGGAAATAAAATGTTTGCGAAGTTCAGCATCAAATCGAGTTTGAGATATAGCGTTATAAGCTTTTTGCAAAAACTTATTTGTTTCTGGAGTAAAGAAATAAGCAGGATAGAGATAAAGATAGCGATATTTACTACCTTCAAAGTCTGCACCAGTCGCATTAGTTTTACTCATCAAAATTTGCCTCAACATGATTTCAATTGACCAGATTGAGCAAATTTGCCGCTTTGCAGCTTGAGCATTAAATAAAATTTGGCGATTACTGTAAACTTGTGGTGCAAATAACGTTGCTGACTCCATTTGCTCCGTTACAGTGTAGGGAGAACTAGATATAGCACAAACATTTTCTCTACCTCTCCCTGTAACTTTTGCAGCGTTATACCTACTTATTTCTATTAAAAATTGGTCTGGCTTAGGTTCAACAACTGCACCTGTTGGTAAAGAAATAACTCGACTTACATAAGTGCGTAAATCACTCCAACCGTCAGGAATTGCAAAATCTTCTAAAATAGGCTCAATAAGCTTGGAAGTATAGTTAACCATACCTTCCATAAACTCAATATTTTGCGCTAAATTTTTACCTAGATTTTTATGGTAATATTTAGCCGATAAATAATACCAATCTAAAGGAACTCCTGCTGTTTTCTTAAGAGATTGAACTTGTCTTAAAGCTGGTATTTCCTCTAGCAAACCTAAGTATTCAGCTAGTTTTTCAGTCAGATTTAAATCAGGAATATTTTTACGTTCAGCTTTAGGAAATTGTTTTTGGTATTCATTCGCGCGTTCTTGCCATTTACCCCAAATACCTCGACATATAATATCTCCAAATTCAGCTAATCTATCAATTTGAATTTCATTACCAAATACAACATCTATATTTTGTGGTAATTCTCCTTGTGTTTGAAAAGTTTGTAAACTTTCACTCCGCTTACCAGATGAGGCTAATTTAGTATCAGGCAGTATACTGATAGCTGCATTAATGCTGACTTCCATTAACTCATTAGCACGGAAAAATAACCAGTAGTAATCAGCGAACTTGAAACCTTTACCATCTCGACTAAAACCTGTTTGTCGCTTTGTTAACTGCTTACTGCATAATGTTTTAATTTTATCTACAACTTGATTGGGAATATCAGCAGTATGAATTGCAGGTGCATCTTTACTGGCAAGGTATACTACACCATCTGGCAAATACAATAACTGTGTGTAGTATTGCTGAGAATGTGCATCCATCAAAGCATTATTAATAATATTCGTCAGTACACCACGATTGTCTGATAATGCATGATAGCTAAATGTTAACTGACCATTACTTAAGTCGTTTAATAACTCAGGTAATTTTTCATTTCTGCCATCACTTTCAACATCACGAGGATGCTTTAATAATGAAGCAAATAAATCAGACATTTTTAACAATCTGTGCAGAATATTCCGCACTCGACCATCTAAATTAGGACGCAAACCACGAATTTCTAAACCTCTATCAGCATCACTTCCATCACCAGCATTACTACTTAGCCACACAATATCATCGATACAATTTTCCCAATCTTCACCCAAAAAACTATCTAAACTAAAATCCTGAATTTTTTGTTTTACATACCCACGTCTTAAATTTGGTGCATCTGATTTCTTTGCAGGGTCTTTACGCCAATCACGGTTTTTAAATACATCATCTGTGTCATTTTCTTTCAACCAAATTGGATAGTCAGGGAATTTTTCAAAGTCATGTAGAATATACGCAGCTACAAATAAACGAGTTTCCTTTTCTTCACATTGACGCTTAACAGGATTAGTTTCCAGTTGTGATGACTTTAATTTCTGAATAATCCGGTAGGTAGGGAACAGACCATTAAGCAGATGAGATAATAAAGATTGATCATGTTTACTACGTTCAACATTTTTACCTTCGGATCTACGGTCTTCTGTAAATTGACCTCCCTTAGCTAGTTGCTCCCACTAATTGATGAATTAGTTTAGGTAGCACATTCTCAGAAAAACTAATAATTATGGAATCTCTCTTATTCTCTGGTACTTCTTTAATTGCTTTTTTAAAGAGGCTAATAGTTAAAAGTTCGCGCTTAATAGGAGTATCTTTTTCGTCTTCCTCATAGTTATCTAGGTCTGGAATTTCAGGATATTCATCAACGTTACTCATACTCATTTCTATTCTCCATCGTCACTATATAAATCTTGAATTGTCTTAGCAGCAAATGCAATACACGCTAAAATATCTTCTCGTTCTATACCTATATACGCCTCTAAAATGCTCTCAATACTTTCTCCACCAGCTAATAAATCTAAAATTAAAGAAACCCAAATACGATGTCCGCGAATGCAGGGTTTGCCAAAACAAATGTTTGGGTCAATCGAAATTCGAGTAAGCAAATCATCTTCAAGCATTAGTATTCCCAAAATTTGATGTAATATAACTTTCTAACAAATCCAGCCATCATCCTTTTTCGGCTTCCGAAACCAAAGTAAGGTTTCCAGCATTAGTGCAGATTTACCAAATGCTATAGTGTACGGTGGTGACTTCTTATCGTCGCTACTATATTTATCTGCTAAGGAGTATGCTTGAAAGTGGATAGGTAAACCTAACTTTGCTCTGAGGTAAGTGCGATCGCAATCTGAAAGAAAGCATACTAAACCCCTACCTGATACAGCATCACTTATTTTATTAATTCCGCTACCGTGGGGTTGGCGAATTTCTAAACCTTTTAGAATCTGTACTTTACCAGATTTGGCAATTTCGCTGATATCTTCTGAATAGTAAAATTTCCAGTCTTCTCTTACTTCTCGGTAGCCAGTCAGTTTTAAACAGCATAAAGCTTCTTGAAAACGAGTGGTTGTAACTCTAGATTTTTCAGCTTGTTGTATAAATTCCTTTCTATCCATCCATTCAAACTTAAAGTTGCTGAGAATACCTGGTAAGTTATAAATTTTAAAACGTTCATTTTCTGGTTCTTCTGGATTTGTTGAATCATAAATTGCACAATCTAACTGACTACTTCCCCGAAAACTTCGTGCTTCATCAATGACTTTCTTTTTCTTTTCTTGTAAACATTGATTAATTTGTCCATATTTTGTCCAAATATTTACATCAAGTGCTTTTTCAATAGTCTCTTTAAAATTTTTCTCTGCATCGGGATATTGATGAGTCAGTCGTCTTAATTCTTGATGAACACAAGCTGATTGAATAGCACCCCAGCGTTTAGGGTATTGCTTAAATTCATTCACAAATGGGTAACTTGAACGAATAACTTGTGTAAAGGTTACTCGGTCGTAAGTTTTGCCATCTTGCAAACAGTCTGAATCAGGTTTGAATAATGTTTGAACAATAAATTTGGGAATCAAAGTATAAGCATGATAAGGATGAGGGTGAAAATCTTTATGTCTGCCTATCCGGCCAAAGCGTTGAATAAAATTACCTGCATCAGCACCTTCAAATACCAAAAAATTAATTCTAAAATCCACACCTACATCAATAGTTGATGTTCCTATAAGTAAATCGGCTTTCGCAACTGATTCAGCTTTTTCTGTCTCACCAGTTAAACCCGTATTTTCTCTAACCTCTAAGTCTAAAGGTTTAAAAATATTTTTAAAATGCTTAACTAGTTTCTTAACCGCAGCAATTGAGTTGAGAATAATTGCGCCTTTACTGCCTGGATAATCTTGAAAAAACTTTAAAATTACTGATTCGGAATTTTCTATTATCCAATCATAACTAGATGAAAAATTAGTTTCTAGTGTTTGCGGAAAAAATAAGGTTATTGGTTGACTAATCTGCCGCCATTGAGTGCCATTTTCTGAAAAACAATATTTTTCTTTTTTGGCTGGATCAATTTCTTTATAATTAATGCCAGATTTATCACAAAAGTCTAGCAATAAATCATCTGGTGTTGCCGATAAAAACAAAAATTTCTTACCGGGGACGGTATGCTTAATTAACAATATTGCATTGAAGATACTTGCAACTTGAGCCGAGGAAAATACATGAAACTCGTCAAATATAAACAAATTGTAGTTATCATCTATTTTACTGAATAGCTTATTGGCGTTTTCTCCCTTGGTTTTACCATCTTTTTTAAAACGCCTAAGATAGCGAAAATCGTGAATATAGTAAAAAATATCGGGATTAGTCAGCAAAATTTCTGCTTGATTAGAAAGATTAGTTAATCCAGACTGTTTAGTTGGTAATTTATTTGTTTCGATAAAATCTTCCAGAATAGCTGCATTCAGACGATAAATCTGTGGGTTTTTCTTTGGTTGAAATTCGTCCTTATATTTTTGTACTTGCTTTTCCTGATCTCTCGCTAACTCGTTAGTCGGGTAAGTTGCCATTGTGGATACACCATCTGTCATAGCCAGAAGAAAAGCAGCCAAGCTTTTACCATCCCCAGTTATGGCAGTGTTGAACACTATATCAATATTTGGATCGCGCAATGCCTCCAAAGTTTCCACTTGATGCCAAGAAAGCGACCAATCTTTAGGTAATTTCACCCCGTCAGGTGTAGGGACGGTTTGGGAATAAACAGGTTTGAGATTTATGCTGTAATTTTCGGACATATCCTTGATAATTCCCTACAAATGCTTGGTTTATCGGAAATTTTATGCAAAAAGAATGACAGACTTAGTAAATCTAATCAATTTCTGCCACCAATGGCGGCAGTTTTTATATATGTGCTAAGAAATACCACTTAGAAATTTCTGCAACCAATGGTTGCAGTTTTTGAGATGGGTATAAAACATCTCCAGGCTATTTCTCGCACCAATGGTGCGAGTTTTTCACTTTGCTTAAAAACTGTCCGTAACTCGTTGTTATTCCCTATAATGCCATGCAAAATAGAAGTTGCCAAGATATATCCGTATAAAAGTGTCCGTATAAAATATGAGTCGAAAAGGTCAATCTATTACACTGTCGATATCAGAACATGATAAAGCCGAGCTAGAAGCGATCGCTCGTGAATTCGGTATGATGTGGGGAGAGGAGCCTAACATCTCGAAGTTAATTAAAGCGATCGCTCAACGTAAGTTACTCATTGGCAACAATAACGATTGGAAAGAACCACGCATCAGGGCATTACATAGATGTATCAATGCTTTGACAGATATCGGGCAAATTGAACAAGCCCAAATCATTGCACACTTACTTCTGGAACGCAGCGAACTATCATTACCGTTGCGAGGCGAAATTGAACGTTTCTTAGAGAATTTGCCCCCATCTTGGCGCTTAGAGATAGACCGCTACATCTTGCGAGAACAGCCCTTTCAGCTTTCCTATCAAGATGCAACTGGACGTTTATTAAACTTTACGGTTCGCCACGCCAAAGTAGCACCCCACGAAAAGCGACAATATCTTGATTGCTGGTGTGAGGAAACAGAAGGAAATTTTGATATCCCAGAACTGGTTCACAACTGGAGTTTACGATTAGACAGGATTACGGATGCGGCGGTGACTTTAATTTCCGGTGAGTGGCGTACTAATTTGGATGAGATAAAAGTAGAAATGCACTTATTAGCAAATTTGGCTTTTGCTTATCAAGCTAAACCAGAAGATGATATCCATGAATGGCTACCAGATAAACCAAAAGTTCGACGAGTGATTAGGCGAGTATCTAGTACATTTTGGTTTAGCCGCGAAGTCATGCAGTATGCGCCAGATTGTGTAGTGATATTACCTGAGAATGTGCGCGATCGCCTCAAACAAAAACTCCTCACCCTCTGCCAGTTATACGATATCGAAACCAGGCCTTAACTCTTTCCCTTTCCGAGTCGGCTACGGTGTACACACAAGTCCAAGTCAACTACTAACAGAAGGAGTTTTAGGGAGTAAGAGGTGGTGGAAAATCCAATAAGAGTTCACGCTCTTTGAATTTTCCCCCTTCCTGCATCAGCTTAATCTCATCTTAAATGGATATTCAAATGCCAGAAATGGATGGATTAGAAGCAACCCGTCAAATTCGTGGCGATCGCAAAACCCATTCCATTCCCATTATTGCCCTGACAGCTTTGGTTATGCCCGGAGATTTAGAACAGTGTCTAGAGGCAGGCGCAAACAACTACTTAGCCAAGCCTGTCAAACTCAAGCAATCGCATTTATTTTGTAATATATAGTAACATTAGTGTAATCCACCTTTGATCATAGACTTTTCCTAAAGTCATAAAACTGAGGGTATGGTAAAATCCTTACATAGATGGATGAGGATTTTAGCGCTATTTCAAAATTAGTAATCTCTCTATGATAACCTGCGGAGTGTGGGCTTGAACTCTATCCGCTCAATTAATTTACGATGTCTCAGCAACAGCGCACCCTCTTAATTGTCGATGATTCCTCAGAAGATCGAGAACTATATCGGCGGTATTTGTTGCGCGATCGCGAATATTGTTACACTTTTCTAGAAGGAACTCTGGGACAGCAAGGGCTAGAACTTTTCCAGCAACACCAACCAGATGCCATTTTACTTGATTATCGACTGCCTGATATAGACGGACTGGAATTTCTGGCTAAATTGCAAATCTCAACCCAACAGCAGTGCCTACCTGTGATTGTTGTCACAGGGCAGGGCAATGAGGCGATCGCAGTTCAGGCGATGAAAGCCGGCGCACAAGATTATATTGTTAAAGAGCAAATTACCGCACAAGGGCTGCAAATAGCAATCAATGGGGCAATTGAAACAGTGCGGCTACGCACTCAACTGCAACAGCGTATTGAACGAGAGCGCGTAGTCGCGCAAATTACGCAACAAATTCACTTATCTCTGAATCTGGATGAAATTCTTCAGGCAACTGTAGCCGAGGTGCGGCAGTTTCTCCACACAGATCGCGTCCTGGTTTTTCGGTTAAATCCTGGTGGGGATGGGACAGTAGTGGCAGAATCGGTTGGGAGCGAGTGGCGATCGCTTCTTTCCTCTACTATCCAAGATCCCTTCCTAGCTGAGACCTACATCACCTCCAATCAACCGCAACCTGTCAGCTACGATCCCGCCTTTATCAAGAATAATATCGAAAGCTATTATCAGGGACAAGTAACAGCAGTATCGGATATTTATGACAGCAGTATTGACTCATGCCACGGTGAATTGTTGGCACAGTTTCAAGTCAAAGCTCATCTGGTTGTACCAATTCTGCAAGATAACCAGTTTTGGGGATTGCTGATTGCTCATCATTGTACCTCCCCGCGATTGTGGCAGCCCTTAGAGATTGACTTGCTCAAAGAATTGGCAACTCAGGTGAGTATCGCCTTACGACAGGCAGAACTGTATCAACAGGCACAACGTGAACTAAAGGAACGCCAACAGGTAGAAGCGGAACTGCGACAGAGTGATGAACGGCTGCGATTGGCACTGTCAGCCTCTCGGATGGGAACGTGGAACTGGAACATCCAAACGGGAAAAATTACCTGGTCGGATAATCTAGAAGCCTTATTTGGACTGGAAGCAGGAGAGTTCGACGGCTCATTCGAGATGTTTGTCGCACGGTTGCACCCTGAAGATCGCGATCGCGTTCTGGTAGCCGTAAAGCGTGCGATCGCCACCGGAGAAGACTATGACATTGAATTTCGGGTAGTATATCCCAACGGTAAGATTCGCTGGGCACTCAGCCAGGGCAAGGTTTTCTACGACCAACAGGGGCAACCAATGCAGATGGCGGGTATTGATTTAGATATCACCGAACCCAAACGATCAGCCCAGGTTCTGCGGGATAGTGAAGAACGTTTTCGGCAACTCGCAGAAAATATTGAGGCGGTATTTTGGATCAAAGAGGTGTACGAAAACCGAGTCAGCTATGTTAGTCCTGCATATCAAAGACTGTGGGGATTGAACCCAGAGGAATTGTATCAAGGACAACAATCATGGGTCGATCGGATTCACCCAGAGGATCGAGAATCAACTCAGAAAGCGTTTCATGAAAAAGCTGTTGCAGGTAAATTTGATGAGGAATACCGGATTATTTTACCCGATGGTAGTATACGCTGGGTTCGCGATCGCTGCTTTCCCCTTCGAAATGAAACCGGAGAGATTTATCGGTTTGCAGGTATTGCCGAAGACATCAGCGAACAGCAAGCTGCGCTACGCGAACGCAAACAGGCAGAGCAAGCCTTGCGAGACAGCGAAGAACGCCTGCAAATGGCACTGGAAGGTTCTGGTGGCGGTCTCTGGGATTGGAACATTGTTACCAATGAAGATTATTTAAGTTCCCGATGGCTGGAAATGCTGGGATATGAGCAAGGAGATTTACCTGGGGACTTTAGCGCTTGGGAGCGGCTGATTCATCCTGACGATAAAGTTTGGGTGATGGAACGGTTGAATGCTCATCTTCATGACGATTCGGTGTCTTACAAATTTGAATATCGAATGTTAACCAAGTCTGGGGAGTGGAAATGGATTGCCAACCACGGAAAAGTAGTTTCGCGCGATCAACAGGGCAATGCACTCCGTATGGCAGGCATCCATCATGATATCAGCGAGCGCAAACAGGCAGAACTTGCTCTGCGAAGGAGTGAAGAACGCTTCCGCACCTCAGTTGAAAATATGCTGGACTGCTTTGGGGTATACCGTGCTGTACGGAATGAGCAAGGACAGATTGTCAATTTTGTGACTGAATATGTTAATAGTGCAGCTTGTTTCAACAATCAAATAACTTATGAGCAGCAGATTGGACAAGGGTTGTGTGAATTACTACCAGAGCATCGTGAAAGTGGATTGTTTGATGAATACTGCCAGGTAGTAGAAACAGGACAGCCGCTCATTAAAGACAGTTTAGTTTATGAAGATGATTACGGACAACAACGCTTAGTTAGAGCCTTTGATATCCGCGTGGCTAAATGTGGAGATGGATTTGTTGCCACTTGGCGAGATACCACTACTCGCCAACAAACTGAAGAAGCCTTGCGCCAGAGTGAAGAATTTAAAAACCGCATTTTAGACAGCAGTTCTGATTGCATCAAGGTATTAAGCCTTGATGGACGGCTGCTGTACATGAATACAGGTGGACTGTGTTTGATGGAAATTGATGACTTAAATTGCTATCTCAATACTGAATGGCTCGGTTTCTGGGAAGGCAGTTCTCGGCAACAGGCAGAGGAGGCACTCGCTACCACTAAAACAGGCGAAGTCAGTATTTTTCGCGGATACTGCCCAACTGCAAAAGGCACTCCGAAATGGTGGGAAGTGGTCGTTAGCCCGATTCTGGATGCTTCCGGGCAACTAGAACGAATCTTGTTGATTTCACGAGACATCACTGATCGCAAACAAGCTGAAATCGAACGTGATCGCTTATTCAAATTAGAGCAAGCAGCTAGAGCCGAAGCCGAACGCGCTAATCGGATCAAAGATGAGTTTCTGGCCGTTCTCTCCCACGAGTTGCGATCGCCTCTTAACCCAATTCTCGGCTGGACAAAACTGCTACAAACCCGCAAATTTAGTGAAACCAAAATGGCTGAAGCTTTAGCCACTATAGAACGCAACGCGAAACTGCAAACTCAACTGATTGATGACTTGCTCGATCTAGCTAAGATTCTGCGCGGCAAACTTAGCATAGATGCGGCTCCTGTGAATTTGGCATTTGTGATTGAATCTGCGATCGACACAGTAAATACAGCAGCCCTTTCTAAATCAATTATGTTGCATTCAATACTGCCGAATATTGGGCAAATCTCTGGAGATTCCAACCGCCTTCAACAGATCGTTTGGAATTTACTTTCTAATGCGATCAAGTTTACCCCCAAGGGAGGACGGGTTGAAATCCGATTAGAGCAAGTAGATGAGCAGGCACACATTATCGTCCGTGACACTGGCAAAGGCATTAGCTCTGACTTTCTCCCGTATATTTTTGAGTCATTCCGTCAAGAAGATGTCTCAATTACTCGCAAGTATGGCGGGTTAGGATTGGGATTAGCGATCGTCCGGCAGTTAGTTGAGGCGCACGGCGGCACCATCACGGCTGATAGTCCTGGTGAAGGCTTGGGAGCCACCTTTACAGTCCAGTTGCCACTACTGAATATTGAATTGGAAATCAAGCAGATAGATGAATTGCCACAACCAGGACTCGAACTTACGGGGATTCGAGTTCTCACAGTTGATGATGATCCCGATGCTCGTGAACTACTAACAGTATTGCTTACTGAATACGGAGCTACAGTCCTAACTGTTACCTCTGCGGCAGAAGTGTTAGCAAATTTGGAGTCTTTTCAACCGGATGTGTTAGTCAGTGATATTGGGATGCCTGAAGTCGATGGTTATTCCCTGATTCAACAGATCCGAACTTTAACCCCCGAAAAAGGCGGACAAATTCCCGCGATCGCTTTGACTGCCTACGCCAGAGTTGATGATTCCGAGCGAGCCATAACTAGTGGCTATCAACGGCACGTTACTAAGCCCCTTGATCCAGAAGAGTTAGTTCAAGCTGTGGTAGCACTCGCACAGACGAAATGAAACCATTGCATTCTCCAAAATGATTTGGTTAATGGGTAATAAGTAAGTTGGTGCAACAAACCAAATTATGTTGTGAAACTTAAACACGTTTAAAACCCAACCCTTACAAATGACAAATCAAGATTGGCAAATTGGAATCATAATCATGAATGTGGCTCCCTGTCCCAGTTCGGAAATACACTGCAATGTGCCTTTGTGTTTTTCAGCCACAATTTGATAACTAATGGAAAGTCCCATTCCTGTGCCTTTGCCAACAACTTTTGTCGTAAAGAATGGATCGAACAATTTTTGCTTGATATGAGCAGGAATTCCAGTACCATTATCTGTGATTGTAATGGCAACTTGTTTGCTTTCTACCAGGGCAGTGCAAATCGTAATGGTAGGATTTAAGAGTTGGTTTTGAGTGTTTACTTCTTCTAGTGCATCAATGGCATTGCTCAAAAGATTCATAAACACTTGGTTGAGTTGTCCGGCATAGCACTCGACTAAGGGTAACTCCCCATAATCTTTGACAATCTCAATGCCAGGAGAATCAGATTTCGCTTTCAGCCGATGTTGCAGAATCATTAGTGTGCTATCAATGCCCTCATGAATATTGACTTCTTTCATCTCGGCTTCATCCATGCGGGAGAAAGTGCGTAGAGAGACAACAATTTTTTGAATGCGTTCTGCTCCAACTCGCAGCGAATAAATGAGTTTGGGTAAGTCTTCTAGCAGAAACTCCAAGTCCATCGCCTCAATTTCTTCTTCAATCTCAGAATCGGGAGTTGGGTAATGTTTCTGATAAAGTTCCAGGAGTCTGAGAATATTTTTGGTGTATTCATTCGCATGGCTAAGATTGCCGAAAATAAAGTTGACTGGGTTGTTGATTTCATGGGCAACACCTGCCACTAATTGACCCAATCCTGACATTTTCTCGGATTGGATCATCTGCATTTGGGCGTGCTGGAGTTCTTGCAGGGTTTGCTCTAGCTCTACTGTGCGCTGATTCAATTGAGCTTCAGCACGTTTGCGATCGCTGATATCCATAACAAAGGCACAGTGATATTCATGGTGCTTAAACGTCATGAAGTTGACCGTGACTTCAGCGTGATAAGTGCTACCATCTTTTTTGAGTATGGAAGTTTCAAAGGTGGATGAACCTTTTAGGCGAATATTCTCCCAGTGTTTTGACCATCCTTCTTGAGAAAAATCTGGAGCAAACTCATACGCATATTTGCCAACAATCTCCTCGCGGCAGTAGCCCAAATCTCGACAGCCAGCCTCATTGATATAGGCAATCCGGGCATCTGGCTCTACCCACCATACAGAAATAGTTGCATTATCGATGGAAAACTGCATTAATTGGGAATCTTCTAACGCTTGTTGTACATCTTGGTAAAGCCGAGCATTTTCTAGAGAAATGGCGGCTTGAGTACATAACAGGTTAAGCATCTCGACGCGATTGCTGGTAAATGCCCCAGTTGTCAAGTTATTCTCCAAATAGAGGATACCTGCGAATTTACCCCGGTAGAGAATCGGACTACATAAAATGCTTTTTGGCTGTTGGTTCAAAATGTAAGTGTCACTGGCAAAGGTTGGATGAGTAGTCGCATCTGCCAACACCACAGGTTGTAAGGAATGTTTGACGTGATAAATCAGTCTCAGAGGAATATCCTCGCTTTCCTCGACTGGAGTTCTTTGCAGAACAATGGGTTGAGTATTAACGCTGATAGTTCCTTTAATCAGCAAGCAATCGTTCCGCAGCAGCATTAACACGCATTTTTCTGCCCCAGCATTTTCAATCACTATCCGAAGCAAGGCGGCTAGGAGTTTTTCTAATTGAATTTCACCAGAAAGAGTTTGAGAGGCTTTGAGAACAGTTAACAGATCGAGCGATTCTGTAATGCTGCTTGAGCTAGAAGTTTCAGTAGAATGAAAAGCTGGGGCAAAAATTGTATCAGATGGTGTAAGTGACGGTTGCCGTTGTTGCACAATTGCAGCCAAAAGCTGAGGATAGCGATGTTCTAAATCGCTGACTTTGGCTTTAGCTCCCCAATGAGCGTAGCAGTAATACGCTTCTTGTAGATATGCTTGAGCCAGTTTTTGTTTGCCCCATTGGAGGTAGAATTTGCCTGCTAATTCGTTGCTTAGTGCTTCTTCTTGAATATATGCATTTGCTTTGGCAAAAGCAATGGCGCGATCGTAGTAATCCATTGCTTCATACATCTGCCCCAACACCCGATACTGTTCTGCTTCAACCAAATAAAATTTGTGTAAATGATTTTTAGGTGCTAGGTTTGACCATTCTTTCAGCTTCTTTTGATTATCAATAACTTCCTGGGGCAAACTATTACCTTCCTTACCTTGGGCGTTGGTTAACATCGCCAGATGAGTCAATGAATCGTAAAAGCGAAACACCGGAATCATGAAACAGCCGGATACACCATTCAAATATTGTTTGGCATCAACTGCCACTTTTATGGCTTCCTCCCACTCATTGAATAAATAACAAAGAATTAGTTTATTTATATACAGTGTTCCCATTGCATAAAGGTCGTTAGCCTGTTGATGCTTGGGCAACATGATTTCTTCGTCATATACTACACCTTTAATTTCCCAAGGACACTTACTCTCTCCAAGGAAATTTAAGGCGGATTGGTAAAAAACTCTTAGATAATTGTGAGCAACTTCCTGTTTAAGTTGAGCCAATGCCTGACTGTAAACCTTCATCTCTGGTTCTAAGATTGACAAATTTTTTCCCAGAAAAAAGGACAGCGAACAATAATTGTAGGCACAGTAGGCAGCATATTCTAAAGTTCCCATCTCCAAACCGCTATGGTATCCATCAAGCAGAGGAGCGAGTGAATCTTGAATATGATGTTTCCAAGGTTTCACAAAAGGATAAACCATGTTAATCGTGCTGGCTTTAAATTCTCTACTCTCGAAGCGTGATAGTAGTCCCATTGCCAGTTCACCAATGCGATCGCCTAAATCTATTTCTCCAATACCGCATAAAATTACTCCATACCAAGCATAAGCCTGTGCTGATACCGCCGCATTCCCATAAGCAACTGATAATCTCACCTGCTTGCACACGATTAATGGCAGTAATTCTGGAACCGCTTGATAGACTGCTGCTGTCACAGTCGCTAAAATTCTGATCTCAGCCAAAGCTTTCAGGTCTTTCATCTCAGGCAGTTCTAACAAATATTCTAAATGTTTTTCTTTTAATACGTCTTGAGTTTGTTGTAAACTTTCAGTAATATCTGCGTTAGTCGGCTGCTCTGGAAACGAAATTCCAAATAATTTTAAAATAGAAAGAGCAGTTTTAATAGCTTTGGGCTGATTACTTTGGGCGACATCAGCCAAAATTCTGACTTCATAGACCTTCACTTTATCTAGTAATTGACGAGCATTTTGTACTACCTCATCAACTATCTGCTCCATAAGTCTAAAGTCACCGCTCAGACAGGCTACTTCTGCGGCTAAATCGTGGAGAGCCAACGTTAAATCATAGCATTGCTGCCAAGAACTTACTGTGAGCAATTGTATGCCTTTAGTGGCGTATTCAATTGCTGCGACGTAAGCAGTTGCAGATTTTGCTTTTTGGGCAGCAGCTAAATTTAGTTTTGCTAATCTCTCCTGTTCAATTGCTAAGACAATTAAATCAGATCCTTTATTTAATTGATTAACAATCTCGAAGATTTTGTCTTCTTTTTCCGTCTCGTTCATGACATTTAAGAGCAATCGCCCAATTTTTAAATGCATGAGTTGTTTTTGGTTATCCGGGATCAGCGAATAAGCAGCTTGTTGGACGCGATCGTGCAGAAATTTGTAGAAAACAATTACTTTTTCATCAGTTAGTGCTGCTTGTAACTGTCTATTCTCTTCAATCAGCAACTCTGATTTTGACTGATAAAACTTGTAAATATCATTGCTAGGAATTACTAATCCTTCTTGAAGGGCTTCCCACACATCAGCAGCAGTTTCAGCTTGAGACTTTTCATAGATAATTGCTAGCATTGCTAAATCAAAAGAGTTACCAATACATGCTGCGAGTTTTAAGACATTTTGAGTGGCAACTGGCAATTTCTTTAACTGCATTGCCATAAACTCTACCACGTCATCTCTGAGGGAGAGCGATTGTACATAACTAATATCACACCGCCAATGCCCAACTTGTGGAGCAAACTGAATGCCTCCCTCTTCATATAGTGCCTTGACAAACTGGGTGCTGAAAAATGGGTTTCCTTGGGTTTTTTGATAGACTAGCTGGGTTAAAGGTTGTGCGATCGCTGCTGGACATTGCAATGTATCCTTAACCAGTGAATTTAAACTTTCTTGACTTAAGGGAGTTAATGTAATTGTATTTACCGTAGTGCCAGCTTTCTTAATTTCTTCTAACGTCAATATCAACGGATGAGCAGGCGAAACCTCATTATCACGATATGCACCAATCAACAACATGAAGCCACTTTCTCTTTGTCCAATCAACACTTGAATCAAGTTTAATGATGCCGAATCTGCCCACTGTAAGTCATCCAAAAACATCACCAATGGATGTGTAACTGTGGTGAATACTTGAATAAATTTTTGGAACAACAGATTAAAACGGTTCTGGGAAGCACTACCTGAGAGTTCCACCACTGGGGATTGTTGCCCAATAATCTGCTCTAACTCAGGAATTACCTCAATAATTACTTGAGCATTTTCCCCTAAAGCTGTCAAAATCCTGTTCTTCCATTCTTTTAACTGGGTGTCACTTTCGCTTAATAACTGCCCCATCAAGTCACGGAAAGCTTGGACAAAGGCACTGAGGGGAATGTTGCGGTTGAACTGGTCGTACTTGCCTTTGATAAAGTAGCCTCGTTGCCGGACAATGGGCTTATGTACTTCATTTACCACCGCCGTTTTCCCAATGCCGGAGAATCCCGCCACTAACATGAACTCCGAGGCTCCATTGGCAACCCGCTCGAATCCTTCTAGTAAGATTTTAACTTCTTGCTCCCTGCCATAGAGTTTTTCTGGGATTGCAAAGCGATCGCTCAAATCTTGCTTTCCAATGGAAAAATGCTCAATCTTTCCTATTTCTTTCAGCTGTTCTATGCAGAGATGCAAATCATGCTTTAGTCCCAACGCACTCTGGTAGCGGTCTTCGGCATTTTTTGCCATCAGCTTGTGAATAATTTCTCCCACAACCAAAGGGATCTCAGAGTTGATATCGCACACATTAGGAGGAAGTTTTGCAATATGACAATGCATTAATTCCATTGGGTCTTGAGAATCAAAAGGCAGTTTTCGTGTCAGTAGCTCAAAAAAACTTACTCCCAATGAATAAAAATCACTGCGATAGTCAATCCCCCGATTCATGCGTCCCGTCTGTTCTGGTGACAGATAAGCCAGAGTCCCTTCCAGGACATTAGGATTTTGAATTTCAGTGGTTTCTCTCGGTAATAAGGAGGAGATGCTGAAGTCTATCAGCTTTAACAGTTTGGTGTCTGGGTTAATTAGGATGTTAGCGGGTTTAATGTCTTTATGAATCACCCGTTGTTGATGTAACTGGTGCAGAATATCTGTCAGTTGTAGGGCTATAATCAGAAATTGCTCTAGGTTTTGTGGCTGTTCTTTAGTAAATTGCCGTAGTGATATGCCACCAAAATCTTCCATCACCAAAGCATACCCATTATGATACGGTTCTAGGCTGTGGGGCTTAATAATCCCAGGAATATCTAAGTTTTTGGCAAGGGAATATTGGTTGCGAAACTGTACTAGTTCGCTGAAGGTGGGGTACTCCCGTTTTAAAAGCTTGATTACAACTGCTTGATTATCTGCTTCTCTGACCGCGCGATACACGAGTGTGCGCGAACCTGAGTATAGTAGCTCTCTAATTTGGTAGCCTGCCAGTGTTACAGTTATATCTACTTTTGCGCTCATAGCTTTTACGGGGGGTTTCTCTAGTCAATTTAGAATTCCCTACAGGACATCTTATGTAACAAATTTTGGTAATTATTTACGTTTTGGATGTATGGGTTGTATGAGAAACTTCAAGTTAGCGATCGCTGATTGTGGAAATAAAAGATTAACTAACCACAGAGGCGCAGAGAACACAGAGAGGTTGATGATTAAAGAATTAATTCCGCAGTAAAACTTTTCCTATCCTCCATACTTCATGTAAATTCTTTCATCTGTTTGAGCTTGAATCATAAAACCCTCACGTTCATAAAGTTTACGTGCTGGATTTACAGCTAAAACTCTCAGTTACAGAGGTTTTTCCTTATCTTTTGCTTCAGAAATCAACTGGCGCAGAATAAATGTACCAATTCCAAAACGCTGAAAATTGGGAAGTAAATACAATTTGGTTAGCTGTATATGACTTGGGTAATACTCTATTGCTAAACATCCAACATCTTTACTTTCAAATTGGATAATTCAATGAGTTGATAAATCAATCGAAGCATAAGTCCGCACACGCTGCTCATTATCAACCCAGCTTCCCCAAGTTAGTTCTACATAAGATTGCATTGCAGCTTTCGTCACTTTGTAGATGAAATCAAAGTCAACCTCTTTTATGGGACGAAGATTTATATGCATCTGGGTTTTGATTAACTAGACACAGAAAAAGTCTATTTTTTGCTCTTGCAAAGAATTATTGCACTGCTAAGAATACATCAGAACCAAAATCTGGTAAATTATCCCCGAATGCATCGTCAAAAATCCGTGTCGGCCTATTGCATCTCGACACTCTTCAAATTTTCCGGGGTTTTGCCAACTATTTAGCTTAAGTACATCAAAATCATGAAACCATTTCTTTTTGTAACCGACCTAGATGACACCCTCGTATATCGCACTGTGGGTGATGACAGCGCTTTACCAGAACTAAATCAATTGCTGAAGAGACATCGCCAAGAATACGGCACTAAAATTGTTTATTCTACCGGGCGATCGCCCTTACTTTACAAACAACTCCAAGCTCAAAAAAATCTTTTGCAACCCGATGCCCTTGTCCTTTCTGTGGGTACAGAAATTTACCTTCATGGTACTGATACTCCAGACTCAGGTTGGTCAGACATCCTCTCTCCGGGATGGGAACGAGAAACTGTATTATCTATTACCCATAAATACCGTGAGTTAATTCGGCAACCAGATTCAGAACAGCGTCTCTTCAAAGTGAGTTTTTTTCTAGAACAAGATGCATCTGCAAATGTTCTACCACAACTTGAAGCAGAGTTGCAGAAATGTAAATTAAATGTAAAGTTAATCTACAGTAGCGGAATAGACCTTGACATTGTACCCCATAGCAGCGATAAAGGTCAGGCAATGCAGTTTTTACGCCAGAAGTGGAAATTTGCAGCAGAACAAACAGTTGTCTGTGGTGATTCGGGTAATGATATTGCTTTATTTGCTGTAGGCAACGAACGGGGAATCATCGTCGGGAATGCCCGAAAAGAGTTACTCCAATGGCATCACGAGCATCCTGCTACGCACCGCTACCTGGCTTCATGTTTTTGTGCAGGTGGAATTATTGAAGGCTTAAATTATTTTGGTCTCTTGTAATGATTAGTTATCTAAAAGGTATAGTCGCTGGTATCCAAACAATTGGCGCTAATCGCGTGATTCTGACTCTAGAAGTGAATGGCTTGGGGTACGATTTACAAGTTCCCCAAAGGTTAGCAAACCAGTTACCAGAGTCGGGAGGAGTGGCGCAAATTTTTACCCATTTCCAAATTCGGGAAGAAGTGCCCTACTTATATGGCTTTGCTTCCCCAGCCGAACGCGATTTATTTCGCCACTTGCTGACTGTCACAGGGATTGGTGCAGCTTTAGCGATCGCACTCTTGGACACTCTGGAACTACCAGATTTAGTCCAAGCAATTATCGCTGCCAATACACAAATCTTAATTCAGGCTCCCGGTGTTGGCAAAAAAATCGCAGAACGCATCTGTTTGGAACTCAAAAGCAAATTAGTCGAGTGGCGCAAATCAGCCGGGTTCTTCGTCGCCACAGGCGGGCCAGCACCAGGAATTCTCGAAGAGGTGCAAATGACCCTCTTCGCCTTGGGATATACTGCTCATGAAGTCAGTCACGCCCTGCATGTAGTCAGCGAAGATATCGGCCTACCCAAAGATGCCTACGTCGAAGATTGGATTAAACAAGCGATCGCGCATCTCAGCAGCGAACAAGTTTAATTGTCATTAGTCATTTGTTATTCTCGCCATGCCCCCCTTATGACCACTGACCGAAAACAACTCATGATACAAGTCCCTAAATTTATTTATTATTTATAGGGATCATTAATTTTGAATTTTGAATTTTGAATTTTGAATTCGGAGCGAAGCGACGTGACCCTTATGCCTGGCTAGAACAGTCCTTAGTAACAATTCATCGGGCAGACTGGTATCGTTCGGTACAACCTATCAACGGTCGTCCGGGTGCAACGGTGGTTTTAGCTGGGCAAGAGGTAATTAATTTTGCCAGTAATGACTATTTGGGATTGGCTGGGGATGAGCGGTTGATGGCAGCCGCAACTGCTGCGATCGCTGAATTTGGTACTGGTAGTACTGGTTCTAGATTACTCAGTGGGCATCGAGAATTACACAGGGAGTTAGAAGAGGCGATCGCATCTACCAAACATACAGAAGATGCTTTGGTATTTAGTTCCGGGTATCTAGCCAATTTGGGTGCAATTACTGCCCTTGTGGGCAAGCGCGATTTAATTTTATCTGACCAGTACAATCATTCCAGTTTGAAAAATGGAGCGATTCTTAGCGGTGCAGCAGTTGTGGAATATCCACACTGCGATGTTGAAGTACTAAAAACTCAGTTGAGTCAACAACGGCAAAATTACCGACGCTGCATAATTCTTACTGATACTGTCTTCAGCATGGACGGCGATTTATGTCCCTTGCCCGCACTGTTCGATCTGGCTGATGAATTTAGCTGTATGCTGCTAGTTGATGAAGCTCATGCTACTGGGGTACTAGGAAAAACTGGCACTGGGTGTGTCGAGCATTTTGGGTATACAGGAAAGCAATTAATTCAAATTGGGACTTTGAGTAAAGCTTTGGGTAGTTTAGGCGGTTATGTGGCAGGAAGTAGCGCCTTAATTGACTTTTTGCGAAACCGCGCACCCAGTTGGATTTATACCACTGGGCTTTCACCTGCTGATACAGCCGCCGCCTTAGCAGCAATCAAGATAGTGCAACAAGAACCACAACACCGCGCCCAATTGTGGGGGAATATACATTACTTGAAAACTTTGCTGCAACATTTACCTAATTTGAAATTGCTGCCTTCTGAATCACCGATATTATGTTTTCAATTGCTTAATGCCACAGATGCTCTCAAAGCTGGAAAACAGCTAAGAGATGCTGGCATTTTTGCTCCAGCAATTCGTCCTCCCACAGTGCCCACAAGTCGAATCAGAATATCTGTAATGGCAACTCACAAAATAGCACATATTGAAAAATTGGTATCAGTGCTGAAGGATGTTATTTGAATTGGGAATTAGCAATCGGTTAAATAACATCCAATAAAAACCAAGCTGTTGGACTGCTTAGTTAAATTGTTCAAAATCCACAGGTTTGACAATGTAGCTCTTTACCCCAAGCTGGTAACTCTCGATCATATCCCAATACTTGTCGGGTTTTGGGGAAAAGGGGAAGGGGAAAGGGGAAAGAAAAAACCTTTAACCTTTACCCTTTAACCTGAGCAGTATTGGATCATATCCTGGTCTTCAGCAGAAGAGGTCAGCACCACAACCGGAATTATTTGTGTGCATAGATTCAGATTTGAGTTGCTGTCAAACTTCTAACCCACTTATCCTGGCTTAGGCATCCATGTAGACGCGGTTTTTAATCGCCTTTTTAGCCGCGATCGCACCCTTGACCCAATTCAACTCAGAGGTAAGGTAAAATTATAAGTAAAAATATTAAGAAATTTAAAGAAACTAATCAATGTCCAGTAAACCTCTTGACAAAAGTAACTCTCATGTCATTATTATCGGTGCCGGAATAGGTGGACTGACTGCTGGAGCATTATTAGCTCATAGAGGTTACAGCGTCTTAATTTTAGATCAAGCCCTCGTACCAGGAGGCTGTGCTTCAACCTTTAAACGCCAAGGATTTACCTTTGATGTGGGTGCAACTCAGGTTGCGGGGTTGGAACCAGGGGGAATTCACCACCGCATTTTCTCAGAATTGTCAATAGATTTACCCGCAGCAACGCCTTGCGATCCTGCTTGTGCGGTGTATTTACCTGGGGAAAGCACACCAATTAATGTCTGGCGCGACCAAGAGAAATGGCAAGAGGAACGACAAAAACAGTTTCCTGGTAGCGAACCCTTTTGGCAATTGATGGCAACTTTGTTTGATGCCAGTTGGGAATTTCAAGGACGCGATCCAGTTCTACCACCACGTAATTTATGGGATCTGTGGCAGCTAACGCAAGCGGTACGTCCCAGTACATTAATTACCGTCCCCTTCACTTTGTTTACGGTGGGAGATGCTTTACGTTTATGTGGACTGGGAAATGACCAGCGATTGAGGACTTTTTTGGATTTGCAACTGAAGCTATACTCCCAGGTGGATGCAGAGAATACAGCATTACTTTATGCAGCCACAGCGTTGAGTGTATCCCAACTGCCCCAAGGATTGTTTCACCTCCAGGGAAGTATGCAAGTATTAAGCGATCGCTTGGTACAATCCTTAGAAAGAGATGGCGGCAAATTGTTGATGCGCCACACTGTAGAACAAATCAAAGTAGAAAACGGTAAAGTTACTGCTGTTGTCATTAGAAATCAGAAAACTGGCGAAGTTTGGACAGAAGCAGCCGACCATATAGTTAGTAACGTCACCGTGCAAAACTTGGTGCAGTTATTGGGAGAACAAGCGCCATCTGGATATAAAAACCGGGTGGAAAAACTACCCCAAGCATCGGGTGCGTTTGTGGTGTATTTGGGTGTAGATGCTAGCGCGATTCCGGCTGGGTGTCCTCCCCACCTGCAATTTTTGTATGATGTTAATGGCCCTATTGGCGAGAATAATTCCCTATTTGTTTCCGTCAGTCATCCTGGAGACGGCCGCGCACCGGAGGGGAAAGCGACAATTATCGCTTCTTCATTTGTCGATCCTGCACAGTGGTGGGAGACTGAAAATTATGAAGAACTAAAAGAAAAGTTTACCCAAGAAGCGATCGCTCGTCTTGCCCAATACTTCTATCTCAAACCAGAAACGATTATTCATCAAGAAGCCGCAACACCGCGCACCTTTGCCCATTTCACAGCCCGCGATCGCGGTATAGTTGGCGGTATTGGTCAAAGAATTCCTACCTTTGGCCCTTTCGGGTTTGCCAATCGCACACCCATCCAGAATTTGTGGTTAGTTGGTGACTCTACCCATCCCGGCGAAGGTACTGCTGGAGTGAGTTATTCGGCGCTAACAGTAGTCAGGCAAATTGAATCGCAAATGTAGCAGAAATTTTGTGGAATGCTATAAATCATACTTATAACCGATGGCAAATAGGACGCAAAACTGATGAAATAAGGTTAGTGTTGCCAATCTGGAGTAATGACAGACAGAGTTTTAATTCTTGGTGGACGGGGGCGGATTGGTAGCAGTGTTGCTCAGGATCTAGCTACCCATACGCAAGCTCAAATTACGATTACTGGACGTTCTGCGGAGTTTGGGAAGGCTGTTAGCTTGTCTTCAGGCGGACAAGTGCAGTTTTTGGTCTTGGACTTGGCAGAAGTTGACAAGTTGCGAGATGCGATCGCAAACTCTAACTTAGTCATCCATTGTGCTGGGCCATTTCACTATCGAGATACTAATGTTCTCGAAACCTGTATTGCTGAAGGCGTTAACTATGTAGATGTTAGCGACCATCGTTCTTATACTAGTAAAGCTCTCAATTATCATGAAAAAGCTGCTACTGCTGGTGTGACAGCAATTATTAATACTGGCATTTTTCCTGGTATTTCTAACAGCATGGTACGTCAAGGTGTTGAACAATTTGATAAACCAGAAAAGATCCATTTAAGTTATTTAGTTTCGGGTTCTGGCGGTGCTGGCATTACAGTGATGCGGACAACTTTTCTAGGGTTGCAGTATCCTTTTGAGACTTGGATAGATGGAAAATGGGAGATCATCAAGCCTTATAGTGAAAGAGAAGTAGTTAAGTTTCCGCCTCCCTATGGGCCTAGTGGAGTTTATTGGTTTGATATGCCAGAAACTTTTACATTGCCCAAAGCTTTCCCATCAGTAAAAACTGTAATTACTAAGTTTGGCTCTATTCCCGATTTTTATAATCACCTAACTTGGATTGCGGCACACATTTTTCCCAAGTGGTTAATGCAGCGCCGTTACATGATTGAATTTTTATCTCATGTTAGCCATTCGATGACAGATGTGACTAACAATTTTACTGGAATTGGTGTAGCGGTTCGTTCAGAAGTAACAGGGCAAAAAGATGGGGAAACCGCCGTTTATTGTTCAACTGTAGTGCATGAAAATACAGCGATAGCTTCTGGTTGTGGCACAGGTAGTATTGCCCAATTATTGCTAGAAGGTAAACTCAATAAACCAGGTGTTTTTGCTGTGGAAGAAGCACTCCCAACAGATTTATTTGAAGAAGTAATGCAAAGTCGAGGAATTAAAATTAATCACAGTTGGTTATGAGGGATTTTTAACAAATAAATATAAATGCCAATCTTGTGGGTAGGTATCTTGCCTGCCTTTGTCTATGGGTATAGATCCTAAAACGTTTAGATGGCATTAACTGAACTATAGGTAAAAATTAATATACCTTGAGATAGAAGGAAAAACTGTACCTAAACATTTAG
This sequence comes from Nostoc sp. TCL240-02, assembly GCF_013343235.1. Taxonomy (GTDB): domain Bacteria; phylum Cyanobacteriota; class Cyanobacteriia; order Cyanobacteriales; family Nostocaceae; genus Nostoc. The sequence continues at coordinate 6,172,462 of NZ_CP040094.1, read as the reverse complement.
GATGCCTGTGAGCCTTGAATATTGAATATATTTATACATAATTAAGGCTTATAACAGAACAATAGGAGGAGTTTTTCATGCAAAAAATTCTATTAACTTTAAAACAAGCTTTACGTTCAAGCTTTTTGGTTGTTTGCTTGATGGTTTCTATCAGCTTATCTGGTTCATTTATATTCGTTCAGCAAGCTAGTTATGCAACTACTCTTGAAGAATTAAAGTTAATCCCTCCAGAGTATAAACCAAATTCTGAAGAAAAAATTAATCGTGCTAACGAATTTGACCCAGGTGTTGGCATTCAAGAAGAAGAACGAGAAGAAGCTTATGAGCAAGCGATAAAAGATTCAAAAAACCTTAATACTATAGAGAAAACTTACGAAAGGAATTTGAAGGCTGAACAAGAACAAAATCCCCCAGAAAGTTTTGGGAAAAAAGCGAAAGAAGTTATCGAAAAGGTGACAGGTAAATAGAGAATATAGGCTAAAACTACCAAGCCCTTTTGTACGAAGTTTGGTAGTTAAGATTTAAAGCCTTTATATGTTTTGAAGTCACAGGTTTAGAAAATTAACTTGTAGGGTGTGTTATCGCTTTAGGGTAACGCACCTTAGTTTTTGATGGTGCGTTAACCTTCTGCATTAACACACCCGACAGAAGTTTATTCAAATTCATCAATTGTGGAAGGAGAAGTGGGTTTTCTTTGATTACCGATATTGCGCTCATACCACTTCATTAATGGAGTTGCACTAATGCCATGTATAATCACAGAGGCTACAATAGTAGTGTAAGTTATCCAAGCAATTTGTTCGGCAGCTTCACCTTTTAAACCATTACCAAAGGCATAGGCAAGATAATATAAAGAGCCGACACCGCGAATACCAAACCATCCAAATAACCAACGAGTTCCTGGATGGAATGTTCGGCGGTGTGATTCTACAGGGCGTTTACCTATTGTGCTAATCCAAACTCCGACTGGTCTAATTATTAAGAATAACAAAATGATTACTAACAAAGATTGCATAGCATAATTAAGCATTGGCTGGAATAACAATATTGAACCCAAGAGTAAAATTGTTCCGACTTCCAGCAGCTTTTCAACTTGCTCAATAAATTCCAATTGTCCTAGCGGTTTTTCAGAGTTTCTATAACTGCGTTGGACAACTAACCCAGCAACAAATACTGCCAGAAATCCATAGCCATTAACCATTTCTGTTAAGGAATAAGTTAGTAAAATCGTGCTGATAGCAATGAAATCTTCCATTAACTCATCAGCACGACGGCGTTTTTGAATTGTCTTTTCAATCCAAACTATAGATTTGGCAACCACAATTCCCATAATAATGCCAACTGCGATTGCCCAAATTAAATCAACTGTAATCCACTGTTTAAACCAGTTACCCCAGTTGTCATCTTTTAACGCATGAAGACCAAAATAAACGAAGGGAAAAGCTAAAGCATCATTTAAGCCACCTTCAGAAGTTAAACCAAATCTCAATTCATCTTGATCGTTTATATCGGTCAGTTGTACTTCTGATGCTAATACTGGATCGGTAGGTGCAAGAATTGCTCCTAATAAAATTGCTTCTCCCCAATTCATCCCTAAAAACAATTTACCCACAACAGCCAGAGCAAAAATTGAAATTGGCATCAAAAATACAATCAACCGTACTGTAATATCCCAAGCCCCCAACTTTAAAGGACGAACAATTCTTAAGCCACAGCTAAACACAGAAATAATTACTACAAGTTCTGTTATTCTTTCCAGTAGTTCGGCATTAAAAACTTCATCTCGACGTAATTGAATCAGCCCAAAGCCATAAGGGCCTAGAAAAATACCAACTATGAGATAGATAATGGCAAAAGAAAGAGGTAGGCGAGCAATCCAACCTGACCCTAATGTTACCATCAGCAGAAGTAGACCAATTACAAATAGGTCAATAATATAAGTATCTAGCATATAGCGATTTGTATAAAATTAGGGCTTGCTTTGTAAGCTTAATTGCAATAGCTTTTAGTTAGCATTACCTAATGGGCATATCTTCTGGAATTAATAATTATAGATTTAGGCGCACCACCAAATTGGAGAACAAGGGAATAGATACAGCAGTTTTTCTTTGGATGAAATATAAAGCTACGGGTTTTGAATAGGAGGTAGGGGCAGAAAATCTTTATATCTGAGGCGTTAATCCTGCATTTTCTACTTTATTGACTTGCAACCTGCTGTAAATTTACTATTGGCTTTGCCTGGGGTAGGCATGGCACTTCGATTCTTTGCATCTGCCCTAAAACAATGGGATTTAGCACGCAAATATCGTATTAGCACACAGGTGTAGTGCTACGAATAGTCTATCTGCGCTACTTTTTTACTAAAACATCATCATCTTTAGTACAAATATACTATAATATGGATAGCGTCCACAAAGCCTAATGAAATGCCTAACGGCTGTGTGACAACCTTCTGGAAGATGGATTCAAGGGTTAGTTCGATGATGAAGCATTATATTCTCAACCTCAATCCGACCGCCAAGCATGAATGGGATCGGTGTATTTTACGCGATCCGTTGACTGCCAAACGCCCAGATATCGCCAAATTAATTGCTGAAGCGGTTGGTGCTGATACAGGCAGTTATTTAGTCAGCGTGAATATCGAAGTTCAAGTTTTGCAGCAAGCCGCAGTTCCTCAAGCAGAACAACTCTCACTTTCGTTTCCAGAGGTGAGTGTGCCGTCACAACCACAACTGCGGGAAGCAGCTTAATGCGATCGCTTGGAAAAAACAAATTATCCAAAATTATTTGTAGGGGATCTTGCCCAAGATCCCCTAATTCTGCCATAGTGTACTAAAATTTGTCAGACAGCAGTTGAGCAATTTGCTGATTAATAGTTGCAATATCAAAACGCCCACTAGCAGTAGTTCTAGCATTATTGGCTATAGTTGCAGTTATTTCCGTTTCCTGAAGACAGGTGATTATCACCTGTGCAAGTTCCTGGGGTTCTCCTGGTGTCACCAAAAAACCATTAAGTCCATGTTCTACCAATTCCATTACACCCCCAGCTTTTGCTGCAACTATAGGTTTTCCACATAGCATCGCCTCAACAATCACTCTACCAAACGGTTCTGGCGAAGTAGAAGTATGTGCTACTAAGTCACAAGCTGCCATTAACTGGGGAATATCTGAACGAAATCCTAAAAATTGGACGCGGTTTTCTAGTCCGAGATCGGCAACTTGTTGGTGTAATTGTTTGACATAATCTTGTTCGCCAAACAGTGCATCTCCCACTAACATTACTGTCACCTCTGGCGGACATTTGGCAAGGGCATCAATTAAAATATGCTGTCCTTTCCAAGGTGCAAGACGGCTAAAGTGTCCAACTACAAATTTTCCTTGTAATCCTAATTTTTGCTGTAATTGATTAATATCAGATTCATCAGTTTGATAAATTTTTGGATTAAAGCCGTTATAGACAACTTCGACAATATCTGAGCGTCCTCCTGCTTGGATAAAGGCTGTTTTACTAGCTTGGGAATTAGCAATTACTAATGAGGCACAACGATTAGCTAAGTTAATGGCAATGCGAAGATTAGTTTGGCTAAAATGTTCTTTGGAAAGAATATCATGTAAATGATAAACCAGAGGACGATGACTAAAAAAACTTGCTAATGCTCCTACAACTAATGCTTTTTGAGTATTAGCATAGATTAAATCATATTCACGCGCTTTTTTAATTACCTTAGTAATCAAAGGTGCAAGTTGTCCGACACTTTTTAATCCTTGCACCAAAGTGCCTTCTTTATGAACTTGAATTGCTTGAGTTGCAAGAACTTCTACAGGAATATGATTTTGCTGTAGTAATTCTTTAAATGCCCCATCTGCAAATAAACCTACCAAAGCGCGATCGCCGTATGGTTTAGCAATATCTATTAAACATAATTCTGCACCGCCTGGTTTGCCGCTTTGGTCTAAGAAAAAAATTTTCATAAAACTTCCTTATAATACAATACAGAGACGCAAAATTTCGCGTCTCTAGTTTAATTTAATAGAACATTCCGTACTTGTTGAGCAATTTGATTCCAGTCGTAGTGTGTAGTTGCGTACTGACGACAAAATTCTCGTGAAGGTATGGGGATATTTCCCAAAAGCGCTTGTTCTAATTTTTCAGCAATAGCTGAGGCTTCTGTTGAAGTTGTAATTAAATCAGGTGAAAATTCTGATAAAATTTCTGGCATTCCGCCAACTGGGGTACATAAAACAGGAGTACCACAAGCCAGAGATTCGACTATTACTAATCCGAACCCTTCAAAAGATTGACTAGGCATTATAGTCAATTCCGCAGCTTGGTAAGCTATAGGTAATTGCTCATCAGGGAGAAAACCTAAAAATTTAACGTTGTCATCTAGTCCTAATTCTGTAGCCTGTTGTTGTAGTGCAGCTTGGATGTGACCACGACCTGCGATCGCTAGCCAAACATCTGGTATTCTGGGTTTAATTATAGCCAAAGCCTGCAACAATTTGTCAACTCCTGTTCGATGCACTAAACGGCGGGATGTAAATATTATCCGGCGATCATTTGGCCAGCCTAGCTGTCTAAAAGCCTCTTGGCGTGATAAATTTGGTTGAAACCAGTTAATATCAACTCCACCAGGAATAATATTAATTTTGCTCCACGGTACTTGATATTTATCATGGAGAATTTTTCCAAATGCTTTGCTCAATACAATGAAGCGATCGCAGTGATTATATGTGTTTTTTTCTATTAGATGATGCTTAATTAAAAGACTTAGATTCTTATTAACTACCTCTTGCTGACTCTCAGAAGCCCAAGGGCCATGAAAATTAAAAGTAACTGGTACTCCCTTTGGTAAAATATCTAAAAGCGGAAAGCTATATAATGCAAAGTGTAGATTAATAGCATCTGGTTTGTTGGTTCTTGTTTTCTGAAAGTTAGTGCGAATAGACCATAATCTTTGCCAAATAGTGCTATCGGGAGAAGCCAAGTTAGTCAGCTTAATCGGCGAATTTATTTCAGCCTCTGGTAGACCAACTCCGCATAATTCAACCTGATCTTTATTGGCTGCTAATTTATGAGTTAGTTCATACATATATCTTTCTAACCCTCCGGGATTCTTGGGAAACCAGCCTAATCCCAATGTGAGAATAGATGCAGATGATGAAGCTAAAATTTCTGATTTATTTTTCACTAATATGTCTCCTATAGATATATTAAAACAGTAGGGATGTATAACTGTAAGTCCCTACAAGATGTTCCAAAAATTAATTACTAGAATTTCCAAATCAAGATTTTTATATAGAACACCAATTTATAAACTATTTATATGTCAACGTCAACAAGGGAGGAAACCTTGTGTTTTTATAAACTACATAGTACTGATTTTGATAGATATGATACTTATTAATTAGGAAAAGCGAATACTAGATAGAGAGAGCCGAAAATCGCTATAAATTAATAATTATAGAAATATCATGTATTAACATTTACCATTTTTGTTTATCGAACAGTAGCTATTAATACCTTCGAGAAGGTTTTATAGATACTGGCTGAAAAATTAAATAATAAAATGGTTTTTGTAAAGATAGTGTAAAACTATCGCTTATTTATAATAATTATATTTTTTACTGATTTCCCAAAAAATGATTGTATATAAATAATTAAAAGCTGAAAAACTATATGATAAATAAATTAATGACGAAGTTAGGAAAACTCCGTCGCAAGCTTCATCAGCACATAAAAAAATTATCTAAATTTAGATATTTACAAAGAAGTAAAACTTTCAATTTTTTACTCAGTTTGACTGTTGGAGTCATTGTTACTGCTCTTGGTATTACAACAGACTGGGCAACAACAGAAACACCCACGCTTACATACAAAACATCGTGGACAAGTAATTCTATTGACAGTACAAATCTGCTGGTACAAAACAATACTGAAACACCCACCCTTACTTACAAAACATCGTGGATAGGTAACACTATTGGCAGTGGAAATCTACGGGTACAAAACAATATTGAGGCAATGTATGTTTCTCCTGATGGCACAGTTTATACCAACAGCCATTGGGATGAGGCGGGAATGGAGGCAGCCATATACAAAGATGGTAAGGTTATTGGTGCTATTGGCGATACTCATGGCTGGAGCCGTGGAGGTGGCATCGCTGTAACGGCAAATAGTAAATATATTTACCTTGCCATGACTCAGGGATCAAAGGGTAAAACTGATGAAGATTATCCTCCTGAAGGAACAGCTTGGCACTGCGTTAGACGCTATGATTTGTCGGGAAAACCTGCACCGTTTTCTGAAGGGCGTGGCTGGGATAAAAGTATGTTAATTACCAGTACAAAAAGTGAAGTGACTGGATTAGCAACAGTAGGAAGCGAGTTGTATGTGAGTGATTTTGCTGCTAACCGCATTCGTGTCTATGATACTGATACGATGAAGCAAGTACGCAGTTTTACCTTTGCCAATCCAGGAGCAATAACTGTTGATCCACAAAAAAATCTGTGGATTATTCAAAGCAAAAATGGTAGTAAACCTGCCAAAATTTTACATTATTCCCAAAGTGGAAAGCAATTGCCCCAACAGATTGCAGATATTATTGAACCAACTGCGATCGCAATTGATCGTCAAGGTAAGCTGTTAGTGGCAGAAAATGGCCCGCGTCAGCAAATGTTGATTTATGACATCAAAGATCAGCCAGTGCAGACAGGTAGCTTTGGCTCTAAGGGTGGTATCTATACAGAAATTACTGGCGAAGTTGGAGATTTGAAGCTTTACGGACTTACCGGAGTTGGTGCAGATGCTTCAGGTAATATCTATGTAAATAGTAATGGTTTCAACAAATCGGGAACAGATTTACGGAAATTTTCGCCATCGGGAAAACTAATATGGCGATCGCTAGGATTGATATTCGTTGATAATGCAGATGCCGATCCTAAAACTGATGGTGTAGATTTATTCACCAAACAAGAACACTATCTCATGGATTACAGTAAGCCTGCTGGTAAGCAATGGACTTACAAAGCTTACACCTTAAATCCTTTCAAATATCCTCAAGATCCCCGTCTGCATACATCGCCAGATGGAACTTTTGTGCGCCGCATCCAAGGGAAGCCGTTTTTGTTCTTCACTGATATGTATAACAGTTTCCTGCAAATATATCGTTTTAATCCAGCCACAGATGGCAAAATTGCTATTCCAGCCGGAATGTTTGTCGGTAGCAATGGCGCAGATAAACCATTTCTCAAGGGAAATTGGCCGCCGAATCAACCACAAAAAGGCGAATGGATCTGGCGCGATCGCAACGGTAATGGCAAATTTGAAAATAATGAATATGATACCAGCAAAGATTATCCTTATATCGGTGGATGGTGGGTAGACAGCAAAGGAGATGTTTGGAAAGCTTTGCGAACAGAAGATGGCATTCGCCACTATCCTTTACAGGGAATAGATGCTAAAGGCAACCCCATCTACAACTATACTTCGATGGAAAAGCAAACTACTCCCAGCATATTTAACGACTTGCGGCGGATCGAATATTTCCCCGAAACAGATACTATGTATTTGTCAGGCTTTACAGTAGATCATCCGGCCTTCGGTGATGATACTGGAGTTGCTGGATCTGAAATTGCCCGTTTTGACAATTGGAGTAAAGGAAATCGTACCCCCAAGTGGCGAGTTGTGATTCCCTACGACACCACCGGCAAACGCGAAGTGTCTACAGCAGCCATAAGTGTGGCGGGCGATCGGGTATTTGCCGTGACAGTCAAAACCGCAGAGGTATATGTCTATAATGCCAAGACGGGAGCGCAAGTACAACAGCTAAAACCAGGCCCAGAAGTTGGCAGCGAAAGTGGCTGGATTGATATACCTTATGGTATCCGCGCATTTCGTCGTTCAAATGGTGAGTATCTGGTATTTGTGGAAGAAAACTGGAAAGGAAAAGTGATTATGTATCGGCTAGCAGGTTGAGTATTTACTGGTTGATTTGCAATCTTGGTTAAAAGGGCAAAGAAATTAAACTACCTCTTGCAGCTTTTGACTGAGATACATCGCAATTCCTTTCTCGTAGTAAGCCGCTTCATTAATAAAAATAGGATAAACAGTAGACTCTCCCTCATAGAAAATATCTTTTCCTGCAAAAGTCAGAAACATTGGATCGCCTGGATTTAGAGGTTCATAGTCTCTAAACTGAAGCTGGGGATGAATCATGGCTTGAATCTCCCCACTTTGCAGCCCGCCGTAAACATCGCTTCTAGGATAATCGATAGTCTCAATATATTGATAGAGTGTAAGCTGGCTGCTTGTCTGCGGAATATTACCTTGATTGCACCCTTCAAAATAGTCTAAAATTGCATAAATAAGCTGCTCTGTTTGCTGAAATAATTCGGCATTTAAAATATTCTGAGCCACAGCACCAACTTCGATAACAAAACCCAATTCGCACAAAGAACGAAGAAAACCACCTTCTTTAGATTGCTGATTCACAAAAACTTTTACCATCGGATTGATAGAACTTAAATAAGCAGCTAACCGAAGTAAGAAAGGATTCAGGTCACAAAAAATCAGACTTAACCCCATGTTGGCAGTTGTGCTGTGCAAATCAACAATTACATCTACAAATGGCTGATTTTGCGGTTGCAGTACTTGTTGGATTGCTTTCGCCCGCGTATCTTCATAACTTGAGAGTTGAGGATTTTGTAAACCTTGATTGGTGAAGCAACGGTTTAAATCCCTGTCAATGTATCGTTTACCTTCTTCAATAGCTTTAAGATTGCCAAGTAATGGCAGAGTTTCAAAACTTGTCCTGTTGATTAAATTTGGATACTGCTGAAACTTTTTGACTAAATATACTCCTGTTAACTCATTACCGTGGTTTCCTCCAACGATCGCAACTCGTTTAATCTCACTCATAACAACCTCACTGTCTCCCCTACGGTTATTGAGAATAGTGCAAGATACAAGATAGAAGTATAACTGCTGCTAACTAAATCTTGTAAAAGACTGACGCGATGTCTACGACGGGCTATGCCTATGCTCCATGTTCGAGCCAAAATGTGATAACTGTTAAGCTGTTAGCCTTAGCACAAAAGGGGTGGAAATTTATGGAGTATACTTTTCAAGCGCTCGCTGAACTTTACAAAAACGCTCTCCTCAACGACGTACTCCCATTTTGGGAAAAATATTCTCTCGATTGGCAGCAAGGCGGCTACTTCACCTGCCTAGATCGCTACGGCAAAATTTATGATACAGACAAATTCATCTGGCTGCAAAACCGCCAAGTGTGGACTTTTTCGATGCTTTACAACCAGCTAGAAAAACGCGAAAACTGGTTGAAGATTGCCAGCAATGGCGCTAATTTTCTCGCCCAACACGGCAGAGATAGTGATGGTAACTGGTACTTTGCTCTCACCCGTGAAGGAAAACCACTGGTTGAGCCTTACAATATCTTTTCTGATTGCTTTGCTGCGATGGCATTTAGTAAATACGCATTGGCTGGGGGCGAAGAATGGGCAAAAGATGTGGCAATGCAGGCTTATAACAACGTTTTACGCCGTAAAGATAACCCGAAAGGCAAATATAATAAAACCTATCCCGGCACACGCCCGATGAAATCATTGGCTGTACCTATGATTTTAGCCAACCTGACTCTAGAAATGGAATGGCTGCTACCAAAAGAAACCCTAGAGAATGTCCTAGCTGAGACTCAGGGCGAAGTGATGACCGATTTTCTCGACTCAGAACGGGGACTAATGTACGAAAATGTTGCCCCTGACGGTTCCCACATAGATTGTTTTGAGGGACGGCTGATTAACCCTGGTCACGGTATCGAAGCTATGTGGTTTATCATGGATATCGCCCACCGGAAAAACGATACCAAAACTATTAACCAAGCTGTTGATGTGGTGCTAAATATCCTGAATTTTGCTTGGGATAGCGAGTACGGCGGATTGTATTACTTTATGGATGCAGACGGTCATCCTCCACAACAATTGGAATGGGATCAAAAATTGTGGTGGGTTCACCTAGAGTCTTTGGTTGCATTAGCAATGGGCTATCGCCTAACAGGGCGTGAGGTATGTTGGGAATGGTATCAAAAGATGCACGATTATACCTGGTCAAACTTTGCCGATTCAGAGTCTGGTGAGTGGTTTGGCTATCTCAATCGACGCGGGGAAGTATTGTTAAACCTCAAAGGTGGCAAATGGAAAGGATGTTTTCACGTACCGCGTGCATTATATCTTTGTTGGCAGCAGTTTGAGGCATTAAAGTAAGTTTAGCTATCTCAGCTAGTAAATTTTTCTAGCTAACCACTTAGCTAGGATTTATTGGAATTGAAAATTTATTTGAAGTAAACGCACTTGATAAAAATCTATATAATGAGATAACTAAACCTCGTTTACCTTGAGAACCATAGTTTTGTATGTTGGGTGCAGCGATAGCGTAGCCCAACATAATAAATATATCTTTTAAAAAACTCTAGGTTTCAACATAGATGAGGTTTATAATTTCCTGTAAATCAAGAGTTAAAGCCATTAGCCATCTGAATTAAAGCTTTAATTTTGTTTTAATTACTGCCTCATCTCTAAAGCCTACTAACACTGCTGTTCCATCTTTAACGAAAATTGGGCGTTTTAGCAGCATTGCATCGTTAGCAAATGCGTCAATCCACTGTTGATCAGTCCAAGTCTTCTTTTCATCTCCCAAAGCTCGATAAGACTGACCGGAGGTATTCCGCATGGGAGCAGAACCCAAAGACTTCATCCAGTTTTGGATCATCTCACTGTTGGGTGGAGTTTCTTTAGTATTGATGAATTCATATTCAATGCTATTGCTTTGGAGCCAGATGAGAGCTTTTTTGCAAGTGCCGCAGTTGGGAATTCCGTAAACTTGAATAGACATAAAGTAGTTAAGCAATAATCACCATTTTTATACATAATATAATCGACGTAACCCTTGTATTAAGTTTTTTAAAAGTTTAGATTTTACTTCTTGTGGGTGCAGAGAGTTTATGAAAGTTTTGAACAGCAAGCACTACCCAGCCAAGATAAAATAAGGAAAATATATTATGGTATCTGCACAATCTGGAGTTTCAATAGCATTATTATCTTTGTATTCGTTAAGCACGTACAATTTAGGTCGGTTATTACCCACATTAGTCTGATTGTTATTAGTCAGAATGAAGTGGTGCAATATATCGCACTCTTACGAAAGCTAAATACAGAGGTAAACTATGTTTCCTTTTTGGGGTAGTCCTTGCTATGGAAGCGAACCTATTTCGCACAAAGCTAGCTTAGAGCGGAAATTAAAATTCTTGATTTGGATACGAGATGATTTAGAGTCCAAACTGGCTGGCATTAATGCTTCTATTGATACCATTCGGCAGCAAATAGAACGCTCAGACTCAGCTACTTAAACCTCGTCTACCTTGAGAACGGTAGTTTTGTAGGTTGGGTGCAGCGATCGCGTAACCCAACATAAATAATGTGGTAATGTTGGATTGCGTTTCACTCCACCCAACCTACATAAATAAATATATCTTTCAAAAAACTCTAGGTTTCAACATAGATGAGGTTTAGAATTTAATTTTTGCAGACAATTTGTACTTCAAACGATATGCTTTAATTTTCTGCTTCGATAGTTGTTGATCGGGAGCGATGTCTACGACGGTCTACGCCTACGCCTTGTAGAAAACCTTAAGAACAAGACGTAGACGCGTAGCAGTTTAGCAAATGCTGTCGCCAAAATAGCAAATGCGATCGCTGAAATAGCAAATGTAGTCGCCGAAATAGCAAATGTAGTCGCCGAAATAGCAAATGTAGTCGCCTGTTATAGAAGAGTGAGTGCGTTAGCGTTCCGCAGGAAAGATATCGCCTGACACAAAACCTCAAAAATAAAGCGATCACCAGAATGCTCTATCTCTTCACGGCAATGGATGTATAGTTACAAATCCTGAAATGTAGATAATTATTTCTCCCCTTTCCCTGCCTCTTATGGCCATAAGGGGGCTTGCACAAGTGTGATAATTGGTGAAAAAATTGATCCGCGAGAGTCTAATCAGGTATTCTCATTTCGCAAGGGACGCACGAGGAAATCAGTGAAAGTTTTAGTTGTAGGTAATGGAGGGCGCGAACACGCTCTGGCATGGAAACTGTTGCAATCTAAGCAAATTGAGCAAGTTGTCTGTGTACCAGGGAATGGGGGAACAGCAAGTATGGAACGTTGCCAGAACTTGCCCCTAGGAGTAGATGATTTTGAAGGCATCAGCCGATATGCTCTAGAACATGGCATAACTCTAGTAGTAGTAGGGCCAGAAGTACCTCTATCTAAGGGAATCACAGATTACCTTCAAGATAAAGGATTGATGGTATTTGGCCCAGTCAGAGCGGCAGCGCAAATTGAAGCGAGTAAAGCTTGGGCAAAAGCCTTGATGCAAGAAGCAGGGATTCCGACGGCACGGGCTGCGGTATTTACGGAGGCAAGAGCAGCAAAATCTTATGTCAAGTCTCAGGGAGCGCCAATTGTCGTTAAAGCTGATGGCTTGGCAGCTGGTAAGGGTGTGATAGTAGCTGAAACAGTTGCACAGGCAGAAAGTGCTGTTGATGCAATTTTTCAGGGACAATTTGGTAGTGCTGGTGAATTTGTCGTCATTGAAGAATGTTTAATTGGGCAAGAGGTATCAGTTTTAGCATTAACCGATGGGTTAACGATTCGCCCCTTGCTGCCTGCTCAAGACCATAAGCGAATTGGTGAGGGCGATACAGGAGAGAATACTGGTGGTATGGGAGCATATAGCCCAGCACCCATTGCGACACCAGAGTTGATGGCACGGATTCAAACAGAAGTCTTAGAAAGAGCGATCGCCACCTTACGAGCTAAAGGCATTGATTACCGGGGTGTGCTGTATGCTGGCTTAATGATTGCATCCGATGGCGACTTGAAGGTTTTGGAATTTAACTGTCGCTTTGGCGATCCTGAAACCCAGGTGATTTTGCCATTATTAGAAACGCCTTTAGAAGAGTTACTTCTAGCCTGTGTACAACACCGATTAAGTGAATTACCGCCCATTGCTTGGAAAAAAGGAGCATCTGCCACTGTCGTTGCCGCTTCAGGTGGTTATCCAGCAGAATATGAGAAAGGTAAGGTCATTACTGGTATTGGTGAGGCAGAGGTAACAGGAGCAACTGTATTTCATGCAGGTACAAAATTAAACCAGCAACAAGAAGTTGTGACAGATGGGGGTCGAGTATTAAATGTGACTGGAATCGGAGAAAATTTTGAGCAAGCGATCGCTCAAGCCTACGCAGGGATCGAATATATTCAGTTTGAGGGCATATATTACCGGAGAGATATTGGTCATAAAGTGGTGAGTGCGAAGTAGGGGAAACAAACGCTATAGTAGGCGATCGCATTGAAAATATATTTGGACTTACACAAAGCTAGACGCTGTATGGGCAATTCATGAATTGCCCTATTATTTGCGTAAGTCCTGATCTACTAAGCGATATTCAAATTAACTCGTACAATAACATCATTGAAATCTTTATCACCACCACTTGCTAAATCCTCAAAGTTGTCTAATGAAGCTATTGCTGCTCGGTCGAATGCGCGGCATCGGCGAATGGAGAAACTGAAGCTTTGAGTTTCCTATGGAATGCTGGGACGAGATGCCCTGCTTTACGGATTTAGAATTGCTCAGTTTCTTTTAATTAGGCGCTCTTACCCCATTTTGTCCCAATGCAGAATAGTCTCTGGCTGGGAAGAGGCTAGCTTGACCATTTACATCATAATTAAATCCTTGGACAGGAACAATTTGCTTGAACGTAATCCCTTGAGCGGGAGCGGGTGATATGCTTGCGTTTCTCCCATAAGCATCTGTATAGATTACTGAATTTGCAGAATTGCTAAATGCAAGACCAGAAAAGTGAGTTTCTATTTGAGTTGTTCCTCGGAAGGGCGATCGAGGGTCGTCCCACTCGACTTTACTACCAGCAGCTAATGTTTCTTCGCAAAGTAGAGTTGTAGAAAGAGGATGCGCTGGATCGTAGCAGCTATTCACAGTCCTATTGATCTTCGTTGTGGTAGACGGATCATAAAAACGGGAAGGATTTGTGATCCTAAAGTAAAAACTTTTTCCAACAAAGCCAGTAAGCCAATATTCAGTATTTCTTGTATTTACATCTGCCGTTTTTTGATCAACTGTCCCACGCTGGTAACAGCCAGCAGTAGGAATGGCGCGATGGGCATCACCATAGGGTTGATTTGTAGGGGAGGGAGTAATACCAGGATTTACGAATAAGTCACACAAAGAAGTTTCAGGTTCTTTAAATTCTCCGGCAGCACCAAACAAAGCAAAATGCTTTAAATTGAAGGTTTCAAGCCCATCACATTTACCAGACATAAACATTTCATGGGCTGTATTTACTAGCGCATCCGGCGAATGTGTACCCATGTGCAGTTTTAAGCTCACGTCACAGGATTTAATTAAACTGGTGTTGCTTTCATCGAACATCTGCCAATTGTTGGCAACAAGAACCTTATGCCCAAAGTGATCTTCAGTTCTATGAACAGATGGATTAGATGGATTATTAGTTGCTAGTTGCTCATTTACATAGCCAAAAGCTGGCATCCCTGCAATATTAAATACCTCTGAACTGAGCGGATCGTCGCCATGCTCGTGACCATAAGTACAATACACATTTGTTTCAGGGTTAAAATCTACAGGCGGATGCCATGTGGGGTATACTTTGCCATCATCGCCATTGGTAAAATAAGTATCGTGCATCCACTTGGGGCATTCCCATGTTTTGCCAGGAGACCACAGCCCATAGGATCTGGCCAGAATCTGGGAACTGGCTGGTAGTAAGCTTTGTGTTCGTATCGGTCTGCCAGAAATCGGAATAACAGGCGAACCTTGGTTGATATCGTTGGATTGGATTTTTTGTATCTCGTCAATTTTTTGCACTGTATCCTTTGCCCAGAAGGCAAACCAATTAAAGCGCATAGAACTGTTAGAGCCTGTAAACCTAATGACAAGGTTTTGTTTTCCCTTTGCAAGGCTGCTATTCAAAGGACACGGAACTGTACGGTAGTCTGACAGAGAACCAGTGCTGTTGATGGTACAGCTCCCCACCACAGAGCCGCTCACTGAACCTAAGCGCACTTCAACGCTGTTTGTCCCAGAAGGCAAAGCGATACGCAGCATCAATGCCTCTACACCACTACCTAAGTCAAGGTTGTTGTATATTGCATAGTTACGATTGGCGGTGTTGGTTAGTTCTTGGGTTTGCTCTGTATACCCAATATCAAAAGGATTTTCGCTACGCTCCCAATAATCTCCCCAGGCTGTGTTTAGTCCAGAACGAAACGATGAGTTGAGAGCATCTACACGCTTAAATACGGGCCAAGGTACCAGCGCGCTCGATGGAATAGTCAATGTGCTGGTAGCTGCTACAACCTTCAGTGGCTCAATAACCGGAATATTTAATACATGACTAATGCCGGATAAACTTAGTAGTAGCAGTAACGCAATAGCAGCGTGCAGAAAGAATCTGCTTAATTTATGGTTCACATCATTTATCCTCTGAAATTAAACGGCATTGCTGAATCAAAAGATAAATCAACTAGCCGCAGTCAACTGGCTGCTAGTTACTACATCTATTAATTACTCTTGAAATATGCTAGAGATAATAGATTAGAAATCGAACTAACAACCTCAGTATTTATTCGGCTTAGAAAATTTTGGAAATGTCGTTATTTCAAAATGTGATGACTATCACTCTTTCATTAATCTAGGCATCTAGGCAAACACATCTAAATATTGACGAGCCAGAATGAGATTGTAATTCACCGAGATCCTTATTAGATATGACTTTCAATAAAATAAATCTTCCTATTCTCCAATACTCTGCCAATTGACAAGGGTTCAACGCCCGTAGAAACGGGATGAATAATTGAGTGCTTGAGCAAATTCCTTGTAGAGTAAAGTAGCTTCATAAATATCTGTTTTACTATCCTGCTCAATGGTACTTTTACATAAATATTCATCAGGTATATTACCATAGTCAATCTTCTCACCAGACTGACGACGAAAGCGTTTATTAGAGTCAGGATTTTTATAAGGTATATATAATACTGAATCGGAGCGAAGCTTGGAAATTATATGGAAGTTAACTTACCGAGCTATCTGCAAGGCATTATAATTTCCAAAAATACCATTTAGTACTAAGTAATAAAGAAAAACAAACCCGTCTAAGAGGATGTTTGAAAAGTCCTGCTGTTGGTAGCAACAAGTTTTAGATCCCCCTAAATCCCCCTTAAAAAGGGACTTTGACTCCGGTTATCCCCTTTTTTAAGGGGGGTTAGGGGGGATCTAAAAGTGCCTAAAGTCACAGCGAAACACTTTTCAAACAACCTCTAATAACTGGAATAATGAATGAATCAATTTCTAAATTTGAAGTAATTCAGATGTAAAAATTACCTCGACTTTATTCTTGTTCTTACTCCCTTTTGCTTGTCCACCTTTACGTTTCTCTTTGGGTCTCTTTCTCCATCGGCGATCGCTCGAATAATTGCCATCCCAGTAATACCATAGTTTGGGAGAAACGCAAGCCAAAATGCAGGAATATATTGACAACGGAGTTAAATTAGGCTATTTAATTAATCCGAAAATGCGTCAAGTAGAAATCTATTGTCTTGGTAAACCAGTAGAAATACTAGCATCTCCACAAGAATTATCAGGAGAAGATGTTTATCCAATATTTATTTTAAATTTGCAAATAATTTAGGGATAAAAATTTGATTCGCAATAACAACTGCGTAACGGCTTACAGCAAACTGTCAATACCATAGAAACTTGTGTTGTTCATAGCATTGACGTAATACTACTTATGGAAACCACCAGCTATTTCTATTGGTGTAAAACTGAAATCGTCCAAAACCGAGAAATTGTCCGTGGGATTTTTCACCTACCGGGAATGCCGTTACACCTAGTAAGTAGACACCAGAAAAGCTAGGATTACTCACAGGGCGGAGGGCGATTGTCACTGTTTGTCCGGGAGTGACAGGCGGAGCAAAATTCACAGTAACGGTTCGTGTGTCTCGTTCGTCTGTGACTGGGCCTAGTGTTAGCCGAAATTCTTTGCGATCGCTCGTTCCGACAAAGGCGCGGGTATCATCAAGATGATAGCGGATATTTTCTGTTCCCTCCCTTTGTGCGATCGTTACCTTCTGGAGGGATTCTCCAGCATTTTTCGGCAGGTTGATAGTGAAATAGTAAGTTCCACCCCAAACATTCACATCTTTATAAGTAGTCGTTGCATTCACAAGTTTCGGCGGTTGCACAAAGTAGACTGTACCATCTCTAAGCTGCACCGCTTCAGTCACCGGAAGCGTTATTCCCCCAATACCGATTGCTAACGAAAGGGTTATCCCAAACAAAGTTGTAACGCGCATAATTCAAATATAAAAAACCCACTTATTTCAATTCTAATTCTTTGGGAATGAGTGATTTGGGAATGATGGAAGCTTGTTTCTCCCAATCAGAAGATTTCGTGTACCACCAAGCCCAAGCAATTAAAACTGCTTGCAAGGGAAGCCTGACTACGTGTACCCAGGGTGAATTTGGTATATGTTCAATCTTAATAAGATTAACCGCCATATTAATATTGGCAGGGTAAACAGCAATAAAAAGAGCAAGAAGTCCCCAAGCAGCAGCTTGACTTACAGGCGGGACTAATAAGCCGATACCACCCAAAATTTCATAAAAGCCACTCAGATAAACTAATCCTAAAGGGTAAGGTAGTTGTGGCGGCACAATTTTGACATATTCTCCTGGAACAACAAAATGTGTCACTCCCACCACAATGATGGATATGGCAAGGACGACACGTAAGATTTCCTTATACTTATTCATGGTATTTGCCTCATTATATACTTCTCTCTATTAATTCAGTTTGATTTATGGATGTTAATCTGTCTTGAGTCAACAGGAGGAAAATCGGCAAAACTTTTCAAAATACCATTTAATTAGCCCTTTCAAGATGACTGGTAAAATCTATTTTTTTCTCTCTGTGTCCTCCGCGTCTCTGCGGTTCAAAAGTCTCTTGTTGAACCACAGAGGCGCAGAGGACACAGAGTAAAGAGCTTAAAGAGGAATTTATTGACAAAAATTTTTACCCACCTTGAAAGGGCTAGCCCTATATATAATTAAGAGATTTATTTAATTGCCCATCATATCTTAAAGATACGTGACCGATTCTTTAATCCAATTATTCATAGAAAAATGAGTGATGCTTTTAGCCGACTTTCACCCTTCATCCAAGAATATATTTATCATCATCAGTGGACTGAGTTACGACCAGTTCAAATTGCCGCTTGTCAGGTTATATTTGACACTGATGCTCACTTGCTAGTTACTGCTGCAACTGCTGCGGGTAAAACAGAAGCAGCCTTTCTACCAATTTTGACGTTATTACATACCAACCCTACTACCACCGTCGGCGCATTATATATTAGTCCAATCAAAGCTTTAATTAACGATCAGTTTGAGCGTCTCAACGACTTACTCAAAGAAGCAAATATTCCAGTTTGGCACTGGCATGGTGATGTTTCTCAAACTCGAAAAAACAAATTTTTAAAGAATCCTCAAGGAATTCTACAAATTACGCCAGAATCTCTAGAAAGCTTGTTAATCAACAAAAATAATGACCTCATCCGCTTATTTGGTGATTTAAAATTTGTCATCATTGATGAAATTCACGCTTTTATGGGTTCAGAACGTGGTTGTCAAATTATTTGCCAATTACAACGTTTAGCACAGTTAACGCAAAAACAACCGCGCCGTATTGGTTTGTCGGCAACTCTTGGTGATTACTCACTAGCTGAAAATTGGTTGCGTTCAGGAACAGATAAGCTAGTGATTACACCTCAAACTGATGGGATAAAACGCCAAATAAAACTAGCTTTAGAACATTTTTATATTACTGATGAAGTAGATGAATCCGAGGTAACAGATTATGAACAATATATTTTCAACCTCAGCAAATCTCGCAAATGTCTGATATTTGCTAATAATCGCACACGGACTGAATCTGTAATTGCATCTTTGCGACAAATTGCTACAGAACAAGGACTACCAGATATATATCATGTGCATCATGGGAGTATATCTGCTAGCTTGCGGCAAGCTGCCGAGAATGCAATGCGTGAACCCAACAATCCAGCAGTTACAGCCGCCACTCTGACTTTAGAATTAGGCATAGATATTGGTCATTTAGAGCGAGTTATTCAGTTAGAATCACCCTTGTCTGTAGCTAGCTTTTTACAGCGTTTAGGACGTAGTGGTAGGAGAGGTGAAGCTGCCGATATGCGCTTTATCTGTGCTGAAGAGAAACCATTACCAGAAGCTTCTCTACCAGAGCAAATACCCTGGCAGATGTTGCAGTCTATCGCTATCATTCAACTTTATTTAGAGGAGCAATGGATTGAACCAATCAAACCGATTAAATATCCTTTGAGTTTGCTTTATCATCAAATAATGAGTATTTTAACAGCAACCGGAGAACTTTCACCTCATGCTTTAGCTAAACAAATTTTTAGTCTGCCACCCTTTGCTGCTATTTCAAAAGAAGATTTCCAATTATTACTCCGCTATTTAATTGATATTGGTCATATTCAGCATACTGAGCAAGGTAAATTAATCCTGGGTTTAGCAGGAGAAAAGATTGTAAGAAAATTTAAGTTCTATGCTGTCTTTGCTGAACAGCAAGAATATATTGTTAAGCAAGGTGCAACGGAAATTGGCAGTATCGTCACACCGCCTGCTGTTGGAAATCAATTTGCTTTAGCTGGCAGAAGTTGGGAAGTTGTAGAAGTTGACTTTAAAAAGAAAGTTATTTTTGTTAAACAAGCTGAGGGTAAAGCTAGTATTTATTGGCGTGGTAGTGGTGGCACTATTCATACCAAAGTTTTACAACGAATGCAACAGGTTCTATTTGAAAATATCGAGTATAGCTATTTGCAAAAAAATGCTTTACAATGTTTATGTCAAGTTCGTCAATTGGTACAGAAGATTGGATTAAATAAGCAAAATATTGTGCAATTAGAAAAAGGTAAATGCTGCATTTTTCCCTGGATGGGTACGGTTGCTTATCGCACCCTAGAAAGATTACTCAATTCCTACTGTCGAGAATCATTGGAAATTACAAGTATCGGCGGATTAAATCCCTATTATTTCACAATCAAATTAGGCAAAGATAAATTTAAATATCTTTATCCTGAAATTAGTTCATTGTGTGAGCAAAGAATTACTTCAGAAGATTTACTCAGTACTTCAGAAGCACCGGAAATTCAAAAATACGATCAATTTATTCCTCATCCACTTTTACGAAAAGCTTTTGCTAGTGATTATTTAGATATGAGAGAACTCAAGCAGCAAGTGGCACTGTGGAGAGAATAAACAATATTAGAGGCACACATCTGTGATTCCCTACTATATAGTTAGATTACCTGAAAATTCCTAGAATTCCTCAAAAGCATAAGTAGGTAATCCAGTAACATCAGTTTGGAGGGCAAACAAATCACCAGAGTAGAAACTTTTTTCGATCTCTGCTTGGCTTAATCCAACTGAAGCAGTGGTAATGTAGAGTGTTTGCAAATTATCTCCGCCAAAAGTACAGCTAGTTGGCAATTGCACAGGTAGCTTTATCCTCAATATCTCTTCACCCTTGGGATTGAAACGAATCACACACCATCCATCCCACATAGCTGACCAGATATGTCCTTCACTGTCTATTGTCAACCCATCTGGATAGAAAGATTCATGAGTTAAATCAACAAAAATCCGACGATTAGTAATACTTCCAGTTACTGAATTAAAGTCGTAAGCATATATTTTTTGTTGAGGAGAATCTGTTAAGTAAAATGTCTTTTGATCGGGACTCCACCCCAAACCATTAGAAATAGTTAATCCCGTTTCCATTAAATGCAATGAACCATCAGTATCATAGCGATAGAGGCTAGCTTGAGGTTTTTCTATAGAACACATTGAACCAAACCAGAAACGTCCTTGAGGGTCACATTTACCATCATTGAGACGGTTATCTGGAAGATTTGCTTCAATTTCCAAAATGGGGATAACTACACCTGTCTGAGTGTTGAGGAATGCCAAGTGATGACGCAGCAACATAATCAATCTATCTGCATCTGCTGTTGCGATCGCACCTACCACGTCTCCCACATCAAAAAAGCCGTTTTCCCCCGTAGTAGGATTGAACTGATGCACTCGATGGTTGTAGATATCAACCCAGTATAGTAGTTTCCCAGTAGAATCCCAGATGGGGCCTTCACCCAAACGGGCACGGGCTTCTAGAACATTGTGGAGTGTATATTGCAACTTGTTCATTTTATCAATCAATAACACCATTTACAAAACCTAATTTCAATGGCATTGAAACAATGCGTTAAAAAATGTCTCCCTCACCAATAGGCAACAGGAAAAACTTTATTCACTTGAGTTTGGACTAATTGGCATTTAGCAGCAATGATATAGAAGGCAAGAGAAAGTGACCTAACTTCTTTTAGAGGCTGAGTTAAGTGGAATCGTTAAAAAAGAAGCAGAAACTAAGCAGCAGTTAGATCAGCATTCTTAAGTGATTCTTCGGTTTTAGGTTTTTTAGATGCGTGTTTTTTGACAGTGGAATAACGAGGACGTTGAGGAGGCTGATGCCCTTGGGCACGCCCAGGTGATTTACCGCGAGTTTTCGGGGGTTGAGCAGGAGTGCCAATACTGGCTAAAATTAGAGGAAAAGCTTGTGCTACACGTCCTGGAGACAGTTTATCCTGAGTCGATTGCCAGGGCAAGAGGGAATCAATACAGGCAACTCTTGCGAACCAGAGTTGCCAAGTTAGCAGGGGCATCAGGTCACTCCATCGCTCTGCCGCCCGAGTAGAACTCAATTGAGGCTGTGTCCAATATAGCCTCTGTTTGGCAAATCGATACCAATGCAAAGCGAGCAAAGCGGCGTAGGTATTTTTGCCAGAGATCCTCTAATAGAGGCATTGTCTGACCCAACCAAGCGAGCCATAAGGGTTGGAACTTACGATTGCGTCCAACTGGTTGGATCACCTTGACGCGAATGATTTCCATTGCCCGGTTTGGGGATTGAAGAAAATGAAACCCACTCCAGCGCATTTCTGGTCGTGACCAAAAGCTATGATCTCCTGCTAGAAATGGCTGCTCTTCTGTCGCTACCTGCTTCACCATCAGTTTCATCAGTTTCCTTCTGGGTGGACGACTATCATGCAGTGCTGCATAAATGCTCAACCATTGCCGTCGAAATACTGGGCTTTGAGACAAGCTGACAAATGATCGGATACTTGGACTTGTCAATACTGCATCTTTGGCCTTCCCTAAACTATCGTAGGTCTAAAGTCCAGTATTCAAACCTACCTTCCTCACCCTAACTGTCATACATCAACAAAAAACCGATTAAGTAGTACATAAGAACTAAATTAGATGCAAGAGTCAAGAGAATTAATGAAAATTAGTTGTATTAAGAGCTAAGGAGATGCAGAGAAAGAAAAGTGTTGTGATGAAAACAGAACAAAGGGAAAAAGAAAGAGTTTAAAAAATTAATTGATAACAAAAATCAAAGAGGAGAAAATTACAACAGAAGATTTGGAGAAGACTGTTGTGATGTTGAATGGCAAAGACATTGAAATTCAGAATATAGACCATTTAGGCATAGTGGCAGGAATAGTAGATGCGATTGGGTTGGTAAAAATAATTAATGAATTAATAGGTGAAGAGGAAGGATAAAAAGTCAGTCCTGGTCATGTTGTTAAAGCAATGATATTGAACGGGTTAGGATTTGCATCCCAACCTTTATATATGTTTCCCAAATATTTTGAAACAATAGCCTGTGAGCATTTAATAGGAGCAGGAGTTAAACCAGAATATCTCAACGACGATAAACTGGGCAGAGTCATGGATAAACTATTTCTTAAAGGACTGGATACAATATTTCTAAGCATTGCCTTAAAAGCCGCCCAAAAATTTGGTGTGTCTCTGTCATCATCACACCTAGATTCATCATCAATACACGTGCATGGGCAATACAATAGCAGTTTACCAGAAGTAATATTTGAGAATCAACAAGCAGAAAATACCGCAGAGTTAGAAGAATTAGCAGTAAAAAGCAATAAAGAAATTACCATAACCTACGGTTATTCACGTGACCATAGACCTACTGAAGGCAGAATCAAAAGCACTTCTGGAATTGAAAAAGTTATCACAAGATAAATTTGCTTGTGAAGCTGATGCTATCAAAGCATTATCAAAATTATCAAAAAAACTTAAATATCACCAAATTACGGATACTAAAGTATCTGAAATTAAGCCTAAAAAAAAGATAACCAATCAGAAGTATCTTACCAAATTTCTGCCACAGTATCGAAGAATGAAAGTAAAATTGACACAGACATTTTGAGTGCAGGGCGTTTCATTATTGCCACAAATGTTTTAGAGTCCAGTGAACTCAGTGACGATTTAATGCTGAGTGAATATAAATCTCAGCAGTCTTGTGAAAAAGGGTTTGCTTTTCTTAAAGACCCATTATTTTTTGCAGATAGTATTTTCCTGAAAGCAAGCGAGAGAATAGAGTCTCTAGGAATGATTATGGGTTTATGTCTCCTAGTTTATACATTGGCTCAACGCCAAATAAGAGCCGCGCTCAAAGAATCTAAATCAACTATTAAAAATCAATTGGGTAAAGCAACTGACCGCCCCACTTTACGTTGGATATTTCAATGCTTCCAGTCTATTCATTTAGTTGGATTTAACAATGAAAAACACGTCTCTAATTGGACTCAAGACAGGGATTTCATTTTAAACCTTTTACCAGATGATTGTCTCCATTACTATCAATCAGTCAGCTAAATTTTCTTTTTATTAATTTAATATAGACAAAACAATGAGCTAATATCTTTGATTTATAGCTCTAACTTGCTATGTCGATAATCTAGTTTCGCTACTGTTATTTATTCATCTAATTTATGATTAAAGCATTTAATATCTTCATTTATTTATCTCATTTAAATCTATCTACCACCAGTTATTATTGCTCGTTATTGACAATAGGCTTTGATGCCATTTTTGCTGATTCATGGCTGCTCAAATCTCTTTTTCGACTAAACATGTCTGTTTTAATTCCTGCTTCGCTTTTTGATCTCAGTAATTTCCCTCTGTGACACTTGGGGGTGCGGAAGGTGGGTTAAAATTCAAGTAAAAACTGAAGACGCGATGAATTGCGTCTTCCCCAGGTAAAAGAAAAATTCTTTCTTTTGGCTAAGTTTGAGATTCCCGACTTCGATAAAAAAGCGGGAATTTTGTTTCTAAATAGCTTGTAAAATCTCGTCATCTAAAGAAAAGTCCACTTCGGCTTTATCTTTTGCATTAGCCAAATAATCATTTTCCAAAGAGTCTTGTAACCCAGAAATCAAATCATATTCAGGATGCCAGTTTAATTCTGTTTGCGCTTTATTCACCGAAGCAAAGAAATGCTGCACCCGCATCGGAAAAGCTTTGCGCTTGCCGAAATCAAACTTTTTCGGGTCGTAATGGACGATTTTTACAGCATCGGGTGATTTGCCAGCCGCCACAGCACTAGCACGGGCTAAACCATCAAAAGTGACAAAGCGATCGCCAGATATATTATAAATCTGTCCTATGGCCTGTTGATTACCCAAAACCTGAGTCAAAGCTTTTGCCAAGTCTTTTACATGCCCTAGCTGCGTAATGTGCAACCCATTTCCAGGGATAGGAATGGGGCGATCGCGCACAATCCTATCAAAAAACCAGCCTTCCAACTCATTATAATTACGAGGTCCGTAAATATAAGTAGGACGAATGGAAGTAAAAGGTAATCCCAATTCAGTCAGATAAGCTTCTGTTTCATGCTTACCCTTATGGCGACTTTTGGGATCTACCGCATCGCCTTCTATGTGGGGGAGTTGATCGGATTTGAGATACACTCCCGCAGAACTCATATATATAAAATGTTGCACTCGCCCTTGAAAAATCTCTGCAAGTGGTTGAGTATCAGTAAGTTCTCGTCCGTTATTGTCAAAAATGACATCAAAGCTTTCTTGTGATAACTTTGCCTTTAATTGGGTAGCGTCAGTGCGATCGCCTATAATTTGTCCTACTCTCTGTAAAGAAGGTACTGTCCGATTTCCCCGATTGAACAGCACCACCTCATGTCCTTGCTCCATTAGTAATTGAGTCAAATAGACACCAATGAACCGAGTACCACCCATAATTAGAATTCGCATAAATTCACCTTTTCCATATCAGTTGTCGTCAAAGACTAGGGATTGGGGACTGGGGAGACAAGGAGAAATAACCATTCCCAATCCTTAATACTCCAATCTGAGGTTATCAGGTTGCAGCATCCATCTGGAACATCTGAAGGAAAGATTGCGTCCTATGTGCTAATCTGGTGCGCTTCCCGTTAATTAATCAGAAGGGGAAACTTTTCAGTTAACGTCATCAAGTTGGTCTTTGTATCTTCCATTTATTCAAGTTAGCTGTGCCCTTGAAATATGCTCTGGTTCATGAGTGGCTGACACCCAAAGCCACCGGTGGTTCAGAACTCGTTGTCCGAGAAATTTTGAATCACATTGATGCTGATTTGTATGCTCTGATCGATTTTGAATCCAGCAATAGAGACAGTTATTTATATAACCGTCAGATTGGCAAGACGTTTCTCCAGAACTTTCCTGATGCCCGCAACGGTATACAAAAATACTTGCCTTTGTGGCCCTTGGCAATCGAACAACTTGATTTGCGGCATTATGACGTAATTCTGTCTTCATCTCACGCTGTTGCCAAAGGAATCCTGACCACTCCCGAACAGATACATATTTGCTACTGTCACAGCCCTATGCGCTACGCCTGGGACTTGACTTTTGATTATCTGCGCTACAGCAAACTGGGTAGTGGCTTACCTGGGTGGGTGACGCGATATTTATTACATCGTTTGCGCCAGTGGGATGTATTGAGTGCCAATCGCGTTGATTACTTCATTGCTAACTCGCAACATACAGCTCGGCGGATTTGGCGTTGCTATCGACGAGAAGCAATAGTCATTTACCCACCAGTGAATATTGCAGAATTTCCGTTTCTGTCTGAGAAAGAGGACTTTTACCTGACAGTTTCTCGGTTAGTGAGTTACAAGCAAATATCGTTGATTGTCAAGGCTTTTAATCAACTAAAACGACCATTAGTAGTCATTGGTACAGGAGATGAAATGAACAAGATTCGCGAAATGGCAAACTCTAATATCCAAATACTCGGATGGCAACCCGATAATGTGGTAAAAAAATATATGTCTAGGGCTAAGGCATTTGTGTATGCAGCTTGTGAAGATTTTGGGATTGCCCTAGTGGAAGCACAAGCCTGCGGCACGCCAGTAATTGCCTACGGTGCAGGGGGGGCAGTCGAAACAGTGCGAGATATCCGCTCTTGTGTGGATACAGGGACAGGTATATTTTTCCAGACGCAAACCGAGGCGGCTTTAGTGGAGGCAGTAGAAAAGTTTGAAGTATATGAGGGTTTGTTCAGTTCCGAGTATATGCGATCGCACGCCGCGCAGTTTTCACCGCAAATCTTTGCAGATCGTTATCTAAATTTTGTAAACAAGTGCAACGAAAAAGACCGTTTTCGGAATGATGGTCTAGATTAATGTCTTATTTTTTTAGGCTTTTGGCAATTTTCCCCAGAAGCACATCATTTTGGCTTTAATATTGGGACTATGTGTGGTGTGGATTATTAAGGAGTATGATGACTGCCCAGAGCTCACTCCTCTCCGGCAAGCGAGGCGTACGGCAAGACACTAGAGCGTCTACGCGTACTTTCTTAAAACGCGGTCAAAAAACAAAGACGCCAAAAGTTAAACCCAAAGGTTTATCTTTTCAGGGTTTAAACGGAGAGTTTGCCAAACGACTGTTCGATATAGTGTTTTCGCTGTCGGTGTTAATTTTGTTCTTCCCCGTCTACTTAATTTTGGCCTTGCTAATTGCCTTTAGCTCAGAAGGCCCAATTTTTTATGTCCAGGAACGGGTAGGGAAAAATTACAAAGCGTTTAATTGTATTAAATTCCGAACAATGGTAAGCAATGCAGACGAAATCCTCATGCAAATGATGGAAACATCGCCCGAATTGCGAGAAGAATTTGAAAGCAGTTTTAAGCTGAAACAAGACCCCCGGATTACCAAAATTGGTCAATTTTTGCGAATTACTAGCTTAGATGAATTTCCCCAGTTCTGGAACGTTTTAAAAGGGGATATGAGTGTAGTCGGCCCCCGACCCTTAGTAGCAGAAGAATTACCAAAATATGGTTGTCACATTGATGAGATTTTAACAATCCGTCCAGGAATTACTGGTTTATGGCAAGTATCCGGGCGTAATGACATTCCCTACCCTCGGCGAGTCCAAATAGACCTGCATTATGTCAAATTTAGGAATTTCTGGCTTGATTTATGGATCATCTTGAAAACTGTCGATGTAGTTATTCTGCCCAAAAATAACGGGGCATACTGAGTAAATACTTAGGGGCGATTCTCTGGGGCAGTTAATGCCCCTAAAAGTCTAACTTCAAATATCTATTTTATTCAGTCTTCACAAAAGCAGACATATATGAAATTTTGACAAAAAACAACGTATACCAAAAGAATCTTGATATATCTAGTAAAAGAAAAATATACATACTTAAACAGTCTTGGCCTCTCTAAGGTTGAGCTTACTTGCTAAATTGCTTTTTATTAAGCAATACATTTGCCTTTTTTTTGATTTGTTGGGTTGAACGAACGCGAACAGCGTCCCGCAGGGAAGGGAAACTCAACAAACACGTCGGGTTGCGTGCCTCAACCCAACCGACAAATCAAGGTATTTTTCGATTTGGCAAAGGTATTGATTAAGTATATTTATTTACGGGAAAAAGCCTCATAACAACAAGAACTCGTAGGTTTCCCATTAGGCAATTTAGCAATTAGCTGCTAGGTTGTATCCAATTGCCTGTAACTTTTTAATCAAAGACACTAAGGGATAATTGAGCATGACGCAACAGAAGCGAGCGTTAATTACTGGTATCACTGGTCAAGATGGTTCATATCTAAGTGAGTTTTTGCTGGAACAAGGTTATGAGGTTCATGGCATCATTCGCCGGACTTCTACTTTCAATACAGACCGCATCGATCACATTTACGAAGACCCCCACAAAGATGGA
This sequence comes from Nostoc sp. TCL240-02, assembly GCF_013343235.1. Classification (GTDB taxonomy): domain Bacteria; phylum Cyanobacteriota; class Cyanobacteriia; order Cyanobacteriales; family Nostocaceae; genus Nostoc. The sequence goes on along the minus strand of NZ_CP040094.1, from coordinate 6,144,169 downwards.
GTGCGGTTGTTTCTTCACTATGGTGACTTGACAGATGGGACGACGTTGCGACGCATTTTAGAAGAAGTCAAACCAGTAGAAATTTACAACCTCGGCGCTCAATCCCATGTCAGAGTAAGCTTTGATTCACCAGAATATACAGTGGATGCTGTTGGAATGGGAACACTGCGTCTGTTAGAAGCAATTCGAGACTACCAACACCGGACTGGAATTCAGGTGCGATTTTACCAGGCTGGTTCTTCAGAAATGTATGGTTTAGTACAAGCAATACCCCAAAGTGAGACAACGCCCTTTTATCCCCGCAGTCCCTATGCCTGTGCGAAAGTTTACGCCCACTGGCAAACTGTAAATTATCGTGAGTCTTATGATTTGTTTGCTTGTAACGGCATACTTTTTAACCACGAGTCACCAAGACGGGGTGAAACTTTTGTAACTCGCAAAATTACAAGAGCAGTTGCTGGGATAGTTGCTGGGAAGCAAAAAAAGATTTACATGGGTAATCTAGACTCTAAGCGAGATTGGGGCTACGCGAAGGATTACGTAAAAGCAATGTGGTTGATGTTGCAGAAAGACCAGCCAGATGACTACGTAATTGCTACTGGTGAAACCCACTCGGTGCGGGAGTTTTTGGAACTGGCATTTAGTTATGTAAATCTCAATTGGCAAGATTATGTAGAGTTTGATGAGCGTTACCTGCGTCCATCTGAGGTAGATTTATTGATTGGTGATGCTACCAAAGCACGGCAGCAGTTGGGCTGGACACCATCAGTAACCTTTGAACAATTAGTTTCCTTAATGGTAGAAGCAGACTTACAAGCATTGGGTCACACTTCACCCAATGGAAATGGTTCGCAATTTCCATTAGATATTGCTACTGTTCGTCAAGAACTGGGCGCTTTGCACTTCTGATTTTGCAGCACAGAGGATAAAAATATGACCGCCTTAGAACTAAAAAATCAACGAGTTCTCGTCACTGGTGGGTCGGGGTTTCTAGGTCGTCAGGTGATAGATCAACTGTGTAAAGCAGGGGCCGATCGTGAGAAGATTACAATAGTGCGATCGCGCGATTGCGATCTGCGTGTCTGGGAAAATAGCCAACGGGCAGTTGACCAGCAAGACATAATTGTCCACTTAGCGGCTCATGTGGGTGGCATCGGTCTAAACCGCGAAAAACCCGCAGAGTTATTTTACGATAACTTGATCATGGGTACGCACCTAATTCACGCTGCCTATCAAGCTGGAGTAGAAAAATTTGTTTGTGTTGGTACGATCTGCGCCTATCCTAAATTTACCCCAGTGCCATTTAAAGAAGACGATCTTTGGAATGGCTACCCAGAAGAAACTAACGCTCCCTACGGAATTGCTAAAAAAGCCCTTTTAGTGCAATTGCAATCTTACCGCCAGCAGTACGGTTTTAATGGAATTTACCTACTACCAGTGAATTTATATGGCCCAGAAGATAACTTTGACCCCGGAAGTTCCCACGTTATTCCAGCGTTAATTCGGAAAGTTCACGAAGCTCAAATTAAGGGAGAAACCCAACTCCCAGTTTGGGGTGATGGCAGTCCCACCCGCGAGTTTCTGTATTCAGAAGATGCAGCACGAGGGATTGTTATGGGAACTCAATTCTATAACGAATCGGAACCAGTTAACTTAGGAACGGGTTACGAAATCTCTATCCTTGATTTAATAACTCTAATTTGTAAATTGATGGAGTTTAAGGGTGAGATTGTTTGGCAAACTGACAAGCCTAATGGTCAACCCCGCCGTTGTTTGGATACTGAACGGGCAAAACAAGCCTTTAACTTCACTGCTCAGGTGGGCTTTGAGGAAGGATTAAAGAATACCATTGAGTGGTATCGTCAACACGCTGCATAACAATGTATTAGTGAATGTAGGCTTTTATAAGCTGGGTGATGCCCAGCTTATTTGTTTGACGCGATAAATTTTTATGGACAAAGTTAATCATCAACTAAATAAAGCAAAACTACGCCGCACTCTACTCAAAACACGCCAATCAATGTCTGTTGGAGAATGGAGAGAAAAAAGCGATCGCTTATGCTCTCATTTACAAAACTCTACTTTATTCACCAAAGCAAAAACAATACTTGCGTATTTTAGCTTTCGCCAAGAACCTGACCTCAGTCCACTATTTGCAAACACCAAATATCGTTGGGGATTTCCTCGCTGCGTTGATAAATCATTGTGTTGGCATATTTGGACACCTAAAGATTCTATTCAAAGTGGCGCTTATGGCATTATTGAACCGCACCCTGACGCTCCCATCTTAGATGCTGCCGAAGTGGATTTGATTCTTGTCCCCAGTGTAGCTTGCGATTATCAAGGATATCGCCTGGGCTATGGCGGCGGATATTACGATCGCTTGCTCAGTTTACCGCAGTGGCAGACAAAACCGACTATCGGGATTGTCTTTGATTTCGCCTATTTGTCGCAAATACCTATCGAATCTTGGGATAAACCACTACAAGCTGTTTCTACGGAAACCGGATTGACTCGGAAAGACTAAGGGTTCAGGATGATGAAGACACATCATAAAATATTTATGACTAACCCAACATCATCTACCACTGAGCAGGAAGCAATAATTGACGAGATTATTGCAACTAGCCTCCAAGCTCAACAAAAAACAGGCCCAGACCTCCGGCAAATTCATAGCAAAAGTCATGGACTCCTTGCAGGAGAGTTTATTATTGAACCGAATCTTCCTGAAAATTTAAGAGTAGGTTTGTTTAAAACACCACAAACCTATCCTGCATGGATTCGTTTCTCTAGTGGTGGTTCGCCTAAAAAGCGTGGTGAATTTACCTCCGACAGCCAGCCGGATGTTCGGGGTATCGCCATCAAGGTCATGAATGTGGACGGGCAAAAAGTACTGGATGATGAAGAAAAAACTCAAGATTTTATCCTCAACAATTATCCGATTTTCTTGACCAAAGATGTTCGTGATTATGCCGATCTTTCCAGAGCCGGGAGTGGACAACTTAGCCCAGAGCGTTTGCAGGAACTTGGTTATGCCTTTGCAATCTTGCAAAAAATTGGTAGCAATAAAGTAGGAAATCCGCTTTTAATTCAATATTGGAGCATGGCTCCCTTTAAGTTTGGGAATCGCATTGTAAAATTATCTGTCAAATCTCAACAGCCGGAACAACAACCCGAAACACTTCCCGAATCAGAAAATTACCTTCGGGAAGCAATAGTCAAATATTTGACTGAAGAAGGTAAAGAAGCATCTTTTGACTTCTTCATTCAGTTTTATGTAGATGACGAAAAAACGCCAATTGAAGACCATGTTATAGAATGGCAAGAATCAGATTCACCATTTATTAAAGTTGCAACTGTCCGCATTTTCAGTCAGAAATTTGACTTTGAAGAACGCAAACGTTTAGACGAGGGTTTGCTGTTTTCTCCTTGGCATACACTACTAGACCATGAGCCTGTTGGAAGTGTAAATCTCTCTCGCAAGAGGCTTTATAGCGAACTTGCAAAGTATAGACGAGAACAAATTGCCCAACGCTTGCGGGAACCACAACCTTATGTGGCAATTGAAGATTAACCTCTGTAAATTAGCTTCAGACTGCAAGATAAATCTTTTACATCTGTGTGTGCAGTATCTCAGTTTCTAGCAATTATATCTGATTATTGAAATTTGAAAGCCCCAGATTCCCGACTTCTCTAATAAGTCAGGAATCTTGTTTTTAACAATTGGATACAAACCATGAATAAAGATAGTGAACTAACTGAAAAGCTGAATAATATGTTGATTGAATCCGCAGATAAAGAATCTGTTATTAAGTTCTTGAGATTGAGTAATTATTCAAAAGCCGAATCAATTGGAATTTAAAAAAAGGCTTTGAGTATTTCTTATTATGAGGCACAAGATATTATTCATAATAGTTAAACATGGAGTGATGTAAAAGAAATTGATGCAAAAATAATGAACGACTTCTTTGATGTACTGGAAGAATTAGGGAGTTCGGAAAGTGAAGAAACTTAATTATACTCATACCTGAATAAATTCCATAACAGAATTAGGTGAATTGCTTTAACCCGATTGTCGAATTACAATGGAAAATTTGTAATCAAATGCTGAACTGGAAAAAATCACGATCACAAAATCTGCTAATGTATGTGCTGTTGGGAGCGATCGCACTGGTGATGCTCTTTCCTTTACTGTGGCTAGTTAGCACAGCCTTGAAATCGCCTACGGAAAATATCTTGCAGTCGCCGCCACAGTTATTACCTAGTCAACCGACACTAGATAATTTTGTTAGTGTATGGAACTCTCTACCCTTTGGGCAATACCTGTATAACAGCACTTTGGTATCAGTGCTAACGGTTGGCTTAAATCTACTATTTTGCGCTTTAGCTGCCTATCCCTTGGCAAGATTGTCATTTGTGGGGCGAGACTGGATTTTTGTGGCGATTGTCTCCACGATTATGATTCCCTTCCAAATCGTGATGATTCCCCTCTATATTTTGACAGTCCAGTTGGGTTTGAGAAATAGTTATTTAGGAATGATTTTTCCGAGTTTGGCTTCTGCCTTTGGTATTTTTCTGTTACGCCAAGCTTTCATGAGTGTCCCCAAAGAGATAGAAGAAGCCGCCCGAATGGATGGCAGTTCGGAGTTAGGTTTGTGGTGGCATGTGATGTTACCAGCAGTTCGCCCAGCATTAGTAACTTTAGCTATTTTCGTATTCATTGGTGCTTGGAGTGACTTTTTGTGGCCTTTAATTGTCATCCAAGACGAAAATTTATACACTCTTCCTTTGGGAGTCGCAAAGCTAGCAGGGACATTTTCTCTTGACTGGCGTTTAGTAGCTGCTGGCTCAGTAATTGCGATCGCTCCAGTATTATTACTATTTTTATTTTTACAACGTTACATTGTACCCACAGAAACTGGTAGCGGTGTTAAGGGTTGAATAAGAAATAGAGATAAGGGAACACTGAGAAAAACTAATGACTAATGAAAAATTCAATAAGCACCAGTTTTTTTCAATACTACCGAGATAGTTTTAATAATCAGACTCAGGTCATAACTTACAGACCACTTGCGTTGATAATCTATATCCATTTTGACGATGGTTTCAAAGTCTGTAATACTCGAACGACCATTAGCCTGCCATTCTCCGGTAATGCCTGGTTTGACTCGTAGTCTATCCCAGTGATGTGGGTCGTAATTGCTGACTTCATCAGGAGTAGGTGGACGAGTACCAACTAAACTCATGTCCCCTACCAAAACATTCCAAAATTGGGGAAATTCATCTAAACTGGTACGCCGCAAAAATTTACCCATAGGAGTAATGCGAGGATCGTCAACAGATTTAAAAATGTGACCTTTGGCTTGATTTTTAACCAAATGCTTGACTTTATCAGCATCTACGATCATGGAGCGGAATTTCCAGATGCGAAAAGTTTTTCCGTTCAAACCACAGCGAATTTGAGAATAAAATATTGGGCTTGGCTCATGAATAAAGGTAGCAATCGCCACAGGAATTGCTACCAAAAACGTGATTATTAGCCCCACAATGGCTCCAACAATGTCAATTAACCGTTTTCTTGCGCTTAAAGTTGAAGGGTGTAAAGGCTGTTGCGAACAATTAACTGAATAAAGAGAAAGATTATTCACAAGGTCTAACTTATTTTATAACAGGGGTTTTGGCATCAGTAGTGTAGACGTGGAGATGATTGATAGACGATTTTTACTGCTCTTGTCTTTACCACCAAGTGTTAATATACACAAAATTTAAGCAATATAAAAACTGAAAACCCAAAGTTTACAGAATCTTCCAATTGAAGTTATAGATTGTAAATTTACAGTATTTTCATCCATCAAATAAAAAAGCTATTGCTAATCGTACATATCAAAAAATTATCATACTTAAGTACTAGTAGTACTTTGCAAAATTCAAAATGCTTACGACATAATACTAACCCTTTGTGAAACAACATAAAATCAAGCTTGTCAGGCTTGAGACAATATCCCGTTGTTCTGGAGTCAGCTCAGATTTAATATTTACAAGCATTTTGAATTTTGAATAGTATCCTGATTTCTAGGAGATGTACTGGTCTCAATAATGAACCTCTAAGGCGAAATTCACTGTATATGGTTCCTTTAATGATTGCTGATTACTAGCCTTGATAGCATCTAGATAGCGACGCAAATATAACAGTTGTTGGGAATTGGGACGATAGGTGAGGCTCCCTTGTTTTTCAAAAAGTGGTGTTGTGGCGATCGCCTGATAGTCAGAATTTTCTTGTGAACTCTGGGTTAGCCAAGTTGAATCTATAACTGAAGGTATCAATCCCGAAGGCAGTTCACCTTCCAAAAAAGCTAGCAGGCGTTGCTGACAAGTGCGAGTGTTGATTCCGCGACTCTCAAATAACTGGATAACTTCACCGAAAGATAAGGGACGATCTGGTAGCAGCCGTAACAATTCGGTAAATAAGAAATAATCAGTGTACTGTTGTCTGGGTATATCTAATATCTGGGGATGTAAAGGCAGCATCGCTAAACCATAAGCAACCCGACTGCAATTAGGAGCGCCATTTTCGCCAAGATATAAATCTTGAATAATCTTGGTGCTGGGGAGTTTTTGCCTTAACCAACGGTTTACTGTCCCAACACAAGCCACACCACCAGTCAGGATAGCTTGATTAATAGATTCTGTCGGAATACCACGAGCTACCAATAATTTGTTGAGTTCTCGGTTCAGGCGGCGCACAAAGGGGATAAATACCTGGCTTTCTAAGTCTCGTCGCTGCAAAATCCACTGCTGATCGGCTAATTCCAGGGTAAAAGATTCTTGGTGCTGCAAAATCAGCTTCAGAGCTAGTGCCGCATCTAATACCGCCTGTCCCAGTAGAGAACTTTCTAGACGCTGCTGAAGACGAATCCGCGCGGTAATATCTGGTTCTCCGACTCTCGGTAGTTCTAATTCTTCCAACCCTAAACTCTGCCAGCGCATTTGGTCTAAACCGGGAATTGACGGTTGCCATTGCCAAGGATTACTGCTGGTAGTTTTGCGATTGCTTTGTGTTTCTGGGCGTGATTGCCGAGATTTAGGTGGTAATAGCAGCTGGCAAATAATATCTTGCTCAATTCCCTTGCCAGCATAAGCAAAACTATGGAGCATGAAATCATTGTATGTCAATTGCAGCAAGCTTTCTGGGACATCAACTAGCAACATTTCTGTGGCAGTTGTCCCAATGTTGATTACCAGAGTGTTACCAACAATCGGATGTTCGCTGGTTTTTGCCGGATGAGAACCTTGACGTTGGCTTAATTTTACTTGCTCACCGTTAGCAGCATCGAGTTCTGGGAGTAAACTAGCGATCGCTTCTTCTACAAAAAAGACTTGCTGCGGATGTTGGATGAGTTTACTGGTCAGTAAAGCTTCCCGCACATTAAAGCGGTATTGTTCCGACCAGCTAGATGGACAGGTGCAAATCACACCAGCAATATTATTGATAATCTGCGGAAAATCTTGTTCGCCGATCCCAACAGCAGCAGCCATTAAACGAGGGGTAGTACAAGTTTTTTCAGATTTGAGGGTTAATAGTAGTTTAGAGAGCGATCGCACAACCCAAATTAAAGGCCCTGCCGAAAATTCATTTAATTGTAAAACGGGTTCCCATTTTTGCCGTTCCTTCTTATAGGGAATGGCTACTTGTAAATAGGGCTTCAACTGTGCCGAGTAGAGGTTATTTGTTGTCGAATCTGCTGTTGATTTATGTGTTGTCGGAGTAACCGAGTGGTCAGGTGCTTTATCTTGAGCAACAGCCGCAGGTGCTGTCTGCTCATTGACTTCTATATTTACACTTTCACCCTGGGGTATAGAAGCTGTAGGAAGATAAACCTCTGTTGGCAAACGAAATGATTCCTGGAAGGAACTTGTTCCCGGCGGATTTTCTGCTGACCAGTAGATAGGATGTACAACAAAAGTCGATCGATTTAATAATGCGGCAGAAATTCCGGTTGTACCTAAATCAATTCCTAAATACCAAACTGGTTCTAGAACATTGGGCGAAACTTCTGGATTGTTGATGGAGTTGGGAATTGAAGATAAAAAACTGTCTTGAATAGGAGTTGTGATTTCCTTTTTTTCTTCAGTTTCTACCTGGGTAACTGTCAAACTTGATAAATCCGCAGTTGAGGTATTTTCTGTTTGCGACTCAGGGTAATTTGTAGGGATTGTGTCTTGAGTTTGATCAATTAGTTCCGAGACAATATCCAAATTGGTAGCTGGTTGCAAATCAGAATTTAGCTGCTGATCAAAATTAGCCAAATCTCGATCTAATTGCTGCAACTGTTCTTCATCTAAAGAAATATCAGGCACAACTGGAGTCTGGTTTAACTCAACAGAAAGCAAGTTTTCTTGTGGTGAAGCAGCAATGTAGTTATCTAAAAAAGGGTCTGGCGGATCATTTTTGCTCAATATTTCCGGTGGAGCGATAGCTTCCGTAGGCTTCTCTACGAGAGGCTGCGCGTAGCTTGCTTCCCCGTAGGGGTATGCCAAAGCAATTTCTGCTGCTTTCGGAGTAACTGTTGCTGTACTTGTGCCATCCTCCATAAAGGATGATACTTCCAGCAATTCCTGCTCACTACCTGCACCAGTCAATAGATCAGTTAGCGTATTAATTGTATCAACACTAGCTGGCTGAGTGCCGAGTTGCGTAGGGGAAGTTTCTGCTTGTGGTGTAGAAAAGCTCAGAGGCGAATCTAGCTCAGTATCCTCTGCACAAAAACTAACTGGCTGAGTGTCGAGTTGCGTAGGGGAAGTTTCTGCTTGTGGTGTAGAAAAGCTCAGAGGCAAATCTAGCTCAGTATCCTCGGCAAAAAATAGTTCTTCCTGTGGCTCTGATAATAAATTTGTGGCTTCTACTAAAGTCTCTTGAGCTGAAATACCCGTATCTGGTGTCACAACCGCAGAATCAACGTTTTGAGGGACAGATGGACTCTCAGCGATAGTTAACGTTGATTGGGAGGCTGTGGAAGCAGATAAGTCATTTGTCAATACATCAAGACTTGGGTTATTAACATCACCAGTACCAAATAAACTGGCGTAAAGTTGGTCTACTTCATCACCAACTAATGCAGAAATATCTTGCGATAATTCGGTCAGGTTTTCGGAAGATTCAGACGAGTCTATACCAAGCTGCAACAGCACTGCATCTAGATCCTCTGTGAGGGTAGTATTCTGTTGCTCAGAATTTATTGTGAGTGGAGATGAAGTTTCTGGCAGGATTGCCTCCAGGGTTTGAGATCCAGCTTCAGCAGCGATCGCGGTTGTTTCAGGCAATGATGGTGATATCTCAGATTCTACCCTCAGCAAAGATGGCGGGGAAATAGGGGATTGTTGCTGTAAATGCTGGGTCAAATTGTTGAGAAAGCTGGCCATCAACTGTTCGCCTTGCATTCCCTTGCTATGCATTCTTGCCAGTGCTTGCGACAGTGATTCGTAATAAGTATTAATATTGCGCTGTAGTGCTTCAAAGACTACATTCACAGTCCCATCTAGTGATAATAGGCGTTGATCCAACTCCCTCGCTAGCTGGGTTAACTGCTCTACACGGTCTACTGATTCTAATAAAGGTTGAGTTACAGAGGTGGCGTGATTAGTTGCTTCTGGAGAAATGGCCGAATTTTCCCCCGGTTGTGCTAACAGTGGGGTTACAGTTGGCACCAGCCGATTCATGAGTACCTGTAAAAACTCGGTAATCATTTGATCTTGGTTTGTCAACTGTTGCGCTAAGGAATAGTTTTGCAATCGCCTTTGCTCTAGTTGCCTAATTTCTTGTATGAGAGTGGCTCGCTCTTGCAATAGCCCTTCTAATTCCGATCGCAATGGCTCTATCAAGCTCGAAAATTCACTTTTTAATTGTCCGGCTGCAACAGGACTCTGTTCCTGATTGGATTCGAGTGGCGGTAGGGGATACTGGTTATAACCTCGATCAACAAATTTTGTTAATAAAGGCGATGGCGGAGCCAACGCTAAGGGCGAACGCGGTTCTTCAGAAGAATTATTTGGGATATCGCTCTCTAATGCTTCTTCTTCTTGGAGCCTCACCAAGAAGTTGCGAATTCGTTCTAAAACTTCTTTAGGTTCCTGCCCTTGACCAGGCAGAAATCTAGACAAGCGCTTGCCACCACTGGCAAGTAAGTTGTCAATGTCTGCGATCAACTTTTGAATTTCATCTGCACTGGAAGTCACTTTTATTACCTTACTTAAAAACGTATGTCAACTATGTGACAATTAATTTACAGTCACCGTACCCCTGCGGGGAAGTAAGCTCCCATCTGAGAAGTTTTGAGTGGCAAAAGCTTCTGCTTGGACTTGTCACTGTCATTATGTTATGGATTACTGGGAGTCGTGGCAATCTTCAGTCAGCGTTTGTTTAAGAAGCTTTGTTTTGCCACTGATTGGTTGCCCATTTTTGAAAATGAACATGGGGAAACAAACTCTTTTTCTGGTATAGTTGTACTTCTTGATATCAATGCCGTAAGCGAAAATCAAGCTCATAGGTACACGTCGCAAAAGAAAGATTTATTTGAGTCTTGAGAATCATGACTCCCGCCCTTGGAGGGAATGCAAGACAATAGGACTATGATGTTCTCTTCGCTATTCGTGATTAATCGAGAAGCCCTGACCACACCGCCTAGTGGTTGGTGTGCGGTAGTTCATCTAATACAAGTTTGCAGTTAGCTAGCCCTTGAGCTATACAACCGCAGACCATAAACTACTTTTTGCAAAACTTTTTCCCCGTTTAAACTTATAGGTAAAGATTATTTTAGAAAAAGGTTCTTGTCGTATTCTTATGTAGCATAGTTTAGTTTTCTCTTTTAAAGGGAGCTGTGCTTTGATGACTAAGGCTAGAAATGGCGCTCTTGTTTGTTGTGTGTACATAGCAGCTTCAATAAAAATGTCGTAATGGAAGACCGATATAGCTTGCAAGCACAGGCTAATCCCTGGATGATCACCTCCGCTCCCTTTTTTCAAGGGTTGCCAGAACCTGCTGTGGAATCAGCCCTTATCCATCTTGTTACTCGCACTCACCCAGCCAATCAGGTAATTCTGCTAGAAAATGACTGGGGTGGTTCTGTGTATTTTATTATGGACGGATGGGTCAAAATCCGCACCTACAATCTGGAAGGAAAAGAGGTAACACTGAATATTCTTGGTAAAGGGGAATTATTTGGTGAAATGGCGGCGTTAGATGAAGTTCCTCGCTCCACAGATGTGATTACCTTAGCCCCAACAGTAATTGGCAGTATGCCTGCTCAGGATTTTGTCAAGTTACTTCAGATAGAACCCTTGGCTGGGGTTCGATTGGCGCAATTAATGGCACGACGTTTGCGGCAAGTAAATCGCCGATTGCGTTTGCGGGAATCTGATAGCCAGTCACGAGTGGCAGATACGTTGCTATTTTTGGCAGAGGGACAGGGAAAAAAAGGGCAAACAGGAACCGAAATCCCCAATTTACCTCATCGAGAATTGAGTAGTTTGAGCGGATTGGCACGGGAAACTGTGACACGAGTATTGACAAGGCTAGAAAAAAAAGGCTTGATTAAACGGGATCAAGACACTATTTGTATTCCCGATTTGTCAGCCTTGGAAAGAATGATAGTTTAAGAACTTGTCAAATATGAGTATTTTAGATTCTCTGCCAGATGAACCGGAGGAAGAACCATCAACTGAATCTTCAACTCCCCACAATCATTGGTTAGACAAAGAACAACAGTTAATGCCTCCTCAACTCAAGGCTGATGCGCCGTTGAGGATGGTAGAAACAGCATTTTTAGCCAGTACTGCTAGCTTAATTTGGTTTATTAATTTCTATTTTCCCTTGGGCCCAGTTTTACGGATATTTTTTCCGGTTCCCATCGCTTTAGTTTATCTGCGTTGGGGCAAGCGTGCGGCCTGGATGGCAGCACTCACTTCTGGGTTACTGCTGACTGTACTGATGGGGCCAGCCCGTAGTTTGCTGTTTGTCATGCCCTACGGGTTTATGGGCGTGCTTTTAGGAGCTACATGGTATCGTCGTCGTGTTCCCTGGATTGTTTCTATCACCTTGGGTACGCTGTTGGGTACTTTGGGGGTCTTTTTTAGACTGTGGTTGCTGTCTGTTTTGTCGGGTGAAGACCTGTGGATTTATGTGATTACCCAAGTGACTGAGTTCATTGAGTGGGTATTTTTGAAGCTGAGTTTATTGGCGAGTCCCAGCGTGTTTTTGATTCAAGTGGGAGCGATCGCTCTAATTTTACTCAACAACTTTATCTATCTTTTTGTGGTACACCTCGCAGCATGGTTTCTTTTTGACCGTCTGGGCAATCCCATTCCCCGTCCACCACGCTGGGTACAAGTCCTCATGGATTATGAGGGATAGTTATTAGTCATTTGTCCTTTGTCCTTGGTTAAATAATTAGTCCTAACTAATTCCCAATGCCCAATTCCCAAATTCGTATTTATACCCAAAAAGAACAAGGTGAAGAATGGCTACGACGATATCGTGGTTCTCTGCCCGTATTTGGATGTGTTTTAGGATTTACTGAAACTGGTTTAATTCCAGGGATTTCAGCGGCAGGTCGGACTCCAGAGGATCGGAAATATACCGCTTGTGCTGATGCCGAGTTTTTGTACTACGGCCCAGAACATAAGCCTCAACATCCCCTACCACCATTAGCGGCTGGGGCTTCACCTGTGCTGATTTCTCGCGCTGTTTTTGAGTCACTAAATATACCAGTTCATTTGTTTAATGCTGGTTTACCCCACCCTCCGGCTGTGCCATTAATTGACTTGGGTGGCGCTTCTGCTAAGTGTTTAAGTGGAGGCGCTGCTATGGAAATTACAACGGTACACCACTTATTTAAACAAGGGCTATTTTGGGGAGAACGCCTTGCTGCCAATATGCAACAGAGTTATGTCATTTTCGGTGAGTGTGTCGTCGGAGGTACTACAACTGCCCTGGCAATCTTAACTGCTTTGGGCATAGATGCTGCCGGAAAAGTTAACAGTAGCCACCCTATTTGTAACCACGGGCAAAAGTGGGCACTAGTGCAAGCAGGGCTAGAGAAAGCAGGGAGCAGGGGGCAGGGAGCAGGGGGCAGGGGGCAGGATGAGATATTTCAATCTCAAATCCTAACTTCCGTAGATCCTCTAAAAATTGTGGCTGCCGTGGGCGATCCCATGCAGGTGGTGGTAGCAGGGATGGCGATCGCAGCTAGTCGTAGTTGTGGTGTAATGCTTGCTGGTGGGACGCAAATGCTGGCGGTTTATGCTCTGATGAGTGCGATCGCTCAAGCTTACGCCTTATCATGGCAACCAGAAGCAGTAGTTATAGGCACAACTCGTTGGGTAGCAGAAGATCCTACTGGGGCTACGGTTGACTTAGCCCTCAGCTTAAAAAAAGGCAACTTTTCTCCGAGTGGAACAACCCCTCCCTTATTAGCAACTGATCTCAGCTTTGTTGATTCTCGTTATCCTCAACTGAGAGCTTATGAGCAGGGCTTTGTAAAAGAAGGCATGGGTGCTGGGGCAGCTTGTATAGCCGCTCATCTTAGCCAAAATTGGCAGCAAGACCAACTTTTAGCAGCTATTGAATCTCAGCTTGAACGGCTAAGTACAGCATTTCATTAATTCATTTTTCAGGACTTTGCATCCCTCTGCGCTTTCTTAAAAACTTCCATTTGTTTCATAGTGAGGAATGCACTAAAAGCTTACGATCGTACACATCACACTATTACATATATTTACCACACTCATTACTGAGTCCTGAGTGAGTAAAAAATTACTCAGAGCTTATGTACTAAATACAAGCCCGCCCCTTGTGGTTGATCTTTTTACTCAGTACTTAGCACTCGGAACTCAGCACTCTTCATGTATCCCTCTTCTGTCACTCTCCGAGATAAGCAAGTAGTAAATAAGTGAAATCATCCAGAAGCAAAAAAGGGTTTAAATTGGTTCATGGCACAAATTAAATGATTAAATCCTAGCAATAAATGAGAATTTGGAAAAATATCTAACCAGGGATAAATCAGCCAAAATAGTAAAAGAGGTTGGACAATTAAACGAAGATTATTAAGAGTATTCTTCCATCCAGAATTATGATTCCATTGTTGATGATGAGAAAAATCTACACAATTAACATAACTAGTACCTATCACCTCAGTTTCAATTTGAAGAGATTGATTTAAGGCTAAAAAGGCTGGGGAATTTAGACTAATCATTGTGTAAACACAAAAAATAATTTCCCACCATCTCTCTATATGTTGAAAATTTGTCAAGCGATAATCTGTCCAGCCGAGTTCCTGTTTACATTGTCGAAACCCATATTCTACCCAGGTTCTTAATCCATATAAATCGCCTAAAGTTTTTTTTGAGATTTCCTTGAAGATTCGTCATGACAAATGAAGTGGAATTATCCGGCATTGTTTCTGGATCAGTAGTTATTTCCCAGTAAGTTATGGCTCTTTTTTTACCATAAATTATTTCTCGGATATATCTGATTTCGGATTTTTTATTACTAAATGTTCTCTCAAATTTGCACCACTTGTTAGCTCTAACGCTCTGATTAGCTGGTAGCCAGACTCCGTGATTACTTCTAATTGCTACAACATAAGCTAATTCATATTCATTGAGCTTTTTGATGAATTTGCTACTTTCACCATATAAACTATCGGCTAATACTAATTCAATATTAAACCCCTCATTTATTAATTCTGTAATAATTTCTGACGCTAACTCTATTTTGGTTTTATATTTATCTCCTGATTTGAGCGTCCCTTTCGGTTTAAATACTTTGAAACTTAATGGAAATGTTACATTTTCATAAACTCCATAAGCATTGACTGATACTATTCCATTATCTATTTTTCCTACACTCCCTAGATATTGTCTTGCAACATAATCTGTCTTTTTACCTTTTTTCCTATCTCCAGTTTCATCTATTACTACGGTTATCGCCTGACTATTTAATGCTTTCTTTAATTTATCTAATCTTCGGCTCTTTAATTTATTTGCTGACCAATCTGAATAGGCTATGAAATGATGTAATGACTGTGCCGAGTTTATACTTACTACTTTGGCTATTTCTGGTAATGATTTTCTTTTTATTGGTGCAATTATCCCTAAATGTAAATATTTGAAGCATTCATAATTTCTTACTTCTTTGAACAGGTCTTTATACTCTGCACAATATTCATCTATGATCGCAACTGTTGGCTGGGCATCTCTTGCCAAATGTTTTAGGATTTGTAATTCTACATCCATTGCCCTGCTTACCTGAAGAGAGTTTTTTCTTTTAATCCTTTTATTCAGAATACTCGGAAAGTGACAGAAGAGGGGTATAGCGGTTATCAGTCTTGTGAGGTACAGTAGCAGCAGTGAGTAAACCAACCCAGCAAATTCTCTATTGTCACTTCTGCGAATGCCGTATCTAATGCCTGGAGTAAATCAGGGTATGTCCTTGCACCGATGCGACGGAGAATGTTCTTAATCTTGGACCAACAATTCTCAATCGGTGAAAAATCGGGAGAATAGGGGGGGAGATAAATGAGATGAGCGCCAGCAGCGATGAGCAAAGCTTCAAGTTCATCACTTTTATGGATTGAGCAGTTATCCATGATCACCACTGCACCAGGCCAAAGTTTGGGTACGAGCTTTTGGGCGATGAAGGCATCAAAAGTCAAAGCATCGATAGAACCTAAGCCACTCCATTGGGTGAGCAGTCCTTTCAAGCTAATTGCACCAATTACCGAGACATTTTTCCCTTTGCGGTTGGGCTTTTGAGCATAGGCCTGAAGGGCCAGGCAAGGCGCGGGCACATTTGCGGATGAAGGACAGATTAACTCCCGATTCATCTAAGAAAATCAGCTCTTCGACGGGTATCCCCCTCAAGAGTTTCCAGTACTCAAATCGGGCTAGTTGGACTTCATCACTACCTTTTTTTGTGAGGTGGAGACTTTTTTTTTGAGGTTGAGGTGAAGTTTCCAGCGAACCATCCGATTCACCGTAGCTACCCCAATTAAGACCTCTGTTTTCTCGTAAAGTCGTTCCCGCAATTCGCTTAACGTCGCATCGGGCTGTGCTATGACGAGTTGGCGCAGGATTTCTAACTGTTCAGCATTCAACTTTGTTGCTGTCTGCTCAGTCCGCACCTTGGGGCCTATCATCCCCAATTCTCGATGGCGTTTGAGTAAATTTTGCACAAAACTTAAGGTGACACCAAAGTTTTTAGCCAGTTTTCGTTGGGAAATGTCACCGCAGGCATAAGCATCAACTATTTTTTGACGCAAGTCGAGAGAGTAGGCTTTCATCACCACCAATTATCAGTAGAATTGCTCTCTCCTACT
Source organism: Nostoc sp. TCL240-02 (assembly GCF_013343235.1). Lineage (GTDB taxonomy): Bacteria > Cyanobacteriota > Cyanobacteriia > Cyanobacteriales > Nostocaceae > Nostoc. The sequence continues at coordinate 6,127,799 of NZ_CP040094.1, read as the reverse complement.
GTACTGAAGTAGACTGATAACCGCTATAATAGTGTGTTTTCCTTTTCATCAATTTGATAGCTGGATTAGTTGCTTATACTTAAATATATGCCTACAAAACCATCACTTGATATTGAGCCTAAAGGCTTGCCTTCCATACCTCCAGGCATTTATTTAATTCGTTGAACTCAGGTTAAATTTAATGAATTCTTTCTCTAAGTAATTGTTCTTCCAAGGCAGCGATGCGATTGTATGCTGCTGTTAACTGCGCTGTTAGTCTTTGTATTTGAATTTCTGGTGTTATGTTATCTCCACTCTGACGATGCATATCTAGATAAATACCATCTGTTAATACATCCTTGTGTTCCATTTCTGGATTTAAACTGATACGTCTGAGCTGATAGCCTCCAGCCGCACCATTTTCCTGATAATTATCCTTTGCTTGTGTATTTGCTATAGAACACTCTGAGAAAGTTTGAGTGACTTTAGCATCAAGTTGTTCAATCACTTGACAGAGGGCATCCAGTTTTTCGCTTAAAGTCAGGATCTGTTGCTGTAATAGCTCCATTTAATACCTTTATCCGTATATTTTCTATATGTTATTCAATTTACTGCCAATCTTAACGATACTTATGGATTATTTAAGTATTGATAATTTTTGGTGCAAATGTGACATTTAAATCATTATTTCTAAATGTGGGTAAAGTTTGACTACAAGTACCACTAATGAAATTTATGCAGATAAATTCACTTTTAGGTAGTAAATTGCTGATAGAGTTGCTATTTTAAGTCAAATATTCCAAATTATCGGTATTGACCAGAGAAAACTCCAATAATTTTCCAACTCCACTTTTTCACCTAGTCAGCCTCTGGTGAATCTCTGCTTAATATTAGGTATAATCAAAAATCTTAAATCCAAAATCAATGGATCGACGGTCTTTTTTGCTCGGTACAAGCACACTGGCACTTTCACAACTGCTTTTTGGCTGTGGTGGAAACAGGCAGACGCAACTAAAAGTACAGTTATTAAAAGGTTCTATACCTGGTCAGGTGGTGAATCAGTTCCACAAAAGTTTGCAGCAACAGGTGCAGTTAAAGTTTGCCCCAGTCGAGCAGATAGAGGATTTATTTCAGCAATTACAAAATTGGCAGAAAAAACCAAAAGCCACCGATGAACAAGGATGGAGTCGTTTTATACCCTTTAGGCAAAGTCAAAAAACGGCTGATGCAGACCTCGTGACATTGGGAGATTACTGGCTAAAAGCAGCTATTGAGCAGAAATTGATTCAACCACTCCAAGAAGTACAGGGAAACCAATTAAAACAGTGGCCTGCTTTAGATGAAAGGTGGAAGAAATTAGTAACGCGCAACGACCAAGGTAATTTGGATACTCAAGGAAAGGTGTGGGGTGCACCTTATCGTTGGGGTAGCACGGTGATTGTTTATAACCGTGACAAGTTGCGAGAATTGGGTTGGACACCAAAAGATTGGAGTGATTTGTGGCGAGATGAAATGCAGCAACGCATTTCCCTACTTAATCAACCACGAGAAGTTATTGGTCTAGTCTTAAAGAAGCTAGGAAAATCTTACAATACAGAAAATCTTGACCAAGTACCAAACTTGGAAAAAGAATTACAGACATTAAACCAACAGGTGAAGTTCTACAGTTCCAATAACTACCTAGAACCTTTAATTATGGGAGACACTTGGCTAGCGGTTGGTTGGTCAAGCGATGTACTACAAGTTCTGGGACGTTATCCGCAACTTGGTGCAGTTATCCCTAAGTCAGGAACAGCAATATGGGCGGACTTGTGGGTACGTCCCGCAGGTATTGCTAAGAATACTTTATCAGATCAATGGATTGATTTTTGTTGGCAACCAAGCATTGCTAAACAAATTTCGGTGTTAACTAAAAGTAATTCGCCAATTTCTACAAATATTACTGCTTTCGACACTCAAGAATCATTACTGAGTCTGTTACAGAGCGATGTCTACGACGGGCTACGCCTACGCGCAGTTTTCGATAAAAGCGAATTTTTACTTCCCTTACCCCCATCAGCAATAAAACAATACGAGTCTTTATTTGCCAAAATTAAGGTTTAATTGGGAATTGGGAATTGGGCATGGGGCATTGGGCATTGAAATTTTCCATCTGGCTCATCTCCTCCAATTCCTAACTATTTACTAAAGTAAACGCTGTAAACCTATTTTGTTCTTAACATTGGTTTGGATACTACATAAAGCTGGACTTGTACTAAAGTTGCAAGTGTAAGTTGCTAAGGGTTCCTTTTGATAGTTAAATACCCGGACATTGTAACCAAAGTTTCGTGCAGCGCTACCCAAGCGATTTATAAAGTCGTAGCGTTCTATATACTCTAGTAAGCTCCAAATTTGCTGATTCACAATCAAGTCTACTCGTGCAGGTTCTTTGTCAGAAGCTGGATATGCTATCCAATTATCCAATAGCTTTTTCTCAGAGTTTTGTTGTGCCCACCATAAACTCGGAACGGTTAATCCTTCTGGATGAATGGTGTTGGCTGTGATTATATAGTCTTTTGGCTTAGTCAATAACTCTAGTTCTAAAGGCGCATTAGAAGGCGACGGTATTGAGTGCGTTTGTGCTTGTGAGGGCGGGACTAGTAAAGTGGTGAGGGCGATGGTTAGTAGTAATGAAAATGATGTTTGGCGATGGCTGCGCCAATGCCTGCCGTAGGATGCCCAAAGGGCTGTAGGGCGATCGCACAATTTAGGTACATACATAACTAATTCATAATTAATTCACACAATCTAAACTTTAATGGCAACGATGCGAATTCTTCGATAGTCTGCTGTCCAAGTTCCTTTTTGATACAGCGTCGGCTTGAGATATTCCTCCACGACGCGAATTACTTGTATTTGTTGCTCACTAGACAGTCCTGCTAAAAAAGAGCTAGCGAACATCCCAATCCAGTTGGACATGCCTGCTTCTCCTTCTGCTAAAGGAGTTGGACGAGCAAAAAGCATGGCATGAATGACATCAAAGCCTTGCTGTTCTAGTAGACTGGCATACTCGCCAATACTAGGGAAATACCAAGGATTTAGGGCTTGTGCAGGGATATTAATTGCTTCTAAGGCGCTTTCCAAAGCTGTAGCGATCGCCTGCACATTTCCCTTACCCCCAAATTCTGCCACAAAACGGCCTCCAGGTTTTAGGGATTGATGGATGGAAGCGATCGCGCTCTGTGCTTCTTTCACCCAATGCAATACAGCGTTGGAAAACACAGCATCCAATGGTTTATCTACTTGAAAGTTACTAGCATCCGCAACATCAAAGCGGATATGGGGATAGTTTGCTCTGGCCTTTTCGATCATCGCGGGTGCAAAATCAACTCCTATGACTTCAGCACCAGCTTGGGCAATTTTTTCTGTGAGTTGTCCCGTACCACACCCAAGATCCAAAATGGATTCTCCCGGCTGAAGGTTGAGGAATTTTAGTAAGTCCTCGCCATACTGCCAGACAAAAGCGTGTTTATCTTCGTAAAGAGTAGCGTCCCAATAATTTTTAGCTATTGAAAGATTATTCATAAGTAGTGAAATTACAGTGTGTTGATTTGCCGATTGATGACTGCTTGATCATCACAATAAAAAAGATTTTTAATTATGTCCAATATATATTTTCACCTTAACTAATATTTTAAAGATATGACTTGAGGTAACAAATGGAACTACGACACTTGCGCTACTTTGTCACCTTGGCAGAGGAACTGCACTTTGGACGGGCGGCGGAACGATTGCACATTGCCCAACCTCCCCTAAGTCAACAAATTCGACAGCTAGAGAAAGAATTGGGTTTTGAACTGTTTCACCGCACGAAACGAAATGTGCAGTTAACAGAAGCGGGGCAGGTATTTCTGGGTGAAGTTCAGCAAATTATGAGGCAATTACAACAGGCAATCCAAGTTGGGCAGCAAACTAGTCGGGGCGAAATTGGACAGTTGGTGGTCGGCTTTGTCAGTTCTGCGGCGTATAATATTTTGCCTACTATTTTGCGAACTTTTCGTAGTTACGTTCCTGGTGTGAGCATCGAGTTGCATGAACTGACTACAGATCAACAGTTAGAGTGGTTACGAGAAGGTCGAATGGATGTAGGATTGCTGCGTCCACCTGTTGAAGAAAATAGATTTAGTTGCGAAACAATTTTTCAAGAGTCTCTGATGGTGGCACTACCTGAAGCACATTTGCTAGCGAGTCAATCTGATGTGTGTTTGGCATCCCTTGCCAATGAACCGTTTATTTTATTTCCTAGGATATTAGCGCCGGGACTTTATGATTTAATCATTAGTGTTTGCCAGCAAGCAGGCTTTAGTCCCAAGGTTGCTCAAGAAGCTATCCAGATGCAAACGATTGTCAGCCTAGTAGCAGCCGAGATGGGTGTTGCGATCGTCCCAGCATCTTTGCAAAATTTGCAACGGATTGGAGTAGTTTATAAAACTTTAGAAGAAGCTATCCCAAAAGTTAGCATTGCGATGATTTGGCGAAAAAACGAGACATCTCCAATTGTGCAGAGGTTTTTGGAAATAGTTAAACAAGCTGCCCAGCAGTGGTGAATAGGGCGGCTTACAACAAAAGAAGATATTTGGTTACAAAGAAAGACAATCATTCAAGAGTTTCATTTTGATACGAATGCTGATGCTTTTTGGGTTCAATTGTCTTTGGCTTGAAATGCTCCTCTACAGCGCGAATTACTCGTCTTTAGTTGTCCATTGCCTCTGCCCCTTCGGAGTGAGTGCCCCTTCCTTAAACAGATCCGAGAGGTCGTTGGTGTTTGGTGAGTTTGCATCACCCAAAAACCCGCCGCCTGGTGCGTATACATCGAAGAGTTCCTCCCAGCTCTTCAGGTCGGACGAGTGGGTATAATTTACGAAGCTTTCATAGGCGTTACCCTTGGCCAGAGGTGAGATCACGATTTCCTCTATGGTGTGGCTAAAGTCATTCTGGTTAGTACCTTCAGTTTCATCCCACCAGATCACAATTGCGCCACCGTCTTTATAAGCAGCCGAGGACATGATCTTCGGAATGATTTGGGAAAGAAAGTTGTCACCCTGTGCAATTGCGGACTGATCGCCTGTGTAATGCACCCCATGATAGTCAAAGCCATTACTCAACGCAGTGTGTGAATCGTTGAATTGGTCTGGTGTAATCAGGGTGTAACTGGCAACCTTATTATGAGCAAGGTCTTCCTCTAATTGATTATGAGCAAGGTCTTCCTCTAATTGTTGCAATGGTGCATATTTAGATGCTAGAGGGTTTGCTGGTGTTGGGTCGTTACCGCCGTTGCTGTCAGTGAAAAACAAATGACCGTCGTGTTTGGCAGCGAAATTATATTGATGGCTACCGTTGTAGGGGTTAGTGTAATCAGGTGATGTACCACTGAAGCTGGTCAGAGGTACAGTCCACTGGTTTTTAGGTAAAACCGTGCTGGTAAGCTGACCATTGGCATTTTTTGCCAGGTCAATGTCTTCCTGATAGGATTTCCAAGGAATGCCAGCTTTATCAAGTAAAGCACTGAGATGGAGTGTAGTATTCTGGTTAGTGCCACCAGGATTTTTGAAAGGATCGTTATCGTTCAACACGCCGAAGTTATCGCCAGCTTCCTGCCAAATATAATTTGGTTCAGACGGGTGGATGCTCGGGTTATTACCGGACGGTGTAGCCAGGACGTTATGGTAAGCACCAGCGTAGGAGACATGAACGGCATTCGGATTTCCGGGGGTGATGAGGCTGTTCTGATATGGAGCTGCGGGATTGCCGAATATCTGGTTTGGTGCCTTTGTGTCGCTGCTTGGTTGCGTAAAGTTGTGGTTCTCCATATCTATGATGAAGATATGTTTGAGCCTTCTGCCCCTTTGGCCCCTTTCATCTCTTTCGTCCCTTTCATTTCTTTTGCCCCTTGCAAGGCTTTCAACCCTTCCAACGCTTTTACCCTTTTCTGCTACTGCCATGTGTGTGCTTAGGAGGTTTCCAGCCACAAACGCAACGGAAAGAATCATCCACCTAAATAACCGTAGTTGCATTAGTTTTTACAAAATGATTGTAAGCCTCACAACAATACTGATATGGGTTTAAGTATCAACTATTAAAGCTTTAAGGAAAGATTAATGATTCAGTTATTTGTTGAGTTAAAAAAGCACCTCTACTTTTTTAATGAAGAGTCCTAAGTTCCGTTAGCGGTCGTGGGGTGTTTAGCCCGTACTGCCTACTTTAATTTGCTCAACACTCAGAACTCAGGACAGAGTAGAGTCAAAGTCCCAATGGGCCACGAGTTACGCCCAATTGATTTTGCAGTTTCAACTCACGCCATAGTTGGGAACCTGTAATTTCACCTTGCAATAATTGACGATAGCGATGTATTATTTTAGTCACTTGGTCTGGAGTTTCATTGACAAACTCGACACGAAAGTGACTTAATCCAAGTTCTATAAGACGCTGTACGTACTCGGCTCCAGTTTGAGCAGTACCGTTAAATACAGTATTGCGGCAACCTACATCTGCCTTGAGAATGTGTTCGCTGCCTACACGATCTTTTAACTTTACTTCCTGCTTTTCACAAGGTCGTCCACAGTTAGTGTAGTCTGTACCTGTCGATAGAAAGGCACAAAATACACAATGCTCCATGTGAAACATCGGTATATGTTGATGGATTGTCACCTCAAACCACTGGGGTGGGCAACTGGTGAGTAGGTCTTGTAGTTGGGTAATATTCAGGTCGTAGGATGCCGTCAGCCTTTCTAAACCAAAGTGTTGCTGAAAGTAATCTGCTGTTAAGGAATTAGCAATGTTGAGCGAAAAATCTCCAATACAACGGTCTTGAGCAAAGAATTGCAGTTGGTCATAGTTTCGTATCAGATAGCCATCTGCTTCACAGGCGCGTACCTGCTGCAAAATCCAATTTTCCCCAGGTTTGGTAATTCGGGGTGGCGCAACCCAGATTGTGGGGAGTTGGGAGACGCGATTAATCGCGTCTGTACAAAAAGGAGTTAGGAGTGAAGAATTGTCTGCTTTGTTTTTTTGCTGTTGTTGGCGTACCATTTGCACCGCTTCTCGGTAGGCGCGGGGGTCTTCAAATTCACAGTAGAGTGTTTCAACTCCGGCTTTGAGGGCGGCTTGGAGTTGCTTGAGGTTTCGTACTAAGACGATGAGTGAAGGAGATAAGGGGGATGAGGAAGATGAGGAAGGGAGTAAGTCTTGGAAAGAGACATCAGAACGTAACTGCCAGCGTTTGGGTTGACTTCGCAATTCTTCCAACTGCACCACAATTTCCCGCCGCATCCGGTTTAATTCACTTACGGGCAGCATAAGGGAAGTACTGAGGTGGTTGGTTAGTTTCTCTAAAACGAAAGGTGTGTTACCAAGACGACCGAATTGTTCTTGTAAACGGTCTGTATCTAAGGGTTTGGTGTGCGCCTCCACCAATGAAATTGCAGACTCCACCTGTACAATATTACCGAGTCGATCGCGGGCGATCGCAATTAATGGCTGACCAATTTCTCCATAAACCTCTACATCAATGGGACGCTGAAATTGGGGGTTCTCGCCAGCAAAACTTTGACGTAGTTGCTTATCTAATTCTGGATCATTGGTTTTCCAAATGCGATCGCCTATATGCAATCGGCGCAGGTTCAAGTCATTTCGACCAAAGGTCAGCATTGCTTCTTTACCCTTGGACACCACAGCATAAACCCGGCCACCTTCTTCCTTCGCTTCTGGATGACCGCAGTCAAACACAATTCCATCCCCTGGTTTTACAGGCGCTTCCAGTTTGATTGTTACCTGTTCGTTATGAATGCGGGTGACTTCACCTAAATAAACCCCACGTTTTTTACCAAAGCGGGCGTGAACTAGTTCTTGATTATTAATCCCGCCAAACCAACCCGTGTAGAGTCCGCGAGAAAATGCCATCTCTAGGTTGTAGTGTTCTTGATCTAATTGACCTCTCCCCCAACCCCTCTCCGAAACGAAGAGGGGAGCCTTTATTCCCCCTTCCCTACAAGGGAAGGGGGTTAGGGGGTTAGGTCTTTCCAATTCCTCCATCACCCCATCTAGGGCTTGCCGATAAACACGGGTGACATTAGCAACATACTCTGGAGCTTTTAGGCGACCTTCAATTTTGAGACAAGTTACTCCTGATTTCACCAAATCGGGCAAAACATCTAACCCTGCTAAGTCTTGAGGACTAAGTAAATATTTGCGTTCTTTTAAATTTACAACTTTCCCATCAGCGATTAAATCGTAGGGCATCCGGCAAGCTTGGGCACATTCACCCCGGTTAGCAGAACGTCCGCCTAAAGCCTCGCTAGTCAAACACTGACCGGAATACGCCACGCACAAAGCACCGTGAACAAAGACTTCCAAGGGCAGCGAAGTTTCTTGTAGAGCAATCTGCTGCTGAATTTTATTAATTTCTTGAAGAGAACATTCACGCGCCAGCACCACCAATTGACAGCCGAGGGATTTGGCAAATTCCACCCCAGCCGCACTGGTAATTGTCATTTGGGTGGAAGCATGGATGGGGAAATCAGGCGAGAGGTGACGGATGAGACGACAAATTCCCACATCTTGAACAATGACGGCATCCACACCAGCTGCAATAATTGTGCAGAGATATTGCTGTGCTTCTGCTAATTCTTTGGGAAATATTAGTGTGTTGACGGTGACATAACCCTTTACGCCCCGACGGTGCAGGAATGCCATTAATTGGGGTAAGTCTGCCTCAGTAAAATTTTCTGCCCGCATTCTGGCGTTGAAGCGATCCAAACCGAAGTAAATTGCATCTGCCCCATTTTCCACAGCAGCTTTAGCACATTCCCAATTACCTGCTGGCGCAAGTAGTTCAGGACGTTGAGGAGAGAGTTGGGGGCGATCGCTTTTCATCAGATTTAGGGAAAGTTAACTAGCACCATAGTGATTTTATCTAAGTTTGTGGGGGAGGGTGCGATCGCTATCTCCACGCTAGTGTTTTAATTCACCTAGAGGTGATGAAAAAATGATCCTAGTTCCAATAATTTTGTGTGTACATTGTCCACTAATATAGTTATGCTGTAAATAGAGACTCAGCCAAAGATGAGAATTAGCCATGTCAGAAACATCATCTGCAAAAGATTGCCGCATCGATTTACGAGTTACCCAAGAGCAAAAAGAACTATTAGAACGGGCTGCCAGTCTCAAAGGAATTTCTTTGAGTGCTTATACACTTTTTCATGTTTTGCCAGTCGCCAAGCAAGATATAGATGCAAATGAAAGGCTGGTGCTGTCCAATCTTGATAGAGATTTGTTTATGTCAATAATGGAAAATCCGCCAGAACTGAAGGGAAAACTCAAATCTGCTATTCACAAATATAGACAGAAATATGACAAGTGATGGCGAGGCAAGATGGAATTTTGTACCAATTGATAAAAAGTATCAAAGAAATTCTTTTGATTGCGATTACGTAATTTTGAATGATTATCTCAAGAAATATGCACGGCAAAATCATAATAAAGGAATTGCTAAAACATTTGTAGCAATTTCAGCATCAGGAAGCTTGAAGATTGATGGCTATTATACCGTCAGTGCCAGTATTATTGAGTATGAATCCTTACCAGAATATTGTCAGAGTGGAATGCCAGCCTATCCGATTCCAGCAATGCTGATTGAGAGATTAGCTGTAGATAATTCGGTTAAAGGACAAGGTTTAGGAGGTGAATTGTTAGCTGATGCTCTCTATCGTGCTGTTCGTGTTTCTCAAGAAATTGGTATGTATGCCGTGAGAGTTGATGCTATCGATTTGCAAGCAAAGGAATTTTATCTCAAGTATGAGTTTATTCCTTTTCAAGACAATAAACTCTCGCTATTTCTGCCGATAGCAACAATAGTTAGAGAGTTTGGTTAAATTAATGAGGGAAATATCAAAGGGAGTAAAAACAAGAGCGTAGACGCATTAGCGAAGCGGTAGCGACGTTCGCGTAGCGTCTCGCAGAGAAGGAGCGTCAGCGGCTTGTCGCCAGACATCGCTTTTCATCAGATTTAGGGAAAGTTAACTAGCACCATAGTGATTTTACCTAAGTTTGTGGGGGAAAGTGCGATCGCCTCCAAATTGTGATATTTTTGGCAGCTTTTAATCAAGCGATTACATAATTAGGGATTTCCAAATAAAAAATATCCCAAAACTGACTAAAAATCCTCTCTATTTCTCCTCTCTCTGTGTTCTCTGCGTCTCTGTGGTTCGTAATTTATTTATTGAAAATCCTTTATACAAATAGCATTGTGGACTGCTAATTCTATTCAATGTATGACATAAGACGATCGCCTACGCACCCTGCTAATTTAAACATTACGGCAATTTTCATATAGATAAATGAAAGACAATAATCTAGCTCATAGTTGGATACACTATTTTGGTGAATATTGCTATAGAGTTGGTGAGGTTTGCAGGTGACAAACGAAGAACTATTGCAAATTATTGAAACAACTGCCAATAAAGGATTTATTCAGCTAAACCTTAATAGTAAGAATTTGACGGCACTGCCTGCTGAAATTGGGCAACTTTCCAGGTTGGAAGAGTTAGACCTAAGCGACAATCAACTGATAGAACTGCCTCCTGAAATAGGACAACTCACCAACCTCAGACTGCTACACCTCAAAGACAATCAACTGATAGAACTGTCTCCTGAAATAGGAAAACTTACCAACCTCAGAGGGCTAGACCTTAAAAGGAATAAATTAACAGTCCTGCCAACTGAAATTGGTCAACTCATCCACCTAATACAGCTAACCTTCCAGAGCAATCAACTCAGCAGCCTGCCAGCAGAAATCTGCCAACTCTCCAACTTAACGGCGCTATCCCTCCATAACAATCAACTCAGCAGTCTGCCGCCAGAAATCAGACAACTCTCCAATTTGATAAGGCTATACCTCCATAACAATCAACTCAGCAGCCTACCGCTAGAAATCTGGCAACTCTCCAATTTGACAGAGCTATCCCTCCATAACAATCAACTCAACAGCCTACCGCCAGAAATCTGCCAACTCTCCAGTTTGAAAAAGCTATCCCTTCATAACAATCAACTCAACAGCCTAGCGCCAGAAATCAGCCAACTTTCCAACTTGAAGGAGCTATACCTCGATAACAATCCACAATTAAGCTCACCACAGCCTGAGATTGTTGAGCAAGGAACGCAGGCAATTTTAAGCTATCTTCGGAAACAGTTAGAAGGTAGCCAACGGCAATGGGTTTCTAAGCTGCTAGTTGTCGGTGAAGGAGGTGTAGGTAAGACATCCTTATTAAGAGCTTTACGAGGTGAAGATTTCGATACCCAGCAATCCACCACCCACGGTATTGAAATTAAATCCTTGGAATTAGCTCATCCCACGCAACCACGTGTCACCATGCAGCTGAACACCTGGGATTTTGGCGGACAGGATATATATCATGCCACCCATCAATTCTTCCTCACTAATCGTTCTTTATTCTTGCTTACTTGGAATGCCGTAGCGGGATTTGAGCAGGGGAAACTCTACTACTGGCTAGATACTATCAAAGCTTTAGCCCCAGAATCCCCGATTTTACTCGTCGCCACCCACATCGACGAGCGAGATACAGACCTTCCCTTAAGAGAATTACGTAGAGACTACCCGCAGATTATCGAACACTGTAAAATTAGCTCTAAAATCAGCCTTGGCATTGAAGAACTTCGGCAGGCGATCGCTAAAGCATCTGCCAAATTACCCTTAATGGGTGAAATCTGGCCTACCACTTGGTTAAACGCTGCCAATGCCATCCGCACCCACTCAGAGAAACACATAACCCCTCAACAATTGTGGGACATCATGGCTAGGTCTCAAGTTGCTGAAAGTCAGCAAGTGTTAGCACGATGGCTGCATGAATTAGGTGAAATTCTCTATTTCCAAGACAACGAAGAACTTAACGATACCGTTATCCTCAAGCCACAGTGGGTAACTGAATATATCAGCAAAGTTTTGGAAAGCAAAGACGTAAGCGATCGCTTTGGCATTTTAACCCGTCAGGAAATGAATCAACTTTGGTGCGACTTAGAGGTATCAATGCGGGATCACTTCCTACGTCTTATGGAGCGTTTTGACCTTTCCTATCGCATTCCCGAAAGCCCTGCTCTCAGTCTAGTTGTGGAACGTTTGCCCCTCGATGCGCCTGATTATGAACAGAAGTGGCAGCAAATGAACCAAACAGGCGAGTGCAATGAAATTTCGATGAAATTTCAACTCAAGACGATTCCTGCGGGTATTCCCACTTGGTTTATTGCGCGTCAACACCGCTTCACAACTGGTATTCATTGGCGTAACGGTGTATTATTTGCTGATTCTGAGCAAAAACATTTAGCTTTAGTGCAAGCATTTCCTCATGAACACTACTTGCAATTAACAGTCCGAGGAGTATACCCCCAGAATTTCTTTGCACTACTTAAAGATGGTATTGAGCTAACTCTAGCAAGGTTTCCCGGATTGGATATTAAACGCTTTATTCCTTGTCCTGGTCACGACGGAGAAGCATGTATTCACCTCTTCAACTATGCAAATTTAGAGAAAGCTATTACTAGACATCCACCAATTATCGATATGCAATGCGAGGAGAGCTTTAAATCTGTCTCCGTGTCATCTCTACTTTTCGGGTTGGATTGGCACACGCAGGATCAAGTGCTGTTACGAATCGACAAGTTAGCAAAAGAAATTCTTGTTCGACAGGAAGCAATTCGTGATGAGCTTAAAGATATGCGGGAATATATACAACGGGAATTCACCAATACATTCCGCCGTGAACAAGCAATCATAGATTCTCACTGTCCCAATATCTTTGTCCTGCGTCCTCATGGCGTTAAAGCTTGGCAAAAGAATCTAACTGGACAGAAATTAGATTTACAACTATATTGCCAAGCACCAGGTTGCTGGCATCCTACGAAAGAAGGCGGTTTATATGAAATGAATGAACCTGCCGAATGGCTGAGAGTAACTGCACCTTATATTAATAAATTATTCAAAGTCTTGAAATATGCCGCACCGATAATTGGTCCTTTGCTTGGTGTGGTAAATCCCAAAGACTATGAAACACTATTTAGAAATGACTTTGAACTATTTAAAGAACTAGCAGCAAAATTACCTGAACTCGAAGAATCTGGTGGTTTCCCAATTGCTGGAGAAGATTTCGATCCAGAACACGCTGATGGTGCAGCTTTGCGTGCCTTACGCCAACTTTTAGAAGAAAAAGATCCACAGCAGCACTGGGGTGGATTAAAGAAAGTCTTGACACCAGAGGGACATTACCTGTGGCTATGCGAACACCACGCAGCAGAATATAAACGCTAACTATTTGATATTTGAGATTGCGATCTTGAATTGTAGAGACACAATTCATCAACTATTGCCTGCACCAGTAGCAATGGTTTTTATAGCATTTAAATAGCTCCCTAGATAGAGGAAGCGTCTAAAACGATTATTTAGGATTCCAATATATACTAGTAACGTATATTTGACTAGAATTAAAGTGTTATAGTGATTCTCGTTTGGATACCATCTACGGTAGGGGCTTGCGGAAGTGCGCCTCTACGAAAGACATGGCAGTTTAGCTATAAGTTAATATCTACCGTTTTACGGGTATTAGAAAAATGAGGTTTAAAGACTGGGCGACTAGGGTGTTACTAATCTCGCTGATGTTCATGGCTGTGATTGTAGTGCTGCTAATTGGACGAGCGACAAAATTACACAATAATCCAACAACATCCCATGTATCTAATCCACGGGTTATGGCCTTCAGTCAATATCCGCAGGTGCAATTCCAATCAGCGAAAGAGCCAGAGAAAAAATCTCAACGTGTTATCAAGTCCCCAGTCAAGACTAACAAGCCTGTATCAAGGTACATAACCACTCAAGCTTTTGCAAAGTACAGACCTAGTTATCAAGTTGCTGCGGTCGATCCAAGTAACTATGGAGAACGCTACACCCAAGATGTTAATGGCGTTCGTCTCAACAACCAACCGATTATCGTCCTCCATGAAACTGGTTATTCTGCTTCCAGCGCGATTAATTTCTTTCAAGTAGCCCATAATGATGAAAGCGTGCAAGCAAGTTACCACGCTTTAATCAAGTTAGATGGAACTGTGGTTTATCTAGTACCGCCAGAAAAGCGGGCTTTTGGTGCAGCTAACTCAGTATTTGAGAGTACACAGGGATTGGAAACTGTGCAGACTAATCCAAATTTGCCCGCATCTGTGAATAATTTTGCTTATCACGTTTCTTTGGAAACACCGCCAGATAGTTATGACAGTAGCAGCCAACAAACTCATAGCGGCTATACGGAGGCTCAATATAAATCTCTTGCTTGGTTAATTGCTCAAAGTCAAGTCCCAGATTATCGCATTACTACCCATCATTTGGTAGATCGTTCTGGTAAAAAAGTTGACCCGATAAATTTTGATGGTAATAGATTTCTAAGTTTACTTAATACTTTTCGTCAGGTTAGACCAATTTATAGAGCAAGTAATTAACAATTCAAAATTCAAAATTAAAGACATTTTCAGACGGGGATTTAAATCCCGACTGAAACTGAGACTAGGTATAGACATAGGGGTCTTAAACCCTTTTACTTTCGATAATTTATTCATAAGGTGCGTTACGCTACGCGATAATACACCTTACAAAATTTATTGAACCAGGCTATTTACTAAAGCTATAGATTTGCTGCTTTTCGAGGCGATCGCTAATCGATGAAGGTAGTGTACCATCCGAGAATGTCTGCCGATCCAGTTGGACTTGTAAATTACTTAAAGGATCGCAACCAGAAGAAATCAGAAATTCTAGTTTCTGGATGTATGGTAAGGTTGCGAGGTTGTCTAGAATTTGGAAGATAGCCTGTATATAAGGATGGCCACTTTGTTGATACCAATCACAGCTAGCAACTTTTGCCTGATCAAAACCCAAGTGTACTGTCAAAGATGGCTCATCAAATATAGCGATCGCTAACGGACGCGCTTCTTCTTGCAACAATAAATCATTACTTTTCGCTAAATGTCGCAGTTTTTCTAAGCGTTCATAACGTTCCGTCACGGCTTCCGGGTCATCTTGCCAATGGATTGCTACTGTCACCAGATAAGTCTGTAACAGCATGTGACCCAGCTTTTTCGCCTTTGTCGCCAGGTAATAAGAATTGTAGTCGTTTGCCTCAATTAACAATGGCACGCGATCGACTACTTCCAACCCATAGCCCTTAACTCCAGCAATTTTACGGGGATTATTAGTAATCAGACGTATCTTTTTGATGCCCAAATCCATCAGCATTTGTGCGCCCATCCCGTAGTCTCGCAAGTCAGCAGGAAATCCCAAACGCTCATTTGCTTCAACTGTATCCAGTCCCATATCCTGCAACGAGTAGGCTTTTAGCTTGTTAATCAAGCCGATGCCCCGTCCTTCTTGACGCAGGTATACAACTACACCTTGACCAGCAGCCTCAATCATCTTCAGTGCAGCTTCTAACTGCATCCGACAATCGCAGCGCAAAGAACCCAAAGCATCACCAGTTAAGCATTCTGAGTGCATCCGCACCATTACTGGCTCATCTTTGAAGTTATCTGGATCTCCTTTGACAATTGCAACATGTTCTGTATGGTCTAAGGTATGACGGTAAGCGTAAATTTCAAATTGGCCGAATTGACTAGGCAGTTTGGTAATTACCTCACGATACACGAGGCGATCGTGCTGTAGGCGATAACTGATTAAATCCGCAATACTAATTATTTTTAAATTGTGGCGTTCTGCATATTCGACTAACTGCTGCAACCGCGCCATTGAACCATCGGAGTTTTGAATTTCACAAATTACTCCTGCTGGGTAAAGTCCTGCTAGTCGGGCTAAGTCCACAGCCGCTTCTGTATGTCCTGCGCGTTTAAGTACGCCTCCAGCTTTAGCCCGAATCGGGAAAATATGACCAGGACGACGTAAATCGCTGGGTTTTGTCGCTGGGTTGAGAGTAACCTGGATAGTGCGGGCGCGGTCTTCTGCTGAGATGCCTGTGGTTACACCCAATTCTGGGCCAGCATCAATGCTAACAGTGAAGGCAGTTTGGTTAGTATCTGTAATGTTGCTTACCATCAAGGGTAAGTCTAGCTCGTCTAAGCGATCGCCTGTCATTGCCAAACAAATCAGCCCTCTAGCTTCCACCGCCATGAAATTAATCGTGTCGGGTGTGGCAAATTGGGCAGCACAAATTAAGTCGCCTTCATTTTCTCTATTTTCATCATCTACCACTACAATTACACGACCAGCTTTTAGGTCTGCTAAAGCGGCATTAATCGAATCAAATTTAAAAGCTTGGGTAGGATTAGGCTGTGACACAGAAAGATTTCCAGCTACCAACGTAAATTTTTTTTACAATTTCTTATTTTAGATTGTAGCTCCTTTATAAGGCAGAGAAGTGGACTAGCAATGATTTGATAACAGGGCAAAAATTTTTGCCGTTCAAAATGGGGATTTAAAGTGCAGCGACATCCAAGGATGAGGAGGACAAATAGAATATTTTATAATTTCCCTGCGTTCTCTTCCTTAACCGTCCGAAAAAAGTAGAGGGGTTTCAGGTGTTTTGTATGCTGTGAGTCTAGTCGCTGATATTGTTGATAGCTGAGAACGAATTAACCATTCATGGGATAAGGATTTCAGATCATGGGCAAATTTAGACGCGTACCCGTTGGGATTATTGGCGCGTCGGGCTATGGCGAAGTACAGTTAGTACGGCTACTGATGGATCATCCAGAAGTCGAACTGGTTTATTTAGGCGGTGAGAGTAGTATCGGTAAATCCTTTGGGGATTTGTACCCACATCTGGCTCATACAGCTAATCTACCAATAGAAGCGGTAGAACCAGAAATAATTGCTCATCGCTGTGAAGTAGTTTTCCTGTCTTTACCAAATGGTCTGGCTTGCCAAATTGCGCCCAAACTATTAGAAAAAGGATGTAAAGTGCTGGATCTGAGTGCAGACTATCGGTTCAGGGATTTGACAACTTATACAAATTGGTATGGTATTGAGAGAAGCGATCGCACCATTGCAGCTACAGCAGTTTATGGATTACCAGAACTTTATCGCGATCGCATTGCCGAAGCTCAACTTATTGGCTGTCCTGGTTCCTATCCCACTGCGAGTCTGCTTGCACTTTCGCCACTTTTAAAGCAAGGCTTAATCTTACCAGAAACAGCTATTATCGATGCCAAGGCTGGCACATCTAGCAGTGGACGGCAACTTCAAACCAACTTATTACTATCTGAAGCAGACAATTCCATCGCAGCTTTCAATATTGGCCGTCACCGTCATACCCCAGAAATTGAGCAAATTTGCAGTGATTTAGCTGGTCACGAACTGATGATCCAATTTACACCGCATCTTGTCCCAATGGTACGCGGAATTTTGGCAACGGTATATGCCAAAATGAGCGATCCCGGTCTAGTGCGAGATGACTTAATCACAATTTTCTCAGCCTTCTACCGCAACTCTCCTTGGGTAAAAGTCTGCGGTAGCGGCATTTACCCCCAAACCAAGTGGGCTAACAGCAGCAATCTTTGTTACATCGGCGTAGAAGTTGACCCGCGCACAGGTCGCGTGATTGTCATGTCGGCAATTGACAATCTAATTAAAGGGCAGGCGGGTCAAGCGATTCAATGTCTAAACCTAATGATGGGCTGGGATGAAACTTTGGGGTTGCCCAAGTTGGGGTTTTATCCTTAATTTGGGATTGGGGAATGGGGATTGGGGAATAGGGCATTGGGCAAAACAGTTCCGAGTGCTGAGTGAAGAGTTAGGAGTTACGAATTCTCTCCCTTGCCCCCTGCTCTCGTGCCCTCTGCCCCCTACTCCCCTGCCTCCCCAGTCCCTACTTGGGCCCTAAACCTACAGCACCAGCATAAACGGCGCGATCGCCTAGTTCATCTTCAATTCGCAGCAAGCGATTATATTTTGCTACCCGTTCGCTGCGACAGAGGGAACCTGTTTTGATTTGACCGGCACGGGTGGCTACAGCTAAATCAGCGATCGTTGTGTCTTCGGTTTCACCAGAACGATGGCTAATTACTGAACGGATGCTGTTACGAGTTGCCAAATCAATCGTTTCCAAGGTTTCGGTGAGAGAACCAATTTGATTGAGTTTAATCAAAATGGCGTTAGCGGCTTTTTCCTGAATGCCTCTTTGCAAACGAGTAGCGTTCGTTACAAACAAATCATCCCCTACCAACTGCACCCGCGAACCTAACTTCTGGGTGATCAATTGCCAACTTTGCCAATCTTCTTCATGTAAACCATCCTCAATTGACACAATTGGGTATTGATCCACAAGTTGTCCTAAATAATCAATAAACTCAGCCGGGGCGTGAGGTTTACCATCGTAAACATACTGGCCATTTTTGTAAAATTCGCTAGCAGCCACATCCAAAGCCAAAGCTACTTCTTCACCTGGCTTGTAACCAGCTTTTTTAATGGCAGCAACTAGCAATTCCAAAGCCACCTGATTAGATTCTAGGTTCGGAGCAAAGCCGCCTTCATCGCCTACACCAGTAAGCAAACCCTTCTCATCTAATACCTGGCTAAGGGTAGCAAATACTTCTGCACCCCAGCGCAATGCTTCCCGAAAAGAAGTTGCGCCAATTGGGACAATCATAAACTCTTGAAAGTCCACGTTGTTTGATGCGTGTGCGCCACCGTTAATTACGTTCATCAACGGCACTGGGAGCAAATTCGCTAAAGGGCCACCCAAATAGCGATATAGAGGAATATCTAGAGATTCAGCACCTGCTTTAGCTGCTGCTAGGGAAACTCCCAAAATCGCATTCGCGCCCAAATTGGATTTGTTAGGAGAACCATCTATGGCGATCATCGTGCGGTCTAGGAGTTCTTGGTTGAGGGCATCCAAGCCTAGTAATTTTGGTGCAAGTGATTCTTTGACGTTTTGTACTGCCTTGAGTACGCCTTTGCCCCCATAACGGCTTTTATCGCCATCACGCAGTTCGTGAGCCTCAAAAGAGCCTGTGGAAGCACCACTGGGAACCTGCGCTAGTCCGACAACACCATTGGCTAAATGCACTTCGGCTTCAATTGTTGGTCTACCACGTGAATCAAGAATTTCACGGGCTGCGATCGCTTCAATTGCAGTGTCTAAAAATTTACTCATCTGTACTTTATCCTTTATTCGAGTGTGTTACGCATACAGTCCAGTTGCCTAACCCAATCGCTAGCTTATGCTGTTAAGAGACTTTATTGGCTGAGATTAAAGAAGATTTCCATTGTATGGATAGGGATCAAGCCAAAAATGGGTAAGGGAATGTTTATTTAATTCTTTGCCTGATGGCATTTTTACCTGAAGACTTTCAGCTAGGTAAAATGTTGGCAGAGAATAAGACTAAATCAATTACACAGAAAAGGTCAATATGCGATTACTACATACAATGCTGCGAGTGGGCAACCTGGAAGAATCCTTAAAGTTCTACTGCGAACTTTTGGGTATGAAATTACTACGCCGGAAAGATTATCCAGGGGGAGAATTTACCCTAGCTTTTGTGGGCTATGGTGACGAAAGCGACAACGCAGTGATCGAACTAACCTACAACTGGGGTGTGGAAAAGTACGAATTGGGTAATGCTTACGGTCACATTGCCCTTGGGGTTGATGATATTTACGCTACCTGTGAAGAAATTCGCAATCAGGGCGGTAAAGTCGTGCGCGAACCAGGGCCAATGAAACATGGTTCGACAGTAATTGCTTTTGTGGAAGATCCAGATGGGTATAAAATTGAGCTGATTCAACTAGGATCTCAAGGATCAGCAGCCAAACAGGAATCACAAGAGCAACTTGTGATTCAGTAATTCTTATAAGGGATTTCCAAAAAAATAAATTATCGCTAGGGTGGAATTTCACTTACTTAAGCTGGATTTAGATCCCCGACTTCTTCAAGAAGTCGGGGATCTGAGCAGCAAGTTTTGCTTAAGAGCGAGACGCGTGAGACTTTTCGCTTTTTGCCCCTGCTTTTTAGGCGGGTTAGGGGATATCCTCTGCGTAAATCCTATTAGTGTATCCGTATTCCTAAGAGCGTAGGCGTAGCTGTCGTAGGCATTGCTCCAATAACATCATCTGGCAAAGTCCGTTCATAACAGTGTTTTCGTTTTAAATTAGGAAATAGGTAGTAGATTAAACTATCACCAAATTACCATTCCTAAATTGCCACTGGAGATACACGCGGATATACGCTGAGAATGTTTGGATAATTAGGGACTGGGGACTAGGGACTGGGGACAAGGAGGACAAGGAGGACAAGGGGAAATTATTGAATAAGTCTCTCTCTTGTCTCCCTCCTCTTCCTTGTCTACCTTGTCTCTTCTTCATGCCCAATCCCCAATATCCAGTCCCCAATGCCCAATCTCTAAACTAAAAATCAAAATTCCAAAATTATAAAGATGCAACCTACAGATCCAAATAAATTTACTGATAAAGCCTGGGAAGGAATTGTTAAATCTCAGGATATAGTCCGTGCTTATCAACAACAGCAACTAGATGTTGAACATTTAATTATTGCCCTATTAGAAGAACCCACTAGTCTAGCAATACGTATCCTGGCTCGATCTGAGGTCGATCCAATCCGCTTTCAACAGCAGCTAGAAGCCTTTATCCAACGTCAGCCCAAAGTTGGTAAAAGCGATCAGCTTTATCTTAGCCGTAGTTTAGATGTTTTACTAGATAAAGCCGAGGAAGCTAGAGTCAGGATGAAAGACTCCTACATTTCCGTAGAACATATACTTTTGGCTTTTGCTGAAGACGATCGCATTGGACGAAAGATCCTCAAAAGCTTTAGTGCGGACGCAGCTAAACTAGAAGCTACTATCAAACTCGTTCGCGGTAGCCAAAAGGTAACAGATCAAAGCCCAGAATCCCGTTATGAAGCCTTACAAAAATTTGGCAGAGATTTGACAGAACAGGCAAAAGCTGGAAAACTCGACCCAGTAATTGGGCGAGATGACGAAATTCGGCGGGTAATTCAAGTATTGTCTCGTCGGAGCAAGAATAACCCAGTCTTGATTGGTGAACCTGGCGTAGGTAAAACTGCGATCGCAGAAGCTTTAGCACAGCGAATGGTAAACGGTGATGTTCCCGAATCTCTGAAAAATCGCCAACTCATCTCTTTAGACATCGGTAGTTTAATTGCTGGGGCAAAATTGCGAGGAGAATTTGAAGAACGCCTGAAAGCTGTCCTCAAAGAAGTTATGGACTCTAACGGTCAAATTGTCCTGTTTATCGACGAACTACATACCGTAGTTGGTACTGGTTCCAGCCAACAAGGGGCAATGGATGCCGGAAATCTGCTCAAACCAATGCTGGCGCGGGGAGAACTGCGTTGTATTGGCGCAACTACCCTCGACGAGTTCCGCAAACACATTGAGAAAGATGCTGCTTTAGAACGCCGCTTTCAGCAAGTATTTGTCGATCAGCCAAGTGTGGAAAATACTATTTCCATTCTGCGGGGGTTGAAAGAACGCTATGAAGTCCATCACAACGTCAAAATTTCTGATTCGGCTTTAGTAGCAGCAGCAACACTATCAGCACGTTATATTAGCGATCGCTTCTTACCAGATAAAGCCATTGATTTGGTAGATGAAGCAGCCGCACAGTTAAAAATGGAGATTACCTCCAAACCAGCAGAATTGGAAACCATCGATCGCCGCCTCATGCAGTTAGAAATGGAAAAGCTGTCATTAGCTGGCGAAGAAAAGGGTACTGCCCAAACTAAAGAGCGTTTACAGCGAATTGAGCAAGAAATCGCCAATTTGACTGAAAAACAGCAAATATTTAATGAGCAATGGCAAGGTGAAAAGCAGATATTGGAGGCGATAAGCGCCCTAAAAAAAGAAGAAGATGCGCTGCGAGTGCAAATTGAACAGGCGGAACGTGCTTATGACTTAAATAAAGCTGCCCAATTGAAATATGGCAAATTGGAGGGAGTACAGCACGAACGCGAAGCCAAAGAAGCCAGCCTTTTAGAAATTCAAAACCAAGGTTCGACGTTGCTGCGAGAACAAGTTACCGAAGCTGATATTGCGGAAATCGTCGCCAAGTGGACAGGAATTCCTGTTAATCGCTTGTTGGAATCGGAACGGCAAAAATTGCTGCAACTAGAAAGTCATTTGCATCAACGAGTGATTGGGCAAGAAGAGGCTGTAGAAGCGGTAGCAGCAGCGATTCGCCGCGCCCGTGCGGGGATGAAAGATCCCTCGCGTCCCATTGGTTCATTTTTGTTCATGGGCCCCACAGGTGTGGGCAAAACCGAACTCGCCCGTGCTTTAGCTCAGTTTCTCTTTGATTCTGATGATGCCTTGGTGCGCTTGGATATGTCTGAGTATATGGAAAAACACTCAGTTTCTCGGTTAGTGGGAGCGCCTCCAGGATACGTAGGCTATGAAGAAGGCGGTCAGCTTTCCGAGGCAGTTCGCCGCCGTCCTTACTCAGTGGTACTTTTGGATGAAGTGGAAAAGGCGCACCCCGATGTGTTCAATATTTTGTTGCAGGTTTTAGATGATGGGAGAATTACTGACTCTCAAGGGAGAACAGTAGATTTTCGTAACAGCGTTATTGTCATGACCAGTAACATAGGTAGCGAACATATTTTAGATGTGTCTGGTGATGATTCTCAGTATGAAACGATGCGGAAACGGGTAATGGAAGGTTTGCGATCGCATTTCCGCCCAGAATTTCTCAACCGCGTCGATGATATTATTCTCTTCCATACCCTAAATCGCACGGAAATGCGGCAAATCATCCGTATTCAACTCAAGCGGGTAGAAAATCTCCTGCGCGAGCAAAAAATCTTCTTTGAGATATCCCAAGCAGCTTGCGATCACCTTGTCGAATCAGGCTATGATCCAGTTTATGGTGCGCGTCCACTCAAACGGGCAATTCAGCGAGAAGTAGAAAACCCCCTCGCCACTAAGTTATTGGAGAATACTTTTATCTCTGGAGACACGATTATCATTGACAAAAATGAAAATGGTCTGTCTTTTAGCAAAAAAGTGCCAGTGAAGGTGTCAGTACCACAGATTGCTACCTAGTCAGAAAAGGCGATTAGAAAGCGATCTCTAGGTGTCCAGATCCCCGACTTCTCAAAGAAGTCGGGGATCTAATTTTCGACAAATGATTTACGATTACGCGATCACTATTAATTTAAGCTGCTTAAAACTGAGGCTTAATATACAAATTTCATACTTATTTTAAGTACTTTGTTTCTGATTTATATAGTCATCATAAAGCTCTTCATCTTCTAATGTATAGCCATTCAAAAACGCATCATGGTTACGGATGTTTTTAATATCTTCCACATGAATTATGTTTTCATTCTCATTTTCCCAGTCTTCACCATCCAAAACTGAGAATTCTGTTAATTCTGGGTCATTTAAAAAATCTTCGGCTATGGCGACGATAAAAGGTTCTAGTATTTTGTGACGTTCTTCTAAAGGTAGTTGGGCAGTTTCTCGGAGAGATGGCTGTTTTTGCTCTTGGGCATTTTCTGACATTTGATTTAATTTCCTGAAAATGGGTTAAGTTTATATTTAGTAATTATGGGCATTTCTGTTAATTTTTAGAGGCTTAAAACTATCGCTACATCTTTTGTTGAATTAAAGCTTGAAAGCGCTCATCCTCCCGAATACCATAAAAATCTGATTCAGTTTTTGCCATTTCACGATATTCGCCAGGATTTATGTTGATAGCCTGCTGTAGATTTTTAATTGCTAATTCGACGTTACTCTGTGAAGCATAACAGCAAGCCTTATTGTACCAAGCAGTATGATTATCAAGTTTAATCTCTATAACTTTATCAAAACTTGCAATAGCTTCTTCATAGCGCTCTAACTTCATTAGCACAAAGCCTTTATTAGACCATGCAACGTAGTCATCATATTTAAATTCAAGGGCTTTGTTGCAACTTTCTATAGCCTCTTTATATCGACCTAAGTAATAAAGTGCAAAACCTCGATTTGCCCAGGTAATTTCAAAATCTGGTTTAAGTTCAAGAACTTTTTGAAAATTGCTAAGAGCTTCTATACAGTGTTCAAAGTCAGATAGTAAAAGACTTTTTTTGTTAAGAAAATCTTGAGAAATAAAGCCAATTTCTAGCGCTTTTTCATAAACAGGACTCATTCCTTCAAAAGAGTATTTTTTAAGCAATAAATAGCCTCGGTTGTTCCAGCATTGGTAGTTACTGGGTTGAATTTCTAGCACTTTATCAAAACTAGAGATGGCTTCAGAGTAACAATCTAAGTGATATAAAGCATAGCCTCTATGCTCCCAAGCATAGTAATAATCCGCTTGAATTTCCAAGCAGGTTTCATAATTTGTGATTGCTTCATAGTATTGACCCAAATTAAATAGTGCGCGACCCTTGTTGTACCAAGCATAGTGATAATCAGGTTTAAATTTCAGTGCTTGGTCGTAGGATACGATCGCTTCTTCATTGCGTTCTAAATTGCGTAGTACATTGCCCCGATTGTTCCAAGCTTGGTGGTAATCAGGTTTAAATTCCAGTGCTTGGTCGTAGGATACGATCGCTTCTTCATTGCGTCCTAAATTGCGTAGCAAAACGCCCCTATTGTACCAAACTTCGTGGTCATCAGGTTTAAATTTCAGTGCTTGATCGTAGGATGCGATCGCTTCTTCATTGCGTCCTAAATTGCGTAGTACATTGCCCCGATTATTCCAAGAAAAGTGATAATCAGATTTAAATTTCAGTGCTTGGTCGTAGGATGCAATGGCTTCTTCATTACGTCCTAAATTGCGTAGTGCATTGCCCCGATTGTTCCAAGAAAAGTGGTCATCAGATTTAAATTTCAGTGCTTGGTCGTAGGATACAATAGCTTCTTCATTACGTCCTAAATTGCGTAGTGCATTGCCCCGATTGTTCCAAGAAAAGTGATAATCAGATTTAAATTTCAGTGCATGGTCATAGGATGCAATGGCTTCTTCATTGCGTCCTAAATTGCGTAGTGCATTGCCCCGATTGTTCCAAACTTCGTGATAATCAAGTTTAAATTTGAGTGCTTGATCATAGGATGCGATTGCTTCTTCATAGCGTCCTAAATCATTTAGCATAATCCCTCGAAAGTTCCAAGCATAGTGGTAATCAGGTTTAATTTCCAACGCTTTGTCATAGGATATGATTGCATCTTCATAGCGGACTAAATTTCCTAGTGCATTCCCTCGAAAGTTCCAAGCATAGTGGTAATCAGGTTTAATTTCCACTGCTTTATCGTAGGATATGATCGCATCTTCATAGCGGACTAAATTTCCTAGTGCAATCCCCCGGTTGTTCCAAGCTTGGTGGTCATTTGGTTTAAATTTCAGTGCTTGGTCATAGGATGCGATCGCTTCTTCATAACGTTCTAAATTTCTTAGCGCAGTACCTCGGTTGTTCCAAGCTTGGTGGTAATCAGGTTTAATTTCCAGTACTTTGTCAAAGCATGAGATCGCGGCTTCATAGTGTCCTAAATTCCTTAGCGCATTCCCCCGGTTATACCAAGCTTGGTGGTCATCTGGTTTAAATTTCAGTGCTTGGTCGTAGGATGCGACCGCTTCTTCATAACGTCCTAAATTTCTTAGCGCAGTACCTCGGCTGTTCCAAGCTTGGTATAAATCAGGTCTAATTTTCACAGATTGGTCATAGGATGTAAGAGCTGCTTCGTATTCGTTTGTAGTACTTAACAACCTTCCCAATTCAAACAGTAAACTTGCTTTACGACTCTCTGACTGATGTTTTTCGATCAGCAAGTCTTGAATTTCCAGAAGTTTCTCAATTTTTTGTTCGGGGCTAAGTTTCAAATATTCCTCATAGTCTGCTTCATCTAGTAGACGAGTAGATTCTTCATCTACCACTTCTGGTGTAGTCGGTAATTCAAACACCCCAGAACGCCAATCAAAAAAATCTGGGGCGCGGTGAATAAAATAGTTTACCGAAAATGAACGCAAAAGAAAAACAAAGCTAATGGGAAAATCATCTCTAAAGCGTTCTCGCTGTTGGTTTAAGTGATTTAAAATATGCGGAACACTGGTTAAATTGCTAAATTGTCCTTCTGTAATTTCTCCAAAACTTCTTTTTTCATACTTATATAAAGAATATTCCAGACCTTTAATCAATAAAATATCAACTTGCTTGTCTTTAACAAACTCAACTACTGGCTGATATAAATTATCAATAGCCTCAACCAAGCGCAGAACTGCAATCTTCTTCTGCGGAATCTCTTTTGGAAGTTTGACAATCAAGTTGTCTGCTTCCACAGGTGTGCATTGGACAAAAAACAAACCAAATCCTGATTTACGCCTCAGTGCGCGAAGCAAGTCTTGATAAGCTTCTTCTGGTTCTGGGGGTAAATCATCATCCCAATCACTTAAATTCGGGTTCATGAAAGTTTCGCTACAGCTTCTTTAAATTCTGGAATTCCTTGAATCAATGGATGAATATCATACCAACGCTGCATTTCTCCATCATCATCCAAATAGCGGTATTCTAAAAGACAGCGATTATACATCAAACTCCGATACAAGTCATCATTAATAATGCGCTTAGAACAAGACACTTCCGCTAACAGACACCATTGATGATTTTCCACAGCACGGCGATAAGTATCTCTGGCTTGAGTAATTGCTCGTCGCACCGCCTTTTCTGAAACAGGTAACTCTTCAGTGCGTCCAATGGCATCTTGAGTTAACAATAGCAAATTTCTCACATGACCTCCACTCATTAAACAAAGTCTGTCTAAGGTTTGGGGACTGTCGAAAATTTCTGTTTCTAGTGATAGTTCGGGTGCAATTTGCCGGACTCGCTTGTTAATTACTTCCTTAACTTTCTTTAGTCCTGGCTGATAAACGTCTCCCTCGAAAGTTTTTACCATAATCATCGGCAAAATTTGGGGGTCGCCGTAGATATCTCTGAGGTCTGTTGCCCTGGTAGAATAGACCATTGAAATGGGGACAGTGTAAATCAAATGGCAATCTAATGCTTGAAGTTGTTCGCTACGATCTAAAAACACTTCCTCATAGTTGGTGCGTTCTCCGTCTTTGACTAACACCATCCGGTCTAAGTTATCGACAATTACCGCCAGTTTCTTGTAGCCATTAGGTAAGTGCTGTTTTGCATCCACCAAAAACTCATTTAACACCTGAATTAAAGTGACGGTGTAAGGATCAATTTTTTGGCGGATCTTCTGGCGTAATTCAGGAACAGCCCTTAAATTGGCGGTCAATTTGGCAAATTGAGTAAGCTGTGCTTCTACTCCTAGACTCTCAAATTCTATGGGAGTCTGCGCCAAATCTTTCAAATCTTCCCAACGACCTTTCAACCAGTCGAGTATGGGACGAGGACTAGCAATTCCTTTTAAATCTTTGAGCAAACGGCGGGTACAGGCGAGGAGAATATCTGTATATTGGGCATCTTCAGAATCAATATCTTCTTCATCAGCCGCAAAATACACAACATAAAATTCCCGATTTTCTAAATATTTCTTTAACCTGAGTAATTCTGTAGACTTCCCTGCACCCCGATGGCCAGAATACAATTGGCAAGTATTTGTATCTGCTAATCGCATCCGATTTCCCAACTCTTGCTCAATATCCGCATCTCCCCGCACATCCTGACAATCTACATATTTTGGATCGCCTGCGGGTAAGGGTTCAAAGGGGTTAAAGGCATTGTAGAGTTTTGCGAGTAAGTCAGAACTATTAACCATAGGTAAAAAATATAGCAATCATGCTCATAATAATGGAGATTAAGCAGAGACGCGATTAATCGCGTCTGTACTAGGAAGTAGGGAAATCCGAATCATAAATGGGGGCAAACAATCCTCAAAAAAGGTGCGATCGCCTAAGCTATGCTTTTAAAATCCTAATTGGTATCATGTCCTTCTGGATTCTCCGGGTTTATCCTGGAAAGCAGAGGGCTAGGCTGTATAAGCCACTATCATCATTTCAGATACTAACATCGAAAAATTACCAATTATGCTAGAACAAGGCACTATCAGTATTCATACTGATAATATTTTCCCGATCATTAAGAAGTCTCTTTACTCAGATCACCAAATCTTCTTGCGGGAACTGGTATCCAACGCTGTAGATGCCATCCAAAAGCTGAAAATGGTATCCCGCGCCGGAGATTATGCTGGAGATATCGGCGAACCGGAAATTGAAATTGCCATTGACAAAGATAACAAAACACTGTCTATTTCCGATAACGGTATCGGGATGACCGCAGATGAAGTTAAGAAATATATCAATCAGGTTGCCTTCTCTAGCGCTGAAGAATTTATTCATAAATATGAAGGCAAATCAGATCAACCCATAATTGGCCACTTCGGTCTTGGTTTCTACTCTTCCTTCATGGTGGCGCAAAAGGTAGAAATTGATACTCTATCTTATCAAGAAGGAGCGCAGGCGGTTCACTGGACTTGCGATGGTTCTCCAGCTTTTACCCTAGAAGAATCACCCCGGACAACTCGCGGTACTACTATTACTCTCAGCCTGCAAGGAGAAGAAGAGGAATTTTTAGAGTCTGCACGAATTAAGAATCTTGTCAAGACCTACTGCGATTTCTTGCCAGTACCAATAAAACTAGAAGGTGAGGTATTAAATAAGCAGAAAGCACCGTGGCGAGAGTCTCCGAGTAATCTGAGTCAGGAAGAGTATTTAGAGTTTTACCGCTACCTGTATCCTTTTCAAGAAGAACCTTTGTTGTGGGTGCATTTAAATACTGACTATCCCTTTATCATCAACGGGATTCTGTATTTCCCCAAAATGAGGCCGGATGTAGATGTTACCAAAGGACAGATCAAGCTATTTTGCAATCAAGTTTTTGTCAGTGACAACTGCGAAGAAATAATCCCGCAATTTTTGATGCCGATGCGGGGTGTGATTGATAGTACTGATATTCCGCTAAACGTATCGCGCAGTGCCTTGCAAGGCGATCGCACCGTGAAGCGAATTGGTGACTACATTGCCAAAAAAGTAGGCGATCGCCTCAAAGAACTTTTCCGCGATAATCGTGAACAATACATCAGTGCTTGGAAAGACCTCGGCACCTTTGTAAAATTTGGCGTTCTCAACGACGATAAATTCAAAAAGCAAATCGAAGATATCATCGTCTTCCGCACCACCGCCAAGCTGACAGAAAAAGTTGCTGCTGAAACTCCAGTAGTTGAAGTCCAGTCTTCAGATGGGGATGCTTGGCAAGATGTGACTCCTTCACCCAGTGCTGAAAACTCAACGCCCACCGCTCCTTACACCACACTGAAAGAGTATTTAGAACGCAACAAAGAACGCAACGAAAACCGAGTTTTCTACAGCACTGATGAAACAACTCAAGCTACATACATAGAATTACACAAAAATCAAGGTTTGGAAGTCCTATTTATGGACTCCTTCATCGATACTCACTTTATCAACTTCCTAGAGCGGGAATATCAAGATGTCAAGTTTACGCGGGTAGACTCAGATTTAGATAATACTCTGCTAGAACAAGATAAAGATAAGGAAATTGTCGATCCTAAGACGAATAAAACTCGGAGTGAGACGATTAAAGAGTTATTTGAGAAATCTCTCAACAAACCCAAACTCAACATCCGTACTGAAGCATTGAAATCAGATGATCCTCAAGGTACACCACCTGCGATCGTGCTTTTACCAGAGATTCTTCGCCGCCTCCGAGAAATGAATGCCATGATGCAGCAGGGAACAGCAGAGTTTCCTGAAGATCACATTTTGCTGGTGAATACTGCTCATCCGCTAATTCAAAATCTGGCAAATCTGAACCAAGGTAGTATTATCCAAGGTGACGGTCAATCATCTACAGATCAGTTAGTGAACTTGATTTGCCAACACGTCTATGATTTAGCGCTGATGTCTCAGAAAGGATTTGACGCTGAGGGAATGAAATCTTTCGTCGAGCGATCGAATGAGGTACTCACCAAGCTGACGGAACAAGCTAGTAAATAGTTGGGAATGGGGAATGGGGAATGGGGTACTGAGTTAGGAGTTAAGAGTTTTGTTTATCTCCTTGCTTCCCCTGCTTCCCCTGCTCCCTGCTCCCTGCTCCCCTTCCTCCTGCTCCCCCTCCCCCTCATCTCCCCCACTCCCTTTTCCACTTCTGTTGTCTAAGACATAGAATGGAAAGGCTGTATTAAAATAACAATCTGGAGATACTTGCTATGTCTCGTCGCTGTGAACTAACTGGTAAGAAGGCAAATAACGCTTTTGCTGTTTCCCACTCCCACCGTCGCACAAAACGCCTTCAGCACGCCAATCTGCAAAGTAAGCGTGTTTGGTGGGCAGGCGGAAATCGTTGGGTAAAATTAAAGCTGTCTACTAAAGCAATTAAAACCCTAGAAGTTAAAGGGTTAGAAGCAATGGCGAAAGAAGCTGGTATTAACCTTAATCATTACTAAGTAACCTGGTATTTGATAACCTAAGACTATGTACGGGAGACAGGATAAGCGGCTAAAGCCGCTGTTCATCCTGGTTCCCTACCAAAATAGGACTGAAATGAGGCGGCTCAGTACCCAAAATTAATTACGAATTATTCTATTTGCTTTTGTACCCAAAGACGAAAAGCTTTGAATGTTGCATTTCTGCCTTCGGTTATAGTTTGCTCAAGATACTGACTAATCGCTTCACTTAGTTTAAATTGAGGAAAATTTAGGCTTTGCTGAGACTCTACATAATGCCCATTTTGCAGAATATTAATTTGGAGCTTTCCTTTGTTAAAATGCTAAAGCTCAGATACTTTTAATGCTTCATAAATATTAGGATGAGTGCGAGAAGTAATGTCAACTTCTATAGCTAAATCTGGAGGGGGGTTTACTGTTAAATCTAGACGCTTCTTCCCACGAATCTTAGATTCATTTTTTATATAAAAACACTGGTCAGGTTCTATACCTTGAGCCATTACTTGGTTTTTGAAAGTTGTAGAACCAAGACTGATGAACTCAGTATTTAGCTCTTCCAGAAGCGCTTTGACTAAATCGCCAATAATTTCTTTATCATATTCATGTTCTGGCAGTGGTGCCATAATTTCCAGTATTCCCCTGTCATAAGCAATTCGTGCTACACGGTGTTCCCCTAAATCCTCTAGAATTGTTTCCAATTCCTGCCAGGTTACATCTCGCAGTAACACTCTTTGTCCTGGTGGAACATGGATGCGCTTTAATTCCAACAACATCATCTTCACTCCCAGTACCTTATATCTAAAATTTAGCTTACTCTACTAATTCATTGCGACAATTTTTGCTTCTATCGTATTGTCGAATGCTTACACGCCGCAGCTTGTTGTCAGATATCACCTAACTCCTCATAAAAGTGTCAGCAGGGGAGCATAGTTTAAAGAAAAAACCTCTGGGGACTCCAGAGGTTTTAGTTCCTGATTTAGTTTCTATTGGTTACTACAATTTGTCCTCAGTAATTTCCAGATAGAGAAGGAAATTATTTAATTTGAAAAGACTTAAGGGTAAGCACACTTTTTAGAGGTATCTAAATATACTAAGCCAAAAACTAATGAATGATCTTGCAAAAATATTTCTTGAACCAGAGGAAACTGTCAACTTTTTCAAAAATTTAGTAAAACCTGTCTTTAGCTAGAGCAAATTAGTCGTAGATACGTCTATAAATGCTTTTTTGCCAAAATAAAATATTTTCATACTATAGATAGATATCTATATCATAAATATGGCAGATAGTAAGGGATGTAGTTTTCCTACTATGGGCAGATGTAAACTTAATATAAACTCATAAAAATCCTGTATTTTTAGCAAAAAATAAGTTAGGTATCTTGCCATTTGTTCCAACAAAAAATTTTAAATGAGCAATTATTTAGGGCTTACGCAAAACTACACATTGTAGTTGTAATTCATGAATTTTTCCTACCAGAAAATCAGGGTTTTGACTATTGTTTGCGTAATTCCTATTATTATTAAAGCGGAAACTCTATGCTAGGCTCTTACTTTTTATTCAGATGATTTGCAATATTTTAGTGAAACTATTATCAAGATTTGATAAATATCTTTTATTTTTTGTGAAAGCTATTGACTAGATATAGGATTATCCTTAAATAAGAAATAGTGGATTAAGATAAAGATTGAGTAACTGTCACTTCGGCGTTGCAATTTTCTTCGAAATAGGTTCAAATTTAGGACTATCTACTGATGAGAAAGCCACTAGTTTTAGATAGTCTAATAAGTAGATTCTTATTGATACCTGACCTTGAATGTTTTTAGCTTCCCTTTAACGGGACAAGAACCAACTTTTCGTTGGTAATCAAAACTTAACCTACTTAAATATTAGTAGGTTAATCTATAAACCGTATTGTATAACTCAGTAAAATCATCAATATAAGGGCTACCCGAAGCCTTGAAAGTGTTTACCTATTACCATCAACTAGGGGTAATGGTCTTAACCAATACCATTATTGCACCGGGCTTCAGGAAAATCTGTCAAATTTTAGCGGCTAATTAGTGATTGGTTTAATGGTTTGAAGTATTTTTATTCCAAGTGAAGACCATTAATGTCCAATTTTAATTTATTAAAACCTGAATTAAGACAGTAATATCGCTCCTAAATCATCAGAATATTAGGGGTATGTATACCTGTCGCTATTTGCACACCACATCAATATTTAATTAACCTTCTAGGCTCAATTAATTTGCAGTTGTATATCCTGGTATCTCAGGATTAAAAACAGTTGCAAAAGATACATTTGCCCACGTTTGATACTTGGTAGAAACTGATAAAAATTATGTCAGAAAATTTCAGTCAAGAGAAAGCTTTTGAATGCTATGACATGCATGAGAGCAAGTTCTTAACACCTTTCCAACGGAAGGCGCTGCTGAAAAACCTGCAAGCTAATTTACAACCAGAATATCGTCGGCGGATTGAAATCATGTTACTTGCTGATAAAGGGAAATCTCAAAGCCAAATTTGTGAAATCTTAAGTTGTTCCCAGGAAATGGCACGGTACTGGATTGGTGTAGCAGAGGCAGGTTTAGCACATAAATGGAATGAGCGACCCATAGGTAGACCCAAGACTGTTAACGATCAATACATTGAACGCTTGAAAGAATTGGTAAGTAATAGTCCACGTGAATATGGTTACGCATTTAGCTGCTGGACAGCACAATGGTTAAGTAAACATTTAGCAAATGAATTTGGCATTTCAATTACCGATCGCCATGTTAATCGGCTGCTAAAAAAAATGGGACTTTCTACTAAGCGCAAAAATTCTTGTCCACAAGAAGCTGACAAAAATAAAGATGCTGGTATTACAATCTGCGACTTGCAATCTAACTCTGAACCTAGTTTGCATTGGTCATTTAATCTAATTCAGACCAATAACTAATACTGTTTTGGAGGTTAGAAAATGCCATCAGCGTTTTCCCAGCAATATTTAGCTGAACAAATTACTCAAGTCTTGGGTAATTCGCTGTCAAAGGAAGAACTTGATACGTGTCTTGGAGAGCTGAAGATTGTCGAACCACAAATAGCAAAGCAGTTTTGGCAAGCAACTACAACTGACACAGGAATTTATATTGTCCTGAGTGGTAAAGTCAGGCTGCTGGATAGCTCTAATAATTTAATTACCACTCTCTTTTCTGGATCGTCATTTGGCGAGTTAACTTTATTTCCAGAAAAGGAATTTAGTCCTTACGTGGCTAGAGCTTCGGCAAACTTAAAGCTTTGCTATATCAACCAAGAGACTTTACAAGCGGTAATTCGGACATCGCTTAGTGTCCGCGATCGCCTTTTAAGACGCGCAGAGGTCTGGGATTTGCTGCTGTTATGTTGTTACAACTCGTTAATTGGGCATAATGGCACCGTTGAGGAGACGTTCAAAGCGCTATCTCTCTTTGAGCGACACAATCTAGAAAGTGGTTCTTTAAGTACCAATCTCACCAAAGATATCAAGCTTTGGTTGCTGCATCGGGGCGAACTGCTGGATTCTCATGGGCGAAGATTGACACCTGGAAACATCTACCTGAATCCCAAAGAGGGAAGTTTGCAGGTAGCGCAATCAGCGATCGCTTACAGTTTGAGTAATGCGGATTGGCAAACAGCCCTACAACACTGGCCGCAATTATCAGAGTTGATAGATTCCCAAGAGCCTCAAACTGTCCTGGAGAGTGGAGATTTGGGGCTGGGGACTAGGAAAGACTTTTCCCAATCCCCACAATCCCCAATCCCCAGCATTGAGCCAAAACAAAACCAAAGGAGACAACGGCCGTACTTTCCTAGCCCAAAGGTAAAGGCTGGGCATTGGTTGGGACGCTTGACTAAACGGTATCCGTTTTTTGAACAACAAAGCGCCTCTGACTGTGGAGCATCTTGCCTGGTGATGATTAGTCGCTATTGGGGTAAACGCTTTAATGTCAACCGCATCCGAGATTTAACTAACGTCAGTCGTAGTGGGGCATCAATGCGGGGTTTGACAGCCGCCGCAGAAAGTATTGGCTTTGCTACCCGTCCAGTGAAAGCTAGCTTCGATAAACTAGCCCAACAACCCCTACCTGCGATCGCTCACTGGGAAGGTAAGCACTATGTTGTCGTCTATGAAGTCAATAAAAAACGGGTGATTATTGGCGACCCCGCCATCGGTCAACGTACCCTTACCGCTAGCGAATTTAAAGCCGGTTGGACTGGTTATGCCCTGTTATTACAACCCACAGACTTACTCAAAGAAACCCAAGAAGCGACTACAGCATTTTGGCAGTTTTTTGATTTAGTCAAACCTCACTCACAAGTACTGTTAGAAGTGTTTCTCGCTTCAGTGTTGATTCAGGTGTTTGGACTAGTTACACCTCTATTTACCCAGCTACTGTTAGACCGAGTGATTGTCCAGGGTAGTACCCTAACTTTAAACGCCGTTGGTTTAGGCTTACTAATTTTTGGTTTTTTTCGCGTTGCTCTGAATGGACTGCGGCAATATCTACTAGATCACACAGCCAATCGTCTTTCACTAACACTGCTGGTAGGTTTTATTAAGCATACCTTTCGCTTGCCCCTAGCCTTTTTTGAGTCGCGGTACGTTGGCGATATTGTCTCTCGCGTCCAAGAAAATCAAAAAATTCAGCGCTTTCTAACTGGAGAAGCACTATCTATTGGTTTGG
Organism: Nostoc sp. TCL240-02; assembly: GCF_013343235.1. Classification (GTDB taxonomy): domain Bacteria; phylum Cyanobacteriota; class Cyanobacteriia; order Cyanobacteriales; family Nostocaceae; genus Nostoc. The sequence continues at coordinate 6,092,627 of NZ_CP040094.1, read as the reverse complement.
ATTTGATGACAGTATTTGTCTATGTGGCATTGATGTTTTGGTATAGCTGGCAAATGGCATTGTTCAGTTTAGCGATCGTCCCGCCTTTTGTATTATTGGCGCTGGTCGCTACACCTTTTTTGCGTCGCATTAGCCGCGAAGTTTTTAATGCTTCGGCTAAAGAAAACAGTTATTTGATTCAATCGCTCACGGGTATTCGCTCAGTTCGCTCAATGGCAATCGAGCAAACAGTCCGATGGCATTGGGAAGAACTGCTGAATAATGTCATTAAAAAGACCTTTAGCGGTCAGGTAATTAGTAACCAACTGCAAATTTTCAGTTCTAGTATTGAATCACTAGTTACTACAGGATTACTTTGGTTTGGTGCATGGCAGGTAATTCAAAACCAACTAACTATTGGACAATTAATTGCCTTCAATATGTTGTTAGGAAACGTCATTCGACCTTTCCAACGACTCGTTGTCCTGTGGAATCAGTTGCAAGAGGTGATCATTTCCACTGAGCGAATTAATGATGTTTTAGAAGCAGAGCCAGAAGAAGATTTACAATTTCAACCCCGTCAGACTTTAAATAGTTTACGCGGTCATATTTTATTTGAAAATGTGACTTTTCGTTATCATCCAGAAAGTGAGATTAATGTGTTAGAAAACCTCAGTTTTGAAATCAAACCTGAGCAAACTATAGCGGTTGTGGGACGTAGTGGTTCTGGAAAAACAACCCTCTCCAAACTGATTTTAGGGCTATATCTGCCGACGGATGGCAAAATTTTGATTGATGGTCAAGATGTGACTAATATTTCTCTGCGATCGCTCCGCTCCCAAATTGGCGTTGTAGACCAAGATACCTTTTTGTTTGGCGGTACGATTCAGGAGAATATCAGCATTGCTCATCCAGAAGTTTCGCAAGAAGAAATTATTGAAGCGGCGCGGCTAGCAGGAGCAGATGAGTTTATTAAGCTAATGCCAATGGGCTACGAAACCCAAATTGGTGAAGGTGGGGGTATGTTATCCGGTGGACAACGCCAACGCCTAGCGATCGCTCGTGCTTTGTTAGGAAACCCCTGCTTCTTGATATTCGATGAAGCAACCAGTCACTTAGATGCTGAATCTGAGCGGATTATTCAGCACAACCTTACAAAAATTCTTCAAGGACGCACAAGTTTAATTATTGCTCATCGTCTCTCTACAGTGCGTAATGCTGACTTAATTTTGGTTTTAGATCGCGGCATTTTGGTCGAAAGCGGCACTCATGAGCAATTAATCGCTAAAAAAGGACATTATTTTTATCTCAATCAGCAACAACTAGCGCAAACAGGTTGAAAGGGAATTGGGAATTGGGAAGAAGCAAGGGAGCAGGGGGCAGGGAAACAAGGGGGAATTATTGAACAAGTCTCTCTCTTGTCTCCCCCCTCTTCCTTGTCTCCCTTGTCTCTTCTTCATGTTCAATTCTTAATTCCCAATGCCCAATTCCCCATTCTCCATTCCCCATTCCCCATTCCCAATTCTTATGCCAAACCCATCTAATAATTCATCATCCGCCTTCGCCATCCCAAAACCAACTGAATTTCACCTGGTGGAAGACACAAATGCCATCTTTCAGCCTCAGACACAAAAAACATCTGAAGCAAACGATTGGTTTTACGGCACCGAGGAACTACTAGATGCCTTACCAAAACTCTGGACGCGCTCCCTGTTGTATTTACTGGTAGCCTTTGCTGGAATCATCTTACCTTGGGCAATGTTTTCTAAAGTTGATGAAACAGGGAGTGCTAGAGGACGCATGGAACCTGAAGGAGCAACCCAAAAATTAGATAGTCCAGTTACTGGTAGCATTACCGCAGTCAATGTCAAAGAAGGCTCAACTGTAAAAGCAGGACAGATTTTAGTTCAATTAGAGTCTGATGTGCTGCGAACGGATTTGCAGCAGGTGCAGACAAAACTGGAAGGTTTATTGAATCGGCGATCGCAACTAGACCTCTTGAAAAACCAAATTATCCTGACTATTAACATCCAAGAGCAACAAAATAAATCCCAAGAATTGGAAAAACTTGCTCAAGTTAGTCAGGCACAGCAGAATCTTGATGCTAAACAGAGTACCTATAACTCACAAAGACTAGAAAAATTGGCTTTAGTGCAACAAGCTAGCCAGAATATCACTTCTACCCAAATTGCTCAGAATTTAGCGAAGAGTCGTTTCAGCCGGGATGTCACAGAAGTTGCGCGTTATCGCCAGCTTTTGCGGCAAGGTGCAATTCCCCAAATCAAAGTTGTGGAATTAGAAAAGATTGCAGAAGAAAGTCAACGCTTACAGGAACAAGCAAAATCTGATATCACACAAGCAAAGTTGCGCTTAAAAGAAGAACTTAACCGCTATCAGTCGTTGATGAGTCAAGCCCTTTCAGATATTCAGCAGGCAAAACTTAGTCTGCAAGAACAGCAAAGCAGCTATCGCAGTGTGGTGCAAGCAGGTAGACTAGCGGTGCTGAAAAATCAGGAACAGCTTAAAGATTTACAAGGACAAATTACTAACCTGCAATCAGAAATTGCTCAGACAGGAAGCCAGATTGCATCTTTACAGCTACAAATGCAACAACGAATAGTGCGATCGCCTGTTGATGGTACAGTTTTCGAGTTGCCTATCCACAAACCAGGATCTGTAGTAGAACCAGGACAGATGCTTGCCCAAATTGCGCCCAACAATACTCCTTTGATTCTCAAAGCGCAGATGCCTAGCCAACAAAGCGGTTTTTTAAAGGTAGGAATGCCAGTTAAAATCAAATTTGATGCTTATCCCTTCCAAGATTATGGGGTAGTGCAAGGACGCGTTAACTGGATTTCGCCTAACTCGAAAGTTCAAACCGCTAATCAAGGTAACATCGAAACCTATGAGTTGGAAATCTCCCTACTTCAGCCCTACATCCAAACTGCCAATAAACGTATCCTTCTAACACCAGGTCAAGCTGCAAGCGCAGAGGTGATTATCCGCCAACGCCGGATCGTAGATTTTATTTTAGATCCGTTTAAGAAGTTACAACAAGGTGGTTTGGAGCTTTAGAAATTTGCTAAATTACAGCAATTTTGAGGTAATTAAACCGTAGCTTAGAGCATGAAAAACAAGATCCCCGACTTCTTAAAAAAGTCGGGGTGAGCCTCATGGTTCAATCTCTATAAAACATTATTAACTTGTATACGAACAATTGTTTTGCTTTAATTTTAATTAATTATATATTTTACTAATATTTATAATCTTAATGCAAAATTATTAATTTTATAAAAAGCTTTTTACAATCGCACAAAATTAAATATTAAGGCTACTATTAGACAGAGGCAGTAAATAATTAAATCTGAAAATGCAGTATAGGATGTAATTAATATTGTCCGATTAATCCTGATAATATCCTAATAATTTAGGTTAACCATTGGAGGAATTAAATGATGTCAAATGTATTGACTGTTTCTCCTGATGATATTCTTGACCACATAAAGCTTGCTTGCCAAATCCCTAATGTATTAGAGTCGATCGCAACCAAAAAAATTATTGAACAGGAAGCGAAAAAGGCAGGTATTCAAATTGGTTTAGAAGAACTGCAACGCGCGGCAGATAGCCTGCGTTTAGCCAACCAACTGCTCAAAGCAGAAGATACCTGGGCGTGGTTAGAAAAATATCATCTTTCTTTAGACGACTTTGAAGCAATAGCCGAAACCAACCTTCTCTCAGCCAAATTAGCAAATCATTTATTTGCAGACAAAGCTGAACAATTTTTTTATGCACACCAACTCGATTACATTGCAGCAGTCACTTATGAAGTTGTATTAGATGATGAAGATTTAGCGCTAGAACTATTTTATGCGCTGCAAGAAGGGGAAATTAGTTTTCAACAAATCGCCCGTCAATACATTCAAAATACCGAAATACGCCGGGCTGGAGGATATCAAGGAATACGTCTACGCACTGATTTTAGACCGGAGATTGCAGCAGCCATCTTTGCTTCTAATCCCCCACAAATTCTCAAGCCAATAACTACTCCCAAAGGAGTGCATATAATTGCAGTTGAGGAAATTATTAAACCTCAATTAGACGAACAAAGACGGCTGAAAATCATTGGAGACTTATTTACTAATTGGTTAAAGTCACAAACTGCTGCTATGCAAATAGTAACAAAGCTCACAAAGGATACTAGTTCTAAAGTATCTAAAGATGTTTTAATACAGGCTTAATATCATTACCATCATTTGTGGTGGCTTTAGCGCTTTTCTGATTGCAGCCAATCTCTTACGCAACGCAACCATGCCACTGTTCTAAGAGAGGATTGCTACAAGTATTGACATTAGGGGAGAGGTGACAGGTAATAAATAATCTGTACCCAATCCCCTTCAATATCAGTGTTTAATTTCCAAATTAAGTATGTAGCATCCTAACTGGACTTTTTCTGCCCACAATTCATATTCCAGACGCAAATGCTCTGGTAAAGGATGTCCGTTGAGAGTTAGGCTACTAGTAAAATTTCGTAAACGAATAGGGTCGTTAGGTTGCAACGACTCAGTTGGCAACCAATAGCGACTAATACCATAAACGCCCTGTTCCCAAAAGTGACGGTAACTCACTTGAGCGTTACCTTGCATGGTCATGATGACTCGATAAGGGGAAATCTCTAGCCACAAAATTCTCGGACTGTTAGGGGCGTAAGCTTTGCTCTTACTTTGGGGAAGCGTATCCTCTGGACTTACGACACTCTCGACTTCGCAGCTGATTAGGGGCGGTGCAGTTAGCAGCAAATGGAATCTATCTGTATCTTTTTGATACAATGTCGCAGCAGTTTCGACAACAGACCAGATTGGTAGGTCAGTGGAAATAAGTGATAAGCACACGGGCTTGCGGTGATGAGTCAGCATGGGAGCGATAAGGGCTAAAAGCTATTGAACAAAGTGAAATGAACACTCTAGCTGTCTAATAAATCAGGATAAGGAACTAAATAGTAAAACAGGCTTAATATTAATGAATCCGCTAATTTGTTATTAAGCTACATAAATCCGCATATAAACGGGTGTAATGTCAGCTTAGAAAGCAAAATCGGTAATTTTTCTAGAGACAGCTAATTCGTAAGCAAAGCTTGTAAATATTCTAAGGCTATAGCCTTAAAACAGTGAGAGTCATTTTGGATGCTAAGAAACCTTCTTTAGGGAGACTTCCCGTAGCTTAAAGTAAGTTTCATACATCAAAAGGTGATAGTATACTGGCAATAAGTCACCAGCAGTAAAAAACAAAGTTGCTGCTGAACTTCCGATGTATTCAAAAGCCAGTTTATCCTAATATCGGCTTCTGTTATAACCCAGATAACGAACTTCAAAATTCACTATGTATTTATTTTACAAAAATACCTTAAATATTTACAGCTATATTAAGTATTTGTACTTAATATAGCCTGGGTTTGATCTTAACGAACAACATTGCATGCATAGCTCACTACTCGAAATTTATCTCGAATCTATTACAAAAAATATCATTTAGTGGAAGTTAATATTCTTATACTAAAAAGTATTAATTTATCTATCGAAGACGGAGATGTAGCTATTATGGGTATTTAATTTATTACCTCGCTCAACGGCAATAGAAAATACTATATTGCTAATAGTTTATACTAATATTCCTAAGCAAGAACGCCGCGATCGCACAGAAAAAGCACTGATAAGGGTGAGATTACCGCAACAGAACGAATTTATAACCACCCAAATCAACTTTCTGAAGATCAGTCAATAGGCCGACTTTAGTTATAACAGATGAACCGACGGGTGCATTAGATAGCAAAATATCTCAAAAAGTGATGAATTTGCTATCAGAATTGAACGAGCAGTGAATGACTATTGCGATAGTAACTCACGAACAAAATATTGCAGATAAAACAAAAAAACAACTGATTTATGTCCAGGATGGTTTAATTGTCTCTTGATTACCAAGATATGAAATAACTAATCTAGATTTTTTTGCAATTATTTTCTCTGCTCAACAGTCTTGTTACTTACTCATTGCTGTTAAGAATTTTTGGAACTTTGAAAAATTCACCTTCCTGTTCAGGCGCACTGTTAAGAATACTTTCACGGTTAGGATAGGGTTGCAATTCATCCTCTCGTGTGATATTGCTGACATCAATTGCCCGTGTTGTTGGGGGCACATTACTGACATCCAGTTCATCCAACTGTTGAATATAATCCAGAATACTTCCCAATTGGGTAGTAAATTGTTCCTCTTCTTCTGGAATCAACTCTAAACGAGCCAGATTAGCTACTTTATGAACTTGTTCTTGGTCAATCATAAATTGTTATTTGTCATTGGTCACTTGTACTGAGCGACTTGTGCCGAGCGAAGTCGAGGTAAGTCGAAGTATTTGTCATTGGTCATTAGTCCTTAGCAAGTGACAAAGAACTAATGACTAATGACTAAAAGAATACGTCAATCTGCGATCGCCCGGTGGTTTTCAACCAGTTTTGGGCTTCGATGTAGTTATTGGGAGCCATGCGAATAGCTCGAATCCAATAGTCTGCGGCTTGGTCAAAGAGTGTTTCGCCAGCCTCGTTATCTCCAGCTTCTTTTTCCTTTTCGCCTTGGTAGTGATAAATTACGGCGATGTTGTTCAAGGCTTGGGGCATACGTGGGTTTAACTCAATTGCCTGGTGATACAGTTCTAAAGCTTTATTGTGGTCGCCGTTGCTGGCATAGATTAGCCCCATGTTGTAGAGAATATAACCGCGATCGTTGGTATCTTCCTCTAGTGTTAAAGCTTCTTCATAGTATTCCAATGCTTCAGCATATTCCCCTTCTGCTTGGGCCGACATGCCATCTCGATAATAAACAAACGCTTCTTTAGCTTTTTTGTTGGTTGGCAGGATCTTCAAGATGATATCTGCCATCACTGTAAAGGATTTGTCAACAAAATTATCGTTTTTTTGTGTTCTTGGCATATTTGTCTCTGGGTATTACTAGGTATGGGGCATTGGGCATGGGGCATGGGGCATTGGGTTAGGCACAAGAGGTAGAGGTGCAAAGGGGCAGAGAGGAAAAACTTACTGCAATTTCTCCTCTGCTCCCCTGCTCCCCTGCTCCTTTATCTCCCAATCCCTTAGCACGCTCAATAGTTAATTTAACTGATTTGTGGGGGCGTTCTCCTCACTGAGTGGGATGATGCACTCTGGGCTTATTATGCCGAGAGTTGTTTACCAAGGTGCTAACTGGGTACGCAATCATTGCTGGCGCTGGATAGGGACGCAATAGCTGTTGTAGGGTTTGGGGCGCTTGGATTTGAGAATCTAGCCATAAATCGTAATCTTTTGGCTCTAGAATCACTGGCATCCGGTCGTGGATAGGTTGAAGTAATTCGTTTGCTGCCGTTGTCAAAATTGTACAAGAGATTATTTCTTCGTTAGCAGGTGATCGCCATTTCTCCCATAAACCGGCAAAGCCGAAGGGTTGCCCATCTTCAAGACGAAAATAAAACGGCTGCTTTTTACTTTTACCTTGTTGACGTTGCCACTCATAAAAGCCATCCGCTAACACTAAGCAGCGACGATGTTTAAAAGCCGAACGAAAAGCTGGTTTTTCGGCAACAGTTTCTGCTCTAGCATTAATCAGCTTTGCCCCCATTCCTGCATCTTTTGCCCATGAGGGAATTAATCCCCAATGCAACTGCTGAAATTCACGCTTTTCGCTTTCGGGGTTTTGTAACACAGTTGCCACCATTTGGGTAGGCGCGATATTAAAATCGGCTGCTAAATCTAGAACTGGCTCAACATGGAAAACTTGAGCTAAAGCTTCTACTGACTGATTTAGAGTAAATCTTCCACACATACTTTTATTCCCAACCACTAAATAAATTAAATATTTCAATCTAGAAATCAATAATATTTTTTTTATTTTTTCAGATAATTTTATCTAGTACTCAAAAGCTAAACTTTAAAAGAAATTATCCGGTTTTTGGAAAAAATTTTGGTAAGATATTGTATTTTAAACCTTCACTTATCAACATATTGATAACTGCATTTTAGCATGGAACTACTGCGTTTGTACGATTTTTTACCTTCCGGTAATGGTTATAAGATACGTCTTTTATTCACACAACTAGGTATGCCTTTTGAAAGGGTAGAGCTTAATATTTTGAAAGGCGAGACTCGAACACCAGAATTTTTAAGTAAAAATCCTAACGGAAAGATACCTATTCTAGAAATTGAGCCAGGACAATACTTAGCAGAATCAAATGCCATATTGGTATATCTGAGTGAAGGGACAGAATTTTTGCCTTATGACCGCTTTTTACGATCGCAAGTGCTGCAATGGTTATTTTTTGAACAGTATAGCCATGAACCTTTTATTGCCACATCAAGATTTTGGATTTCTATTTTAGGTAAAACTGAAGAATATAGTGAGGCTATCAAGGAAAAACGCGAACCAGGTTATGCAGCACTTAGCTTGATGGAAAAACATTTAACCTCTCACACTTTTTTTGTAGGAGAGCGTTACACAATTGCTGATATCGCCTTATTTGCTTACACTCATGTAGCTGACGAAGGTGGGTTCGATTTAACACGATTTCCTGCTATTCAAGCTTGGATAGGAAGGGTTAAAGCTCAACCAAGATATATCAGCATTACAGAAGTATAAAAAGTTGATTTTACAATATCGTATTTCTCATTTATTGCCTCTGCTAGGGGTTATCTTGGCAAGGAGGTAAAGTTTTTCAAGAAGACATTATTCAGTATTAACTAAGTATCTGTATCAATTTCTATTAGCTTTTGCCGAGAGGATAAACCCGACTTGATTCTGATATCAGATTTGGCTACATCAAATTTCTTGGCTAGGAGTTTAATTAACTCTTCATTAGCCTTACCATCAACTGGGGGCGATTTTAAATATACAGTCAGACTGCCATCAGGTTGTTCTTCAATTTTTTGCTGTTTTGAATTGGGTTTAACCTTGACTTTTTTTTGCATAACCTATTTTCTGTAATTGTCGCAGCCATAACCAACCTAAAACACAACCTAATAAATAATGAGGAAAATCCCACCAGACAAAGGTAGTACCAAGTAATAATTTACCTATCAAAGTAGTGCGGATCTCATTTAATAGTGGCGTATGCCAAAGTTGCAAGAATTCTAGTATACAGGTGATGATAAAAACCCATATAGGAATTTGGATTATCGCCGTTCGACTTCTAAAAAACCAAAATGCAAATAGACACCAAAATATTTCATAAAGTATATCTCCACCGTAGTCATTAAACCACTGATGGGCAGGCCCACTGTAAAACTTAGACAAAAGACCCATCGGTACAACGATGAGTATAGAAATAATAATAAATAGTGTTTGATTACGATGTTGAAGCATTTTATCAAGGCTAAAGAATAACGAATAATCTTAGCCTCGGAACTGCTCTTTTTTAATAATTCGTAAATTTATATTTTATTAATAATACTTACGCAAAACTACACAATGTAGGGGCAATTTATGAATTGCCCCTACCTGAAAATCTTTCTTTATCGGCTATTGTTTCCGTAAGTCTTGTTAGGGATATCTTCTGCTACCAGCGCCCACTACACCGATTTTGTGGCGATAGGAGAGTTCAGCACCGAACCAGCCGGAAGCGCTGGTTAGTGTACCAACAACGAGCGAGATTAATAGTCCCCAAGGTACTATTCGGGATTCAGCGTCGCCCCAACGTAGAAGGAAGTTGATGAATGATAAAACTAGGATAGAAACGTTAAGGATCAAATGCACCCAACCGGCGGTGCGCTTGCGAACTCGTTCAATTTTCAAAAAGTCGCTCAGACCGATCGCAGCTGCGAGTAAACCCCCAGCTAATCCGAGTCCGATCAACCATAGCGAAGCCCTAGCCCAAAAGAAATCACCAGTTAACCAGTAGCCAATGTCACTTCCCAAGGCGGCGGCTAAAAAGGCGATAGGGAAAATCACACTCAAGGGATGTAGGGGATGTCCTGCGATCGCAACCGTGCTAGGTACGCCAGTATCCAGGTACTCACTATCGTTACTTTCAATAACTGGTGGAATATTTGGGAAAGGTGTTGAACTTGTTTGCGTTGTGTCTGTAGTTTCCATCTTCAATTAACTACTATAAATAGCTAAATAACATATCCTGAATTAATTTAATAAACTGATATCAGAATTTTATCTATCTGGCGATGGAATATAGATTTAAGTTTTGTCTATCTTAAAGTATAATTACATAATTGATAGCAGTCTTAAATAATTTATTCTAATTCATATAAAGTATGCCCAATTTTATAATAATTTGGTTAAAAAGCTAGATAAAATAAACTATCAAAGCTTCATTGCTTAATATGCCATGACTGCATATTAAGCACTTAAAACATCCTGAATTTCAACTAACCTTGCTGATATTTACTATCAAGTAACCATTCTAATTGAACACCATTATTAACCATTATTAATATATTTTTCCATCTTGATTTTTAATTTTGCCAAACTGCAATTTTTAGAACGAATTTCAATTACAAAATTAGGTGCTTCCATGTACCCCCCTCCTGCTCTACCTGATATGTGTCTTTGCGGTTTGCTATAAAAAAAGCTTATAAAAGATTCATAAGAACTAGACAAATATCTTTTTTCCAGAGACGATATAGTGGTATGTCTCACAAACAACTTTTAGCTTTTACATTCTCTCTCTAGATAAAAAATCTTTCTCTCGGTAGATAGGTGTACTGACTTTATTATGGCTGCTATGTTACCAATATGACGATAGTAAGACAAAACGCCCTAAATACAAACGTAAGTTCTTCAGTAAACACTCCAGAAACATTGGCAGAAAAGGTTATTGAAGCAGAGCGGATGCACGACGTTCTACTTTTGCTGCAAAACTTGATTAACAGTGAAGAAGCCACTATAAAACTAATTCTGGATTGTCTCTATGATGTTGGTTCAGTCAATTTGATCAACCAAAAGCTTCGCGTGAAGCCTCTAAACAGGGTAATGAAATTAATTGCCCGAATGTCTAAACCAGTTTTTAGAACTTTGGCTTTAAATTGGTTTAAGAAAAACTGTCCCCAACTGATTACTGATTGGCTACACTCGAAGGTAACTTTTGAAAGTAGCGAAAAGATACCTCAAAAAGTAGCAGTTGAAGTTGCAGAACTTCAACCATATCCCATAGCACCGACAGGAAATCTCAGCCAAGAGATTAAAAATCTGCGTTCCCAGGTTAGATGGCTAGCTGGAATTTCAATAATAGCGATCGCTGTTTTAGCAGTGACAGCAATTAAGTTAAACTGAAACCCATAATTAGCAACCTTATCAAATTTAATAGATTCAGTAAGCTATTTTTGGCGTAAGATGCACTTGAGTTCTAAAAACTCTAGCAACCTAAAATGTAAATAATTTTTGATCCATTAAGACGTTTTGGAAAACAGTTGTTTGATTAACTCCAAGAATCTTAGCACTTTGTATTGCCAGCATCTTTAAAATAGCTGGTTTAGCATATATGTTAATTCGTACTATGACTTTGCCCAAACCTACCTTGGAGGATATCGAAATACATCTTCTCTTGGAAGGGGTATATCAGTATTACGGCTATGACTTCCGCGATTATGCTCTTTCCTCACTCAAGCGCCGCATTCACAGCTTCATGCAATTAGAGGGATTAGCTAATATTTCTGCCTTGCAAGAGCGTTTACTGCACAACCGTGCTTATTTGGAACGATTTTTGCTTGCTCTGACGGTGAATGTAACATCAATGTTTCGCGATCCTAGTTTTTATAACACCTTCAGAAATCAAGTTGTTCCCTTCTTGCAAACCTATCCGTTTATTCGCATCTGGCACGCTGGATGTTCCACGGGAGAAGAAGTCTACTCTTTGGCAATTTTACTACAAGAAGAAGGCCTTTATCACCGTTGCCGCATATATGCAACTGATACGAATGAGAAGGTATTACAAAGTGCTAAAAGTGGTATTTTTTCCCTGAAACTGATGCAGGAGTATACTCATCTTTACCTGAAAGCAGGCGGCAAAAAATCATTTTCAGAATATTATACAGCAGCTTATGATAATGCTATTTTCCGATCGTCTCTAAGAGAAAATGTCGTATTTGCCCAGCATAATTTAGCAACTGACAGTTCTTTTAATGAGTTTAATGTCATCCTTTGCCGTAATGTCCTGATATATTTCAATCAGGTACTTCAAAAGCGGGTACATGAACTATTTTATAATAGCCTCTGCACCTTTGGGATTTTGGGTTTAGGAAAACAAGAATCCATCAGATTTACCTCTCATGAACAGCACTATGAAGAGATTGTCAAAGGGGAAAAACTATATAAGAAAATAGCTGGTACTTAAAATTCGGGCTGAACCACTAGATCAAGTAAGATAATTTTGGATTTTAAAATAAAGTTGCAATTTTGTCAAAAGACAGTCAGTAAAACATTTTTAATTGTGTTCATAAGATACACTTAGCGATCGCTTAAGGTAAATTACACATTAAAGTCTTAAAGGAGATTGTCGATGCAGCTTCTGGAATGTCTTCCTGTTGCAGTCATTGCTGGAGAAAATGCGGTACACGTTTCTCAACTACCTTCGACATGGCAAAAGATTGCTAGAGGAACCACGAGTGTCGGACTTTCCCATCCCCAAAGCTATGTTGAGATGGCGCAGTTGTTCCTATACAAATTACAGCATGGTGACGTTGACTTGTTTAGCGATCGCCCCCAACTAGCTCACTTGATACCCTCATTCTCTCAGCTATTTGCACAACTAGCATGGGAAACTCTAGAGTTTTTTGGGCAAGACTTTCTCAAAGACAGCTATCCGAACTTTGCAGAAATTCTTCGTGATGTGGAGTCAAAGGGGACAGAGTATGCTGATGAAGTAAAAGTGGCTCACATTGGCATAGATTTATTCAACGAGTTTGGTTATGAACTACCTGCCAGCTTCTATCATGTGCATCTAGCACCAATTTACCGCGATCATGTTTTTGAAGAACGTGCCTTAAGATTTGACCCCCGCGATATCGAACACAAGCGTTCTTGGGATGCCATACTCCATGCAGGTAAGGTGTTTGCGATTCAGATGAAGGTGCAAAGTATTGCTTCAAAGTATGGTTTTACTTATCAACACGGCTGCGGTTGCAACTCTCATCTATCTTCCATTGATGTATCTAGTGGGGCGTTTGAATATGAATTGAGTCCCGAAAAACGTCAGCGATGGATTCGCAGTTTTATTTGGACTGCTTGGTATGAGTATGCCTTTTTTGCGATCGTGCCAAATACGAGTTATTTAGTGTAAGGGGAAATAAGTTGAGGGAGTAATTTCTCCCTCATTCTTATTTACTGCCAGACGTAGATGAGGATAAACAAAATAATCCAGATAACATCGACAAAGTGCCAAAACAGTGAGGTTGCATTTACACCAAAGTGGCCTGTGTCGTAGTTGCCAGGGATGAAAGAACGTACCAAAATAATCAACTGCAACAGAATGCCGGTGAAAACGTGCAAACCGTGGAAGCCTGTTAGCAGGTAAAATGTCCCGCCAAATACCCCTGTGGTGAAGCCAAAATCGAGGCCGTTCCATTCAATCGCCTGTCCAACCAAAAAGTAAGTACCCATCGCCATTGTTGTCAAGAGAAACAGGCGAAATTTCACTAAATCATGGCGTTGCAGGGCGCGTTCTGCTAAGTAAATTACAAAGCTACTGGCGACAAGAATTATCGTGTTGATTGTCGGTTCTTTTACTTCTAGCCCCGAAACACCAGCCGGTAGCCAGTTAGGAGTTGTTGTTTTGTAAATGGCATATCCGGCGAAAAAACTCAAGAAAATGACGCTTTCAGACAGAAGGAAGACAATGAAGCCAAACATTTTGTTGCCTTCTTCGTCGTGGGTATGTTCTGCACCTGAGTGATGCAATTCATCTGAATTGATATAACTATCCATTTTGGTTTTAACTTGAGTGGGAATTTGAAACGCAAAGGAACGCGGAGGGAAGCGCAGAGGTACGCGGAGGGTTTTTGCGTCTTCCCGATAGTTTGCGTTTATTCAGAGAGGTTGGCTGTCAACGGTTCAGATTTGCCGTAGCCGTAGGGTTCAGAGATGATGATGGGAATCTCTTCAAAATTTTCTACTGGAGGTGGAGAAGAAACCATCCACTCCAATCCAATTGCCCGCCAAGGATTATTGGGTGCTTTCTCGCCTTGCATCCAAGAAATTACCATGTTGAAGATGAAAGGCAAGGTGGACATTCCTAAGAGAAATCCGCCCAAGCTAGCGATAACATTCCAGAATTGATACTCTGGGGCGTAGGAAGCAACTCGGCGTAGCATTCCTTGCAATCCCAAGGGATGCATAGGTAAAAAGTTGAGGTTAGTACCGATGAATGCTAACCAGAAGTGGATTTTACCCCAGCTTTCAGAGTACATCCGACCAGTCATTTTGGGGAACCAATGATAGATGGCGGCAAATAAGCCCATCGTCACAGTGCCGTAAAGGACGTAGTGAAAGTGTCCCACCACAAAATAGGTATTGTTAACGTGGACATCAACGGGCACAGAGGAAAGCATAATGCCTGTGATGCCAGCAAAGACAAACATGATTAATCCGCCCAAGGCAAACAGCATGGCGGTATTTAGCCGCAGTTTACCGCCCCAAATCGTTGCTACCCAAGCAAATACCTTAATTCCTGTGGGAACAGATACAAACATTGTCGTCAGCATGAAAATCAACCGCAGCCAGCCTGGTGTACCACTGACGTACATGTGGTGTACCCAAACGATACCGCTAACTACTGCAATCAAAATCGATGAAACGGCAACTACTTTGTAACCAAATAAGGGTTTACGTGAATAAACTGGGAAGATTTCTGAGAAAATTCCGAAGATGGGCAAAATAATCACGTAAACGGCGGGGTGAGAGTAGAACCAGAAGTAATGCTGGAACATAACTGGATTCCCACCCCTGGCAGGGTCGAAAAACGCAGTGCCAGCTGTGAGGTCGAGTAGTAGCATCACTGCGCCTGCTGTCAGTGCAGGTAGTCCAAATAGTTGGATAATTTGGGCGCTAAATACTGCCCAGACAAACAAGGGCATTCTGAAGAAACCCATGCCTGGGGCCCGCATCTTGACGATGGTGGTGACAAAGTTCACTGCCCCCATAATCGAGGATACGCCGGATATTGCCACGGCTAGCAGCCAGAGTACTTGACCATTAATTAAGTTACCTGTGGGATTCTGGAGACTGACTGGCGGGTAAGCCCACCAGCCTGCTTGGGCTGGGCCACCAGGTATAAAGAAGCTACCCATCATGATAATTCCGACTACTGGCACCATCCAAAAGGCAACAGCATTTAGGCGGGGAAATGCCATATCTCGTGCCCCAATCATCAGGGGTACTAAATAGTTGGCAAAACCAACGAGTGAAGGAAATGTCCACAAGAACAGCATTACAGTGCCGTGCATGGTGAACATACCGTTGTAGACAGTGCGATCGACTAAATCTGATTCGGGTGTCATCAGTTCTCCCCGCATCACCATCGCAAAGATGCCGCCAACGAGAAAGAAGAAGAAGGAGGTAACGAGATACTGGATACCAATTACCTTATGGTCGGTACTAAAGCTGAAGTATTCTTTCCAGTTACCCGGAGATTCGTGGTTAGGCTTCTCATTAGGAAGAAGAATACCTTCAATAGGAACATTAGTCATGGTTACT
The DNA here is from genome assembly GCF_013343235.1 of Nostoc sp. TCL240-02. Taxonomy (GTDB): domain Bacteria; phylum Cyanobacteriota; class Cyanobacteriia; order Cyanobacteriales; family Nostocaceae; genus Nostoc. The sequence goes on along the minus strand of NZ_CP040094.1, from coordinate 6,076,919 downwards.
TTCCTTTCAACCAGGTGAATTGACTAGAGGAGGTGCAGCAGGTGGAACTGTAACCCAACCAGTTTGGACTGATTGATTGGATGTTTGGGCATACTCAGAAGCTGCTTGATTAGTTGCTAGAGAAGGCTTTTGGGTTGCAGTTTGAGCCAGCCATTGCTGATAATCTTCAGGAGATTCGACGATTACATTCGCCTGCATCGTCGCAAAGTATGTACCGCTATATTGGGAATCGGTCAAGCTGTATTTGCCAGGGCGGATGGGAGTAAATTCAAAGTCGATCGCATGGTTGGGAATAATATCCTGCTTGAGGCGAAATGCAGGTATATAGAAGCCGTGGAGAACGTCTTGCGATTTTAGCGCTAAACGTATCCGGCGATCGCTAGGTAAATGCAATTCGGTACTGGTAATATCTCTTTCTGGGTAATGAAAAACCCACACCCACTGTTTAGCTAGTACGTCAATTTTCTCGACAGGTTCAGCTAAGGCTGGAGTATCTTTTGCTTCTGCATAAGCCGATTCCATTCCCAATGGATTATGCAGATGCACTAATTCTGATGGGCCTTGAATTCCCATTTGTTCGTAAACTTGGTAGCTGTAACCTGCAATCCACAAAACTAAGAGAATTGGAATTGCTGTCCAAACAACTTCTAGGGCGATATTACCTTCAATTGGAGGGCCGTCGGTGAAGTCATCTTTGACTGCCCGATGGAAGATCACAGAATACATCAGAGTACTTGTGACTCCCAAGAAGATGAAAGCACCGAGGGTTACTAAGAAACTAATCAAATCATCAATTAGTAGGGATTCGGCTGCTGCTTGGGGGGGAAGCCAGGAGTAAGCCTGCTTTCCGATCCAAAGACTCGTAACAGTCACTGCGATCGCGCCTGTAAGCAGCGTCAAAATATTTAAAATCTTCTGGATTTTCATCATTGTTCATTGGGCATTGGGCATTGGTCAAAGGACAATTGACTTATTTGAGTGTTGTGTTGAGGTCTTGATGCGATCGCAGCAAATTATCTGCTGTATTGTGTACGCCAAACTCGGCAGCCATTTGCGCCCCTAGTGTCCCGTGGACGTACAGAATGAACATGATTGCTATGCCTGCCAACAGATAAATCCATTGCACTTCTCTATCTGTCTGTTTATATTCTTGTTTGGCCCAAACGAAGCGCTGCCATCCTCTCCAGATGGTCAAGACAACAATCAGTGCTAATAAGAACACACCACCCACACCATGCCAAAGCATAGTTTCCATTGCCTGCAATCCCCAGGTACTTTTCATATCAGCTGGTGGTGTTGCCAACAGCATTTCATAAAAGCCTGCTGCCACTGTAAAAAATGTGATGATGCTGGCAGCTAGCATGTTGTACCAGCCAACATCAAATAAGTTGTCACGTTCCACAGTAATTGCCAAAAATTTGAAGACCCATTTTTCAAAGGGGAACAGAACACCGACAATATCAAAGGTCATTCCAATGATGAACAAACCTATTGTCAGATGGACTAAGTTGGGATGAATGGGAATTGTGTAAGGTAATCCGTTTGCGCCTAAAGAGCCGCTTAATTGGTCAATTAATTCTGAGTTCATCGCAACAGACCATCCTTTACTGCTTCCACAACTGGCACTGTATGCAATCCATACACCCAAACAAGTTCATCTCCGAGATATACTTGCAAGCCAACTATTAAAGTTAAAAATAGTCCGGCTCCTAAATAATAAATTGGTACTTTTTGCGGATTCCGGGAACGAATTACATAGCGCCAAGCTGTAATCGCTGTGATGATTCCCGAAAGCGACCAACCAATCAGCGTATGCAAATTTAGTACCGATTTAGCTAGGCTATAAGGTTGTGCTAAACCTGCTTCAAACTGACCAAAAATGATCGCGACGAAGATGGCGATGGTGGCAACTAACATATTCCACCAACTCACCTCAAAAAGACTGGATTTACCAGTAAAATAGCCAACTACATCGCAGAAAAACGAAAACAAGACCATTGCAATTACGAAGTGGACAACGATGGGATGAATCGTATCTGGGTAGGGTAAATTGTGGTCGTTCAATGATGTAAAATACTCAAGCATTGCCTTCTCCTGGACATATCTACCGCCCTGTGGTCAATCAATTTTGGATTACCAATTTTGGATTCTAGATTTATTCTGTCCCTGACGAGATATAAACCAGAAAACCCTAATCTAAAATCGTTAGTTGAACTTCCATGATTGATGGATACTGGCTAATATCACCACAAGTATCCATCGATAATTGACCGGAATATGTTCAATATGTGCGCAGTGCAATACGCTTAATCATGTCTTAGCTTTTTGCAGCTAAATCTCGTGGGCTTAACGACAGGGAATAGTTTTGATGGCGATTAATTTCCTCATGCCAATAGTCTGCAACAGCAACTCTTCATGGAGCTAAACTAAATTGCTGTTTTTTTTGATTTGCTTAACCTATCTTTTAGCTTAAGTAAATTTTTATGAATTGTCAAAACAATAATAATTAAATTTTTAAAAGTTATTAGTTTACAAAAAAATATTTCTATAATGTAGCGATTCTGGCATTGATGAAGATTTTAAAAAGCGTAAAAATAATATTTTTCTGTAAAGTATTTCACAATGATAAAATTTCTAATTGTAATGGTTATGACAAAAATATATAATTTTGACTAGTTGGTGTAAACACTAATCAAGAGAGGTTAGTTGCTGTGGTGTTACGGGAGAATACTAAAAGGATTTTATGAGCCATAAAGTCACACTAAGATTGAAACCCACATTCGACAAGTGTGAGGACTAAACAAGTGTCGTTTAAAATTGTGGTAATTGGTACTTCTTTAGGCGGATTATCAGCATTAAAAATTATCTTGGGTCAGTTACCAGCAGATTTCTTAGTGCCGATCGCGATCGTGCAACACCGTCACAAGGAATCTAACAACACACTCCAAGAGTTATTGCAAGAATTTACTCCGCTACCGATTCGAGAAGTGGAAGACAAAGACGAAATACTGCCAGGACATATCTATCTAGCCCCAGCAGATTATCACTTATTGGTTGAACCAGGTCACTTTGCTCTTTCGACTGATGAGCCAGTTTCTTATGCCAGACCATCTATTGATGTGTTGTTTGAGTCAGCAGCCGATGTCTACACCCAGCAAGTTATTGGTGTAATATTGACAGGAGCAAATCAAGATGGTATGCAAGGTCTTAAGAAAATAAAAGCGTGGGGAGGAATAACTATCGTACAGGAACCTACTACAGCTGAGAGCGATATTATGCCAGAAGCAGCAATTTCTGCTGTTACAGTAGACTGGATTTTGACACTCTCAAACATAGCTTCCCAAATGGTCAAGCTCTGTCACTCATCACGGAAATAAACCGATGCAGATGGAACCCAAAGTAAACATCCTCCTAGTGGATGATAAACTAGAAAATTTGCTAGCACTAGAAGCAATCCTGGAAAAACTGGGAGAGAATCTGGTGAGAGCTACTTCTGGAGAAGAAGCTTTGAGGTGTCTGCTACATCAAGACTTCGCAGTAATTTTGCTAGATGTGCAAATGCCAGGGATGGATGGGTTTGAAACTGCTACCTTAATTCGGAATCGGGGGCGATCGCGTCATACCCCAATTATCTTTCTTACCGCCTTTAGTACCAGCGACCAAATGCTGTTTAAAGGTTATGCTTTGGGTGCAGTTGATTATTTACTTAAACCATTAGATCCCAATATTTTGACTTCCAAAGTCACAGTATTCGTAGAACTATTTAAGAAAACAGAAGCCGTCAAGATACAAGCAGCGCAATTGGTAGCTGTGAATGCGGAACTCAGGCAAAGTGAAGAACGATTGCGATCGCTAAGTACTTGTTCACCCGTCGGCATTTTTGAAATTGATACTGAAGGGGGATGTAGATATACAAATCCTCGCTATCAAATAATTTGTGGCTTAAAAGCAGCAGAGAGTTTAGAAAAAAGCTGGCTAGAATCAATTCATCCAGAAGATAGAGAACGAGCAGTTGGCAGTTGGTCTAAATACATTTGTGAAGGTCGTGATTACTCTGAAGAGTTTCGCTTTCAAACTACTCATGGCATCGCTCGTTGGGTTCAGGTTCGCTCATCACCGATGCTTTCCGGTCAAGGAGAATTACTGGGATATGTAGGCACTCTCGAAGATATTACTGAACGCAAGCAAGCAGAAGAAGTCCGCGCTCAAGTAATTAGAGAACAGACTGCAAGGCAAGAAGCAGAAGCAGCAAATCGAATGAAAGATGAATTTCTTGCCGTTCTCTCCCATGAACTTCGTACACCCCTCACCTCAATGCTGGGTTGGTCAAAAATTCTCCGCTCTAAGAAACTTGACGAGAAAGCAACTTCCCGCGCCCTAGAAGCCATTGAACGCAATGCCATATCTCAGATGCAATTAATTGAAGATATCTTAGATGTATCTCGGATTATCCGTGGACAGTTGCGGTTAAATGTGTCTGCGGTAAATCTTATTTCAGTCATGGAGGCAGCCTTAGAAGCAGTGCGTCCCCTAGCAGAGCCAAAAGAGATTCAATTAACTACTGTCTTAGATACTTCAGTCGGTTCAGTTTATGGCGATCCAGCGCGGTTACAACAAATAGTATGGAATCTCCTAACTAATGCCATTAAATTTACCCCAAAGGGCGGTAGGGTAGAAGTGAATCTGTCAATAGTCTGTGGTGAAGAACAACAAACAACTCAAAAATATGCCCAAATTCAAGTTATTGATACGGGCATAGGCATCAGTTCTGAATTCTTACCAAAAGTTTTCGAGCGTTTCCGGCAAGCAGACAGCACCACAACGCGATCACACAATGGACTAGGACTAGGGTTAGCAATCGTCCGTCATTTAGTCGAACTGCACAAGGGTACAATCTTTGCCCACAGTTTAGGCAGTGGACAAGGAGCAACCTTTACTGTGAAATTGCCACTGCTACAAAACAATAGAGAGAATAGGGTAAATAGAGAAACCACAGGAGAAATTTCTTCTTCTGTGGCATCGACACCTCTTGCTGGATTAAGAGTTTTAGTTGTAGATGATGAAGCAGATACCCGTAACTTTCTCAGTTTTATGTTTGAGGAATATGGAGCTTTTGCCACTGCGGTAGCATCAGTTGATGAAGCCTTAGCAGTCGTTGAACAAGCAAAACCAGATATCCTGATTAGCGACATCGGTATGTCAGAGCAAGATGGTTATACGCTGATTCGGAAACTGCGCTCTTTAGAAGCAGAAAAAGGTGGATGTATTCCTGCGATCGCTTTAACAGCCTATACGCGAGAAGAAGACCGCTTAGAAGCGCTTTCAGCAGGGTTTCAGCAGCATTTATCTAAGCCAATAGACCCCACTAAATTAATTGCTATGGTTGCCAGTATATTAAAACTACCTGTGGAAGTTGCAGTTAATTAGGAGAGACGCGAAAAATCTATGTCTGTACAAGAGTTTGGAGTGTCAAAAGAGGCAGGGGACAGGGGGCACAAGGGGGACAAGGGGGACAGGGAGGATAAGGGGAGAATTATTCAACAAGTGTCTCCCAAGTCTCCCCCCTCTTCCTTTTCCCCTCTATCTCTTATCCATGCCCAATTCCCAATACCCAATCAAGAAGAAGTTACAGCATATTTTTTCAATTCGTCTAGAGAAACCACTTCCAAAGCTCTAGCATGTGTTGCAGAGAGGATGACAGGTGGAGCAACACCAGCTTCGAAAGCTTCTTGCCAGCGAGAAGCACACAAACACCAGCGATCGCCAGGCTTCAATCCAGGAAAATTAAAATCAGGAGCAGGTGTACTTAAATCGTTCCCCTGTGATTTGGTGAACTCTAAAAATTCTATGGTCACTTCTGCACATACGACGTGCGATCCGAAATCCTGACCACCTGTGCGACAAAAACCGTCGCGGTAAAACCCAGTCATGGGAGAAGTGCAGCAGGATTCTAAGTCTCCACCAATTACGTTTTTAGCTTCTATCATTGTTAATTTATTGCACTTGACTTTTTCATTCCGATATAAGCCTATATTTACACTTTTCTAGTTCAATAAAAATCGCTATTCCTGATTTGGAATTCTAGAATCAACTTATATTAAGTTGCCAATCTATACAGTTATTGGAAATAGTGCAATATTTCAGTAAAAGTTCTAATAAAAACCCCTGGTAATTGGCCAGGGGTAATGCAAGTCAGTACTTTTTCGCATGGAATGTATCCTACTCAAATACCATAGCAACCGTCTTATTTATAGATATGCCATTTTGCCAAACAAGAAAGCCCCCAGTGGTAAGCTGAGGGTTAATTTTTTTGGAATAGCGGTAATCTACAAAGCTATTCTTCCCAGATCGATAGGTAATAGAATCACATACTCATATATATTGTATATATATTGTCATGTCATACAAAAAATAACTTTGACGTATCCTTAGCTCGTTGCTTACATTTAAATAAGAAAAACTAATAAGTACTATTAGGTTTACAAAAGTGAAATAGTTGATTAAAAAATGTAAAGCATTGTAAAGTGTATTTACAGGCAAAGACAAACAAGCCTGATTCATAAATCACTAACCGCACTTATAAAACAATGACAACAACCTTACAGCAGCGCTCAAGCGCCAACGTATGGGATCGATTCTGTGAATGGATCACCAGCACCAACAACCGGATTTACATTGGTTGGTTCGGCGTAGTCATGATACCCACCTTGCTAGCCGCAACAGCTTGCTTCGTAGTCGCCTTCATCGCTGCACCACCAGTAGACATCGATGGAATCCGCGAACCAGTAGCAGGTTCTTTGATTTACGGAAACAATATCATCTCCGGTGCAGTAGTACCTTCCTCCAACGCCATCGGTTTGCACTTCTACCCAATTTGGGAAGCAGCATCCTTAGATGAGTGGTTGTACAACGGTGGTCCTTACCAATTGGTAGTATTCCACTTCCTGATTGGCGTATTCTGCTACTTAGGTCGTGAATGGGAACTATCCTACCGCTTAGGTATGCGTCCTTGGATTGCAATTGCATATTCTGCACCTGTTGCAGCAGCAACCGCAGTATTCTTGGTATACCCAATCGGACAAGGTTCCTTCTCAGACGGTATGCCTTTAGGAATCTCAGGAACATTCAACTTCATGATCGTGTTCCAAGCAGAACACAACATCTTGATGCACCCCTTCCACCAACTAGGTGTAGCTGGTGTATTCGGCGGAAGCTTGTTCAGTGCAATGCACGGTTCACTAGTAACCTCATCTTTGGTTCGTGAAACAACTGAGACTGAATCACAAAACTACGGTTACAAATTCGGTCAAGAAGAAGAAACCTACAACATCGTTGCAGCCCACGGCTACTTCGGTCGTCTAATCTTCCAATACGCTTCCTTCAACAACAGCCGTTCACTGCACTTCTTCCTCGCAGCGTGGCCTGTAATCGGCATCTGGTTCACCGCCTTGGGTGTAAGCACAATGGCGTTCAACTTGAACGGTTTCAACTTCAACCAATCAATCATTGACTCTGAAGGTCGTGTGATTGCGACTTGGGCGGATGTAATCAACCGTGCTAACCTGGGTATGGAAGTAATGCACGAGCGTAACGCTCACAACTTCCCTCTAGATTTGGCATCTGCTGAATCTGCTCCTGTTGCTCTAACTGCTCCTGCTATTAACGGTTAATTCTGAAGCATTAACTCAATTAGCTAAATCATAAAGCGCTCTCCCACTTCGGGAGGGCGCTTTTAATTTCGGAAAATACTAAAAGCTGAAACCTCAAGGATTCAGCAGTATAGCTAGTACCCAACTCAGTATGAGCGAATATCACAATCGATGATTTCGCCACCGACAAGAAAGCGATCGGCTTTCGTTACAGCAGCATTCTGGGGGAGGCCAAGAAATTGAAGCAGAGAAAAAAGGAGGCGCAGACTTCCAGAACAAATAATTTCGTCGGACTCTAACTGTTAGCTAAACACAGATAGAGGAATACAAGCGACCTCCCCCTGTTTAACGTATTGTAGATATCGTTAGTCTGCCATCCTTGACTCTGGATAATCAATAAAATGTTAAGACTTTATCATTTATTACTAGGTTCTATTTTGCTGGTGTCAATACCACTGGGAGCAAAATTTGTTCTTCCTCAATTTTCTCGACCCAAAGAGGTAAAGTCCCCTGCCGTTGGAAAACTTCCCACCTCTAATGAGGGTAATATCTGGCAGAAAATTCTGGGAAATACTACTGCTCCAACTAACTGGCAAGTTGCCGCTTGTGAGGGAAATGCACCCCTGTTGTGTGTCTCTTCCAAGGGCAAACGTTTGGGTACAGTTGAGATTAACATTTACCCACTAACAAACAATGAGGATTTCCGAAAAAAACTCTTAGCAGCTGGTATTCCAAGTGGTTCCCAAGTGGACTACCAAAGTTCCCAATACCAAACCCAGGTATTACCAGTACTCAAAGCTTGGGTTGTAGACCACTACGCTGCATTTGCGAAAGATCGTCAAAGTGAATATGGAAAAGAGATTACTTTCTCAGCCTACCCACCACAACCAGTACCGATTGGTAAACTTCAGGGAATCCGCTATGGCTTCGCCGGACTCAAGGAACAAGGTGGAGTAAAAGAGCAACATATCGGTCATGTTGCCTTTGATGGCAGTAAACTTTACGTAATTACCACTGCATTTGATCCAGATACGCAGACAGGTAAGTTTGAGCAACTGGAAAATTTGGCTATTTTTCAACCTTACTTATATGCGATCGCATCCGATCTGCATTTACCCTAATGGTTATGGAGTATGGGCATTGAAAAGAGGCAGGGGAGTAGGGGGCAGGGGAGCAGGGGGAGACTTGTTCAATAATTCCCCCTTGTCCCCCTGCCCAGTTCCCAGTCCCCAGTCCCCAGTCCTCATTAACCTAAATCTCAGCCACCGCCCGTTCAATCAAGCGACGTGCTAAAGTTTGTGTGCCAGTGTGTTCATAATAATTTGTAGATACATCCAAGAATGCAGCCAGGTAGTCTAACTTATCATCTGCAATATCGACAAAACTGTGTAAGTTGCTAACTACCTTGTGTGGCGTTAAATTATTCGCACTGACAATACCACTCATCCAACCTTTAACTGAGTCAAAACTTTCGCCGATAAAGTTGAGTTTACTACCAGCATTGTTGCCTGGAATCACATCTTTGATAGTTTGGAAAGTCGAGTTCTGTTCTAACTCATTGGGACTTGTTTGATTAATCCCAGATATGGCTTTGCTGATAAAGTCTGGGCCTAGAGGTATCAAACCATCAACACAAACTAATGCCACCATGCGGATGAGTGACTCACCACTATACTCACCTAAAGAGGCGACAAAATCGCCAATGCTGTCTCCAGGAATGCCGTTAATTTGACAGAAAGCTACCAACTCCACCACTAACTTTAATGTCAAATCGATGGTTTGGGCTTTGTCTGGTTTGGGAGTGACAGAGTTTAAAAAACCCAATAAAGGAATTTTTTCGCCAACTTTGTTAGCTAAAGCGGCTGCACCAAGGGCTTTATCTGTACCATCAACGGTTTGATATAACCACAAAGCTGTTTGGTATCCTTGGGATTTGTCATTGAATAGATAAATCGCTCTTTCACCAATTTGTTGAATTAAATCTTCGTCGTCTTCGCCAGTGACGGTTTTAATGGTGTTGACAAAGCCGACGACATTTTGCCACTCTCCAGGAGCAACAAAATCGAGGGACTTCAACATGGAAATAGTCAAACCGCCTGTTGGCAATTGATCGACTAAATCAACAATCGATTTGCTCACAAAAATCTCCTTACTTAGGTGTTTTGTTATCTTCAGTCTTGGTAATCCGACTTATTTCAGTTTAGCCAGACCATTAAGATTAAACTTCTCTAGCCAATCTGCGCGATCGCTAGCTGTAAATGACGAATCGCGGGAAAGTGCTTTTACTTGGTACTTACCTACCAAAATTGCAGTTTGCGTCTTACCAATTTCTACTGCGGGATAACCGCCAATTTTCTTGGTGCTTTTCGAGAACTTTGCTGCTGTACTAGGTGTGCTGGTAGTATCAGAAATAGACAGCAATGCTACATCTTTACCACCTTTTTTCAACTTCGCTTCTGCAAAGCCTTTTTTCTCTTGGGTAAAGACACGCTGGTAGCCATCACCTGCACTAGGGAAAAGTTTATTAAACTCGCTACCCTGAGTTGCATTCTTAGCCACGGCTTGACCGCGTTTTTGTTGAGTGCTTTCTTTTTGCGCCTGGTCAAAACGTCCAGGTGCTTTTGGACTACAGGCTGTTGTCAGTAATACCACTGACAGCAATAAAGCAGCTACAACCCTACGCCCACGGTGTAAAATCATTCTTGGCTTCTCCCTATACTTGAACTTTGAGGCAATTATCTGCGCTGCTAGCAATTATTACTCGTAAAATTTACTTTTTGATAATTATTGCTTAAGTGCTTAACATACCAATAAACTCAACGCAAAAATGCCCCCTTTCAGCTACGGTGTACATGAGATACACAACTACATTAGATCCTCCTAAATCCCCCGATAAATTGGGGGACTTTGACTCCTATTCCCACCTTTTTAAGGAGGATCTAAATGCTGTGGGACAACTTTAAAAGACTTGTGTGTACACCGTGGCTCTTTCAGGAGAGTGTCTTTGATTTATAGATAAGCATTCAGGTTTGATCAACCAGGGGGCCAGTCTAATTGCCGTCCTCCCAAAATATGCAAATGTAAGTGGTAGACAGTCTGACCACCATCATCACCAGTATTGATCACAACTCGATAACCGTTTTTCAGTCCAGCTTCTTCTGCAACACGTTTGGCCGTTAATAAAAGATGCCCCAACAGAGCATGATCCTGAGATTCAGCATCAGCTAGTGTGGGAATGGGTTTTTTAGGAATGACGAGAATGTGAACAGGCGCTTGGGGGTGAATGTCTTTGAAGGCCAGGGCTAAATTATCCTCATAAACAATATCAACGGGGATTTCCCGACGAATGATTTTGCTGAAAATCGTTTCTGTAGTTTCACTCATAGCATCTACCTAATCATCTGCTAGAGATTTTAAAGGTTTACTGTAGTTTCTAGATCATCTACACAACAAAATACTCTTTTCTGCGTTCGAGTCTTCCATAGATAAAATTAGAATGAATATTATAGGGTGCGATCGCTCTTAGCAAAGCATTAAATACATAAATGCAAAGTGGCTTTTCACCAGAAATCGCCTCTGAAATAGTTATGAATATAGCAATTTTGGCAGTAAAAGCCGTAATTACACTGAGGCGCTCGCATCAGTAATTTCCATCTTCGGTACTCGTAAATCCATCAGCACCCTTTTTTAGAACTGATGCAGATCAAAAATGCTAAGGATGCGAAAGCTTTAATTCCAAAATATTCGCATACGACATTAATTTTTCCCAATACCGGAAGCTACACTCGATCTTCATCCGTTAAACAACTTATATATTTTGTAAATCGGACAGGATGCTTAACCTACAATAATAGTGCTATATATTTGTAGTTAAAAATTTTAATAAACCACGAAGGCTTAAAAATCACAAAGCCGGACTTTTGCAAAACAAACGTATTTGATGAGTAAATCAATTGCTTCAACAAAACAGCTCGGCAGTCAGTTAATCCTCTGGTTGCTTGAAGAAGACCGACGAGAGAAGAAAGGGCCTTACCGGAAGGAAGAAGCACATCGCCAACATCCTTGGTGGCAGGTAATGTGTTTGACTGGTGTAGATTATTTCTCTACCCTTGGCTATCAACCTGGAATTGCAGCACTGGCGGCTGGCGCTCTTTCTCCTATAGCTACCCTGATTCTAGTTTTGCTGACGCTCTTTGGAGCATTGCCAATCTATCGGCGGATTGCTGCCGAAAGCCCTCATGGTGAAGGGTCGATTGCAATGTTAGAGCGTTTGCTACCTTGGTGGCAAGGCAAATTACTTGTGTTATGTTTACTCGGCTTTGTGGCAACCGACTTTATTATTACCATTACGCTGTCGGCTGCTGATGCTACAGCCCATATCATCGAAAATCCCCTTACCCCAGATTGGTTTCACGGTCAGACGATCGCAATTACCCTAATATTAGTTGCATTACTAGGCGTAGTTTTCTTGAGAGGTTTCCGAGAAGCGATTGGGATTGCAGTAGTTTTGGTGGCAGTTTATCTGCTGTTAAACTTCATTGTCGTTAGCGTCGGTGTGTTCCAGATTTTAACTCACCCAGGAGCGATCGCTAACTGGCAGACTGCACTTTTTGCCCGCCATTCCAATCCTTTTATCTTAATCGGTATAGCTCTTTTGATATTTCCCAAGCTAGCACTGGGATTATCAGGCTTTGAGACTGGCGTAACCGTGATGCCCCTTGTCAAAGGTAACAGCAGTGACACTCTCAAATATTCCAAAGGGCGGATTCGGAATACACGCAAGCTGCTCACCAGTGCTGCTCTGATTATGAGCTTCTTTTTGCTTACCACTAGCTTTATAACCACTCTACTGATTCCAGTCGCAGAATTTGCATCTGGGGGCAAAGCTAACGGACGGGCTCTTGCTTATTTAGCACATTTGTATCTAGGCAACGCCTTTGGCACAATTTACGATCTAAGTACTATTTCTATTTTGTGGTTTGCAGGTGCATCTGCAATGGCGGGGCTGCTGAATATTGTGCCTCGCTACCTACCACGCTATGGTATGGCTCCCAATTGGGCACGGGTAACGCGACCTTTGGTGTTAGTCTACACAGCGATCGCATTTGTTGTCACAATTATCTTCAGGGCAAATGTAGAAGCCCAAGGTGGGGCTTATGCAACTGGTGTGCTTGTATTAATTACCTCAGCAGCCTTTGCTGTCACCTTATCAGCCCACCGTCACAGAGAAAAGCGGGCAAAACTGGTTTTTGCTACTATTACACTGTTATTTCTATATACCACTATTGTTAATATCATCGAAAGGCCAGAGGGGATTAGAATCGCTGGTTTTTTCATTGGTGCGATCATTTTTACCTCGCTGGTTTCTCGTGTTTGGCGTTCAACGGAACTGCGAGCAGAGCGGATCGAAGTTGACGAACTTGCTGCCCAATTCCTTGCTGAAGAAAGCCAAGGAGCAATCCGACTGATTGCAAATCGATTGAATACGGGTGATGTCCTAGAGTATTTTATGAAAGAGAAAGAGGTACGCGAAGATAACCATATTCCGCCCAACGATCCAATTCTTTTTCTAGAGATTCAGGTATCAGATGCTTCAGAATTTGCGGATATCATCAAAGTAAGAGGGGTGCAAGTTGGTGATTATCGCATCTTGCGGGCTGAGAGTGCAGCAGTTCCTAATGCGATCGCAGCTTTACTGCTTTATATTCGTGACCAAACAGGTAAGATTCCCCATGCCTACTTCGGTTGGGTTGAGGGAAATCCCATACAATACTTACTGCGTTTTATCTTGTTTGGAGAGGGCGATATTGCTGTAGTCACCCGTGAAGTACTCCGTCGAGCTGAAAAAGATCCCCACAAGCGGCCTGGCGTTCATGTCGGGGGTTGAGTAAGCATCTTGAATGATTGAAGAGGAAAATGACATATATCTCCCCAAAAAGCTTTACATTGGAAAATTTTCTCTCTCAATACCGAGATAATCCACGCTATGAATTGGCAGATGGAGAACTAATTGACATGGAACCCACTGGGCCACACGAAACGGTGGGTGGCAAACTAGCAACCCAAATTGGTATCTACCTTGTTGCAGAACAACTCCCTTGGTTTATTCCTCGCACTTGTTTAATTTACCCCTTTGCAGATGCAGCTACAGTTCGTCGCCCTGATATCGTAGTTCTGGATGAAACTGTTCTCAAGCGTGAACCCCTTTGGGAGCGAGAGCCTGTAATTACGCTGGGACGATCCATTAAACTGGTGGTTGAAGTTGTTAGCAGCAACTGGGAAACTGATTATGCTCGCAAGGTTGAGGAATATGCGCTCTTAGGCATCCCTGAATATTGGATCGTAGATTATCGAGGATTAGGGGGTGTGGCATTTATTGGTAAACCCAAACAACCTACTTTCACTGTCTGTCAATTGGTTGAAGACACCTATACTCAACAACAGTACCGACTCAATGAATTAATTAACTCGCCACTTTTGCCTAGTCTGCAACTTCGCTTAAATGACATTCTGCCTCGTTAGGTGTAGGTGTATAGCCCATCGTAAACATCGCCTGCTTTAACCCTGTCATGAGAAGTGCGATCGCCTCTAGTGAAGCACTGTCAGTTAAGTAGGATGGGTTAAGCGATTTGTATAATCATGAATCTGTTTTTTGCTATTACTTAATAATTCTTCTAGGCTTAAGCTCCATAAACTGATTCTTTGCTCAGAATTAGCTACGGCGATCGCACTTTTATCTTTCTCTAAACTACAATATATAAAAGCAGCACTAATAGAAAAATTATCATTTCCTTCAATAGTCTGTAGCAAACTCCCATCAGCAGTATTCCAGAGTCTGATGGTTTGATCCATGCTAATTGCAGCAACAATATCACTATCAGGAATAAAACCGATACTCATCACAAGCTTGTCAGAATTTCCTTTAAGTATTTGCTGATAGTTATTATTAGGATTCCAAAGTTCAATTTGGTGAGCTTTATTTTCTGTCATACTAGCTGTGCTAATTATCCCGCCATTATGACTAAAACCTACATAATAAGCAGCACTTTGATACTCTCTATGGGCGAGTAAATCACCGTTAAGATCCCACAGTTTTACAGTCTTGTCAGCACTAGCTGTAATAATCATTCTGCCTTCAGGGCTGAAAGTGACCATATTGACTTGTTCATTATGCTTTGCTAAAATCCTACTCTCATCATCAATATTCCAAAGTATTACCGTTCCATCAAGATAGACTACTGCAATCTCTGTCCCTTGTGGATTAAAACTTATACTCTGAACATCACTTTCATGTTTTGAAAAGTGATATATCTGGTTGCCTTCAAAATTCCAAATTTTAACTTCATTCTGACTAGTTGTAGCAATAGTTTCTCGTTTTGGATTGAATTTAATATCAATATCAAAAACCCTGTCATCATGACATTTAAAGCTACTTAATAGTTCACCATTACGATGCCAAACTTTGATAGTTCCATCTTGACTGGCTGTAGCAATCGTCTCACCATCAAAACTGAAATCAATCTTTGAAATTTCACTAGAATGTCCATCAAATTTCCGAGTACAATCCCAAAATTTTATAGTTTTATCAACACTACCAGAGACAAGAATTTTGCTATCAGAACTAAAACTGACTTTTGTGACACTATCTCTATGTCCCTTAAAAAGTCTTTTAGAACTACCATTTTTGTCCCAAAGAGTAATCAGACCATCTTCGCTGGCTGCTGCGATTGTTTCACCATCTGGGCTGAAGGTAACATAATTAAATTTTGCTATATGTTTTTTCTTATTTTTCATTGATGTAACATTTCCATCAATCTTCCAAAACCTGATATATTCATCCCATCCAGATGAAATCAAAGTTTTACTATCACTTCCAAAACTTACTGCTGAAACTTCCTTAGAATGCTCTTCAGGAATGCCTTTTATCTCTTTTTTTTCTACTAAGTCCCAAAGTTTTATAGTGTGGTCTTTACTAGCAGAAGCAATCAGCTTACCATTTGGACTAAACGCCACATTGATCACACCATCTTCATGACCACTAAGAATATTTAACAGGTCTCCATTTTGGTTCCAAAGCCTGACGGTTTTATCTTGACTGGCAGAAGCAATAATTTGACTGTCTGGGCTGAAGCTAACACCAATCACCCGATGACTATGGCCTTCTAGAGTCTTATATAGTATCCACTGGGTTTTAGCGTCTGTAGATTTTTTCCAAAGTTTAATGGTTTTATCCCGACTTGCAGAGGCAAGCATTTTGCCATCGAGGCTGAAACTGACATCCATCACCTCATCTTCATGTCCCTCTAAAGTTTGCAACCAATTCCCATCAAAGCTCCAGAGCTTGACAGTTTTATCATCACTAGAAGAAGCGATTGTTTGGCCATCTGGACTGAAGCTTACCCCTGATATACAATCTCTATGTCCCTGAAAACTATTCTTTTCCGCAATTTCGTCAAAGATTTGCCCAAAAGTTACTAGAAAATGCAATCTTACATCTGCGCGAATTTTAGTATTGGGTGATTTTTGCAGCAGTTCTCCTGCTTCTATTAGTTTAGTTAGTGCCTCCAGATTATTATTATTCCTTGAATTGTTTCGTGAGTTAGCAAGTGCAGCAGAAATTTCCTTTTCTAAATTATCTTGCGTGAGATGCTTTTCATGGTCTTGGCTTTCTTGTTCATCATCAATACTAGCTTTGATAAACTCATTAATATAGGGTTCTAATTCTGCAAAAACATTTTCTTGTCGTAATTGTAAAACTCTTTCTAGTTTAAAACCACGCCATAATTCACTAACTGCTTTTTTCTGATCGGTTTTAATTTTTTGCCAAATGGTTGCAGATTCTTTCAATTGTCTTTCTAAAATAATCTGTTCTTCATGTTTAGTGATCCAATCCTGCAAACGTGACCAGGAATTAATTAAAGCTTCATGAGCAATTTCTACCGTATCTTCTTGACGACCACTAATTAATAAACGATGGTCATTAATTAGCTCATTAAGAATTGTTGCTAAATCTTCATCTTCACTGATAAATATAGACTTATTTTCTCGTTTACTAACTCTCTTTCCATCCCCCGTAATGGTGACTAACTTAATAAAAATATCTTCAACTGCTTTCTCCCGTCCTTGAGATTCAAACTGTTGGTAGATTTCCTCCGCTCGCTGTTGTAGCGCACCCCCAACACGCCCTAAATTTTTATAGGTTTCTTGATTGAGTAATCTATCCGATAAATCATCCTCTTGCCACAACAAACCAAGCGTATATTGCAACAGAGGCAAAGACCTAGATTTACCCCGAAAATCATTAATAATTTCTTCAATCAATTCCTCATCAATATTTACTCCATGAGTCGCAGCTGGATTTCTTATGGCTAACTTCAATTCTCTATCTGTCATTTCTGTTATAAAACGGATATTACCTTCGATTGCCTTTTGAAACTCTGGAAAAGGAGTGAGATGATCAAAAAAGTCTGTCCGCATTGCCAAAATAATTTTAAGAGAATTATCTTTCCCTTCTGACTGTAAATTAATTAAATAATTTAAGTTTTCAATAAAAAGTATCCGCTCATTTTCATCAGTCGTTTGGCTAAAAATTTCTTCAAATTGATCAATAAAAATTATCCAGGAATCACTTTTGCCATATCTTAATTGTTCAATAATACTAGATAAATTTAGCTGGAGGTTGTCAACAGTTTTAATAAGTTTTTTTATTTCAGATTTATTGTATGATTTTAATTGTTTAGGAAGAGATATTTGTAATTCATCAAAAAAAGCGTCAAAAGGAGCATCTCCAGGAACAAAACTCAATTCAGCAAATAGTTTATTCTTGTGAGAAAATTTAGGAATAATTCCTGCTTTTACCAAGGAAGATTTACCACTTCCTGACGCACCCAGGAGGAAAATTAAATTATTCTTCTCTAAGTATTTCAATAAATCAATTATGAGCTTTTTTCTACCATAGAATCGATTAGAGTCATTAGTAGTAAATGACTCTAACCCTAGATAAGGGGAATTTTCATCGACAGTTTCAGAGACTTTTTCTTCTTCAGGATCATCACCATAAAATATGTTTATTTGTTTGCTATAATTACCAACTTGTACTCCCTTTCCACCTCTTAAGTCCATTATCTTATCGCTATCATCATAATTATTCATGAGTGAAGTTACTTCTCTAAAGTCAAAGTAATGATCAAAAATATTCAATATTAAACCTCGTCAATGTTGAAACATTAAGTTTCTAATTATTTCAGACGTGTCATTGCGACGTAAGGAAGCAATTTCAAAGTCTTGTTATAAAACTAGGGTTAGCAAGGTAGACGAGGTTTAATTGATATTAATTAAACGTATTAGAAGGTATTAGTTTGTGTTTGTGTGCTACTATCCCCAGCAACTTGAACTCCCTTAGCTCCTCGAAAATCATATTTACCAGTTGAAGCTCCTTCAGGATCTTCTTTTTTCAGAATTTCCCTAATTTCCTCCGCTTTTTTTAAAACGTCATCATTTTTATCAACACCAGCTTTGGTAATTTTGTCTTTTAAAGAACCTTCTACTTGCTTAATTTCTTCTGGTTTTGCATCGATCATTCCTTGGGCAAAGGGATCACCTGCAAACTGGTTCTTAATCAACGTCTTTAAAGCCTCATAGGCATCCTTAACAGCTGTTCCTGCTGTATCTTTAGCAGCAGCAGTAGCCCCAGCAACCAAAGCAGTGAAAATGAGTGTAATTGGGTCCATGATTTTTAACTTCTGAGATTTAGAGAATGAATTTCTTACTGTAAATTTGCTGTTGATGAGAAGGTACGTTTTGAATGAATACTTTTGGCTTGTTGATTTTACGATCGCTTAACTGAAGCTTGACTGGAGAGCCATCGCAAACAATCACGGCATGACTTTCACAACTTACCTTGTGAGAGTCTATTAAAATTTAGAACCTAAAGTGAATGAAGATTTTTGACTATTTTCCCTAGACCTTCTGCTACTTCGCTCACATACTTCGAAGCCTTATTAGCTTTCTCTAGAGGAAGATCATTAAACATTGTTGCTAACTCTGGTGTCAAACTCGCTACACGCGTTGTGCCTTTAGGTTTAGGTAATTGAGGACTATATATGTTGTTTTTATTTTTATTGATGATCTGAGAAGCTTCAACCATCTCTCCGTATTGCTTCTCGTCTATCACCTTTCGACTGTTACTGTATTCCTTTATGGCAGCATTAATTACATTCCTATCTAGCGTGTTCCCAGTAGGATGTTTTTCTACATAATCTCTAACTTGTGGTATGTATTCAGAACGCAGCCCAGTCATTCCCATTATCATATCCAACTGAGTATTGGACATTTTGGTAAGAATATCTGAAATGTCAGCGGGCAGATCCCCTGCATTCGCCGATATTTTTAAGTCTGGGACAAGTTGAGCAAGTTTTTCATCATCTTTTTTGATTTGTGACAAGTATGGTTCTTCACCAACACCTAATGCTACGGGTTTATAATCGCAAGTCCACTTTGTCTCTGGACCCTGATTCAGCTTAGATGTTATAACTCCAAAAGTATTCCTGCTCTTGTCATAAAAAGAAACATCATAGACCGTTTTCTTTTCCTGAGCATTTAAACTGACTCCCCACTTGTTACTATAAGTGTCGTAAAGTACTCTTGCGCTACAGGGTGGAATATTTGCATAATTATTTGGCTTACTTGCGTTAGGTTGATACAATTGCACCAATGCAATAAAAGGGGTATTATTGATAATTATTAGCTTCCCTTTTTGTTCTTTTATTACTTCAGGTTTAGCATCAGATTGGGTATCTTGGACAAACTGTAGCTTGCTATTCTGAGGTACAGCTTCAGCTATTAAATTAGATGAAGATGGCTTGTTACTAACACTGCTTAATAGGTGCGATTTTGCTTGAGCTTCTTTTTGTAAAGTATTTGAGGAAATCTGATTTTTTTGATTTAAAAAGTCAGTTGATACTAAAGCTTTAACTTGAGGCACGCTAACTGTCGCTATTGATAACCCAGTAATCAAAGCATAAACTTTCACAGATTTCATTCTTTTTTTCCTTTAAATATTGAAGTGCGATAGTTATTACCTAGAATAGTTGCAGTAATTTAGCAATTATGCTTACTAAGTTAATATTCTGAGCATAGAAAACTAGCTCAAATTTGTCCCTAGCGAAATGTTGGGTTTTAAACCTATCAAAATGTGAGGTGAACTACAACCTGACAATACCCCGATTCAGCGCGGTGACTAGGGCTTGAGTCCGATCGCTAACGTTCAACTTGCCGAAAATATTATTGGTATGAAATCTGACGGTACTCTCAGCAATATTAAGGACATTGCTAATCTGGTGGTTATTCTTGCCCTTTGCTATCAAACGCAGCACTTCTAACTCGCGATCGCTCAATTCCTCACTACCCATCCGCTCGGCTAGCTTGGCTGCTATAGTGGGCGGAATATACCTTTGTCCTTGATGAACAGTGCGAATCGCATCTAAAAGTTCGTTCGGTTCAGCGCCCTTGAGGAGATAGCCCTTTGCACCCGCCCGTAATCCCCGATAGATATCTTCATCACCATCAAAGGTAGTCAACACAACGATTCGGGCGTGTTTAAACTTAGTACAGATGGCTGCGATCGCATCAGCACCTTCCATCTTCGGCATTCGCAAATCCATCAGCGCTACATCGGGTTGATGTTGGCGGAAAAGTTCTAGCGCTTCTCGCCCGTCGCCAGCATGGCCGATTACAGTCATGTCTGGCTCACATTGAAGAAACATTGTTAAAGCTTGTCCCAAGATGGGATGATCGTCAGCAATCAGGATGCGAATAACATTGGATTGACTCATGATCGTTTACTCTCGGTGTTGTGAGGCAGCATTTGTAGCTAAGTTAAATGATTGCGTTCGCGGAGCGTGTCCTAGACAAGCGAAGCATCTAAAACTCAGACTTGGATTGAATTTGCTGTCAAATGCAACTAAATAGGGCGTTGCTAATTAGTGAGATGAATTTTGTTTCGTCCATTCGCTGTCAGGCGTTCCCGCAGGGTAGGCGCAAAAGCTCAAAGAATCTAGGTTTACCCTTGGCTAAAAATCTTAATTCATCAGGCATTTATGCAACGCCCTAAATAGATATCCACAAAAAACGAGAATTTTACGCAAATTACACTAATTTTTATCTGGTTTAGCGAATAAATCTATCAGCTTGGCTATAAATCATTAATCTCCCCCTGCTTGCGTGCTATTTCTTCATGTCTCCTCCCGTTGACCAATACAATAACTTCTGTTCCCTGTCCTGGCGAACTCTGAATTGTTAGTTTTGCCCCGATGCGTTCAGCCCGTTCGCTCATGACTAAAAGCCCAAAGTTATTGATAACAGATACACTGGCGATGTCAAACCCTCGTCCATCATCTTTGATTCGCAAGCTGCACTGGCTTTCTTGATATGCCAGTTCAATTTGGATTTCTCCAGCTTGGGCATATTTGAAGGCATTGGTTAATGCTTCTTGTCCAATGCGGAGTAGGTTATTTTCAACATCTGGAGACAAGGGGTATATCTCGCCTATTAATTGGCAGACAATATGTGTATTGGTAGGGGAAAACATCTGTGTAGCGAAGCGATTAAGAGCATTAAAAATGTCGCCGTCCTCCAATAATTGCGATCGCATTGCTTTGATCGAACGGCGTGCTTCAGTTAGCCCAGAATGAGCTAAGTCTCGCCCTGCTTTGATTAATTTCTGTGCTACTTCTATATCTGTTGTCAGTTTTCGTGAGGCGGTGTCTAAGTGGACAATAACAACGGTGAAGGCTTGTGCTAAAGTATCGTGAATTTCCTGTGCCAAGCGGTTACGTTCTGCCAATACGGTTGCTTCTTCAGCCTGTTTACGACTAGTAATATCCTGTATTGCAGCCATCCTGATGGTACGCCCACGATATGACATGACTCTGGCTCTGATCTCAGCCGGAAATGTGCTTCCATCCTTACGCAGACAAACGGTTTCATAAATTCCTTCATCTCCTGAGCGAATCTTCTGCATCACCTGTTCCCGGTATTCAGGAGCAGTAAAATTCATGACACGCATACCAAGCAACTCAGAAAATTCATAACCAAACATCTCAGCACAGGTTTGATTAGTGTCTAAAAGTATGCCTTGCTCGGTAATAGCGATCGCTTCAAATGTTGCCTCTGCTAATAGCCGAAATCGCGTCTCGCTTTCTAGAAGCGCTATTTCTGCCTGCTTGCGTTCAGCTATTTCTCGTTGTAGTTCTAGAGTACGTTCAGTAACCTGTTGTTCTAAAATCGAATTATAATCAGCTAGAATCTTCTCTGCTTTTTTGCGTTCGGTAATATCAATACAAACGGTGAGCGCATATATTACTTTCCCTGATTCATCAAAAATTGGGGTACTTAAAACTTCTACAGGGATAGTTTTATTTGGGTGGCGAAACTCAAGATTATCAACATGGACAGTTTTACCAGCTAAAGAATATACAATTGGCAGTTCATCAGCAGGGCATAACTGGTCAGTTCCAGCTAGATAAATTTGATAATATTCTGCTATTTTTCCGTATTCGATAGATGGTAATAATTCTACGTTGACTAACTGTTGTGAAGCTCGATTAGTATAGTAGAGTTGCCCACTACTATCATCTATCGAAACACTCACAGGTATAGCTTCAAGAAATTGTTTCAGGCGGGTTTCACTTTGCAATAAAGCTTTGTTTAAATCCTGCATTTCCGAAAATTTTTCTTGGAGTTGATCTGCCATACTATTAAATGACTTGGCTAAGTCCCCCAATTCATCGGAACGCTCTATTTCTATTCTTTTTTCCCATTCTCCTTGAGCAAGCGCTAAAGCTGATTTTTTTAAAGCTACAATTGGTTGAGTAATCCATCATAAAATTAAAACACCGACAGCTACAGCAACGATCAAAGCAATAATACACAGCACAATAGTGGTGCGGGTATTAGCATTAATTTCTTCCATGAAGTCATCTTCTGGGACAACTACCACAATTAACCAGTCAAGTCCCCGATTATCTTGGAAGGGTAAAACTTGAATAAACTGCCGCTTACCATGTATCGCAAAATCTAATTGCTTCGAACTATTAACTGAGTTAAACTCATGAAATTGTGTTTTTAAACATTTAGCAGCAAATTGTGTTTTTATATCCTTACTATCTATAGCAAAAAATGGCTTAATTCTATTTTCTGCTAATTGTAATTCTAAATTATTTGAGCGGAAAGGCTTTTCATTAGTTGAGGTTGCTACCAATCTTCCAGACTGACGCTCGATAATAAAACTTATTCCTGTTTTACCAATTTTTAACTTGTTCAGAAAAGTGCCAATTTTGGATAAGTTTAAATTTGAGAGTAATACACCTTGCAAATTTCCCTGTTTATCGTAAGCAGGTTGACTAGCAGCGATGTACAAGGCAATGCCAGAATTATGAGGATAAATTTCACTCCAAATTGGTCTTTCTTCTACTATCGCTTTGTTATACCAGTCACGTCTTTGAGTATCATAAGGTTTGCCAAAATCCTTTATTCCCGTGCGTGTGCCTTCTTTATTAGTAGTATAAGTCCGTAAATTATACTTAGTCGATTTACTAGATGCTCTGATTGTCAAAGAGCCATCAGGAAAGATTTCTGCTGAAATAAACTCTTTATTTTTATTTGCAAACCCAATTAGACTTACTTGATTAAATAGTTTTAATTGTTCAAAAAAGTAGTTTTCTAAGATAGAATAATCTTGTATATTTAATTGAGCAAGTTTAATAGAATTAGCATTATTATGATTAATTTGCTGGGTAGTTTCAAGAAAAGTATGCAGATTCTGCTGAACACGCTGGCTAATTTCACTTAGTAGCCGTGTGGCAATATTATTTACTGCTTTTTGCCCATTTTTGAATGAGAGGTAACCTGTTAAACTTACCACTGCTAAGATTTGCAGAATAAAGGGAATAATCAGAACGGTTTGCAGAGACGGTTTAACGGGAAGAGAAAGAAAGTATTGAAGATATGATATTTTGTTAAACAATAAAATATTCCTTTTATTGTAAAGATTATAAAATTAATTACTTAATAAATTAAACTTCAGAAAATTTTAAGTGTCTGAAGTAGAGAAGTAGTTCAGACTTTTTTAACTCCTCCTGCATTAACTACAGCGCTTTTATTTTGATTAATAATAAATGTTTTCTTGAAGTTGTATCGTCAACACTTTTCTTTGGATAACATATATGAATTTTATGTATGAGTAAAAATCATTTTTGCATAATCTAGTTCTAAAAAATGCATACAGAAAGATTAGTCCTAAAAAATCCCTCTTAGGATAGATGCTTATTTTGTTTTTTAATAAGCATAAACTATATAACTACAAGACAATCAAAACAAGTTCCGCAATTATCTACAACCAAAAACGATAATTTTTTGAGGAAATTGTAATTTTACGTATTTCCTCAGATTTTCCAACTAGCCTTAAAGGATGTTTGAAAAGTAGTTGCTTGTTATTCCAGGCTCTTATTGATCCCCCCTAACCCATGCCAGTCGCTCCAGTTTGCAAGACCAGAATCAAACTGCCACTTTTTAAGGCAATACAGTTCACATAAGACCAAAACACTTGTAGAGACGGCGATTTATCGCGTCTCAAAAACTCAAAAACCCACGATTTTATACAAGTAGCGCTTTGAACCGTATTGCTTTTTAAGGGGGATTTAGCAGGGTAATTTCATACGAAAAAATAAAAATACATTTAATAAAGTATTTTTAGTAACATCAAAATATTCCAAATCTAACCAACGGTTTTTTGGAAATGAGCGTAGTAAAATTTTCAAAATATGTGGGAGTGTTTAGAATTTAATCTTCTTCAATTGGATTACTTTTCTGTTCGCCGATTAACTAACGTAGCGCTAGCTTGGTCAACAGGCATCAGCACAACTTCGTTAATATTGACATGGGGTGATCGCGTCACACAGAAAAATATCACATCAGCCACATCATCTGCTGTCAGTGGCGTAACTCCCTGGTAGACTGTTTTAGCGCGTTCAGTATTTCCGTGAAACCGCACCTCGCTAAATTCCGTTTCCACCATACCAGGGTCAACGGAAGTTACACGTACCCGTGTTCCCAACAAGTCTTGTTTTAAACCTTCAGAAATAGCTCTCACAGCAGCTTTGGTAGCACAGTAGACATTGCCACCGGGATAGGTTTGATGTCCGGCAATGGAACCTAAATTTACCACATGGCCGCGATCGCGACTCACCATTCCCGGAACAACATAACGGGAAACATAAAGTAAACCCTTAACGTTAGTATCAATCATGTCTTCCCAGTCTTGAAAGCTGCCTTCGTGCAACTTGTCTAAACCACGACTTAGACCAGCATTGTTAATCAGAATGTCGATGTCAGACCAGGCAGGCGGTAGAGTAGAAATGGCAGATTCGACAGCGTTGCGATCGCGCACATCTAGCTGTAATAAATGAATTTCAGTACCAAATCCTTTAATAAGAGCATCTGCTAGCTGCTGCAAACGTTCTAACCGTCGTGCCGCTAAGATTAGTTTTGCACCCGCACCAGCGAAGATTCTCGCACAAGCAGTACCAATACCACTACTTGCGCCAGTAATCAAAATGATTTGATTTTGTAGGGAAGTCATTAGGATAGTTATGAAGTGAGGAGTTAATAGTTATGAATTATGAATTAGCACAAATTTCATAGTTCATAATTTATCATCAGTCGTCCATAACTCCTAATAGACGCGATGAATCGCGTCTATACTCTTAACTCTTGTACAGACGCGATAAATCGCGTCTCTATTTCTTCACCACTTGTAGACGCTGAGTTACCATCGTCATCCCATTACCTCGTAGGATGACAGCAGAAACCCATTGGCTACCAGGGGTGGATGGTGCTTGTCCCGTTTTAAACAGTCCACCGGATGTCAATAATTGCAAATCTACGGGTGTGGGGTTGAGAAACTTCTCTGGTTGGATGGTTTCCTCTAGCGCCGTTCCGAGGAGAAAATCATCACCAAGTGGCTCTTGGACGATCGCATCAAAATTATACTTCTGACCAACTTGTACCTGTTCTGGTAATTTAATATCAATTTTGGGTGGCTTGCTGCCAGAGGTAAGTAGGGTGCGTTCTGCCAAAATGTCTTGGCGGACGATTTTACCGCTTTCAATCCGCTGACGCGATTTAATCGTGGCATCGAGAGCCAAATTATTCCCGCTACCGGAGGGTAAGCCAGTTATTTTCGTCTCTGTTTCGGCAATAATCCCATTGCCTTCCGATTTTGAAGATAGCAGTTTGGTACTGTATTGTAATTTAGGATATCGTTGCCAAAGTAAAACCAAAGACTTTTCTAGGGTTTGGAGGTTTAATCCATCCCCATGAGTGAAAGAGGGGCTGTAGAATTGCAACACCCCTTTGACATCACCCTTACTGGCAGCTGCATCAACTTGTGTCAACAGGTTTTTTAAATCGGTTGGTGCATTTTGAACTGTACCAGTTTGGGCTAATTGCTGTGGTGTCGTCGCTTGAGTGCGTTGCCAACCACTTGTTAAACCAAGGGTTAGCAGGAACGAAACCAGCCAAATACTGGCTGGAAATTTGAGTTGGCGTTTTGCAAAAGCAGTAATAATTTTAGTCATTGGCAAGAGTTTACTGATTTGATGAGAGAAAGTCAGGAAATTGTTTTATCTTAGTTAAGCTAGACGCTAAACGGTAGAGGTTTGATGGCAAACGCACCGATACGATTATTAATAGCTGCCAGTGGTACTGGTGGACACTTGTTTCCAGCTATCGCACTGGCAGAAAAACTTCCAGATTATCAAATCGAATGGCTGGGAGTATCCAATCGGCTGGAAACTCAACTTGTCCCTAAAGAGTATCCCTTGAATACTATTGCAGTTGAAGGGTTTCAGCAAGGGTTTGGACTTTCTTCGATTCGGATCTTTGGTAAACTTGCCCTTTCGATTATAGAAGTCAGACGAATTCTCAAACAGGGAAATTTTCAAGGAGTATTTACCACTGGGGGTTACATAGCCGGGCCAGCCGTCATTGCGGCACGTTCCCTCGGTTTACCCGTGGTTTTCCACGAATCTAACGCCTTACCAGGTAAAGTAACTCGCTTTTTTGGCCCTTGGTGTAGTGCGGTAGCCTTGGGATTTGAAGTAGCTGCTAAGTATTTACCCCGTGCCAAAAATGTCTGTGTTGGTACTCCTGTAAGATCGCAATTTCTCGATGGGGAAATTAACTCACCCCTGGATTTAGCCATTCCTGATGGTGTTCCCTTAATTGTCGTCTTTGGTGGTAGCCAAGGTGCAGTTGCGGTTAATAAGTTAGTGCGCGAATCTGCAAAGGCTTGGTTTGATGCTGGCGCTTATGTAGTACATTTAACTGGCGATCGCGATCCCGAAGCAGATAGTCTCAAACATCCACAGTACATAGCCTTACCTTTTTACAACAACATGGCGGCATTGTTGCAACGAGCAACTCTTGCCATTAGTCGTTCTGGTGCCGGTAGCTTGACAGAATTAGCAGTGTGTGGAATACCAGCAATTTTGATCCCCTACCCCTTTGCCGCAGAAGACCATCAATCTTATAATGCAGACGTATTTACTTCATCTGGTGCAGCGTTAACACTGAAACAATCGCAGTTGACGGCGCAAGTATTGCAAAGTAATGTGTTGAATTTGTTGCAGTCACCGCAAGAGTTAGCAAAGATGGGTGAAAACGCTCATGCGATCGCAGTTCCCGATAGTGCCGAAAAATTGGCGCAATTAGTGCGTGAGGTGGTGGAAACATAACGTCGATTATTTAGTATTAGAAATTTAATTTCCAAGTTATGAATATCTTATCCAGCCCAAAATTTCGCTTCACAGTCGGTTGTGCTGCCTTATTATTTGTCAGTTTAGCAAATAGCCATTTATATACTCAGTCAAAAAATAAACAGCTAGCCCAACAAAATCAACCCTTTACGCAGCAAGAAAATTCTGCCGCAGTTCCATCACAGATTTCCCTCACTGCAAATTTTCAAAATCCTTTTGTTGCTCAACAAGTATCTGATGAAGTTATCGATCAGCAAAACACTTTTTTATCTCAGCAAAATTTGCTAGCTGCATCTGCACCCTATCCAATTGTCGATGAGTTCAAAAAATATAAATTTAGTATTAATGGTAGTCAGGTTGTTACCCCAGCAAAACTGCCAAGTAGTAAGGTTAACTTCAACCAAGGAGATTTATTAACTGTTCTAGTTAATACTAGAAAATATTTTCAAGATTACTCTTCAGAAGACCCAGATATTCTCCGTACAGGAATGCTTGCGACTCAAGGAGTAACTATACCAGATGTTCTCAACACTTTGAATTTCATGATTGCTGTCTTAAAGGAGGATATCGCTAATAATCGAGCTACTCGGTTGCAAGATCCTAACTTTATCAATACCAATTTTCGAGTTATTAAATGGTCTCCTTATAACCCAAAGAATAAACAGCAAAAACAATTACGAATTACTAAATATGCTGTCTTTACTCATCCAGGTTCTCGGAAGAAAACCTCTACTTTTAATACACCAATTTATAGCTTAAAAGACAACGCTAATAACGACAAATTCTATACGAAATACACCAAGCAGGATGTTTTGTCAGGTATTTATGAACCAGGTGGTAAAGAATTTGGAAAAGTTACCAGTCTCGCTTATCTAACCAGAAATGGTTTAGAAGAAGCAATTATGGAAGGAACAATATTAATTAATTTTACAGATGGTTATAAGGCATTTTTTAATGTAGACAGAAATAATGGAATGTCTTATATTCGCGGATTGAAAGCAACAGCACAAAAACGTTATTGGTATTTTAGAGAAGTTGATGCTATTAAAGGCTATGGATATAAAATAGGTGCAAAAATCTCTATCAAACCCGGAGTTACTTTTGCGGGAGATGTTTTGAATATTGGTTTAGGTAAAGTGGTCGTAATTGAGCATACTCAAGGTGGTCGCAAACATCTGCGAATGGGAGTAATTGCCGATACAGGGGGAGCCTTTTTACCCAATCTTTATCAGCTAGATTTTTTGGCAGGTATATTTAATAATAAAAAAGAATTTGGTCAGAAAATCAGTCAATTGCCTGACTATGCTACAGCATATTTTTTAGTCAAAAAGTAAGGGAATTCCAAACAATAGATTATTTAGTAACGATTGTCTTGAAAGCCAATCCGCTATCAATACCGTTCGGATAAGGTTTTTTGATGACACGCCCTAGATCACAAAGACGCGATAAATCGCCATCTTTACAATAATCAGTCCTTTGTAGAGACGGCGATTTATCGCGTCTCTTGCCTTAACCGAACCGTATTGATACCGCTACTATAATTAATTTAAAGGCTAAAATCACGAATTACGAATTATTTAACTTGGCTAATTCAAATAGGATAAATATGTGTTTGCCCAAATCGCCGCTTGAGTGCGATCGCGCAGATTTAACGTGTTTAAAATATTTGTCACATGATTTTTTACCGTCCCCTCAGAAATATAGAGTTCTTGAGCAATTTCTCGGTTACTAGCACCTGTAGCAATTAACCGCAAAACCTCTTTTTCTCTAGGAGTAAGTTCAGTTAAAGTAGAAGGTACAGGTGTTGAATGGATTGGTGTACCATTAGAAAACTGAGTTAACAGCTTTTTAACTATACCTGGACCTAATTGGGTATATCCTTTATAAACAGCACGAATAGCAACAGCTAATTCTTCTGAGGGCGTATCTTTTAATAAATAACCCATTGCCCCATTTTGCAATGCTGCTGATACATATTCATCATCATCAAAAGTCGTCAGTACTAAAATTTTAGTTGTGGGAAAACGTTTTTGAATTTCTTTCGTCGCTGCAACTCCATCCATAATAGGCATTCTGATATCTAGCAATAGTACATCTGGTTGAAATTCAGCAACCAAATTAATTGCCTGTTCACCATTTTCTGCTTCTCCCACTATCTCTAAATCCGGTTCTAATTCTAATAACGCTCTTAATCCTTGACGAATTAAACCTTGGTCATCTACTAACAATACTTTAATCATCATCTCAACCTCATTAAGGGAATATTAACTGTAATTTTGCAACCAGAACCAGGAGTGCTATTAATATTAAAGTCACCTCCAAGTGCTAAAGTGCGATCGCGCATACTATGAAGTCCAAAACCAGTAGTATTTTGCCCTAAATCAAAACCTCTACCGTTATCCTGAATTATCAATCGCAAATTTCCTCTTGCTGTAGCGAGTTCCAGTTTAACCTCGGTTGCAGAAGCATATTTAGTTATATTTGTCAAAGATTCTTGAGTAATTCGGTAAATAGCTGTGTTGATTTCAGGTGGTAAAGGATATTCGAGGTTGATTTGATAAATTGGTAAAATGCCATTGGAGCGATGAAAATTTTCTGCAAGGCTAGCGATCGCACGTTCTAAAGATTGCTCTTGTAAAGGATTAGAACGCATAGTAGAAACAGATTGACGAACATCTTTTAGTGCTTTTGAGCCTAATTCTTTTGCTGTTGCTAGAAATGTTTCAGCCTTACCTGGATTAGATTGCCATAGTTTTAATGCTGTTTCTAATTGCAGATTTAAAGCAGTGAGAGAATGTCCTAATGAATCATGAATTTCCCGAGCAATGCGGTTACGTTCTTCTAAGGTAGCTTGATTTTCAATTCGCATCGCATATTCACGGAGTTTTTCATTAGCGATCGCTAGCTTTTCTCGACTGTGCCGTTCAGATAATACTGCATTCATCATCAACAACACAAATACTAAGCTTAAGCCAAATACTAACGACCAATTTAAGCTAAGAAATCGAAATTTTTCTTGTGCTTGTGATGATGCTTGCAAATTAAATAACTGATATTTTAGTTGTGTCGTAAATAAGAATAATCCAAAGGATAGAGATGTAACAAATAAACGCCCAGGTAAATTAAATATTAGGCAACTACGAGTAACTAAAATTATGTAAAGAAAAGGGAATAGACGAGCAAATCTTTCACCAAATAATCCAGTTGTTAAAATTAATAAAATTTCAATTCCTGTGTATATTACCTTAGAAATCTGGCTACCTCTGGGTAATCTTAAGCCCATTAACGCAAAAAAAATCAAACTATAAATTGATAGTTCTGGTAAGAAATTGCAAATTGACAAGTCTGGAAATAACCCACAAATTGTTAGTTCTGGAGGTTTGGGACGAAATCGCCGTAAGGGAGGTGGTATAACTGCTGTCAATGCAGTAATTGCCAGTAGTGTCCACTCTAAATAAAGTAGAGATGGAAAAGGATGTTTCTTAATCTGAATTGGATGATTCATTGTGGCTTGGCTCAAGTTATAAATGAGTTAAAATTTTGGAGTATAAGTTAAAAATTCAGTATTATAAAGTTTGGAATATTTAAGTAGTATATTCCACAGTTTAAATTTTTCGTTGAGTTAAGAACTAATAGTAAATACGGGCTATACCAAAATATGCAGTAAAGCTAAATAAGTATTTATAAATCAATTATCATAAAAACGTTCATTATTTATATATAACTCCTAACTCCTCTCAAATACTCCCACCACCTAACTATTTATTGTTAATCAAATTTGTCAAAATTCAATCATGACTTTAGTCATGGGTAGAACCATGACTTTCTCCTCATGTAACTAGTAAAGATAAGTTCTTATGATAGTGACAACCAACCAGGAAAAACCCACAAGAAATGAAACTCAAAGCATTATCGCTAGTCGCTGGAGCAATCGCTCTAACTTTAACTGCAACCTCCTTCGCTGTTAATGCTCAAACAGCCTCTCCTTCACCCGTGTTACTTGCACAAACTCCACAAAAAGAAAGGGGCCCTTGGAAAAACTTGGGTTTGACAGATACCCAAAAAAGCCAAATTCAGGCAATTCGCCGCGATAGCCGCGCCAAATTTGAAGCAGTTTTGACCCCAGAACAAAAGGCAAAATTAGAAGCAGCTAAACAAGCGCGTCGGGCTGAGTGGCAAGCGCGTAAGGCTCAGGGTCAAACCGGCCAAGGTCAACGGCAACCAGGTCAACGTCGAGGAAAGGGTGGTTATGGTGACTTAAATCTGACTGAAGCACAGAAAACCCAAATGCGACAAATTCGGGAATCTGAGAAACAACAGATTCAAGCAATCCTAACCCCTGAACAGCGCCAAAAAATAGAGCAATATCGTCAAAATGCTCCTTCGCGTCGTCAACAAGGGAATCCTCAATAATAATCTTTTAAAAAATACTTAACTTGACTAATGCCCAGGCATTGTTTTCCATAGTCAAAAATTAACAGGCTTCTTGCAGAAGATGCGGAAAGGGGAAAAACTTCATCCCCTTTCCCTTTCCCTATTTTAAGATTTATGCATTGACCAAAGAGGCAGGGGGCAGGGGAGATGAGGGGGATGAGGGGGATGAGGGGGATAAAGGGAGAATTATTCAACAAGTCTCTCCCTTGTCTTCCCCCTCTTCCTTGCCTCCCCTATCTCTTATCAATTCCCAATTTACTAGACTTTCAAGATAGTTATGAGTTATGAGTTAATCAAAACTCCAAGCTTGATAAAGATGTCTGAAGAATTTGCAATTGGTAGTAAAGTCCGTGTTGTGGCACTACCACCCTACGTCAAAACTGCTGAACCTATTCCTATGCTGCGCCCCCCTGATGTTATTCACATTGGCGAAGAAGGTATAGTCCTTGACCGCCGTCCCGGTGGATATTGGGGTATTCGCTTCGCTAGGGGAGCTTTTCTCTTAGATAGCCAATACATCGAAAGCATAGATAAACCTACCGAA
The DNA here is from genome assembly GCF_013343235.1 of Nostoc sp. TCL240-02. GTDB lineage: Bacteria > Cyanobacteriota > Cyanobacteriia > Cyanobacteriales > Nostocaceae > Nostoc. Next base: position 6,044,478 of record NZ_CP040094.1, on the reverse strand, counting down.
TCTGACTCTAAATGATATTTGCTGCAACTAAGAATTGTAAACTTGTGTAAAGTTGTGATTCTGGTTTGCACCATGATTTCCCGCCGCACTTTTTTAAATATATTATTTGCCAGCTGTATTTCTTTCATCAGCTGGCTGAACTTTACCTCTGCTGCTGATGCCCTTGGTGGTAAACTTCCCGCAATTAATCAACCCGCACCAGAGTTTACTTTGCCAACTAACACAGGTGATGGCAAAATTTCCCTCTCTGACTTGCGCGGTAAGTGGCTAGTTCTTTACTTTTATCCTAAAGACTTCACCTCTGGTTGTACTATAGAGGCTCGTCGTTTTCAGCAAGACTTACCCCAATACCTCGAAAAAAATACCCAGATTATTGGCGTAAGCGCTGATGATATTGATTCTCACGCCAAATTTTGTGATTCTGAGGGACTAAAATTCCCACTTTTAGCTGACACTGATGGTTCAGTGAGTAAAGCTTACGGTTCGTGGCTTGGCTACTTATCAATGCGCCATAGTTTTATCATTGATCCTCAAGGTGTTTTGCGCGAGACTTTTGTCAAAGTCAACCCAACTGTTCATAGTTCAGAAGTGCTGGCACGATTAGAAAAGTTACAGTCTACAGCTTCTTAGATTTCAATAAAGGTGAGTGAAATCGGCGGTTAGAAACCGCGTCTACACAGGCAAAACCCGCCTGCACGGGTTAAATTCTCTTAGCCCACGAAGGTGGGCTTTGTTTGTGTAGCCGCGGTTTCTAACCGCCTGGGCTTGAGTTGACTTCAAATACATGAAAACTGCTGTAACCCAAGCGGTTCGTTCTCTTATTTTTGAGAATTAAGAGAACGAACCGCAAAGGACGCAAAGAGCGCAAAGTAGAAGAGGTAAAGAAGAGAAATTTAAAACTGATTCATCTATCAAGACTAATGACATGAACTACTAAATACTTGTTATCAGAAAAATGGGTTTAAAACCCCGTGCTTCCAGCACGGCTTTACAATAATGAGTGAATGAAAAATGGGTATTTACTCATTACTTATTACTTGTTACTCATTACTCATTACTCCTTCTTAAGAGTGCGTTCACGGCGGTGAGGATGTCAACTGAATCCTTTGAAACATACAAAAAATTGAATCAATCCTCTCTCTATTGCCATGTTTGAAATTCATCAATGGCGCTACGAATTAAGGAAGTTATCTGAGTGCGACGGGTTTCAAAATTGGCGGCAATATAAATCAGGAGGATGCCAACTAATAAGCCAACAACCCATTTTAAAAAGGAATACTGCAAACTAAAAATTACCGATTGATAGATTGTAGTAATTAAAAAAGTGACTGTGCCAATATAGAGAAAAGCCCGCACTCGCAAAGCTAATCCGGCAAAAATGGCGATGAGGCTGAAAATTCCAGGTATCCAGGCTGTGTTTTGATTAAATAAAATTGCCCATCCACAAATTAAACCACTACCTAGCAATCTCAAAATATGGCGAGCCGGTTTGTACTCTGGTAGCCTAAGTTGGGTATCCACTTGAGCAATATAAAGCAGTGATAACCCAATTGGTGTTACATACCATAAAACATCATTCAGGCGTAAGGAATCAAACCATCGGCAAAGTGCCCAATCAATCAACGCCACACTGATATATGTAAAACGGATGTTTTCACCCACTTTTGCCAGGAATATGTAGAAACCTGCTGCGAGTACCAAGGTAATGGGATAAGTTTGCAGTCTGGTTTCCCATAAAATTATCAGTGGTGTGATGTAGGCGGCTTGCTGCCAAGGTTTTTTAGACCAACCCCAACTTTCCCAAGGTAGGATATACAGAAAATAGGATATCACACAAGCGATCGCACCGTTCCAAGGAACTAACGGCCCAGCCCAAAATTTTCCTACTGCTGTCTCGCGCCAATAAACTCTCATACCGGCTACCTCTAATAAGCCAAGGTAAACCCACATTTCGGCTATGGTGATTCTTCCAAATATGCTGGGGGAAGTGCGCGAATTTCGTCCTTGAAAGATGGCATAACGGATCAAAAATACCCCTGTTGCTAATCCCACCAAACGGTTAATTCCAATGGGGAGAGGAATGGCAGCCATTAATAAGCAGCTACTCCAAGCCCAATGAATATGGGCAATTCTTTTCAATTCTTGGGGAGTTAGATGTAAGTAGTTTACAAGCCAAGGTGACAAAATACGGTAAGCATACATGATACTGGCACCAAGGGCAGACATGGCAATCAATCCATCACCTAATGCTCCTCCTGAAGCTTGTGACATTTGATAGAACAAAAGTTCATAGACAGAAATAGATATGCCAATTATTCCTAAGTACAGCAGGGGTTTAAAGTTCTCGCGCCGTCGCCCTACACCAATGATGATTAAAGCTACACCAAAGGAATATAAACCAGTCCACTCGGTGAACGTGTTCAAACGCAGCAACACACTGAATGCACCATAAATTAATGGCAAAATGTGAAGGCTGCTAGGAAGTTTTTCTAATTGATGTCGTCGCCGCCACCACTCGCCGGCAAGTTGAGCGATTAAACCTAAAGCGATATTTGCGATCGCTATCCTAACAATTGATCGCTCCCCAAATCCCAACACTTGGGCAGTCAACAATTCCAAACACCACCCAATGCCATAGAATGCCCAATTGGTTGGTTCTCGCCAACTGCGATAAACAATAGCTGTCAAGGTAATTATAGTGGCAGCTAAGTACAAAAATCCCGAAGTGATAAACCCTGAGTAAATCAGCACTGAGTGTAGTGTCAAACTAAACAACTCAAAACCACACAATGCGATCGCCCATTTATCACTGGCGGCTGCATAATTAAGTGCTAATTCGTTTCCGCGTCGGCTCAAAACTGTCCTGGCTAACCATAGAATTAGGATTGCGATCGCGCCTACGACAAACCAACCTCCGAGAACGAGGTGAGGTAAACCAGGTACACCCATCCACAGCAGCGCCACGATGAAACTCAGAGCAAATCCTTCTGTAATTACCGCAGATAGTTGGTTTCGTAAATAGCGCGTATTTACGAACATTAGTCCTGCACCTACTGCCAAACCAATTAATCTGGTTTCTGGTAACTGTATAGTAAGTAGCTGGGCAACTCCCACAGCCAAGACACTCAAGTAACGGGTAGTAGTCCGACGTTCTGTAGTTGTGCAATTTGCAACACCCGTGAGAGCTATAGGGGTAACTAGCCATAAGGCTCCCAAATAAGCTTGGCTATCAGCGACACCATACCAAGATGATTCTGCATTCATCCACAATAGGAAAAAACTAGCGGCGGCTAGTCCTAAACCGACATCCCACGCACTACGTTGCCAGACTCCTTCTTTTACGCTAAATCGCCATTCTGCAACCATCAGAGCTAATAAAATACTTGCCCAGACTTGTTGACTCAGGGTTGGTGCCAGCCAATTAATGGTAGAGCAAAATGTCAGCACCCCGATGATGTGAGTTAGATATATCAGGGGAAGGGATGCGGGGGAACGACGTTGAGTGACGAATGCCAGAGTGATGGTAGAAAATAGGAGATTTAGCGATCGCAATACAGGATTGACAATCGCGATCGTTGTTAAAAAGGCTCCAAGTAAGAGGGTGAGCAGTTCGCCAAATTTAGCTAATTCTCGCTTTTCGGTGCGATGTAGGCTATCTGTAAGCGCCACCATCAAAATTATGTAGGGAAATAAAGCTACACCCAGCAAAGCCCAAGGTTCATTTTGAGAATTTGTGAGTTGAGTAGCAGTTGCGATCGCTAATTTCTGTAAGCTATCAGGTACTAATCGCCAACCTAGCCAAATCATCTCTAAACCGATGACGAAAACCGCAGCGAAGTCTAGCTTTAAACTGTACCGCCGCAAGCGACTTCCCACAGACCATAAACCTAAACCACTTACAGCTATTCCTTGCCAAGGATAATTTACTACCGAAACCAGCCAACCCAAAAACAGTAAAATCCCACCAAGTTTTTCCCAGAGAAAGAGAGATGAGGGGAATATTAAAGTTACTTCCTCCGCTCCCCCTGCTCCCCCTGCTCCCCCGGTTACTGAGCGTAGTCGAAGTATGCCCCCCTGCCCTCCGCCCCCTACCCTCTCCTGTGCTAACCAAGTTACTAGCCAGCCGCAAATGCCAATAGCTAATCCCAACTGAGTGACATTTACCCCAGCAACAAAAATCGCCCGTACTAGCAGCACTATCAAAGCATAAATAATTACGGCGGCAGTTAAACTAATACTTAAGCTGCGGCGTAGCCCGTCGTAGACATCGCTTCTATCTTGCTCACTGACAATATTAGGCTGTTGGTAATTGTGATAAATAGTAATTATAGTTGTGCCAATCATTGCCACATAGACGGCAATTAAGGGGAATCCTGGCAATTGCCAACCCCAATGCAGATAACTCAGCCCTAGAATATTGGCTAAAGGTAATTTGCTAGTACGTAAATTGGTAAAAATAGCCCGATTTTTGGAGAGTAAAACAGTTATAGCAGTGAGGGTAGGCCAGGCGATCGCAACTGCAACCAAATCCACAGGATTTTGCCACAATTGAAAGCTATCCATTGCCCAAAAGTTCACTGGAACTAACAAAAGGGTGACAATCAGCAAAGTTTGAGCCGTCAATCTCAGATTGTTTTGCCTAGTCGCCCAAAAGCTTAATCCCCAAAAACTCAGAGTATAAGCAAACAAAACTCCATACTGTCCAGAAGCAGGAAACTTTTCCCACTGACTCGCAGCCAGTACCCCAGAGGATACCACTACCAGGAATACCCCTAGAAAAAGCAGCCAGCGTACACTCAGTTCTGCCCCCAAGGACTGCAACATTGTACTGACAAAGTTGGGTTCGACTGTTTTTTGTTGTGGTTGTCTACGGCGGCTAGATTGTAAAGCTGCTACGGGTAATTCCTGTACGGGATCGGGAGTTAAAAACACTACCTTTGTTTTCACTTCAGGCTGGGGTGGCAACACCACCGTACACACCAGAAACTCTTGACATAGCTGCTTAACCTGGGTATCGGATATCAAACCTAAACTCAGCCATATATCTAGTCCTTCTAGTAACTGAGGATGTGACGATGGCAGTCTAATTTCAAATTTTAGCGGGCGCTCAAGGGGCGATGACATAAGCGGCAGCAGTATCAGTATATACTTTAAGTAGATTTCAATTAAAGTATATTTTGGCTCTAATTGTGCCACTTCTTAGGCTAATTGATGTTAACTTTTAACCTAGTAACGATATTCAAATACTAACTGTCTGCTTTTAAGTTTCATCTTGCAGTGTACTACACCATATATGTATGCGATCTTACCCTTGGTTTAGGAAGATTTTGTTACTTTCCACAGTAAGTGGTTTATCTGCTGTAACTTTGAGTTATAAATTTTTTCAATTCCAGCTTTTAAGAAATCAGAGGAATTGAACAAGAATATCTCAGTAAAACCATTAGTAATCTCTGGTAAATGGTTTTTGCGTACAATTTGAAATTCCACTTTTGAATCGACTAAGTGAGCCATCATTCCAATGCCTGGAATTATATTATCATCACTAATTAAAAGCGGTTTCTTACCTTGACTAATAATACTAGCAACTTTAGGATATTCTTGGTATTTTTCTGGGAATTTGTTCCACCAAATCTGGGCTTGAGAGTTGAGGGCACAAGATATAATCCCACTCGTAATTAGCATGAACGTAACAAGTGACCAAAGCTTTTTTTGCCAAAAGTTAGTAGAAATAGATGTAATCTTAGTCGTAAGTAGGTAAGGAACAGCTAATTGTATACCTAAAACTGAGGGCAGAGTATATCGACTAGTAGCATATCGCTTGTAAAAGACAAAATCTGCTATGAATAAGGGAATCCCTACAGATGCAATCAAGGTTAAAACAAATAACCAAACTTTTTTAGGGGTTCTTTGACAAAGAACATAAATTGAATAAAAAACTATCGCAAAAATAATAAAAATACACGGAATTAATGCAAGCTTAAGTTTTCCAGGATCGCTAGGACTAATACCTAAATCAAGAAACGTACGGCTAAAGATACCAGCCCACCTTGCGGCTGATCCAAATAACGTTTGTTTAGTATTTGCCCAATTTACTGCTTCTGGCTGAGGGTTGGTAATAATAATCCAAAGCCAAGGTACAAAAGTTATAAACCCTGCAAGTGATGAAAATAGGTAATAAATCGTGGTTTTACTCAATCGAAAGCCTTCGATTGTAATTACATAAATTCCCTGTGCAAGAGCAACGAAGGTAAAAAATATATGAGTATAAAACCCTAATATTAATGTTGCTGTATAAATACCCCAACTAACCTTTGTTTGAAGGCGCATGGCTCGCAACAGTGCTAGGCTCGACATTAAGATAGTCACTATCCATAAACTGTATGCTCGCGCTTCTTGTGCATACACAACATCAATAGGTGAAACAGCTACCAAAGTGACGGCCATCCACCCTATTAGTGAAGATCCAAATAATTCTTCACATAGCAAATAAATAAAAGGAAAAGTGAACAGACTAGTGAATGCCGAAAAACTTCTTACCGCTGCTACAGAATCACCAAAGTGTTGTACCCAAAACCTAGTCATTAAAATATATAGCGGCAAAATCTGTGAGTCTTCTACAATAATCCCTTTAATTGTATCAATTGTATTTTTTTCAGAATTGGGATATTGGTATTTACTCAAATCTTTTATAGTAAGCAAACTACCATTGCTTAACTGCTCATTTATTTCTGACTGCATATAACCCGATATGCGTAATGAGGAGAAAACTTCATCACCCCAATAGATTTTTTTGCCAATATTGACGAAACGGAAAAGTACACCTATTACTAATAGGATTATGATTAAAAAACGTAACCAAAATAGAGAAGTAAGCCAGCTTTTTGACAATTGCTTTCTCATGTAGTTCTCGATCTCCTCAAAGCATGAATTAACGGGGATATAATTTTATTCTTATCGCGATAAAAGGTTCTGGCAGATATTTTGGTTTTTATGTTAGTCTAAAAACGCTATAAATATTTTATTTATGCTTTTCAACCAAGAAATTGAGTTTCAGAGGATGTTTGAAAAGTCCTGTTTTTACTATTTGTTTTGAATATCTTAGATATAAGACCGACAGTAAATATCTGAATATTCTCTCACAACTTAACACTCAATTAGTGTCAAACAAATTCTTCTTAAATATATGAACTAAAATTATCCTCTATCCATAGAATTTAAAAAAAAATTGCAGATTTTAGCAACAAGATATCATACCAAATGCAATTGGTTATCTATTCTTTTATAGGATATATTAAATAATATAGAAATATGGATACGGAGCATCCTAGATTTTTTTGAAAGGTATTTGCGTGGTTCGCGTTTGCCAAGCCTCTCGTAGAGAAGCGCAGCGCAAGAGGTAATAGGCAAGAGGAAAGAAGGCTCTTTAACTTGTACTTTACTTTGCAAAAATCAAATAGGATTCTTACATGATACTTGTAGCGTAGATGTAAAATACTTGTATTAAAAATAAAAATATTTAATAAAGCTAATATTAAGTTATTATAAATACACCTTTGAGTAAGATTGAAACCAAAGAGTAGGTTAACGTTTGTTTAAAGTCTCTACATCTTTGCTAAAAGCAGACTCAATCAGCACTACTGAAACATTTATGGCCGCCAAAACTATCCTAATTTTGCCATAGGCTCCACTTATTATCATCTTCCAGTAATAGAATTAAGGACGAAGCCTTTGTAAAGCTTTCAACTATCACAAAGATAGAAGCTGTAGTAGCAGATTTGGCCAAATGTCAGGAAATCAAAATCTGTATCCCAAAATAGGCCCCTAGTATAATAGCATATAAAACGCTTGTAAGATTTTTATGACTTCCCGTATTCGCTTTTTGATGTGTCCTCCTGACCACTACGATGTAGACTATGTGATTAATCCCTGGATGGAAGGGAATATTCATAAATCATCGCGCGATCGCGCCGTCGAACAGTGGCAGGGATTACACCAAATCCTTAAACAACACGCCATTGTAGACTTAGTACCACCCCAAAAAGGTTGGCCTGATTTAGTTTTTACCGCCAACGCTGGTTTGGTACTGGGAGAAAATGTTGTACTCAGTCGCTTTTTACATAAAGAACGTCAGGGAGAGGAACCTTTCTTCAAAGAATGGTTTGAAGAAAATGGTTATACAGTCAATGAACTTCCTAAAGATTTGCCCTTTGAAGGTGCAGGAGATGCACTCTTAGATCGAGAAGGACGCTGGTTATGGGCGGGATACGGTTTCCGTTCCGAATTAGATTCTCACCCTTATCTAGCTAAATGGCTGGATATTGAGGTTCTCTCTCTGCGACTCATAGACGAACGTTTCTATCACCTGGATACCTGTTTTTGTCCGTTATCAAATGGCTATTTGCTGTACTATCCAGGCGCTTTTGATTCTTACTCCAACCGCTTAATTGAAATGCGAGTCGCACCAGAAAAGCGAATCGCAATTGCTGAAGCCGATGCAGTCAACTTCGCTTGTAATACGGTGAATGTGGACAGCATTGTGATTATGAACAAGGCGAGTGAGGCTTTGAAAACCCGCCTTGCAGATGTGGGTTTCCAAGTGCTGGAAACACCGCTAACGGAATTTCTGAAAGCTGGTGGTGCAGCTAAATGTTTAACTTTGCGGGTAACGGAACCAGTTAGGGATGAAATTCATGCCAATGTTTCGGTAGAAAGCCGTGTCATTCGTATGGAAGGACATTTGCTTGATGCTGGCTTAATTAACCGCGCCTTGGATTTGATTATAGATGCCGGGGGAAGCTTCCAAGTATTGAATTTCAACTTGGGAGAACAACGGCAAAGTACCTCGGCTGCCGAAGTGAAAGTATCAGCACCATCTCATGAGGTGATGGAAGAAATCATCTCTCTATTGATTGATTTGGGTGCAGTAGATTTACCCCATGATGAGCGAGACGCGATCTTGGAACCTGTGATCCAAAATGGTGTAGCGCCTGATGATTTCTACGTCAGTACCATTTATCCTACCGAAGTCCGAATTAATGGGCAGTGGATCAAGGTAGAAAATCAACGGATGGATGGCGCGATCGCAATTACTCAAACTCCCACTGGCTTAGTTGCTAGGTGTAAAATATTACGCGATTTAGAAGTTGGCGAACGAGTAATTGTAGACGTACTAGGTATCCGTACTATTCGCAAAACTGAATCGCGCGAACAACGCAGTACCCAAGAATTTAGCTTCATGTCGGCGGGCGTTTCCAGCGAACGGCGCGTGGAATTGGTAGTTGAACAAGTAGCTTGGGAATTACGGAAAATCCGTGATGCTGGTGGTAAGGTAGTTGTCACGGCTGGGCCCGTAGTGATTCACACTGGCGGCGGTGAACACTTAGCCCAACTGGTTCGGGAAGGATATGTACAGGCGCTGCTGGGTGGAAATGCGATCGCAGTTCATGATATCGAGCAAAATATCATGGGCACTTCCTTGGGTGTAGACATGAAGCGGGGTGTCGCCGTTCGTGGTGGACACCGCCATCACTTGAAGGTAATTAATAGTATCCGTCGTTATGGCAGCATTCCCAAAGCTGTAGAGGCGGGGGCAATTAAAAGTGGCGTAATGTATGAGTGCGTCAACAATAATGTACCTTTTGTGCTTGCGGGATCGATTCGGGATGATGGACCTTTACCTGATACCCAAATGGATTTGATTAAAGCGCAGGAGGAATATGCTAAACACCTAGAAGGTGCGGAAATGATTTTGATGCTGTCATCAATGCTACACTCCATTGGCGTGGGGAATATGACTCCGGCGGGGGTGAAGATGGTGTGTGTGGATATTAATCCAGCTGTGGTGACTAAATTAAGCGATCGCGGTTCTGTAGAATCAGTGGGTGTGGTGACGGATGTGGGATTGTTCCTGAGTCTGTTGATTCAGCAGTTGGATAAGTTGACAAGCCCCTATGTCAATAAGGTAGGTTAAGAAATATCTCACGCAGATACGCCTAGTCACAGAGGTAAGAGAGGAGTAGGGTAGACATTACTTACCCTACTGTTTTTTGTTTTCTATAACTGAGTTAATCAACTACTAGTTTCCAGATATTGGGATAGTGTAAAGATGATCATAACCTCCTGAAATTAGTTGGCACTCAATAGCATAACTACTTGTATTTTTAAGGGGTAAAGGTACGGTTAATACACTACCATGACTGATATATAAAGACTTAAAAAGACTGCCGTTTAGATAAAATGAAATTCTTACTTGTTGCAATCGAGAATTATCAGGAATTGCATAAGCTTTGGTTAAAATACCTGTATTCTGCGTTATTCTGCACGTTTCTGAGTGAGGAGACTTCTCATACAACATTATACGACCCTCAGTCTTTTGGGATTGCCGAGATACGGATATATCTTGGGAATAATTCTCTAAACCATATCCGCTAACTAATGTACAACTGCTGACGCTTTGCTCTAATGAAGGTGGAGGGTTGTTAGGAGTGGTGGGGGGTGGATTTACTCGATCTCGACTAGTCGAAACTGAATTTTTTAATCGGTAAGTCTTAGTTTTATCAGGCTCAGTTCCTAAGTTAATTGTGCGGGTTAAAGTCTGGAACCCTTCTTTGCTTAGTTTGACATCTATATCAACTGTACTTGGAATTCTAATTTGAACATAACCGTCACTATTAGTTGTTTTAATTTCAGGCGCACCATTAATAGATAGAAAACTAACTTCCACACCTTCTAAAGATTTTCCATCTTCTGTTTCTACAATTAACTTAACGTTAACTAACTCATCTTTTATTGGACATGATTCTGACTTTAGTCCTAAAAAACACCTAAATTCTGGAATTGATACACTCGCTACAAGTGTAGCTAAAGCAATTCCAGTTCCTAAAATAAATCCCCATTTAGTATAGTTAAAACTCACAATACTACCTCTATAAATAATTTAGAATAACTAACAAAAATGACTCAATATAAATTTGCTTGCGAGAAAGCAAAGTGCCATAAAAAATAGTATATATTAAGAATATTATAAATACGTAAATGGATCAAACAATATCTAAAAATATTTTATGCAAAGAATTGTTTCTGCTACACAGTTAGAGTTTCCTAAAAATCTGAATTGGATCAGTTTGATTGCTGATTTATTGTTAGTAGGAATGGTTTTTGGCCCGCCAATTGCTCCCTTTTTGGCTGCGTCTGGAGTGTCTTTGCTTCCTGGGATTGCGGACATCATTTATTTCATGGGTAATCATGTGTGTCCGCAACCCGCTATGGGGTTAGATTTAGCACCACCATATATTATGGCTGTCTGTATGCGTTGCTACGGCACTGTCACGGGTTTGCTGATTACTCGCCTGTTGTATGGAATAACTGGTGGTAAAGGATTTTACTGGTTAAGTCAGTATGGATGGAGTGGTGTGGCGATCGCCAGTGTGCTGATGATGGCTTATCCTTTAGAATTGGCAGCACAGATTTTCGGTTTGTGGAGTTTTAATAATTATCTAGTTACACCTTTTGGGTTGATTACGGGTTTAGCGTGGGGATTGTTTACTATGCCAATTTTCCACGGGTGGCGGGGTGCTAAAACTAGTTTGGACGAATTTTAGTCTTACTCCTAATTTCTTCTTCAAATCAGCATCCCAGCAATACAAGCGGTGATAAAACCCGCCAATGAGCCGCCAATCATCGATCTTACTCCCATACGAGCTAAATCATGTTGGCGATTAGGTGCTATCCCCGCAATGCCGCCAATAGTAATGCCAATTGAACCTATATTTGCAAAGTTACATAAAGCGTAAGTCGCAATGATTACCGCGCGTTGAGAAATTTTACCACTTTCAATTAGTGCCTTCAAATCCAAAAAAGCAATAAACTCATTGAGAATTGTTTTTGTACCCAACAAAGCCCCCACTTGCTGACAATCAGCCCAAGGTACGCCCATTAACCACGCTACGGGAGCCATAAAAATAGACAAAATCAACTGTAATGACAGTTGCGGTAAACTCACAAATGCCCCCAACCATCCCAGCAGTGCATTTAAAGCAGCCAATAATCCTAAAAAGGCGATAATTATTACCCCAACATTAACCGCTAGTTTCACGCCATCAATTGCTCCGGCTGTAGCAGCATCAATTGCATTTACATAATTGGTTTCTACATCTGCCTTTACTTCACCAAGCGTCTCTGATACTTCTGTTTCTGGATACAGCAATTTTGATACTACCAATGATGTGGGAGCAGTCATAAAAAAAGCAGCAATTAGGTGTTGTGCTGGTATCCCAAAAGAAAGATATGCCCCTAATACTCCACCTGCAATTGTGGCAAAACCACCCGTCATTACGGCATGAAGTTCTGATTGCGTCATCTTCGCTATATAGGGTTTAACCATCAGTGCTGATTCTGTTGGCCCTAAAAAGATGTTACCCGCACAGGATAAAGATTCAGAACCCGATGTTTTCAGCGTCTTCATCATTACCCACGCCATCACATTTACCACTCGCTGTAAAATGCCGTAGTAATATAAGACACTGATAAAGGCAGAGAAAAAGATAATTGTCGGCAGTACTTGGAAGGCAAAGAAATGATCCTTAAAATTTTCTCCAAAGACAAATTTGGCACCAACATCAGAAAATGCTAAAAATTTGCTGACAAAATCTCCTAGAAATTTAAACACAGTTAAACCCCAAGGAGTTTTTAGAATCACCAGCGCCAATGCAAATTCTAATCCCAAACCCCACGCCACTATGCGCCAACGTACCGCTTGACGATTAACCGAAAAAACGTAGGATATACCGATAAAAACTAAAATTCCCAACGCAGAGATGGCGCGTTCCATGTTTACTCCCGGAAAGTATCGCTAAGGCACTTGGACACAAAGCATACACAAAAATCTACCTTGTTTTATGGCTTTGTATTCAACTACTAGAGTTTTGATGGCATGAAGAAGAATTTAGCGATCGCAAATTCATATTTTGTTACAAAATTATCTCCCAAGCCTTAAAGAAAACATTGTTGGGTTGCAAGTATTTATTCATATTGCTTTGTAAATTGTCTCTAAAATTACCCTACTCTCCGTGGGTAGCCAAAGCTGAGATGACTACCAATGAGTGTGTAAAAATCATTTGGCGCATGTGCTGCACCCCCTGCACAACTCGGAACCTTGCACTTATCGCTAACAGTTTGAGCGATTTTGTCAAGCTTGATAACGTGTGGTGTCATATCCCATCCTTCGCCACCATAGCTGCTTGTGATTTTTTCAATATTATGCAAAACGACCACTTCCAGCCGCCAGCCATTGATTTTGCACTCGCCCAAGCGATAAATTTTAGACAATGCTGGATCTGATAAAGCTAGACGTAACTCTCTTTCTATTTGCACAAAGTCAGGCTTTTCCGGCCTCATCTGCAAGTAAGCAAGCAGTTCTGCGGCTGATTTGCCAGTTCTAAAAAATACCGATGCGTAACCGTCTCCCCCAGAAGTAACTCTCCAATTAACTAAAGTGATTTCTGGTGACTGCGCCAGCGTCACAATCAATGAAGTATCAGCTTGGTTATGTGTGCCAGTTATGCCACCATTACCAGACTCAATACCAAATTCGCGATCGCAAACACCAATAATTTGCCAGGTATAATGTGCAAAGCTAATTATAGGTTCATCTCTTTGTATACCCGACATAACTTCAGCATAATTGCTCTGGTCAACATACAAATCGTAAGAACCTAGAGTATTGGCATCTCCACATGGTGCATTGATTAATTTGCCAACAAAATGGCAGTGTTTAAAACCAGACAGTGGATGCTGGCGCACCAAAGCAGCAAGGCGTTCAGCATCAGAGGGAGCAAAAGTAGCGTTGAAATAGTAATGAGGCCCTTGGCCGCACTCATTAATTTCCCAGAACCAATCTTGAAATGTACTCATGTTTAAAGATACACTACCTCAACTTTTGGGGAAATATTGCCTACTCCGCCGCTATTGAATCTTCTAACGAGTCGTAAATTGGAGTTTCAACTACTAGAGTTTTACGGCAATTGTTTACATTTCATAACCCCATAACTGTGCGATAATGCGCTTCAATTTGCGCGACGGTTTCAGACTTGTGCTTTGTCTCCCATTGACTGCGATTAAATAGTTCTTGCCGCAATTCATCAACATTAATTGTGGTAACTTTACCATCGGCAACAATTTGCTTGCCGTTAGCCCAAACACTATCAACAACATTATTAGGACGACCTAAAACTAATAAACCAATAGGATCTGTACGTGGAAGTAATGATAAATGGGTGAGGTCATAAAGTACTAAATCTGCTTGTTTGCCCACAGTGAGAGAACCAAGATTATCTGCAAGATTCAATCCTTTTGCACCTCCTAAAGATGCCATCTCTACCGCTTGTCGGGGTGTAATCCAGTACTGATAATCTAAGTCTGTAACGTTATGTAAGATAGAACCAATTTTAATAGCTTCTAACAAATCTTGAGAGTCATTACTTGAAGCACCATCACAACCAAAAGTTACATTTACTCCAGCTTGGCGATATTTTAAAATAGGAGCGATGCCACTACCTAAACGTAAATTACTTAAGGGGTTATGAACAACTGTAGATTGAGTTTCGGCAAGAATGGTAATATCAACATCATTTAACCAGACGCAATGAGCTAGAGTTGTGCGATCGCTCAAAAACCCGATTCTTTTCAAATGTTCCACAGCAGTACAACCGTACTTTTCTTGGGCGAGTTTTTCCTGTGCCCTAGTTTCGAGTAAATGGGAGTGACGACAAAGATTATAGCGATCGCTTAACTCGATACATCCTGTAAATAAAGCATTAGTACACAATTGTATCCCCGTTGGTGCAACCAAAATATTTACACCTTCATCTGGGCGATGAAACTGTCTCACCGCCTCTTCGATGATTTCCAATGTTGCCGCAGTTGAGCGATGATAAGGTTCATGAGTTCTTACTGATTCTCCAGATGGAATCCCTGCGGTAAGGGATTCATCTTGAATTAAAGGGGCAATAAAGGCGCGAATCCCAACTTCTCTGTAAGCGCGGGTTGCAGTGGCGATCGTTTCTAACTCAAGTCCGGGAATTAAGACCAAGTGATCTACTACACTTGTACCGCCAGAAAGTAAGGTTTCTACCGCAGTACCCAAGGCGCTGAGATAAACCTGTTGACTGTCGAGGGGTGCAAAATCATACAGTTCCGCCAACCATAATTCTAAAGGAAAAACTGACATGATTCCCCGTTGCCACATCTCTGATGAGTGGGTGTGGGCGTTGAAAAAGCCAGGTAGCAGCAGCTTATTTTTGCCATCTATGACAGTGCCGATTACTGGTAGATTGGGGGCAATGGCTGCGATCGCACCGTCTACAATCTGTACATCGACTGTCGCATAATCATCACTGGCGGCAATTAAAACATTCTGAATAGTGAAATTCACCATATTTAACCTTGATTAAGTAATTGTATTTTCAACTGAATTTCAAGTTACAAGATAGAAAATGGTGTTAGGTATTGCATTATGAATTTGCCTTTTCGGACATTGGGAGTCTCACCAAATGCGTGGACAGTGAATGATGCGATCGCAGATATCACTCGTCCTCAAAAACCCCCACAACCCGTTATTTTATCAACAGAAACTAAAACCCTGCGCTTAGACTTGGCAAAAGCCGCTATCCTCGTCATTGATATGCAAAACGACTTCTGTCACCCTGATGGCTGGTTAGCGCATATTGGTGTGGATGTAACTCCAGCACGTCAGCCGATTAAACCTTTAAATAACTTACTTCCAGAACTTCGTGATGCAGTTGTTCCAGTCATTTGGATAAATTGGGGGAATCGCCCTGACTTGCTCAATATTAGTGCTGCTTCGCGTCATGTCTATAACCCTACAGGGGCAGGCGTAGGATTAGGCGATCCACTACCAAGCAATGGTGCTAGAGTCCTAATGGCGGGTAGTTGGGCCGCGGCAGTAGTAGACGAATTAGAACAACTTTCTGAAGATATTCGTGTGGACAAATATCGGATGAGTGGATTTTGGGATACCCCATTAGATAGTATCTTGCGGAATCTGGGAAGCACAACATTATTTTTTGCTGGTGTTAATGCCGATCAATGCGTGCTAGCTACCTTGTGTGATGCCAACTTCTTAGGATATGACTGCGTGTTAGTTAAAGATTGTAGCGCTACTACTTCGCCTGAATATTGTTGGCTGGCAACGTTGTACAATGTTAAACAATGCTTCGGTTTTGTCACTGACTCCCAAGAGATTTTAACAGCGCTGCAAAAGAGTGAGGAGTGATTAGATTTTAGATTTTTCCTTCAATCCAAAATTCAAAATTGGTTGAATGAGGAGTATTTAGTGTTTAACAATTAGTGATTTTTTCATTTATACAACTTAAAACTTACGCATAAATCACACGGGAGGAGCAATTAATTAATGAATTGTCCCTACCTGAAAATCTTTTTTTGCTATTGTTTGCATCATCTCTGACAACTCACAACTTAATATTCAAGACTTGGATTTTAGGAATTTTCATACCCATCGATAACTTTAGAGGGGATAAATAAATGTACGCTACTCGTTGTGTAATTCCGGTTATCAAATCTCCCAAAGATTACCAAGTATATCGCATTAGTCCCAATGACTCTAATCGATTAGCAATTATCTTCGATTCGACAAATGCTAATACTTCCTTGACTTGCTGTATAGAAATTTTTGATGTCGGTGGACAAACACCACCAAATCGCCATCAGTGGGCGGTGGAAATGTTTTTTGTCCTCAAAGGAGAAGCGATCGCTATGTGTGACGGCAAAAGTGCCACGATCAAGGCTGGAGATAGTTTATTAGTGCCTCCCACTGGGACTCATTTGATTAAAAATACTGGTTCTACTCGCTTGTATACGTTGACTGTGATGGTTCCCAATGAAGACTTTTCGGAATTGATTCGCAGTGGCATTCCGACGGAGTTAGATGCAGAAGATATGGCTGTACTGGGGAGATTGAATACTTTGATGCCCTGTTAAAATAATTCATAATGGGCTACGCCCCGCTACGCCCCGCTACGCTAACGTAATTCGTAATTTATTGGAGATTCCTCGTTTCCATGTGAAACACGGGAACGAGGGGATATTATGAATTACGAAAATTCATCGTTAAAAAACTTTTAGCGTTATTAATCTAGCTCAGGGGTCTAAATTCCCGTCACAAAACGTAATTGCGAATTGGTTTAACTACGAACTTTTGTGAGGATTTTTTGCGAATAAAACGAAGCCGATTCTTCATTTTTAGAACAATCTTGTGCAAACTTAATCAAATGATGTCCCACAAGTCCGACGTGAATCAAGTTTTCCATATCACCTGCTTTCAGCGCTGGCTTGGCCATTTTCCAGAAAGTCTGACGATAGTTACTAAATAAGCCTATCCGCAGCAAAATATTAGTTAAATAAGTTAAACCTTTGCGAATATTAGCCCCAGAAGCGCGAGCAGGACTGTTAGGTACTTCGATGCGATTTGGATAGGTGTGTTCCATATTGTAAGCAAACCGCTCATATAAAAATTCTGGCTCATAAGCAGTTGTGATGCAGCGCCGCCACATCTCGACAACTTGCTCATAGGGCATCAAAAACTCAACATTTGATTCCCGGCTTTCATCAAATATGAGTCGTCCTTCTACTTCTAATCTCCGCCATAACGGAGTTCTAGGCAAAGCATGAAGTAGATTAATTGTCAACATGGGAATTTGAGATGCCCGAATAAATTCGATAATTCGGTCTGCTGTTTCTGGTGTATCTGTATCTAACCCAATGATAATTCCTGATACTACTTCCATACCATAGCTATTTAAAACCTGAATTGCTTTTAAGATTGGCATACTCAGATTTTGATCTTTAGAAATAGCATGGAGAGCATCTGGTTCGGGTGTTTCGATACCGCAAAAGATGGTGCAGAAATAGGCTTCGCGCATCATCTCCAGCAGTTTTGGACTTTGAGCTAAGTTGAGAGTTGCTTCACAGGCAAACTGGATGGGGTAGCCATTGCGTTTTTGCCAGTCAATCAGGTGAGGAAGTAACTTCATGGCAGCGCGGCGATCGCCAACAAAGTTATCATCGACAAAATACACTGCCCCCAAATTGCCAGATTGTCGCATTGCATCTAGCTCGGCAACTACTTGCTCTGGTGTTTTCATCCGGGGACTGTTCCCATAGAGTTCGGGAATATCACAAAATTCGCAGCGATAAGGACAACCACTAGAAAACTGCACATTTGCTAAAAAATAATCATCAATATTCAGCAAATGATAAGCTGGAGTTGGAAACTCTGTTAAAGGTAAACGTTCCTTCGTTTCAAAGCGGATTTGCCTTTGAGGACGTTCCAAATTTTGGTCTAGATACTCGATCATGCGATCGCTAGCATCTCCCAACTCACCCAAATGTAAAATGTCAAATTCAGGATAATATTCTGGACACCCAGATACCGAAGGGCCACCCACCACCGTGATTTTCCCGGCTCGATGGGCAAGTTCATTAATTTGATTAATCTGTGGTTTTTGGATATGCATTCCACTCACAATTACCACATCAGCCCATTGGTAATCAGCCCTGGTTGCTGATTTGACATTCTCATCAATAAACCGCACTTCCCATTTTTGAGGTAAGTAGGCAGCCACAATTAAAATACCTTGGGGTGGCATAAAAGCCCGCACATTACCCATAAGTGGGTAAGCATAATGAAAAGTACCAAAAGAGCGGCTGTACTTAGGAAAGATGCAAAGAATGCGTCGATGGTTCGAGGGAACGTAGCTGGTTCTCTTAGTGTTAGAAGCGGTTTTGGAATCGGCCGCTATATAAGTTGGATTCTCTAAAGACTTAAGATTTACGGTCATCGCAAATTTCACCCCAGAAAACTGAGCAGTTAATTTGACAATTTATTGACACAATTCAGTGATAATTCCAATTAGCTTACCGCGATCTTTCAGAAGTTTTTAACTGTAAAATATAAAATTCCTCCTAGAGGGGTATGATTCGCCCTTTCTCAGAATGCAGTTTTGCAATTACGGATGCGTTTGAGTCGCCAGATTCTGGCTTATGAGTTAATTCATCTGGAATGCTTAGGGAAAAAGTAATTACCGATATAGTTGGTTATACGTTGGTATGTTTGGTATTATTTTACCTAGCATCAATTTTATGGAAGAAATTTCTCAAACGCCTTTTCTATGAAAAGAAGACAAATTTTTGGCTTACTGGGTATAGCGGTTGCTGGTTTGCTCCTGGCAATTGGTTTACCGTTAGTTAATCCTTCTCCGGTAATAGCACAGTCAAACGGCACTATCCTCGTCTCCGCAGCCGCCAGCTTAAAAGAGGCACTGGAAGAAATTAAGCCTTTGTACCAACAAAGTAAATCAGATGTCAACATTACTTATAATTTTGGGGCTTCTGGTGCCTTGCAACAGCAGATAGAGCAAGGTGCCCCAGCAGATATCTTTATTTCTGCTGGCAAAAAGCAAGTGGATGCCCTAGAACAAAAAGGACTTTTGGTAACAGGTAGCCGTGCTAACTTGGCAAATAACCGTCTAGTCTTAATTGTGGCTCAGGATGTTGTTGGCATCACTAGTTTCTACAATTTAACAGATAGTAAGATTAAAAAAATTGCGATCGGTGAACCCAGAAGTGTACCCGCCGGTCAATATGGGGAGCAAGTCTTAAGGAAATTGAAACTTTATGATCGGGTAAAGTCCAAATTAGTCTTTGCTAACAACGTGCGTCAAGTTTTGGCAGCAGTAGAAAGTGGTAACGCTGAAGCGGGTTTAGTTTATGCTACTGATGCCAAAATTTCTAACAAAGTAAAAGTCGTAGTTGCTGCTGATGATAAGTTTCACTCACCGATTGTCTATCCAATGGCAGTAATTAAAAGCAGTAAAAATATTCCAGCAGCTAAAGAGTTTATCCAATTTTTATCTGGCAGTGAAGCCAAAACAATACTCAAAAAATATGGGTTTCTTGTGGGTTAAAGAAGAATGGAGACAGCAAGGAGCTTAAAAGGTTCTTTAAAAAGTCCTCTTGTCGGTATCAAAATTTTGTAGAGAGATGTGTGTACACCGTAGCCTTTTTTAAGGGGGTTTTGGGGGGATCTTTTGTGCGTAAGTCCTAAAGGAAAATATAGCGGTTATCAGTTATGCAATACAGACCTAACCGCCAGCCCCTTCCCTTATAGGCTACCGTGTCACAAGTCGAATTAACCTCCTTAATCCCCCCGATGCATTGGGCTACGGTGTACACACAATTCCTATCTGCAAGGGTTTTAAGCTTTCTGTACTCTTTCCTACTCATTCCCAGGCAGAGCCTGGGAATGCCCTCCGAGAGGCTTCGCTTCCAACCAAGAGGACTGGAGCGTCTGGAGTTTCATCTGAAACCCTCTCTGGGTATACTTGTGTGTACACCGTAGCCTTTTAGGAGAGAGGAATGGAAGTGAGGTCAAACTGTATTGCTTCCATTCGAGAACCGCTATAACCAATGCCCCATGCCCCATACCCTTTAATACAACGACTTAATCCACTGCCATTCTTGCGTCAAACCCTCTCTTAGAGTGACTTGTGGCTGATATCCCAGAATTCTCTGCGCTTTAGATACATCAGCAGCAGTATGGCGTGCATCTCCCATCGCTTTTTCTATGTGGTTTCTTTTGATTGGTTTCTCAACGATTTCTTCAATCGTATCTAAGACTTCTGCTAAAACCACCCTGCTACCACCACCGATATTAAAAATTTCTCCCACTGCTTGGGGTGCGGAAGCTGCGGCTAAATTGGCGGCGACGATATCACCAACAAATGTAAACTCCCGCGTTTGCTGGCCATCGCCGTAAATAGGAATTGCCTCATCTTGTAAAATGGATTTAAAGAACTTATGAAATGCCATATCTGGGCGTTGTTTAGGGCCATAGACTGTGAAATACCGCAATGATACAGATGGCACACCAAAGTTTTTGTAATAAAGGCTGCACAGAGTTTCAGCCGCTAGCTTAGTAATACCATAAGGAGAAACAGGTTCAGGGCAAATTCCTTCGTGAGTAGGTAAAGTTTCTGCATCCCCATATACACTTGATGAAGAAGCAAACACCAATCTTTTCAAGTGTTTTGCATCTTTAGCTGCTTCTAGCAAAACTTGCGTAGCATTAATATTTCGTTCTGTGTAACCTCGAAAAGCCTTACCCCAGCTTGCTCTGACACCTGCTTGTGCTGCTTGATGGTAAACGACATCAACATCTTTTAAGAGTTCCTGCCAATCTAAAAACTGAATATCTGCTTCAATTAATGTAAAATTAGGTGAGCTATGTAAGTGTGCAACATTCTTACGCTTTAACATAGGATCGTAATAATCATTAAATTCATCAATCCCAATTACTTCTTCTCCTTGTTGTAGCAAGATGTCTACAAGGTGAGAACCAATAAAGCCTGCTGCTCCAGTAACGATAATTTTAGCCATGTTAGCTATTTTTTGCTATTTTCATAAATTTCTATATTCACAGGTTAGTACTTGTAATCAATAATCGTCATTACTTAAGCTTGATTTTTAATCAATTACTGTACTGTTTTAAACATAAATATTACTTAAATAAATATACTTATAATTTAATTAATTAAAGTATATTTGTTTGATTATTGTATGACAAAATTGACTAAGTAAACATACTAGTTGACAGAATTTAATCTTGAGAATAAAAGCAGTAGAAATTCCAACCACGAAATGGTCTTAAAACCCAATACGGTTTAGTTAGCGATAAAAACCTTAAGCTGCGTAGGTTTAGTTGAAGAATGAAACCCAACATGAACCGTTAGACACGTAGTGGCTTGTCGTTAGACATCGCCTGTTGTGGAAGAGTGAGTGCGATCGCAATAGTTATTGCAGAAAACCTCAAAATAAAGCGTAGACGCATAGCGGCTTGTCGTTAGACATCGCCTGTTGTGTATGTTGCGTAGGCGTAGCCTGTCGTAGACATCGCACTTCGTGTTTTAATCAATTTACCAGATATCTTCAAAATTAAGCACAAATCCAGGTAGTATATCTTCTCCTGATAAACTAGGAGGAGATTCCAGCACTTCAACATCTCTACCAAAACGATAAATTTCTACTTGCCGAGCTTCTAAATCAATTAACCAACCTAATCTAGTACCGTTGTCTCGGTACTCTTGTATTTTATTTTGTAGCCTTCTTAAACAATCAGTATCAGAATGCAATTCCACGACAAAATCAGGACATACAGGCGGAAATCCCTCTTTTTGCTCCTGTGTGAGAGAATCCCATCTGTCATGTTTTACCCAAGATGCCTCAGGCGAACGAACTGCCCCATTTGGTAAAATAAACCCAACCGAAGAACCAAAAGCTATACCTATTGACTCATCACGATTCCACACTCCAAGTTGAGCAATTAAGTTAGCATTGCGGTTGCTGGTTAAGCCTCCGACTAAAGGCATTAGTAGCAATGTGCCATCAGCATTATGCTAAAATCTGATTAATTCATTTATCTGACATAACTGGAAGAATTGCTCATCTGTTATTTGAATAACAGGGGCAAAGTTGATAGTTAACGCATCCATAGAAAAATTTAAACTTGAATATTCCCATGAAAATACCAGAGGCGAATGCACTTTAGCGAAAAACATATTTAGAATGATTGACTTTAAGTATTGATTACTTTATCCGCAGCACCAGTTAAGATTTCATCCATCCAAGCATTTATGCTTTTGCCAGCCTTTTTAGCAGCAATAAATATTTTGCGGTGGTGTTCTGGAGTTGTGCGGAATGGAAGTTTACCAGAGAATGGTTTATCAGGCTCCTCTCCTAGTTCTTCACAGAAAGCAAGATAATCATCAACAGAAATTTGAAATTCTTGACGCGCTTCCTCTACAGTTTTTGCCTTAAAGGTAATTACGTCATTAATATCTAGAACTTGGCCAAAAAGTATTCCCGCTTCTACATCTACTTCTATACTAGCTGTGTATCCCTTATAAGTGATCATATTTCAATTCCTGCCTTAATTAAAAATTCTCTAACAGATTTGACTGCTCCTTTATCTGTCTCATTTTGAGGATGCGGTTCGTGAAAAACAGCTTTCACATCATTTAATTTCACACGAACCCGCGAACCTCTACCTTGAGTAATATCAGCACCAAGAGCTATAAATAAACTTTCAATATCTTTCCAAAGAATATTAGATGGTACAGGATTTGTAAAAATCAACTCTAAAATCTGACGTTGTTTGTTATTGAGATCCATTTAATCAATACAATTACAACAATCTTACAGTTAAGTTGAATATAGCCACAGATTCAATGATATCATATTATGATATCGTTGAAAATATAGAAGCGATCGCTGTTTCTATGATGGCATTTTAAGCGATCGCCTTGCAGAAAACCTCAGAAACAAAGCGTATACGCATAGCAGCTTGTCGCTAAAGATCGCCCGTAATTATAGTATTAGGTTCGCGTCTGCCACGATTTTGGATCTCTGCGACCATGAAAAATTGCCGTCACTATTACTCGACTCGACACAATCCGATAGTACACAGCATAGGGAAATCGTCGCACTACTGCTCGTCGAATATCACCGTAGACAATTACATAGGATTCTGGCATCTGAGAAATTCGATTCACCATTTCGTCTACACAGTCTAAAAACTCGTCACCCAGACCGGGTTTCTGACTCTCGTACCAACTGTGTGCATCATTGAGTTCTTCTCGAACCTCTGGGCGAAACACCAGGACATAATTCATTGCTGCCCCTTAATTGATGCTTTGATTTCCTCCCAAGTCAGCACATTATCTGGATTTGAATCATAGTCAGCAGTTCGACGATCAAGCTCTTGCTTTTGTGCATCGGTTAAATCAGGGTAAACTTGCTCTGCTGCGATGCTATCCCAAATTGCCTGTACAATACGGATTCTATCTTCAACACTGAAAGTTGCGATTTCGTTCAAAGTAGCTGTGATATCCATACTGATTAACTTGGAGTGAGGAAGCAACTGGTATACCTTAAATATAGCGGACAAGATTTTGTCCATTCACAACCCTAACCAATACCGCAAAGATTGCTCTAAAAGTTAAGCATCAGCATCAGCTAACTTGCCAATCATTTTGACAATTAAGTTTTTATGCACTGTATATAAACCTCTCTTGACTGCTGTAGACACGTTTAGCCCTGCGGCTGCCCATTCAGACAAGACAAACTCACCTTCTAGCAATGCTCCAGTTTTGCTCGTCAAGGGCGTGATTAAAATGTCTTGAGAAACGTGTGGCGCACTTACAACAACAGCAGGTCTAATTTTTGAACTGGACAAATCTGAAAAGGGATACTTAACCAAAATGATGTCATTTTTAGAGTAGTTCGGCATAAACATCATCCTCAGCGTTATCCCAAACTGATGAGAGTGATGTTTGACTGCTTTGAAGCCAAAATTCCGTTTCATCATCAGGAAGCAGCGTCACTAGCACTCTTGTCCCTTCCGGTAATTCCTCTGACTTCAGCAATTCGATTTTTCCTTCCCGAACAGTAGCCCAAAGCGTTTTTAGCATATCTGTTTTTTGAACAGTCATGTTTTGATTGTACGCTTGTATGCTTAAAAGAGCGATCGCCTTGCAGAAAACCTCAAAAATAATGCGATCGCTTGTTGTGGAAGAATGTGCGATCGCCTTGCAGAAAACCTCAAAAATTAAGCGATCGCTTGTTGTAGAAGGGTGGGTGCGATCGCCTTACAGAAAACCTCAAAAACGAGGCTATCGCCTGTTGTAGAAGAGTGAGCGATCAGACTTACAATTTCTGTAGGTAACTACTAGCACTGTAGTATTTCCCTATAACAGGACTTTAAGTAATAAAACATGCTATTTATGACTACTGTTTCCAATACTAATTACTGGTTATACTACAGGTTTAGGCAATGGCAGTTGTATTCTGATTTTTATGGATTATGAGTCAGCATTTAGATTATATTACGGTTTTTTACTAACAATCGCATCAATATATTTTTGGTATGCTGATTGTTTATCAAGTTTTATATTCAATAATTCTGATAACTCTTCGATTAGTTGTACAAGTTGAGAATTGCTATCACATCGTAGAGCATTTAGGGATTTCAATGGATCTTTAACAAGATCATTGCTCATATCTGGGGCTAGTAATGGAATGAGTTGCTTTTTCGCTCCCCAACGTGCTCCAAGTTCAAATAAGACATATTGTGATTGAAAACTCGCTTGGGAAAGCACTCCTATAAACACATGAGAATCATAAACTTCTTGGCGAAGCTGATCGTTGAAATTTGCACCCCCAGGCAATCTGTAGCCATCCAAGCTTGTACATCTTATCTCCTTGGAAGGAATATTTAGTGAAGCTCTAAAAAGTTCGACAAGCTTTGAAACAAGCTCTTTATCACTAGAGCTATGACTGATAAATATTTTTATCATATTCTCTCTGTCCTTTCTCTCATACTCTAAATTATTCATAACCTCATTTTTCTGTCTTTGAACTTCTTGGTATTGTCTTTCGATATATTGAACTTTTTTGCAAAGATTAGGGTAATAGTCCCCATGTTTATCAAAATATTTTTTAAGACGCTCAAGGATTATCTTATCAGGCTCAATTAGTTTTTCAGAAATATCACTGATAAATCTTTCTTGAATATTATATGCCCTTAAGCTATCTTGTATAATTGCGACTGATTTAGTTAAATAAGCTTCCGAGATTTTGGTTTCAAAATAGTTAAATATATTTTCAGCACTTTGTTTGGTGAAGTTGGATTCATTTTTAATCTCAATACTATTTTCTGTATACGTTTTTAGCTTTTCTATTTTAAATTCAAACGCTCTAAGCAATACTTGAAGAATAAATGTCTTCACTATGAAAGTACATGCATGATCTGAGTCTGGAAAACTATTTGGAAGATCCTTAAGTTCAATTGTATAATTTCGCACTTCCATAGAGGTTAATGAACTCTCTACATACGATATATTTTGCTGTAAAATTCGACTTTCAGAAGCTGTAATTCGAGCTATTAACTGTCTTGCATAAACTAGCCATTCTTGAGCTTCGAGAACTATTTGCTCTTTGTTTATTTTATTATGTGAACTAAAAAAATTAAACATATATGTAAGCTTGCTCGTTTTGCTTGCAACTACATCTCATACTCTTACTCGACCACTAATATTTCCCAAAGAACTCAATTTACTAAGTGTCTCATACTCATCCGCAATTCAACAAGATTGCGATTTTGAAGTTTGAATAAAAGGATCAAACCCTTTTGAACTCCATAAAATTTTTTGGCAAATGGCAGACTAAGTATAACTATATTAATCTACATCAAGTTTATGTATTATTATTTAATACAATACAATTTATAAAAATTATAACGATTAAGCTGTTGTCTTTTTTCACATCACGTGAAAAATCACTTAAATGCAGAAGGCACGGTATCGGTATAACCGTGCCTCATACCTTATTGGTTATGATGTGTAAACCTACTCAATCCCTTCAATTCGGTCTTCAACTTCTTGGTACAACTCACGCAGACGATCTAAATTCTCCTCGCTAGTCTCCCAATAACCGCGTCCATTCACTTCCAACAAAGTGGATACAACCTTGCGGAAAGAATGGGGATTCAGGTTCAGCAATCGTTTCTGCATTTCTTCATCTTTGATGAAGGTTTCGTTAGTATCCTCGTAAATCCAGTTATCCACAGCGCCGGCTGTAGCACTCCAACCCACTGTATTTACCAATCGCTTGGAGAGTTCACGCACACCTTCATAACCGTGATTCAGCATCCCCTCATACCATTTGGGATTTAACAATTTGGTACGCGCATCCAAACGCACGGTTTCTGATAATGTCCGCACTTGGGCATTAGCTGTGGTTGTATCTGCAATATAAGATGCTGGTTTTTTACCGTCACCCCGCAGACTTGCCACCAGCTTAGTAGGATCTGAATCGAAGTAATGGGAAACGTCCGTTAAGCTAATCTCAGAAGAATCCAAATTTTGGAAAGTTGCATCAGCAGTTTTCAATGTACTTTCAAAAATCTGCCGGGATTCGTCCATAATTCCGGGGTTATCGGAATTGAAAGAGAAGGATTTCCGGTTGAGATACATTTCCTGTAACTCGGCTTCGCTATCCCAAGTGCTGTTTTCTACCGCCAAGTTGATATTTGACGAGTAGGAACCAGAAGCGTTGGAGAAAACGCGCGTTGCTGCTTGACGCAGATTAATCCCCATATCTTCAGCTTGTTGCAAAGCGTGTTTGCGAACAAAGTTCATTTCTAAGGGTTCATCTGCCTCAGCTGCCATCTTCACGCCTTGGTCTAGCAGGTTCATTTGGTTGATGAACAAGTCGCGGAATACACCAGAACAGTTGATTACCACATCAATTCTGGGTCTTCCCAACTCTTCTAAAGATATCAATTCCAACTTGTTTACCCGTCCCAAGGCATCGGGAACTGGACGCACGCCCACCATCCACATAATTTGGGCTAGGGATTCACCGTAAGTTTTGATGTTATCGGTTCCCCAAAGGACACAGGCGATGGTTTCTGGCCATTTTCCTTCGTTTTCAGCCTTGTTGCGGATCAAAAGCCTGTCTACAACGATTTTGGCTGATTGTACTGCTGCTGTTGTTGGGATGGATTGTGGATCGAGTGCGTGGATATTCTTACCTGTGGGTAATACATCCGGGTTGCGGATGGGATCGCCACCAGGGCCAGGTAGGACGTACTCGCCTTCTAAGCCTTTGAGTAATGCTCCGAGTTCGTTGTCGGCACAAACTTGCTCTAGGCAGAATTCCAAATACTCAAATAGGGGTTTTAAGGCTGCGCTATCAACTTTGGGATAACCTGCTTTATACAATGATTCTACCCAAGGTTCTTTTTTGCCCATGTTGAAGAAATTCAACCGGGAAACTAGAGAAACTCGTCCTTCCGCGTCGATTTGCTCTTGGACAAGTGCGGTAACTGCTGCACGGGTTGCCAAGGTGATGTCTTGGAGTAACTGGACATCTTCTAAAATGCCTCTGTCGTTATTTTGGTAAATATCGTCAATGTTACGCCCAAGGCTATTGGCGATAATTCCCGGCAAGCCTTGAATTCCTTCTTCCTGACGATCTAGACTAGCAATGTTGACCAGAGTTGCGATCGCTTCTTCTGCACTTGGCGGTTTACCAATGACGTGCAAACCACAAGGCAACAACCGCGACTCGATTTCCATCAACTTGCGGTAGACGTTGCCAACAATATTATCGCGATCGTCGGCACTCATGTCTCTGGCATCGGTTTCTGGCAGGTGAATATCCTTATCCAGATTCACGATCCGGCATTTATCCATGATGCTATTAACAATGGAAATACCGCGTCCACTATCTTTTAAGGTTTGGTAAGAAGCAATTAACTCGCTGAGTTCTTTTAAACCTTTATACAAACCAGCATTTTCTGCCGGCGGTGTCAAGTAAGAAATGGTTTCGGCATAACTCCGGCGTTTGGCAATTGTCGCTTCACTCGGATTATTCGCTGCGTAGTAATACAGGTTGGGAATTGAGCCAATCAAGTTATCTGGATAACAATCACCAGACATCCCCATCTGTTTACCTGGCATGAATTCTAAGGAACCGTGTGTACCAAAGTGCAGTACAGCATCAGCTTTCCAAACTTGTTCTAGGTAAGTGTAGTAAGCAGCAAAACCGTGGTGAGGACTAGCTGAACGGGAGAACAACAGCCGCATCGGGTCGCCTTCGTAACCAAATGTGGGTTGGACACCGATGAAGACGTTACCGAATTGCTTACCATAAATCAGCAGATTTTGCCCGTCACTGTTGAGATGTCCCGGAGGTGGGCCCCAGTTTTCTTCTAGGCGTTGAGAGTAAGGAGTCAGCGCCTCATACTCAGGAACCGACATTTTGTAAGCAACGTTCAGTTCTGGGCTGTTGTACTGCGCTTGAGCGTCATGGATGACTTCTTGCATCAACGCTTCGGCTGATTCTGGCAATTCGGGTAAGTCGTAGCCGTTATTTTTGAGGGCTTTCATCACCTCGTAGATGGAACCGAATACATCTAAGTAAGCGGCGGTTCCGACGTTGCCTTTATCTGGCGGGAAGCTGAAAACGGTGATGGCGACTTTCTTATCAAGTTTTGGCTTACGGCGGAGGTTAGCCCATTTTAAGGCGCGTTCGGCTACTGCTTCAACCCGATCGCGCAGTGCGATCGCTTTCCCTGTAGCCCCATCTCTACCTGATAAAATTATCGGCTCAATTGCCCCATCCAATTCCGGGATTGCAATTTGCAAAGCTACTTGAATTGGATGTAACCCTAAATCGCTATCCATCCACTCTTCTGTGGTTTGGAATACTAAGGGTAACGCCACCATGTAAGGACGATTTAAGCGTTTGAGTGATTCAATTGCCTTGGGATGGTCTTGTCTAGCTGGGCCACCCACTAAAGCAAAACCAGTCAGTGATATTACTGCATCTACCAACTGTATATTAGTAGTCGGTTCATAAAAGTATGCATCCACAGGCTTGGAGAAGTCCAAACCACCAGCAAACACAGGTAGTACCCGTGCGCCTAATGCTTCCAACTCCTGCACCATTGCCACATAATGGGCATCATCCCCTGTAACTAGGTGAGTGCGTTGCAATACTAACCCGACACAAGGAGCTAGGGGATCTTTTAGATCGCTAGAAATATCCTTACGAGCTGTATACCAATTGAGGTATTCTCTAACATCTTCAAACATACTGGGAGCCAGAGGATGCCAAATCCCTAAATCGGGATAAACCACCGGCTGTTCGTATGTAGAAGGTGCAAAATCTTGTTTATCTAAACCTTTAAATACATATTTATCAGCTAGCATCAGCAAGAAGTTTTCCAGATTTTCTGGAGAACCACCTAGCCAATACTGAAAACTGAGCATGAAATTTCGGGCATCCTGTGCCTTGTCCATTGGTAAAAACTTCAGCACTTGCGGCAGGGTTCGCAAAAGCTTTAGCATCCCATCTTGAAATCCCGCACCGGATTTTTCTTTGCGTTTCCGCATGAATTGGGCGATCGCACTTTTTGACTGACCCAACTGTGCCAGGGAAAAGCTGCCCATTTTACTCAGGCGCATTACCTCTGGCATCGAGGGAAAGACAACGGAAACGTCCAAGCGATCGCGGTGTGGTTCTACTGCCGCTACTACTTTCTGTGCTAAGTCTTCGATGAATATGAGAGAAGCGATGAAGATATTCGCATTCTCAACTTCTCGTTTAAACTCCTCGTAATTCTCTGGGTCGCGGAGTTCCTCAATCAAGTACCCGCTGATTTCAATCGCCAAGTTGGGATTGTTCGCGTTAATGGTGCGAACCGCTTGCGACAATGCGCTCTGGTACTGGGACTCAAGCACGACATAGACCACCTTGATTAAACTACGTCCGCGTAAGTTATCAGGCGCAATGTGTCTAATGGTGGACTTGACGTGTGTGAACATGCTTCTTCGGCTCCTTTGATGCGTGTTCTCTGAAGGAAGTTCCTAGCGGCATCATCAGCCACAGGTAACTTGTGATCTTTTAGGCAATATCTGTTTTTTATCAGAAAACGCTTGCCCAGTAGGCATTTTATCGCCTATATGACACAAATCGATATAAAAAACGAAATATTTCTTCGTAATTGTTGACTTTATATAAAAGTATTGGCTCACATATTTGTAAATTTATTGTTACATTTTTAATAACTAAATAACTATTAAACAATAATAGAGCAGTTACAAAACAAAACTTGCCTATGCTGACTAAAAAATATTTTTTAGTCAGCATAGGCAGCCTTCAATTATGTAATTGCGGATTATACCAAACAAAAAACAACAGAAACTTGGTATCTGCTGACGAACAAGCAACTTTTATTTAGCCAATATTGGCTTGCTATTTAAAGTATCTATAATTCCATCATGGAATTTATTCACTGAAGACAAAATTCCATTTTCCTTATCATTCAGTAATGAGTCTTTTACCTCATTCAAATAATTGTTGAGGTTTCCTTTTAGAATTGGTCTTTATACTTTAACTGTATGATAATGATCCCAGATATCCCATGCTAAAACTCCTAAACCAGCAATAGGATTAAGTAGTTCTAAACCTAAAAGTCCAGCAGCAACTTCACCTGTTCCTTCTGTTGCTACCTTTGTTGCAGTTTTAGTTGCTAAGATAGCAACTACTTTAGAAGTTGCTTTACTCACAGTTGCTGTAGCAATTTTCTTAGTACCAATAACACTAACAGCTTTCATCATTGCACTGGCGGCTACAGTTTTATTGGGAATGGGATCGACAAGAGCGATCGCCATTCCTTCATCAAGTATATTTCCTGGAATTTATTAAACTAAGGTGACTGATTTAACACCCACTTCAACCACTGCCTAAAAGAACTTATAGTATTCAAACGATTAACTCCAGGCGCACGGGTGGCGGCGAGTCCATCAACGGCGACTAATGCAGCATATTGCAAGCCCAAAAAACTATCAACGGCAGCATAAGGGCCACCTAAAGTAATAGCCCCAGCAGCATACATTTGACCTTTGCCACTACGCATTTCTACTAGTTCAAAATTGTTCGCTACATTCAACCGTCCCAGATGATTTACTGGGAGATTGTAATGTTTCACTAAATCTGCTATCAGAGGATTGGCATCTACTTTCGCATCCAGTCCAGTAGCATCAACAATAAAATCAGCTAGTAATTTCATTTCCCCAAAGCTTTGTTCTCGGATATGGGTAATAGTCCGGTTTTGGGCATCTCGTTCTACATCCAAAACCTCTCCGAAGGTAATTTGATACCAGCCTTCGCTGATACCCTGGGCAGTAATTTGCTGCCAGTCTTGGCGGTCAGCGGTGGTAGTTCCACCCCAGTCTGCTAGTAAACGCTTGCGTTCATCGGGGGTAGCTTTTTCTAACATTGCCCGGAGTTCGCCGCCCCAACAGGCTTTTGGCCAGTTAAAAGGTTGAAATTCGTAATGATTTTTGACTAGGCGCTGGGTATTTTGAAATTTGTTGCCTTGAGGTTTAGGCGATCGCATTAAATGCAAAACTGCAATATTCCGATTTCGCTTTCTGGCTTCATAAATGCGCTGAATAATCCGCGAAGCCACAATTCCCCGCCCCCGAATCAATACCGTACCACCTTGTCGCTCTAGTTGCTCATAAACATGATCATGTGCTTCATAAGCATTGACGACAGATTTAAAATCTTGATATTTTTCTCTATAAGCTTGCAAATCTGGAAGAAACTGAATTGCTGGATATCCAGTAGCTAAATGTAAATAACGAGTAACTAAAAAAGCATAATTTCCTGGGGCGCGAGAATAGGCTACGCAATATCTGCCATCATCAGTTTTGCGAATTGCCCTAACTCGTCCATAGCGATAAATTTGATTCCAACCAATACGCTTCGCCTCCCTATCTATGGAATCAAAGACATTACCCGCACGGGGTGTATAAGTTTCTGCAAATGTTGGTTCTGCAAATACTTGCCACAAATACTTCAATGCTGAGTTTATCTGTCCCTTGCTGCAATCACGCCAAGCTTCGCGCAAGGCATAACTAGGCCAGCCCCAAATATTATCAGGGCAAGAGTCAGAATTAGAACGCAGTCTTTCATATAAGGGAATTTGCGAATTCAAACAAAGACGCTTGTAACGAGCATAAGGCTCTGCTTCCAATCCCAAAGCTACAATCTTGTCAGCACGCACACCACTAAGTCGCAGCAAATCAGCCCAAACAAAGCTACCCAATCCCGCCCCGATCGCTAGATAATCAGATTCATCTACTGATAGACCTGTAGCATAAAGCGCTTGCACGGCGACATTTTCCGATTGAAACGCTAGTGGCGGAAAATTACTTGCCAAGGGCGTTAGCGGCTGGGCTACAGGCAATGTGGGGTCTGGAAGATTGGTATTTGCGTTGAAGTGAATCGTTGAAGGGGGGCTGGTATCTGGTTCAGAGACGCTAGCACCAAATTTCACTGTGATTACATAAGGGCCAATTTGCAATGTATCGGCATTAGCCAAAACACTGCGCGTTTGTTGTTTACCGTTGACATATACACCGTTAACGCTGCCTTGGTCAATCACCACTAGCTGGTCTTGTTCCCAGTCAATTAGGGCATGGTAGCGAGAAACCTCGTTACTGTTAAGCAGCATCCGAGAAACGCGCATTCCCCTAAGTTCGGCAGGTAAGCGAGGGAATTCCCGACCAAAAGCGATCGGTATATTCAACCTTGGTTCTCGCCGTTCTCCTGTCGCTGGTTCTTCCCAACTCAATTGAATTTGTAAGTCATTTGTCATCAGTTATTCCCCTCTGCCCTTCTCTTCAACTACCCGGTGCTACTAACACACTCACAGCAGCAGCCAAAGATGTCCCACACCAATGACAGCCAATTTGTAAATTCTCTCCTGGGGAAACTTTATGACATTTGGGGCATTCTAGACCATAAATTCCTAGCGGTGGTGCGGGAGGTGTTGGTAAATGGTGATGATGTCCGGGATGCGGTGGCATTAAAATTGTTGCTGGAATGCTGCCTGTGGAAACTTTAGTAACGTTGAGTTTTATTTGTCCCAAAGAGATACTAGTACCATCTGTTAAAGGCATTTCACCTTGGACTAATTGCCGTCCATCGATCAGGGGGGGATTTTGCGATCGCAAATTTCTGATATAAAAGCGCTGTTGCTGGTGATGAAAAAAGATTTCAACGTGCAGACCAGATACAGTAGGATGACTCAAAACAATATCGCACCGTAGGGGATCACGACCAATACGGACAGTACCAAGATTTTGACTTGGCTGTTGTTCGTAAATATTCTGAGTTTTATCTTGACCTGCATCGTGCCACTGTAAAGTTAGTGCGTTCATTGTTCTAACTTCGTAATTCGTATTTAGCTACTTCAACTTCTTTCTGTGCGATTCCTAACACGATTGCGTAGATTCAAGCAAGTATTTAGAAAAAACTTCAACAAGATTTATCTGTCCGACGCTAGTTTATCAGCAATGCGTGTAGTTTCTGGTAGCCGATATTTTGGCGTGCAGCGTAATACATAGTCAATTGCTGTTGGTAAACTAATTCTATGACCGCTAGAGATGTACAGAGGTTTTACTCCTGCGCGCGATCGCAAAACAGCCCCAACGGTTTCACCCTCATATATCAGTGGTTGCGTGCTGCCTTTGGCTTCTGGCAATTCCTCATACTTACCTACCAACCTGGACTTGGCTACACCAATTGTTGGCATATCTATCAGTAACCCTAAGTGGCTAGCTATACCTAATCTCCGGGGATGAGCAATTCCTTGACCATCACACAGGATAATATCTGGTGTTGTTTGAATCTTTTCCAGGGCATCGAGAACAGCTGGAATTTCCCGAAATGAGAGGAACCCAGGAACATAAGGAAAGGTAGTAGGACGGTGTGCTAGGCTCGTCTCAATTACTTGCAGATCGGGAAAACTCAGTACTGCCACAGCTGCACGGCTAATGGTTCCATCAGCTTCAAAACCCATATCCACTCCAGCAACATACTGGATAGGTTCTTCTAGTTGATCCTCAGTAATTACTTGATATCGCAGCTTTTCTTGGATAACTATGGCTTCTTCCAGCGTCGAAGGCCAAGCAACATCTCGATCAAATTTCATATTGAAAATGGTAATTAAATTGATTAATATTAATCCTGTTAAGGCAAGCACAAAAACAATAGTTTTTGATGTTGATACAGGGAAAATATATTTTTTGCAAAGGTCTGTGAAAGACTATCTTTATACTAAATATTTTAACGCAGGTTAGCTAATATTCTGCATCATAATGTTACTTAAGGCTGCTAAGAGGGAATCCTAAGAATATAAGTTTATTTTCCTAGATTTTCACTTTTAGTGGTTATGACACAGCCAAATATTCTGGAACTTGCAAAACAGGGAGATGTAGATGCGATCGCATCTCTAATGAACCGCCACCTACACCCCAAAGGGATCGCTGCAAAAGTGGCCTTCAAAGATGCTTGCTTAGAGGTAACGCTAGAAGCTGACCAAGTACCAAATCAGCAAATTTTAGTTCCATTTATTCGCAAAGGTTTAACTGGTTTAGGGGCTGTATCTGTTGAAAACGTGAAAGTTTACGGGCAACAAACTGGTAAGAAGTTTCCAGCTTGGAGTAAAGAGTTTAATCTAGGCATAGTAGAAGGTGAATTAGAAGCAGCAGATAATGAAGAATCTTCTATTGAACCCCAGCTTCTAACTATTTTTATTAACTTAAGTGGCGATACTGCGCGGGGATTAACAAACCAAGATTTTGAATTTATTGCTAATCAAATAGGCGCTGATATTTTATCATCTTGTACTGACGTTTTTATTCAGAAAGTAAGTATTAGTAATGGTAGCTCTGTAATTACAAAGGAACGTTAATATCTAACTTGCCTCATGTATAGGTGCAGAGAAAGATTCTAAGTCAGGGGCTTATGCCAAAAATGTAATAAATCAAGGCAATATTAAATATCTAGCTCTAAAAATTTTGTAAATGTTACTCAGATAGACGATAATTTTTCAGTTTTCCGCATTTGTTAATTATGAAAAATCCTAATATTCAAGAATTTACTAAACAGAACCTACAAAAGTTTTACTGGCCTTTATGGTTTCCTTATCCTACTTCTTGGTTAAAAGCCTTAATTTTGAATCTATTGTTGAGCTTTATTATATTTTTACTCACTAATCCAGGAAAAGTAGGCTACCAAATTACATATTTGGCAAAAAGTCCCGAATTATTTTTTATGTTGACAATACTGTTAATCCTATCTCCTATTCCTACAATTTCTTTTACTCATCACTTATTACACCTACTTATTAGTCGGTTTATATCAGAAATTCAAGCACCAGAAATAGGTAGAATCAAAGGGTTATTTCCAGGAATAATGAGTTGGTGGGAAGGATTGTATGCTTGGCTTGTAATTGCAATTTCTACACTGATAGCAGCTTTTTTTTTGCACAATGATTTCGCCATTATTTAATATTAGCTACACTAAGCCAGTTGAATCATATACAGAATTTGAAAAGAATATAATACTAATATTTGGGCTGTTTTATATTTCTGCTGGGGCATTAACTTATCAAATTGAACATTTGGTAAGACAGCGAATAATATCTGTTTACTCTGGCACTAAAAAAACAGACGCAAGTAAATCCAAGAGTGATTTTAATACAGATCAAGAACTTAGTAGATTGCGCGGTGAAATGGGTGCACACAAAATGAAATCAAATGTTTTATCTAATAAAGAACAAACTGTAGTTACCAAGACTAAACATAAATATCGTAATTTAAATAAAAATTGGTTGGTTATTTTTTTGATATTTTCAATTGCTATAGTAATATATTTATCTTCACAATTCATAGAAATATTTCCCCTAATCTCTAAAAATCCAACACAAATACCATCAAGTTCTATATTAGTTACACCCTCACCAGTTATTTCAGAATCTCCGACTGTGTTACTTCAAACTGATACATTTCGAGAAGCAGTAAGTAAAGCAATTAATGCCGCTAACCTTACTCAGTCAGCAAAATCTCCAGATGAGTGGAAAATAGTTGTGAGTGAGTGGGAAGCTGCGATCGCACTTATGAAAACTGTGCCATCTTCCAGCCCAAATTATGCAATCGCTCAACAAAAAATAATAGAGTATCAGAAAAATATCAACTACGCTCAGAAAAATGCCGTCGGTGGCAAGTAAATGCGATCGCACTAGCGGCTGCTAATATCTGGGAAGATAGTACATTTTTCCGTATTTGGACTTAGCCCAACCTTGCACATATTACAAAGTGTATTATTACTAGTCACGCTGATAATATTGTTCCGCTTGCGACATCTTAAACTGTAATAGCTTCTCGTCTCCTAACTTGTATCGCAAACTCGGCTTAAAAGGCGAAATATTCAAACTACGAATAATTTCACCAGCCACAGCCTTTGCTAGTAGCGGTGGTACAGAGTTACCAACTTGCCGAAATCCGTGCCATTTGGTTGCATGAAATCTAAACCAATCGGGGTAAGAATGTAATCTTGCCGCTTCCCTGACTGTAATACAACGAGGTGTAAATGGATGAATCGGTCTAGGAGATGTGAAGGAACCCCTATATTTGTCTGTTCCAGCTCTTAAAGTATTGCAGACACCACCAGGATGTAGCTTATGAAAACGACTAATTTTTTCCCTTTCACCTTGTTTTGTCTCCTGAAAACGTTGAATAGTTTCCGCAGAATGTTTTGTTATTAAACTTGAAGAGAGGATTCGCAAATCATATTCACGTTTGTAAGAATAATCATCGTTCAGGAATTTAAGACCGCGAAGTACACGAGCATAGTTACTAGGCTTTTCGTATTCTGCTATAACCCAATCTCTTGTTGCTAACTCAGGATAGTTTTCGATTTCAGGTAAATCTTTAATTGCATCCCATACTGTAGGACTCAACGGGATATTAGATATTTTTTTAGAAGTTAAATTATTTGGTAATGCTGGTTTTGTAATCGGCTGAGGATATTTCGGTAATTCTACATCTTCCCTTGCACCTATAAGAAATAACCTCTCTCGTGACTGTGGTACTCCGTAATTTGCAGCATTGAGAATTTGGTAATTTTCTTCTACTTTATAGCCATAAATTTTAAACTCACTAATTAAAGATTGAAGGATTTTTTTATGTTCGCCAACTGTGATTCCCCGAACATTTTCCATTACAAAGAATTTCGGTTTTAGCTCAAAAACCAGCCGATGAAAGTGAAACACTAAAGAATTTCGCGGATCATCAACAACCCGTTTACCAATTAGAGAAAATCCTTGACATGGTGAGCCACAAATTACCACATCAATTTCGCGATCGCCAATTTTAGACCGGCTCCTGATTTCTTCGCCGGTTGTATCCACAACACTTTGACATAACACTGAGCAATAAGGAAAGTTAAACTCATGTGTTGCACAGTGTATAGGGTCGATTTCTACAGACGCTAGCACGTCAAAACCAGCTTGTTCAAAGCCAAGAGTCATACCACCTGCGCCAGCGAACAAATCAACTGCGATCGCTCTTTTTTTTCTCATCTCATAAGCCATGAAACCTCTAAAGGGATTGGGGGTTGGGTATTGGGTATTAGGTATTGGGGATTGAGTATTAAATATACAAAATTTTCCCAGTCCCCAATCCCTAATCCCCACTCTCCGTCACCATTTGCAAAATTTCTTGAGCAGCGCGATCGCACACTCCAACTTCTCCTAAACTTTGCCGCATTTCTTCATAATCTAGCAAAGTTTGCTCTTTGCGACTGGGATTGAGTAGTAGTTCCATCGCGGCTTGGATAATATTCTCTGCTGTGGCTTGCTCTTGTAAAAATTCTGGCACAATCGGCTTCATCACAACTAAGTTTGGTGGCGATGCAAAGGCGATAGAACCTTTGAGGATTTTACGAGCTATCCAAGCAGTCAGGCGACTGAGGCGGTAAACTACAACTTGGGGCACATTTAACAGAGCAAGCTCTAAATTGACAGTACCAGATTTACTAATGGCTAAATCAGCCGCAGCAAAAACTTCTATTTGTTGACCTGATAGAACTGTCGCCCGTAAACCGTAACGCCTAATAGCCTCCTCAATTGGCTGTCTATAGACTTCCAAAGATAGGGGAATCCAGAAATGAACTTTGGGTAATTTAGCTTGAATAGTTTGGGCGGCTTGAAAAATAATTGGTAAAAGATATTTTAGTTCTTGGCGGCGAGAGGCGGGGAGAAGTGCGATCGCAATTTGTTCTGGTGCAATCCCCAGTGTTGCACGCGCTGCTTGGCGACTGGGAGCGTCTTGTATTCGGTCAACCAAAGGATGCCCTACCCAAGTAACTTTTGCTCCTTTCTCACGAAAGTAACGAGCTTCTTGTGGGAAAATTGCCAAAAGCTTATCTGTAAAACCAATAATCCGGTTAGTTCTACGCAAACTTAATGACCAAGCCCACTCTTGGGGAGCAATGTAATACACTACAGGCACATCTGGTAACTGCTGTTTCATATAAGTCCCAATTTCCAGATTGGGAGTCATATAATCGATCAGCACTACTAAATCTGGTGGATTTTGTTTTAGGGAAGCGATCGCCTGACGTTGTACCTGGAGAGTAGGTAAAATATAAGGCAAACCTTCTAGAATACCCATTGAGCCAATACTACTAGTATTGCCCAGCAGAATTGCCCCAGCCTCCACCATTTTTTCACCACCCAGCGCCACAATCTCTAATTTCAACCCAATCGCCATAGCTTGACGCTTCAGCGCTGTAATTAGCAGCGACCCTTGTAAATCGCCAGATACTTCGCCAGTGCTGATAAAAATCCGCATTTGATAATTGGTAATTAGTAAAAACTTAGGAATAAAAAGTTAGAAGTAAGAAGTTAAGAGTGAGGAGTTAAAAATTCAATTCATTAACCATAACTCCTAACCCATAACTCCTAACTCATAATTCACGATTCATCACTCGTGCTTTTTTTCCCTTTACCGGGAATCAAGCCACGTCTACCTGGCATCTGAGAAAGTAGCAGGAAGCGACGCAGATGTTGTAATTGTTCGCTATCCCCTAAAAGTTCCAGTTTTTCCAAGGCATCCTTAAAGGACAAATCAGAACGGTAAAGAATGCGGAAGGCTTTTTTCAGCGCAAGCAAATCTGCTGAGTCCATGCCAGACCTTTTGAGTCCTACAAGGTTGAGGGTTCGCACTCGCGCTGGATTTCCCTCTACTAGCATATATGGGGCCACATCTCGGTCAATACGTGCCATACCTCCCACCATTGCGTGTCTACCAATACGCACAAATTGATGGACACCTAAAACCCCACTCAGCCTGGCGCGTGATTCAATATGCACATGACCCGCCAAGGCTACAGAGTTGGCAATCACTACCTGGTCTTCAATTACGCAGTTATGGGCCACATGGACATAAGCCATCAGCAAGTTACCATCGCCAATTACTGTTGCTTCACCAGCACCAGTAGCGCGGTTAATAGTAACGTACTCACGAATTAAGTTGTTATCACCAATTTTGACCCAAGTTGGTTCTCCCACAAACTTGAGATCCTGGGGTTCCATACCGATGGCTGCACCTGTAAAAATCTGATTTTGCGCCCCAATCTCACAAGGCCCCTCTAACACAGCATGAGCGCCGATTATTGTTTCAGGGCCCACTTTGACATGCGCTCCAATCACAGCATAGGCACCGACTTGCACTGTATGGTGGAGTTCCGATTTCGGATGAATTACAGCAGTTGGATGAATTAGCGTTTTCAAGGGTGAATCTCCAGAACTGTCTTGATAAGTCAGCGCCAGGTAGGGTTTATGAAGCAGCGTGTTAATCTGATTAAGAGATTTGTACAGACTGCCCTCCCATCGAGGCAACTAGTAGAGCATTAAGTATTTCAGTGAACAAAAGTGTCGGGCAAAGCAAGTTAAGTGTGTTCGAGTAGCATCTCGTAAAGAGGGAGTCGAAAATCAAGAAATTATCAGATGCTGTTGTGGATTTTTTTAACTGTTATCCTTTATCAGAATTCAGTAAGGGCATTTCACGGCTATGCCCACACCACGAAAGCAAACTTTCAGCTAACTAGAGAAAACATTAATTCTCCTTCACAAGCAAGTTGACCATCAACTTCGGCACGACCTTGCATCTTACCGAAACGACGTTGTTTTACCCATAACAGTTCCACCGTCATTACTAGTTGATCCCCCGGTACGACCTGTCGCCGAAAGCGAACTTTATCGATACCAGCGAAGACAAATAGCCCGCCTTCTACTGAAGACATTTGAGTGAGAACAATGCCCCCAACTTGTGCCATCGCTTCGACAATTAGCACCCCTGGCATCAGTGGACGACCGGGGAAATGTCCTTGGAAATGGGGTTCGTTGATAGTAACATTTTTAACGCCAACAGCTTTTTTACCTGGAACGTAGTCAATTATTTTATCTACAAGTAAAAATGGGTAGCGGTGGGGTAGTAATTTTTGAATTTCTTCAGATGTGAAAGTTGTTTTAATTTCCGAGATGATCGTAGTCTCATTTATAGCCTGTAGTTCAGTAGATGTAGGTGTAGTTGGATCGATAGTATTCACTTCAGTGAGAATTGACATTGGTCGTGTGGTTAATTTTTCATCTGAAAGTTTAGCAGCCAAGCGCAGATCGAAACCTTAATAATCCTGGATTTTAAGCTTTAGACCAAATTCAAAGTCTAAAATCGTTCGACTGAGCGAAGTCGAAGTCCAAAATCTAAAATTTTCTGAGCCAGTTGAATGTGTAAATTATGGCTGGCTTTATACGCTAAGAAATGAGCCCGAGGAAAAGCTCCTAGTAAACTCAAATCTCCTACTAAATCCAAGATTTTATGACGGACTGGTTCATTTGCGAATCTCAATGGGGGATTTAGCCACCCTTCTGGCCCGCAAACAAGTGCATTATCCAAACTACCACCTTTAATTAACCCAGTTTTTTGTAAGTGTTCAATTTGATGCAGTAACCCAAAAGTACGGGCAGGAGCAATTTCGGCAGCAAAGCTAGCAGAAGCTTTTTCTAGTTCAGTAGTTAGTGACCAACTATACCATTGATTACCAATGGCGGGCAGGTCAAAATCAACACCGTAACTAAAACGAGTTTCTGGTGCTGGAAGGGCACATACAAACGCATCTCCTTGATATACCCATATTGGTTCTGTAACAGTCAAGGGAAATTGGTTGTTAACGGGTTGTGACAATAAGCCAACTTGGGCAATGTTAGCTGTCCACACACTTGCGGAACCATCCAAAAGCGGGACTTCTGGCCCATCAATTTCAATCCGAGCATTATCCACACCCATACCCGAAAGTGCTGCCAACAAATGTTCTACTGTGCGAACATATACCTCACCTTTTCCCAACTGAGTTGAGAGAACAGTGTGACTAACTGCCGCAACTTGGGCTGGAATAATCGGCAAATCCGGTAAATCCACCCGCACAAAGTAGCGTCCACTTCCCGTTTCAGCTGGTAGTATCCGCACCTGGGTATTCACACCGCTATGCAATCCCACCCCTACTTGGGTGATTTCGGCTGCTAGAGTGTGCTGTTGCATAGCCGAAAAGTCAATATATTTTGTTTAGTATTGTTCATCATCTGTTTTGGTAAAGTCCCTGATATTCCCCTATAAAAGTCATTAATCCCTTTATCGGAACAGTATTGAGGTAAATGTCAAAATTAGCAAGCTAATTGTCATTTGTCCTTTGTGATTCACTAATGACCAATGACAACTGAACTAATGACAAACTAGAACCTTTCGCCAATACCGAAATTAATCCGACTATCTCCGTCATCGTTGATACCGTAGTCAATACGAATTGGCCCCAGTGGAGACTGGACGCGAACGCCAAGACCATAACCGTAGCCACTACCATTTTTGTTCAATACTTCAGCCGCCCTGGTGCTAGTTCCCAGATCGCTGCCGAGATCAAAAAATAGTGCGCCACTGACTACTGAAAAAACTGGGAACCGATATTCAACTGATGCTTGCACGTAAGAGCGTCCACTACCTAATGCTCCTTCTTCGTAACCCCGGACGGAGTTGCTACCTCCAAGAGTAAACGCTTCGTAGGGAGGCAAGTCACCAAGGATGGTTCCTGCTTGCAGGTTAAATGCTAAGGTTTGCGCCCCCTTGGTAAGGTTAATCAGCTTAATGGGTAAATATTGGCTGTAGCTACCCCGCAATCTGGTGAGGAGAATGTTTCCTAGTCCGATGGGAACCGACTGATCAACCCCGAAGCGAAGATAAGAACCGCTAGTGGGTTGCAATGGGTTATTACGGAGATCCCGCTGTGCCCCTAGTTGCAGCAGTAGTAAATCGTCTTCACCTCCCGGAGATAGGGTAAGTGGAATTTCTAGTGGTTGACCATTGGCGGTGGGGTTTCCATTCTCGTCGAGGGGCACTCCATTATCATTGAATACCGCTCCTGTTTTTCTGAGATTGCCATCGGCATCACGGGCGGAAACTCGTTG
Source organism: Nostoc sp. TCL240-02 (assembly GCF_013343235.1). GTDB lineage: Bacteria > Cyanobacteriota > Cyanobacteriia > Cyanobacteriales > Nostocaceae > Nostoc. The sequence continues at coordinate 6,001,445 of NZ_CP040094.1, read as the reverse complement.
ATACTGTAAACCTGCTGAAGCAGTCCAAACGGAAGTTTTGTAAGGATTGCTGGAAAGAGGACGGGTAAAGGTGACACCACCACCTAGACGGAGAATGCGGGGGCGATCCTGAGCATCCGTATTACTAGGATTATTTGGGTCAAAAGTCCTAATATCTTCATCTTTGCCATCAAAAATCAATGAAATGGAACTGCGGCGAAAAAGATTGGTTGTGTAGGAAGTCCGGTAAGGATCTCCCGCAATCCAAGGGTCTGTATACCGCACATCAAATAACAATTCCCGTTCTCCCACCTGCACTTCTGCACCCAGTTTTTGGTTTCTACCGTTCAGGTTTTGCTGTTGATAGCTAACTGTTCCAAAAAGTCCGCTAGCAGAACTAATCCCTGCCCCAGCCGCAATAGAACCACTGCTACGTTCGGCTACATTCACGACTACATCCACCTTGCTGGGGTCAGTACCAGGGTCTAGGGAGACATTCACATCTTCAAAGAGCCCTAGTCCATACACGCGCTGTAGGTCTTTTTGCACCGTGTTGCGGTTGAATGTTTGCCCTGGCTTCAACTCCAATTCTCGGGTAATGATGTAATCTTGTGTCCGTCCGCGAATTGGTTGTCCCTTCTCGTCTGTCTCTTGACCATCTTTGTTGCGGAACCGGACTCTAATATTTTCTACTACACCTTCTGCTACTTGTAAGGTAACAACTCCGTTTTCAGAGACTTGGGGCGCTCCAATGACATTGGCTAGAACATAACCTTGGTCTTGATACCGCTTGTTTAACTGCTTGATGCCTTCTTGCAAGTCACGCAAGTTGAGGATTTTGCCATACTGCTCCTTAAATACTTCATCCACAGTAGTAGGTGGGAGTACAGAGGGAACACCAGTGCCAGGATTGGCTTGCACTTCTACTTTGCTCAGGACGGGGTTAGGCTGTACAACAAAGCTCACCCGCACTCCCAAGGGGGTATCTTCTGGTGATGCTTGGACGTTGGAGAAGAAGCCAGTACCAAAGATGGCGTTAATATCTTCTTGCAGTTGACTGCGAGTTGTTGTTCGTCCTGGTTGGGTACGAATTACCCTGTAAACTTGTTCTTCCAGTTCTGGTGATAGTTGCCCAGACTGTGATCTAATGAGTACTTCCGACACCAGTACGCGGGGGTCATTGGCTTCCGGGGCTGTGTTGGGTTGAGTACTTTCTGGAGTTGTCGGCGGGTTAACATTCTGCGGACTGGGTGTAGCACCTGGTCTTGGAGCAGGTGTTCGTTGTTGACCATCTGGAAATGGAACGTCTGGAGCGCTAGATGGTTCTGGAGTTGTAGGTAATAAAGGTTCTGTTGTCGGTGGATTGACATTCTCTGGGACTGGAGTTGTCTCAGGAGTTGGGGAAGACGTTGGTTGTTGAATTTCTGGCGGTGGAATGTCCGGGGCTGGAGAGGGCTGTTGAGTTGGGCTGGGATTGATTTGAGGGGTTTGTTGTGCAGTTTTTGGCGTTGTGGAGGTTGGCACTATTACCCCTGGTGTCGCGTAGGCATGGCCGCCCGCACTTCGGCTGCGCTCAGTGACCGCCGCAGGCATCGCTGCTGGATTAGCAGTGTAAACTGCGACAATACGAGATTTCTGTTCCTTTATAATAATGCCTGTGAGATTGGATCGAGATTTGAGATTTTTACTAGAGTCAAGCTGACTAGTGTCCTTTTCTGGCTGCTGATTTGTTTCTAGTGTCAAAACTTCTGTTGTCTGTTTTGAAGTTTTGGCGGTTTCTGCCTTGGCACTCAATGAGCCGCCCAAAGGGACTGTAATTGCTATTGCTGCCAGCAATACGGGAGATAAACGCATTTTACTTATGATTCCTCTTCACGACCACACACACACCATGACAAGGCAATAATGCCCTCAAGCCAAAGGTAAAATTCAAAATATAATTTTTTTCTTTTGCTTTTTTACTTTACAAGGCAAAAGGCAAAAGGCAAAAGTTAAATATAATTCCTTCTGACCTTTTGGTTTTTACCTGTTTAAGTTGTAGTTTCTACTGCTTTTAGCACTCTTTGTAAAACCTCCTGGTAAGCATCCTCTACATTTCCTAAGTCTCGGCGAAAACGGTCTTTGTCCATTACCCGGCGATTTGAGTCCTCTTCTGTGGTATCCCACAAACGGCAGGTGTCGGGGCTAATTTCGTCTGCCAAGAGCAACTGCTGTTGTGAGTCCAAACCAAACTCTAGCTTGAAGTCTACTAGGGTAATGCCGCATTGCTGCCAAAATTTATTGAGAAATTCATTGATTTGCAATGCTAGATGTGTAATTGCATCTACTTGTTCCGCAGTAGCTAGTTCTAGCAGGTAAAGGCGATCGCGTGTAAGCAAAGGATCTCCTAACTGATCGTTTTTGTAATAAAACTCAACCAAAGGCTGTTTCAGAATTGTACCCACTGGCAAGCCTGTTTGTTGACACAGACTGCCAGCTGCAATATTTCTGATCACTACTTCTAAGGGTAAAATTTTTACTGCCTTCACCAGCATCTGATTCGGGGTAGGGCTGTCGATAAAGTGAGTCTTTATACCATAAGCCTCTAACTGTTTAAAAAGCTGGCTGGAAATGCTACAATTTATTTTTCCTTTTCCTTGGATACTGCCACGTTTTTGGGCGTTAAACGCCGTGGCATCGTCCTTAAAATCAGCCAACAAGACTTCCGGATCGTCCGTTGTATAGAGAATTTTTGCTTTGCCTTCGTATAACTTGGAATTCACAGACATGGTGGCAGTTAAAGTTCTAGGCGATGGACGATTTTTGTCCTTTCGGGCTTAACCATTTTATCTTTAGTTATTAACTATTAGCCATCGGTGATTTTTGAACAGGATGTAAGGACGCGGAGAATTGAGCAGAAAAGTATGAGTAAACAAGGGGGAATTTTGCCCTCAGCAAGAGCAACACCCCGCCCCTATGTATCTTTGTCAATGCTCAATGCCCTCATTAGCCAGTTGCTAAATATTAACAATTGAATCTCTAACTTTTAACAGAGGACAAGTGACTCTGGTTTTAGTATTCTTTTGTCAGTATTCTTACTACTTAAAAAGTAACTATTTTTGCAAAACTGCTTTGGTGAGATATACTTATACGTTTTAATAGTTTTTAATTCAGGGTTTGGACTGAAGTTAATTACAATTTGAACTTCATAAATTAAGATGAGATCAATTGACGACCGGGAGGAAAATCAAATATTCTCTCTAGTTACTTTAGCAGCAGTTACTTTAACAGACATTTTTCTGTAACATTTACAACAAACAAAAGCATTTCAAGCTTTATCCTCTAGTCTCATAATCTGAATCAAGTAATTCCTGCATAACCAATTGGAAAAAGAGTTGGATGGTTTGGTTTTCCTCAGTCTGACGAAAGTAAAGATTAAGGTAGGTAGCTAGTGATTTCGCTTCAGACATTCAATATAGAAGGTGAATTCATAAATGGAGAACAAAATAGTGAATAAGGATGATTTTCTCTACCCTCGTGGTCGCTACTACGGACAGGTAAAGCCAGAAAACCTGGTTTTTAATGCGAATCTACAGGAATTTGCCCAACGAGTAAGCTACATTTGCAACTTAGAAACAGGTGGTAAGCTGCCTCCAGGTGAAGCTTACAAACAAATAAAGGATCTATGGAAACAGTTGAAACACTCAAAGAAAGAACTGCGAATTGGTGAAGATCCGTTTCAGGATGACCAGGGGGAGGCTCAAGGTTGAGGAGGCGGGGGCAAGGGGAGCAGGGGAGACAAGGGGGACAAGGGGGACAAGGGGGAATTATTGAACAAGTCTCTCTCTTGTCTCCCCCTTCTTCCTTGTCTCCCTTGTCTCTTCTTCATGACCAATGCCCCATGCCCCCTGCTCCCCTGCCCAATGACTACTTAGTAAGCATTGTCCAAATACCATCCCATGACACTGGGGGCGGATTTTGTAAATAATTACGCGCACGTTCTAGGTGAATATCAACACCTTGGTCTTTGGGTTGGATGTATTTGGCGGCTTTAAAACAAGCGATCGCTTGTGAGAAGTTGCGCGATAAATAAGCAGCGCGTCCAGTATGATAGTGATACAAAAACTCTTGGGTATTGGCATCTAGAGGGGTGTTGCGATCGCCAATTAACTGGTATATATTTACAGCCTGGTGTTTTCCTTTGACTCGGATTTTATCTAACTGGCGCACCCAAATGCGATCGCTGCAAAGCTGATAAGTAAATTCGCTTAAGATAATATCACAACCATATTCCTTAGTTACCGCTTCTAAGCGCGAACTTAAATTTACGCCATCTCCAATTACGGTGTAATCCATCCGTTTGCGGGAACCAATATTACCCGAAACTACTTCTCCAGAACTAATGCCGATGCCAATATGAATTTGTGGCTGCGCCTGGATAATTCTCCGATGGTTAAATTCTTCTAAGCGTTGTCGCATATCTAACGCTGACTGTACAGCCCTCCAAGCATGATTTTCTGTTAGAGGTAGCGGCGCACCAAATACCGCCATTAATGCATCACCAATAAATTTATCGAGAGTGCCTTCGTAGTTAAAAACTGCCTCTACCATCGTTTCAAAATACTGATTGAGCAGGGATACCACTTCAGCTGCACCAAGATTTTCTGTAAGTGTTGTGTAGCCTCGGATATCAGAAAACAATACGGTTACTTCCTTACGCTCACCTACCATTAAAGCATCCTCCCCCAGAGCCATAACTTGTTCGGCTACATGGGGTGTTAAGTAGCGGGACATGGTAGTTTTCATCCGTTTTTCCTGACTGATGTCTTCCAATACCACCAAACCACCTCTGACACCTCCTTCTGGGTTAGTTAGGGGATTGACAGTCAGATTCGTACTGCGCTCTAATATTTGCACCTCATCAGCGCTAAAAAACTCAGATTGGGGAGTGAGGGGTAGATTCCAGGGAATGAACACATCGGGATTAATGCGATCGCACAGTGCTAAAATTGAGTACTGAGCGCTAAACGCCCCGCTACCGTTAACAGCATTATTAACTAGAGAAATTCCCACCATCAAAGTTTGCTCTGGCACATAATGTTTAGCTCCAGTTTTTAAACTATCTTCGAGTCGCATTTGGAGATTTTCAATCGGCACAACTTCCCAAACTAAGCGACCAATCAAATTTTGTTCCCACAAAAGCTTGTTACTTTTGGTATTAGTATTTTTTACAGGACAACCCAATAACTCCAGGGCTGCATCATTAATTGTGACAATTCGACCTGCCATATCTGTAGAAATCACCGCATCTGACAGACTTTGCAAAATGTCTTTTTGATACTGTTTTTCTAACAATACATTTTCAAATAGACGGGCATTTTCTAAGGCAATTCCTGCCTGAATATTAAAAGCCCGCATAAACTCTTCATCAGAAGCAGTAAAACTGTTTTGTTGCTTATTAATTAATTGGGTTACGCCAATTAATTCATTTGCAGAATTAAATACTGGTAAACATAGAATATTGCGAGTCACATAACCAGTTTTTCTATCTGTACTTGGGTCAAAGCGGGGGTCTTTGTAGGCATCGGAAATATTTAAGGCTTGACCAGTAGAAGCCACATAGCCAGCAATGCCTCGGTTAGCTGGAATACGGATTTCTAGCAAGTTTGTGCCATCTGCCGCCGCAACTTTTGTCCAGAGTTCGCTCATCTCTTTACGATATAAAAACAACGTGCTACGGTCTGCTTGCATTAAAATTCGAGCTTGTTCCATGACTATTTGCAAAGTTGCTTCTAAATCGAGACTTTGCCCTAATGTCTGAGTTGCCCTTAACAAAGCCGTTGCGCCTCGTTGATTCCGAGCAGCTACATAAAAAGATTGGCAGCTTTCCAGAATAATACCAATAGAAGCGGCAAAGTCTCGAAAACGTTCTTCATCATCATGATTAAACGGAACATTCCCGGTTTTATTAGCCAGTTGAACTACCGCAACAGTTTGGTTTTTGCTGCTGATAACAGGCATACATAAAATATTATGGATTTTGTAGCCCATTTGTTTTTCAAGTTCTGGGCTAAATAAGGGATGAGTATAAGTTTCAGATATATTTAAATATTGACCTGTACTGGCAACATGACCGGGAATACCCACAGTCATAGGAGTACGAATTTCTAAGAATTTTTGGGTATTATCTTGAGGAACTTTTGACCATAGTTGACCTTTGTCATGGTCAACTAAAAAAATGGCTGTGTGTTCTGCTTGCAGGATTTGACCTATTTTAAGTGTGATAGCTTCTAGTACCTTCTCTAACATAGTTTCTAGAGCTTCATTATTGATTAGTTCAATAGCTCTAAGAAATTGCTGGAACTCAGCAGTTATGAAGTCGAGTAGGCAAACAAATTCATTAACAGATAAATCTTTTACGCGACCTAATAAGGCGTGAGTCCGATTAACTTGAGTCAGTTCAGTTAATGTAGCCAAGACGCTGCCAGGGTTGGGGAGTGTCACGTCGCTTCGCTCCGAATTAAAAATTCAAAATTCAAAATTAATAATCCCCATAAATAAATGGGCGTGTATCATGAGTCTGTTTCGGTTATGGGGATTTTAGATTTTGGACATGGGGCATTGGGCATAAAGAAGAGACAAGGAAAAGGGGGGAGACAAGAGAGAGACTTGTTCAATTAATTGTTCAAAATTCCCCCTTGTCCCCCCTGCTCCCCTGCCCCCTGCCCCCTGCCCCCTGCCTCCCCTGCCTCCCTGCCCCCTGCTTCCCCTGCCTCCCTTATCTCCCAACTCCCTACCTCTTATTTTGTCAACTGTTCAGAAAGTATTATCTTTTGGTAGTAATCTTGTAGCTGACTAGTGGCAGCTGCCCAACCCCAACTTTCTGCTTCCTGGCGAGCATTTTGACGGATGATGTCTCGTTGTTCTTTTTGTTCTAAGAGGTGAACAGTAGCAGCTATCGCTCCTTGAACATCTTCTGTTGGCTCAAAAAGATATCCATTGACCCCATCTGTCACAATATCAGGAATTCCCCCCGAACGGGCTGCTACCACGGGACAACCAGCAGCCATCGCTTCTAGTAGTACTAAGCCTAATGTTTCTGTACGAGAAGGGAAGATAAAGGCATCAGCACTCGCAAAGGCAGAACCTAATTCTTGCCCCATAAGATACCCAACAAAATAAGTATTTGTCCCAGCAAAGTGTTTTTCTAGTGCTTGACGGTGTGGCCCATCTCCAACTAATGCTAACCGCGCTTCGGGAATTGCTTCTAAAATGGGTTTAATGCGCTCAATTTCTTTTTCGGCAGAAAGCCGCCCAACGTAAAGTAGTAATGGACTTTCTGGATGATTTTGTGATAAACGCGATCGCATCTCTACATTAGCTAAATCGGGATGAAAAAATTCTGTATCCACCCCACGCTGCCATAAATCTACACGTTCAATCCCATGTGCTGTCAGTTCCTCTACCATTGCTGTGGAGGTACACAGATTCAAAGCTGCTTGATTATGACCGCCTTTCAACAGTTCCCAAAGAAAACCTTCTAGCATCCCCAAGCCGTAATGTTGAAGATATTGGGGTAAATGGGTATGGTAAGACGCTACTAGGGGGATTTTGAGGATTTTGCTGTAAAATATGCCAGCTAAACCCAAAATGGCTGGATTTACGACATGAATCACATCTGGCTTGAACTCTTCTAAGGCGTACCCAATGGCTGGGCGGGGAAGTGCCATTTTCAATTCTGGATACAATGGCAAAGGAAAGCCAGTAATGCCGTAAACTTTAGCGCCTTTGTGTTCAGTAATGCCTCCATCAGGGGCAATTACCAGTACTTGATTCCCACTACGCTGTAGATGGTCAACAGTATGGCGCAGGCGCGTTACAATGCCGTCAACCTTGGGTAAAAAGGTTTCGGTAAATAGGGCAATTCTCATAAAAAACTATTCAGTACAGGCAGATAATCCCAGCTTTGCTTGCGTTTCGGTATCAAACACAGAATAGACTTTCTCTTGTGGTGTAATCAACTCTGCACAATCAGATTTAATGTTTTGTCGCTGTTTTTGTACAAAGTCTGAGATGTCCTCAATAGTTGACAATCTAATCTTTGGCGTAAGCAGCTAGCACTTCACCACGCAACCCTAACTGAATAGCGCGTCTTTCTAATTTTGTCCCAGATGGGTGATGGTCTGGGTCCCATTGTAGGCGAACTTGTGATTGCTTCAATGCTCTTTGCCAGGCACTTTTATGAGGATAAAGTTCTGGAACGTAGCTGGAATGAACAGCCGCCACTAAGATTTCTTCAATTGCCGAACGCTTAATCCAAATAGCTAACACTACCTCTTGCCCATTTTGTGTACCCCATCCAGAACGATACATCATCCAAAGGAAGTTAGGTTTTATCCAACTCATGCGGTCAAAACTGAACTCACCACCAAAATAACCGTAGGTGGTGGCGAAGTTAGCAATAGATGGACGATACGCCTGATAGACAACAATTGAATGGTCGTCATATTGTGCTAGAAGATGACGACCATTTTCAGGCCAATTACTGACTTGAGTTAAATAAGGTTCTGTTATCAGCCGCACGCGGAGTTTACCCTAATTATCTGTGCCAAGAGACTTTGGGCATAATTTGCTTGTGATCGACTCGTTTCTGATACTTAATAGCAAAGTTTAACAGAGAATCGAGTAGAGAATCAGAGAGCAAGTGAGGCTGTAAACCTAAATCGAGTAATTTAGTGTTTTTAGCGTTGAAGTAATGTTCTTCTTTCTCAACTCTGGGATTATCTAAGTGATTGATTTCTACCTTCAATCCCATAGCGTTACCAGCATTTTTCACCATCAACGCCAAGTCACCGACGCTGAATTGTTCGGTAAATTGGTTAAATACGCGGAATTCACCAGCTTCGGCAGGGTTAGCGATCGCTAATTCCACACATCGTACTGTATCCCGAATATCCAAAAACCCACGAGTTTGTCCACCTTTACCGTAGACAGTCAAGGGGTGTCCAATTGCTGCTTGAATACAAAAGCGGTTTAGTGCTGTACCAAACACACCATCGTAATCCAGCCGATTAATCAATAGTTCGTCCATTCCCGTTTCTTCGGTTAAGACACCATAAACTACACCCTGATTTAAATCAGTTGCTCGCAATCCCCAAATCCGGCAAGCAAAGTGGATATTATGACTATCATGAACTTTGCTTAAATGGTACATCGAACCAGGCTGCTTGGGATAAGGTAGGGTATCCTTGCGTCCATTGTGTTCAATGGTGATATACCCTTCTTCGATGTCGATGTTGGGTGTACCGTATTCACCCATCGTTCCCAGCTTCACCAAATGACAGTCGGGGAAATCTTCCCGCATGGCGTACAACAAGTTCAACGTACCAACTACATTATTGACCTGGGTGAGAACAGCGTGTTCTCGGTCAATCATGGAAAATGGGGCCGAACGCTGTTCACCAAAATGCACTAGGGCATTTGGCTGAAATTGATGTAAGGTTTTGCTAAGAAATTCGTAATTTGTAATATCGCCGATGAACAAGTCGATCGATTTACCTGTCAAATCTTGCCAGCGCTGGAGACGTTGTTGAATTAGTGCGATCGGAGTGAGAGTTTCGACACCTAGTTCATTATCCCAGTGCCGCCGCACCAAACTATCTAAAATTCCAACTTCATAACCTCGATTGGAAAGGTAAAGAGCAGTTGCCCAACCGCAATATCCATCACCACCAATAACCAGGACTTTCATCTTCACCAGTTTTTACTCGCTGATAGCTAAATCTACCAGGTTTCTGTACCCTCTCAATCATCATTCTGGGAGAGATGTAAATTTAGGGGCTGTAGAGATGTTGTAACATAACGTCTCTACACAAAATTATCGATACAAATCCACGTCAATCTCTTTGATCAAGTCACGCAACCCCGTTTTCGTGGGATTTTATCCTAGCGATCGCATTACCTCCCCAGTTCGTCGGTTGATATTGCTCCGTTGCCATCTACGTCAATACCTTGAAGGCTTGCCACAGCTTTTCTATTTTTTATTCATCAATCACGGTTTTATTCAAATTCCACAAGTATCACCAATAAATTTATTATCTGTTTTTTAACAGCTACTTCATTGCTGTCTAATTATGTTAGGTAAATAGTAAGTATTAGGAACGATTGAACTTAGTTTTAACGAAATTTGCAGTCATCTTGTAAATTGGTCAGTTGCTTATTATTGCAAAAAATGAAACCTTACAAATTGGATTGTAAATGCTCCTAGATAAAAAAAATTCTGTCTCAGCTTATAAAAATTCCTTACTCATTTCTACTTTTGGGAATGGAGCAAATTTTTATCTTGCTGAATACCAAAGACGTTATTTTTTTCATTGAAGATAAGGGCAAACTGTTAGTGCTGAGATAGATTGCACCTATCTTAGAACTATTTATTACAAATTGAGTTACATTTACGAACTTGCGCTTTCAATTTAATGTAAGGCGAATTTTTTCAATCTTTGAGAAATGCTCTACTTTCAAGATAACTAGCTTTTCTCCTTTTTTCAGTTTAACGATTGTTTTTCCAGATAAAGATTAGCAATAATCTGAAGCGATAAAATTTGCGCTTACAAGCAACAAAATTATCTGAGATGAATTTAAGTGGGTGTCTATCTCATTCTGCCATTCTTTTCCTGCTCCAATTTTGCGATCATGCCATCCTGTAATTACACCTTCCCGCTCTAAAAGAGCGAGGTGCTTTTCTAGTTTGTCACGAAGTTTTTCATCTTCATGAGCATAAGAATAAAACAGTTCAATAGCTTGATAAGGTTGCACTGACATAAGTTTTTTTATGACTTGAATTTTTAAATAAGCTTTAAATCTTTATCAAATTTGTCTGCTCAAACTTGCCGTTTTTAGTTGAAGCCAGAAAGGATCACGAGATTGATTTTAATTTAAAGAATAGTGATTGATAATACTCTACCATGAACCCCTACTAGTGTAATAGCAGTTGTTCATCTACTCAAACTCTTTACCAACACTATTTTCTCAGCTTCATCTACTGTTATCTGCGCTAGCCCAAACTGTTCAATCACTGCGGCATTCGTAGTCAAATGTCTACTTACTTCAGCCACCCGATACTGACTTTCTTGTGACGCTAAAGTAGCTGGCAATAATAACTGATCTGCTAAATGTTCATCCACAGCTGCACCAGTATGATGAAATTCAAGCAGTTGGTGACAAGCAATCTCTGCAACTGTCTCTGCCGACAACCGCAAACGCCCAAATCCACCAAAGCCAGTCAAGCTGTTTTGATACTCAGCAGTTAAAAAAATACCTGCTCCAGGTGCCACACCTTTTTCTCGTAAAGTCTGTACACGAACTTTCAAATGCGCTTCCCGTAACAAATTCTCTGCACGATTCGCCATCCGTTGCGGAATATGAGAAGGTAGTTCCGTTACTGCTGCTATTCCTCGCACCTGTTGTAACTCTCCCCTTTCCAGCAAGTTGATCCCGCCAAGTTGAGTACCACCAATCACCTGCAACTCTATTTCTCCCCCACCTTGAGGAAACCACCCCCAAGCGCCTAACTTAACTTGGGCTTCTACTCCCATACGTTGCAGTATTGGCAAATAAACTTGCTCAATGTAGGTTACAGTCGGGCTAAAGTTGACATGAGTTCCACCCTTTAGTGTTACCTGAGAATTACCCGTTGCTAGTGCTAAAGGTAAGAGAATTGTCTGTAATACAAGAGCGATCGCACCTGCAGAACCACCTTCTTGTGCTTTACTCACATCAAAGGTGTAAATTCCAGCTTGCACAGCACTACCTGGAATGAATTCCAGCAACATTGAACCCAAAGCATCACCCCGTAGTTGGGCATTACAAATTCTACCCGCAGCCCGAACTGCTGTTAAATGTTGTGCTGCTAATCCTGGCTTTTTGCGTCCAGCACGAATGCCTGCAATCCTTATGGGTTCACCAGTGATGGCGGCTAGACTTAAGGAAGTGCGAAGAACTTGTCCGCCTCCCTCTCCATAGGAACCGTCAATTTCAATCATGGGCGATTTGGAGATGTTGGATTTTGGGTTATCCGAAAAGTAAAAGAGTCCAGATTAACGGTATCTTCTCAGAAGAAAAAATACTTAAGTATGACAGCGTTACGAGAACTATTAATCAATCGTACCCAAGTCATTTGACTTATCAACAGTAGGAACTGCGATCGGGACTAATTTCGGCAGCGAAGGCGGTAGAAAAGGCATCGTCACTATAAATAATAAGCAAGTTTAGTTAATATTTTGGCGATTTATAAAAACTCTCTTCCCTCATGTGCGATCGCAACAACAAAGATTTACCCTATTGACTAAATAATCGTTGTTTGGTGTAAGCGTAGCCTGCCGAATATTTAGACAAACTTCATCATATCCTCGCACAAAGCACTTTTCATTCCCATATCACTGCAAATTCACAGGACTTCACCATTCCATCTCCATAGTTTTTTTGAATTTGTTGTAAAAAAATTTACTATGTTCAGGGCATTTACTGATATCAAGTACTATTTGTAAAGGTTAATTTTAAACAAGTTCACAAGGATTGAGTTACACCGCTTAGAACAGGTTCGGCTCAGTTGTTACATTAGTCCCCTTAAGGTAAGGATTCAACTCACTAAAGTTTCAACCAATTCAACTTTGACCACTATAACTTTAAGTCCCCAGTTATCAGCCAGGGGTAAATTTTACCATACCGATTTAGCAACCTCCTAACCTCAGACAACGGATAAAGTTTAGAGGAATTATTATGCCAATTTATGATCTTTGTATTGAATATAGCAGATAAGTAAAGCTAGCTGCTACAGATGAAAATACAATTCAATCCGACTCTAACTCTAGCAGTTACAGAATGTCTAATAACAAGCTCAAAGAAGATAGTAAACATCTCGGTATTTGTGCTACGCATTCACGTGCTAATCGTCCGATTCCTCTTAATAAAGCACTAACAATCAACGGTATCTACATCCCAGATTTAACCATTTACGGTTAACAGAAAAAATTTTTCAGTTTTACAAAAGCGTTTCTATAACCGACGCAATTTCCAGTTGCGAGCGAACAACTGTGACTGTCTTGAAAAGTCTAGATAGATTACTCATTCAAATAACTACTTAGCAACTTTATTCAGTTGCTGAGATTGTACTACCAATTTCCCTCCTTACACTAATTCGGAGTAAACAGATGGCTACATACTACGTTTCTGGAACAGGCAATGATAAATCTAATGGTTTGAGCCAGGGAGATGCATTTCGCAGCCTCCAAAAAGCTGCTGATTTGGTGAAGGCAGGTGATACAGTCTACGTGATGAATGGTACTTACACTTCGCCTTACGCCAGTATCCTGAGTATTGCAAATAAGCAGGGTACGGCTAATGCACCGATCACATTTAAGGCACTACCTGGGCACACACCTGTTTTAGAAGCAAACGCAAAAAATTGGCAGGCTATATCAATTACAGGCTCAACCTACATAGCAATTGAAGGCTTAACATTGGTAGGAAATCGGGACAATATTAAATTAGAAGATGCACTTAAGCAAAAAGACAATTTAAATAATCCAGCAACATCTGGAAATGGTATTTTTGTTACCGTCAGCAGTAACAATCCAAATCAACATTCAAGTCATATCACAATTAGTAATAATAATATTTCCAAATTTCCAGGGGGAGGAATTGCAACAACGCAAGCAGACTACATTACAGTAGAAAATAATGTCGTTACTGGAAATGCATGGTACTCACCTTATGGTACACAAGGTATTACCATGCTTAACCTTTGGAATTCCGATAACAACACGACAGATTACAAAGTAATTATTAAAGGTAATACTGTTTTTGATAATCAATCATTAGTTCCTTGGAAGGTAGCAGGAAAAATAACTGAAGGTCATGGGATAATGCTTGACACTTCTTATGTTGGAGATGTTGCTTACACTGGTAAAGCTTTAATCAGTAACAATTTAACTTACAACAATGGCGGGGCAGGTATCCAGATTTTAAAAGGAGAAAACCCTGTAGACATTGTGAATAATACTATTTACCAAAATTCAAAAGTAATTTCAGACGGAGAAATTTTCCTTAACTATGCTAAAAATGTTCGAGTCTATAACAATATTCTGTATGGAAGTAAGGGAGAGTCTCTCATTGTCAGCAACAAGTCTACTAATCTTACATTCAACAATAACCTTGGTTACAACGGAGTTTTTAACGTTACAGGTTCAGGGAATATTTTAAACAAAGACCCGTTGTTTGTTAATCCAGCCAATGGTAACTTTAGTCTCCAACCTGGTAGTCCCGCAATTGATGCTGGTTCCAATATTTTCAATAGTATAACTAATAAAACTCCTCAAGATGGCGATGGTAATAGCACGGCAGTGATGGATATTGGTGCATACGAAGCCCCTCACGACACCATTGCCATCCCCGAAATTCAAGTCCTCAATGGCACAGTTGACATTGCAGATGGCAGTACTACCGCGATTAACTTTGGCGATGTCATTATTGGTAATACTCTCAGCAAAACCTTTACCATCAAGAACACAGGTACAGCTGCACTCAGCCTCAGTAATCTCAAACTTCCCAACGGATTTAGTTTAGTGGGAACTCTGCCAACAAGTGTGGCTGCAAATGCTTCCACCACGATTACGGTGGCACTCAACACCACTACACCTGGAACCTATGGTGGCACTCTGATTTTAAGTAACAACGATAGTGATGAAAGCTCTTTTGACTTTGCTATTAGTGGCATAGTTAAACCCACTCCGACTCCCGAAATTCAAGTCCTCAATGGCACAGTTGACATTGCAGATGGCAGTACTACCGCGATTAACTTTGGTGATGTCATTACTGGTAATACTCTCAGCAAAACCTTTACCATCAAGAACACAGGTACAGCTGCACTCAGCCTCAGTAATCTCAAACTTCCCAACGGATTTAGTTTAGTGGGAACTCTGCCAACAAGTGTGGCTGCAAATGCTTCCACCACGATTACGGTGGCACTCAACACCACTACACCTGGAACCTATGGTGGCACTCTGATTTTAAGTAACAACGATAGTGATGAAAGCTCTTTTGACTTTGCTATTAGTGGCATAGTTAAACCCACTCCGACTCCCGAAATTCAAGTCCTCAATGGCACAGTTAACATTGCAGATGGCAGTACTACCGCGATTAACTTTGGTGATGTCATTACTGGTAATACTCTCAGCAAAACCTTTACCATCAAGAACACAGGTACAGCTGCACTCAGCCTCAGTAATCTCAAACTTCCCAACGGATTTAGTTTAGTGGGAACTCTGCCAACAAGTGTGGCTGCAAATGCTTCCACCACGATTACGGTGGCACTCAACACCACTACACCTGGAACCTATGGTGGCACTCTGATTTTAAGTAACAACGATAGTGATGAAAGCTCTTTTGACTTTGCTATTAGTGGCATAGTTAAACCCACTCCGACTCCCGAAATTCAAGTCCTCAATGGCACAGTTGACATTGCAGATGGCAGTACTACCGCGATTAACTTTGGTGATGTCATTACTGGTAATACTCTCAGCAAAACCTTTACCATCAAGAACACAGGTACAGCTGCACTCAGCCTCAGTAATCTCAAACTTCCCAACGGATTTAGTTTAGTGGGAACTCTGCCAACAAGTGTGGCTGCAAATGCTTCCACCACGATTACGGTGGCACTCAACACCACTACACCTGGAACCTATGGTGGCACTCTGATTTTAAGTAACAACGATAGTGATGAAAGCTCTTTTGACTTTGCTATTAGTGGCATAGTTAAACCCACTCCGACTCCCGAAATTCAAGTCCTCAATGGCACAGTTGACATTGCAGATGGCAGTACTACCGCGATTAACTTTGGTGATGTCATTACTGGTAATACTCTCAGCAAAACCTTTACCATCAAGAACACAGGTACAGCTGCACTCAGCCTCAGTAATCTCAAACTTCCCAACGGATTTAGTTTAGTGGGAACTCTGCCAACAAGTGTGGCTGCAAATGCTTCCACCACGATTACGGTGGCACTCAACACCACTACACCTGGAACCTATGGTGGCACTCTGATTTTAAGTAACAACGATAGTGATGAAAGCTCTTTTGACTTTGCTATTAGTGGCATAGTTAAACCCAAAATTCAAGTTATCAATGGCACTACTGGCAATGACATCTTTGTTACACAGCTAAACAATGGCAATGACATCATCACAGGCTTTGGCGGTATAGGTACTAACTCAAACCCTCCATCTGAGGTGATTGCCAAAGTAGATACCTTGCAATTCGTTGGGACTGGCTTGACTGTGAGAAATCTGCTATTAACTCAAAATAGCAATGACTTAGAAGTTACTTTTGAAGGCGTGGCTAATACCAAAGTTACTCTGCAAAACTTTCAGTTAGAAAACCTGGAGAACGTAAGCGCATCGGCAACAAGACCCGCCATCGGTAATATTCTGTTTGACGGACAAACCAGTATTACAGACAGTTTTGATGTGATTAATGCCAACTCTACTCAAACGAGCCTTTTCAACAGAAACACCGTCACCTTTCTCAATGACTTGAACAATAACATCGTTGGTTTTGACAACTCCAACGATGTGATTAACGGTCAAGGGGGTAATGACATCATCGATGGGAAAAGTGGTGATGACCTGCTGCGGGGTGGTACTGGCAATGATCTTCTCATTGGTGGTAAAGGTAATGATCTTCTTATTGGTGGGGAAGGCAATGATACTCTTGTGGGTGGAGAAGGCAATGATATTCTCGTGGGTGGTATGGGTGCTGACACTTTCGTCTACAACAGTGATGCGGCTTTTACGAGTGCTGCTATAGGTACTGATACCATTGCTGACTTTAATCGCTCTCAAGGCGACAAAATTGTCCTGTCTAAAACCACCTTTAGTGCCATTACTTCTATTGTAGGAAAGGGTTTTAGTAACGCCAGTGATTTTCAAGTCTCTAGCTTAGGAGCAGTTAGTAATGCTGTGATTGTCTACGACTCTATCACTGGACAGTTACTATACAATCAAAATGGTAGCGCTGTTGGTTTCGGCACTGGTGGTCAATTTGCACAACTTACTGGTGCGCCCACTCTTACTACCTCCGACTTCATAATTCAAGCATAGTTGGGTTGGGTAAACTAAGTGAAAGTGTAATCCAAACATTAATCGACTTTCAATTAAATAGATCACACACATAGGGGCGCAATATATTTGTGCCCTTACAATTTTGCGATTTAAATACCAAATACCATCAGTAACAAGGCGAAAAAAAATACGGTATAGAATAGAGCAAAATGAAGTGTGCAGAATTCTTTGGTTTAAGATTACCTTTTCATTACTCTGACCTTTATAACTGTATTTCCAGCAGATAAGTTAGGCTTAAAACTCAGAAAAAATATGCAAAACGACGCTGGTAAAATTATTTATGTTGGGATGACAACGGCAGCAGTCCTAGTTCAACCTGTACTTACCGAAAATACTCATGCAGATGTGTGCGTTGTCGGTGCTGGGATAGCATGAATGTCAAGTGCTTTAACCGATGCAGGTAAAATAATCAGTGATCATGCTGGATGATAGTCCTATTGATGACAGTCAAACAGCAAGAGCAACGGCCCACTTATCGAATTTACTGAATTATTGCTACCACTGACTGGAGCAAATTCACGGTAAATAGGGCGTACAATTTGTTGCCCAAAATTATACAACAGTAATTGATACTACAGAAGAGAGGCGATCGCTACTCAAGAAAACATTAAGTGCGACTTGGAAATACTTGACAGCTATATTTTTCCTTTAGACCTAAAATCAATAGATAAGATGAAGATGTAGCAGGAGTTAGAAGCATTACACCTGGGTAGACTAACTAACGTAAAAATCCTGAAGAAAGCACCATTGACCGATTTTGATCCAGGTGTGTGTCTACACTTTCCCAGACAAGGACAATTTGAGGCACTAAGTTAGTCAGATTAACGCAGACTTAAAACACTTTATAAATCCTTAAAATGGATGTTTGCTCATGGAGAAAATTTGATGTTAATCAACCAAATATTAGCATAATTCTTTATATCTACACTAAAACTTTATGAAAGCTATATCAAACAACACCTTAGATATTTTTGCAACCAAAAGCCTATATACTAGACTAGACTTTGATAAATTTGAGAGTTTTGTTAATTGCAACACCAAAAACTATTAATTTTTAGATGAAATACTAGCGTATCTTATAGTCTATAGTTTTTAAGGTTTAGTTAAAACTATATCCAGTATCATCAAAAAAACTGCAAACTTCATGTGGTGCAAAAATCAATCGGGGAGTGGAAACATGAATTTACGTAGAGATGCATTGCAAATCCTCAAGGAAACTAGCCGAACTTTTTATATCCCAATTAGTCTTTTACCGCCAGGATTACAAGAAGCAGTAGCATCAGCATATTTGTGTATGCGTGCCATTGATGAAATTGAAGATCATCCCGAAATAGATAATGCGACTAAAGCAAAGCTGTTAAGAAGCATTAGCCTGACATTACAGGCAGGGGTTGATGGCTTCGCAGTAGAGGCTTTCTTTACAGGATTTAATGGGTATGAAAATACCTTAGAAGAAGTCACTCTGAGAATTAGAGAATGGTTGCTACTAGCACCTGAGACTATTGCACCTCGAATTTGGGATGCCACTGCTGCAATGTCAGACCGAATGGCTTACTGGGCAGAAAGAAACTGGAAAATTTATACAGAATCTGATTTGGATCGTTATACCTTTGGGGTTGCAGGTGCAGTGGGATTGTTACTTTCGGACTTATGGACTTGGTACGATGGAACACAAACGAACCGTACCCAGGCGATTGGGTTTGGTCGCGGTTTGCAAGCAGTTAATATCCTGCGTAACCACACTGAAGATTTAAGGCGTGGGGTAGACTTTTTTCCAGAAGGCTGGAGTGCGGAAAATATGCAAGAGTATGCGCGTCGCAATCTAGCTCTGGCAGAAGCTTACACCAAAGACCTTCCTACCGGCCCAGCCTTAGATTTTTGCCAAATTCCCTTAACCTTGGCTAATGGCACCCTTGATGCTCTTGCTAATGGTAAAGAGAAACTCAGCCGCAGTGATGTTTTTGCACTTATCGAACAGCTAATTAGTGTGAATATGAAAGCCAGCTAATTAGTCTGTTAAAAACTAATGGAGATAATTCTAAATTGCCTCCAAATTCGGGCATCCAAAATCCTACAGCGATTTTTGTAGGATGGGCACTGCCCTCTAATACCAATTTTGATTGAATCTTGGATGGCAACTTTGGTGTGTTTCGAGTGCAACTGGGATTTTGGATTCAAAGTCTGAGACTTTACCCTGTTCTAGCAATGTAAACAAATAACTCAAACATTTATTAATAAAAGTATAATCAATTGCATTATTTTTGCGACTATTTACGTAATACCAGGTAAACTTTAGGAACTCTTCAAAGGATTTCCAGCAAAAATTACCTGGCAAGAATTGATTAATGTCTAAATAATTGAAAGAGAGTGTAACGCTCCCCGTGATTATTCGTGCAGCGAGTTGACAGTGCATGAGCTACTGCTTAAATCCTATCTGTCCCAATCCAGAAAATTTGGTAAATAGCCAAAGTTGTCAGTCTTGTGGCTCGCAACTACTGTTGCGCGATCGCTATCAGGTGATCAAACCATTAGGTCAAGGTGGCTTTGGAGCAACCTTCTTAGCCAATGATCAAGGCTTACCAGGAGAACCGAGTTGCGTAATCAAACAATTACGCCCATCAGGAAGCGCCCCACACGTTTTACAGATGGCCAGAGAACTCTTTGAACGAGAAGCCAAAACTCTAGGTAAGATTGGCAATCATCCCCAAGTACCAAGGTTGCTAGACTATTTTGAAGATCATGAACAATTCTACTTAGTTCAAGAATATATCAGTGGTGATACATTGCAGGAGGAGATCAAACTTAACGGCATTTTGACCGAAACTGGAGTTAAGCAATTCTTAAGCGAGATTCTACCACTCCTCCAATACATCCACGAGCAAAAGGTGATCCATCGTGATATCAAGCCAGCCAACTTAATTCGTCGCACTCAAGATGCCAGGATGGTACTTATCGACTTTGGTGCCGTCAAAAACCAAGTCACCCAAGGCGCGATCAGTCAATCAGGGCAAACAGCATTAACTGCTTATGCGATTGGTACTCCTGGTTTTGCACCTCCAGAGCAAATGGCTATGCGTCCAGTCTATGCCAGTGATATTTATGCTCTGGGGGTGACATGTATTTATTTACTGACTAGCAAAACTCCTAAAGATTTAGATTACAATCCCAACACTGGCGAGATGATATGGGAGCAACTTGTGCAAGTGAGCGATCACTTGAGCAATGTATTACGAAAGATGTTAGAGGTTTCTGTACGTAATCGCTATCAGTCAGCCGCAGAAGTTCTTAGAGCATTGGAAATAGAACCATACTTAGAAAGTTTAGCAAAGGGTTTACTGATTAAATCAGATACTGGGTCTAAAGAGCGAACACACAACTACCTGGAAAATTCTGCTGTTTTATGTAACAACTCTTCTGTTGCTGCCACCAGTGCAGGAGTGGCACAAGTAGCGGCAGCAATTCGTGCCAGACGAGCTAAGGCAGCAGAAGCTGCTGGATCACACCACGGTTCTGGGATGGGCAAATCAACCACTTTAGCTAACAGCAACAGTAATGGTTCACAAGTTCAAATTTCTAAAGTTGAGCGTAAGTTAGATACCAAAAGTTTGTTAACCGCCTATCAAAAGGGAAGACGAGATTTTGCTCTTCACAATTTAAGTTTGTTGAACCTCCAAGGTGCTGACTTATCAGGAACAAATTTCCATTCCACTCAATTCCAAAAAACTAACCTCCAGGGAGCTAATCTTCACAATAGTGACTTTGGCAGAGCCAGCCTTAGTAAAGCAAATCTCAAAGATGCTAATTTGACTAAAGCATACTTTAACCATGCTGATTTAGAAGGGGCAGACCTGCGAGGTGCAGACCTCAGTAATGCTTATCTCAGCAATGCTAACCTGCGAGGAGCTAATCTATGTGGTGCTAATCTCACTAGTGCCAAGATTTCTGATGAGCAGCTAGCACTAGCAAAAACAAATTGGATGACCATCCGCCCCAATGGTAAACGAGGCTTATTGTAAGTTGAAAGTTGAGATTTTGGAGCCGGAGCAAGCCACTGGCTTCCAGACTATTTCCCTACTTTTTAATCAGGTTTCAAGAGGAGCAAGTCTTAGTTGAAACTGTATTGTTTCACAAGGCTTCGATTTCCTTTTTGGCTTGATAAATTAAATTAACTCTTATTTTTCTTGATAAAACTTAGATTTATTCAGAGTGCGTATTGGTTTATCATGAACAGCTCAGAATTTTTATAGTTGCTTTGCTCGATAGCCATCACTCTTGCAAATATTAAGAAATATCCCATTATCTAGCAAAAATACGGTAATGATTGGCAACGGTGATGATTGGCAATTCTTAATCAAATCTTTATAATAATCATCTGTTACAAATAACAAATGATTATTTACAATAAACAATAAAGCATCACAATAGTTTTTCCTTAGTATTTATATGCTTTTTATTGCTATAAACGACAGGGGTTCTGGTAAGTAAAAGCTGTAAAATCTAACGTTCTTAAGCCACTCAAGTTTTCAGATGGCAGCAGAAAGTAAAAAATTAATTATCCCTGATTGTGGGCTGAAGCAGAATAGTCACAACCGAAATCAGGCAATACAAGGTTTATATATCATGGCTGACTTTGCACAAACAGAAATAGAACGGCGATTAACTTTATATCAAGTATTCCTTAAATTGTATGAACACCACAGCAGCCTTCTAGATGAAATTCTTCAGCTAGAAAACCTATCCCAACCGTCGTTGAGAAAGATGAAGGTACGTTACGTACATGGTGTAGTGGATAGGTCTACTGTTTATTTGATGACTAATTTGTGTGACAATCAGACCCAAAGTTTACGACAGTCACAGCAGATATGGACAATAGGTCGTAATCAGAACAGTGGTATTTGCATTGCTGATAACTATATGTCTCGTCGTCACGCGGCTATTCAATATATTGACGATCAAGGCTTCTACTTCATAGACTTCAACAGTACCAATGGCTCATTTGTGAATGGCGATCGCGCTTTAGCACCGATCAAGCTCGAAGATGGCGATCGCATCCGTCTAGGCAATATGACTTTTAATTTTTTTGTAAATTATACGTGCCGTGTTTTGCCAACTGTAGCAATGGAGTTATTGATGCAGCTTGTGCATCGTAAAAATGACAATCAAGTAGAAATACTTTCTTTTCCGCGTGATAAACAGAAAGTAGATGAGAATTTAGAGATTTTCCGAAATTCCCGATTATTTGAGAAGCTTGAACATTATTATGACAACTTCAGTTCAGAACAGAAATCAGAAATTTTAGACCGCTTTTTTAGCAGACAAATACCATAAAATCACAGTTAAAAAATTGAAAATTGCCATAATTTTCAATTGGGTGAAATATATAGAACCCATTTGACATCTAAGAAGAGGCTGCAAGCCTCTGAAGCATTAGCCGAATGAAACAAAGATTAACCTTGGCAGTTGCATTATCTAGAGTTCTCTCAAAGTTCTTAACGAGAATTTTGCATCTCTCAATCCAAGCATTTGACCGTTCAATTACCCACCTCGCGGCAACCGGAACAAACCCAGATTTCCCTAATTCTTTGTTTTGTTGTTTTGATGGTTTTGCCGAAAGTTCAAACCTGATTTTCGTCATCATTTGGGGATAAACTTTTTCTAGCTCCTCCCTCAAATACTCAGGGTGATAACCGTGGTCTAGCAGAATGGTGATTTTGGGAATATTGACGGGTTTTGACTGGAAATAATCAATGTTTTTAGTCAACATCTCAATCAAACCCCTATCATCAGATACATTTGCTTTAGTGCAATGAGTAAAGAAGGGAAACCCCAGGGTATCAACGGCTAGATGTCTTTTAATGCCATTTGTCGAGAAAGTAGAAACAATACCCTTTCGATGTAATACTCGCATTACAGGTGTTTTTCACCGCTTGAGAGTCGATAATTATCAGCGTCGTCCACTTAGCTTTTTTTTTACCTGTTCACGCACTCGTCCATGTAAAACTCTCATCAATTCTTCTATCACTCCTTTGGCCCGCCACTGCTTGTAATGCCAATATACAGTCGAGTAGGGGGGCAAGTCCTTGGGTAAGTCTTCCCAATTGCAGCCATTCTTTAGTTGATAGAAGATGCCATCTAAGAGTTCTCTTTTTGTCCAGTTGGCGGGTCTAGTCTGTTTCTTAGCAGGCAATATAGTCGGCAGTAGGGGTTCGAGAATTTCCCATTCTTCGTCTGTTAGGCTGCTAGAGTACGGCATGGCTGCTGGATATGTCTTTTGCCGTCACTCTACTTCAATACAGTAAAAGATGTCAAATGGGTTCTATATAATTCGTAGGAACACAACAATTAACATTGTTGTGCCCCTACTTTTACCTGATTAGAACTAGAAATGCCTAACGAATAACCGATCAATCCTTTACAAAAAGAAAGTGGGTTAGCTATTTTTGTAACCCACTACATATTCAAAATTGCAGATTAATAAATCCACATTCCTTATTCTTCTGGTTCTAAATCGACATCTTCCTCTTCATCTTCTTCACTGGTTTTAGCTACAGAGTTAGCAGAAACAACAGCGCCTTTATCTAGCTTTTCACGCACCAGTTTCTTAATTTCTTCAGCGAATTCAGGCTTTTCTTCTAGATACTTAATGGCGTTGTCTCGTCCTTGGGAGATATTATCGCCGTTGTAACTATACCAAGCTCCTTTGCGGATAATAATGCCAGTTTCTTCTGCTAAGTCAATCACACAACCCAAAGTAGAAATACCTTTACCAAAAATAATGTCAAATTCCGCTATTCTGAAAGGCGGCGCTACTTTATTTTTGGCGACTTTGACTTTAACGCGATTACCAAATTCATCAGTACCTTTTTTCAAGGTTTGAATTCGCCGAATATCCAAGCGCACCGAAGCGTAAAATTTCAATGCGTTACCGCCAGTAGTCGTTTCTGGGCTACCATAAGTAACACCAATTTTTTGCCGCAACTGGTTGATGAAAATTACAGTACAACCAGATTTACCAATATTGCCAGTAATCTTACGTAGGGCTTGGCTCATTAATCGCGCTTGCAGACCAACGTGGGCATCACCCATATCGCCTTCAATTTCAGCACGGGGAACCAGTGCTGCTACTGAATCAATGACTACAATATCAACCGCAGCAGAACGCACAAGCTGATCGACAATTTCCAAAGCTGATTCGCCTGTGTCAGGTTGAGAAATCAGCAAATTGTCAATATCTACACCCAATGCAGCAGCATAAGTAGGGTCTAGGGCGTGTTCAGCATCAACAAAGGCAGCAATACCGCCATTTCTTTGCACTTCGGCGAGCGCATGTAGCGCTACTGTAGTCTTACCGGAACTTTCCGGCCCATAAATTTCTATTACCCGCCCCTTGGGTAAACCACCACCCAATGCTAAATCTAGGGTAAGCGCTCCACTAGAAATTGTTTCCACCCGCATCCGGGTAGCATCGCCCAGGCGCATGATTGCCCCTTTACCAAAGCTGCGCTCAATCTGGTTTAGCACCATAGTCAGTGCTTTTTGCTTGCCGGAAGTATCGGTGTTGATAGCCATTTCTGCCTCTAATGCCTCTAATCTAAATATATGGTTTTAAGGAGTGTTGGTTTCGGAGCTTGAGTAGAACAGATATACTATTTTAACCAGAAAATTCTGGAATAGGACTTCTCAAATCAAAAAAGGGTGTGACAAGATCGTAACTCGATCGCTACCAGATTAGGGTAGTTTTGCACAATGATACCAACTTGCATTCAGAGATAGCTTTTTTTGGCTAGGTAAGCAAGGGTTTTCAAAGAAAAAATAAATTACCTAAACAACCCTGTCAGTAGAACCGTACTCGTGAGCATTTGCAGGGGTTGCTAAATTAGGAGCGATCGCCTCCATGCCAATCAGCATATCATCTACAGCAACTTCATTGGGTTGGGATTGATGTAGAAAGCTTTTAGGGTAGTAGATTGCTGAATTCTTCTCTACTCCATTTACATAAACAAGCAGCAAGTTCTGTAAAGCCAGAATTGAGATGAGAAGATTTATCTGCTAAAATATAGTCAAAATGTCTATGCAGACCTATACTCTCACAGATGCTCGTAACAAACACGGTGAGGTTTTTGATAAGGCTGCTACTGAGTCAGTTCTACTAACTAAGCAATCACGGTTTAGTCACGTGATTATCTCAGCAGAGAGCTACCAAAAATTAATTAATCGGCTGGAAGAATCAGAGGATATGGTTTTTGGTCAAGCTGCTGAAGTTGCTCTGAGTCAGTCTAAAATGATTGGTACAGAGGCTTTTATATCTGCATTAGAGCATTTAGCTAATGGCGAAGCTTGATGGTCTAGCAACTGTTCTTGATTTTCTGAACGGTTTACAGCCTAAAATAGCAGCACAGATTGCAAAAAAGGTTTTGGCTTTGAATGTTGAGCCTTTACCAACTGATAGTGAGCAGCTATCTGCTTATCAGGGTTTATATCGAGTTGATAGTGGTGAATATCGAATTGTTTACAGGTATTTTCCCGATCGCGATTTAATAGAAGTGATTTTAGTCGGTAAGCGCAATGATGATGTCTACAAAAGATTAAAGCGTTTACTGGGTTAAACTTTGGTTTTCATTAAAATGCTAGAATCTCTCCAGCACTAATGCTTTCAGGCATCTTTGATGACTTTCGACCTTCCCGACTCTCTGATTCTCGATACAGCGCTTTCAGTATCTGGATTAACTGACTATATTCGCTTGCTGTTAGAGCAAGATGAACAATTGCGGCAAGTTTGGGTAACTGGCGAAGTTTCCAGTGCTAACCACCATCGCAGTGGTTTATTTTTTACGCTGCAAGATACCGATCGCACCGCCGGAATTAAATGTGTGGTATGGAATAGCCAATTGCCAAAACTCGCCCAAATGCCAGTTGCAGGCGAGCAAATAATTATTTTGGGTAGTATTCGCCTATATCCGCAACGGGGAGAGTATCAATTATCAGTTTGGCAGACTTTACCTGCTGGTGTTGGTTTACAGGCGTTGCGGTATCAACAACTAAAAAATCGCTTGCTGGCTGAGGGATTGTTCGACGCGCAAAGAAAGCGATCGCTCCCCATCCACCCTCAAACGATCGCTATTGTCACTTCCCCAACGGCTGCTGCTTGGGGTGATATTCAAAAAACCCTCAAGCAAAGGTATCCAGGTTTACACGTTTTATTTTCTCCGGCGACAGTACAAGGTGAGCAAGCACCAGAATCTATCGTCAAAGCAATTGAGCGAGTGGAAAAAGATGGCCGCGCCGAAGTGGTAATTTTATCGCGGGGTGGTGGCGCGGTGGAAGAGTTGGCTTGTTTTAATGATGAACGAGTGGTGCGATCGCTTGCTAGTTGTTCTATTCCGGTAATTACTGGTATCGGCCATCAAAGAGATGAATCTTTGGCGGATTTAGTTGCAGATGTCTGTGTGCATACACCCACGGCGGCAGCAGAAAGAGTTGTACCAGCACTTTCAGAGTTGTATAATGAGCATCGGCAGCGAGTTGCGGCTTTATATGAGGCGGTGCATGACTCTTGGGAAAATGCTGACAATAAACTGCAAGGATTACGGAATCGTTTGCGACGTTTGCGGTTAGATCGGCAAGTGCAGCAGGAGGTGGAAAAGCTAACTTGGAAGCGTCAGCATTTGGTGCAAATTACGACGGGGCGATCGCAGCAAGCAAGGCAGCATTTAGAATTATTACGGCAAAAGTTGGCAACTCTTGACCCGAAAGCCGTATTGCAGCGTGGTTATGCGGTGGTGAGAAGGGAAGATGGAGCGATCGCTCGTTCGGCGAGGGAGTTGGCTGTGGGAGAAGATTTGTTGATTCAGTTGGGGCAGGGTGGGGTTAAAGTGAAGGTTATGGAAGTAAACATAGATGCGTAGCGGCTTGCCGCAGGCTACCACAGAGGTGAAGAGGACACGGAGAGATTAATGGTTAAACGTAAAAGTGCTTCTAGTTCTGATTCGATGGAAGGTTGGAATTATGAGGCGAAGGTTGCTGAAATAGAGGGAATTATTACTCGTATTGAGGCGGGTGAGTTAGAATTAGAAGCAGTGTTTGACCAATTTGCAAGTGCTGTTGAGTATTTACGTCAGTGTGAAAGTTTTTTGCAGCAGCGACAGCAGCAGGTGGATTTGTTGATTGAAACATTAAGCGAAGAATAGAAGCCAGACTTTTTAGTGTAAGTTATTTAGTAAGTTCAATATAATTAAAAAGCTAAACTGGTTAAAATAAATAACTTTTAATATCAATATTTTTTAGCAAATTTCCACTTTCACTCATATTTAAATCTTCCCAATCACCAATCCCCAATTCAGAGTTCTAACCAGGAGTTTGAGAAGCTAAGAATGACTGATGAGACGATTGATTTAACGAACTGCGATCGCGAACCGATCCACATTCCAAATCTGATCCAGCCTCACGGAGTTTTACTGGTTTTGCAAGATCCCACCCTGGAAATCCTTCAGGTAAGTAGCAATAGCCAGGAAGTTCTTGCCCGTCAACCGGAAGAATTGCTGGGCAAGCCTCTGTCATACTTATTCAATGCCACGCAAATTAAGCTGATTCAACAATGTCTAGCAGAAGATTTTGAGAGCATCAATCCCCTCAATTTTTCTATTAAGCGCTTAAATAAATCAATCTATTTTGATGGTATTGTACATCGTTTAGATAATATCATTATTCTGGAATTGGAGCCGAAACAAGCGAAGGGACAAATAAGCTTTTTTGACTTCTATCAACAGGTAAGAGGAACAATCACCCGCATTCAAAAAGCACCCACACTACTGGAAATGTGCCAGACTGTGGTGACAGAAGTCCGGCGAATCACTGGCTTTGAACGCGTCATGGTCTATAAATTTGATCAAGAAGGGGCAGGTAGCGTCATCGCTGAAGACACCAATCAGGAAACGCCCTATCTGGACTTGCACTATCCACCCTCTGACATTCCCAAGCAAGCCCGACAGTTATACACTCTTAACTGGCTGCGGCTAATTCCAGATGCCAGTTACCAACCTGTTGCCTTAATTCCAGCGAACAATCCTTTGACAAATCAACCGCTTGATCTGAGTCTATCAGTGTTGCGGAGTGTTTCTCCGATTCATTTAGAGTATCTGCAAAATATGGGCGTTACTGCCTCTATGTCTATTTCTCTGATGCACGAAAAAAAGCTTTGGGGATTGATTGCCTGTCATCATTCTTCGCCCAAATATATTTCTTACAATATTCGCACTGTGTGCGAGTTCATTGGACAGGTGATGTCTGTGGAACTGGCAAACAAAGAAGCGAGTGAAGACATTGATTACAAAAGCCTATTGAAATCATTGCAAACTCAATTTGTTGAAGAGTTATCTCAGGCTGAGTATTTCCTGGATGGTATGGTGCAACTAAAATCTCAATTACTTAATCTAGTCAGCGCCACAGGAGCGGCGATATGCAGTGGCGATCAGTGTATTAGAGTGGGTAAAACACCCTCTGAGGAAGAGGTTCATGCCTTGCTTAATTGGATTAAACCGCATTTTGATCATAACTTGTTTGAGACGCGATCGCTCACGAAAAATTATCCTGCCGCAGAGTCATATCAAGCGATCGCCAGTGGAGTGTTAGCCCTGGAAATTTCTAGAGTTCATCACAATTACATTCTCTGGTTTCGTCCAGAAGTAATTCAAAGCGTGAATTGGGGCGGCAACCCCAACAAACCTGTAGAAGTTTTCTCAGATGGTAGTTTACGGATGTCTCCTCGCAAATCTTTTACATTGTGGCAAGAAACGGTGAAAGGATGTGCCCTACCTTGGAAACCTTGCGAAGTTGAAGCGGTTACTGAACTGCGAAGCCTGGTTGTGGGTGTTGTGTTGCGCCAAGCAGACAAACTGGCATCGATGAATTTTGAATTACAACGGAGTAACGAAGAACTCGATTCCTTTGCCTACGTTGCCTCTCATGACCTGAAGGAACCTCTGCGGGGCATTCACAACTATGCCAACTTCTTAATGGAAGACTATGCAGACGTACTGGATGACGATGGAATTGCCAAACTCCAAACCCTGGTGCGCCTGACGCAGCGAATGGAAGACCTGATCAACTCACTCCTCTATTTCTCCCGCTTGGGACGCGCCGAACTGATTCGGCAACGAGTGAATCTGAATGACGTAGTGCAACAGGTAATCGGCACTTTGACCATAGCCCGACCCCAAAGCGAAGTCGAGTTTCGCATTCCTCAACCCCTAAGAAGCGTTCAATGCGATCGCCCTCAGATTAATGAACTCTTTAGCAACCTAATCAGCAACGCCATTAAGTACAATGATAAACCCCAAAAGTGGGTTGAAATTGGTTACGTTGAAGGAAATGGCGAAAGCAAAATTGCTCCCACTTCTCTGACTTTCTACGTTCGTGATAACGGCATTGGCATTTTAGAAGAACATCTTGACAAAATCTTTCAAATCTTCCGCCGCTTACATGGGCGGGACGACTTTGGAGGTGGGACTGGCGTAGGGTTAACCATTGCCCGCAAAATTGTGGAGCGTCACGGTGGTAGAATTTGGGTGGAATCTATCCCAACTCTTGGCAGCACATTTTACTTTACCCTGTCGCCGGAGGCAAATAAATGACTCAGATTTCAGCCTCCCTAATCCAGCAAACGCCCCTACTTTTAATTGTGGAGGATAGCAACGAAGACTTTGAGGCACTGCAACGATTTCTAGGGCGATCTTCCGTTGCGATCGCCATCCAACGGTGTGTGAATGGGGAACAAGCCTTAGCATTTCTTTATCGGACTGGCAGGTATATTGAGCGCGAAAGTGCGCCCCGTCCCGGCTTGATTGTCCTTGACTTGAACCTGCCCGGAACCGATGGACGAGAAGTGCTGCGCCGGATTAAACAGGATGACAGCTTGAAAATGATTCCGGTGGTGGTGTTTACTACCTCTAACAATCCCAAAGATATTGAAGTATGTTATCAATACGGTGTCAACAGCTATATTGTTAAGCCAATCAATTTTGCTCAACTGAAACGAGATATTCAGATGCTAGTGGAATATTGGTTTGAAGTGACAACGCTGCCTGATTTCCTAGAGGATTAGTCATAAGTCATATCATGTTCGCTTAAAGACTTATTCGGGCAGAGAGAATGGGGCAGGGGGAAATTTTTCAATAGTTTTTTGCTGATAATCAATCTTAGCGATCGCTGATATCATATCTAGTTAATTAGTTATGATTACCGCATTTGTGCAATAACCAGAAAACCCTCTTTCCCCCCAATACGCTTGGGTTAAGGTCTACTGGCAAAAATTTTGGGTTTTTGAGACGCGATAAATCGCCGTCTCTACAAGTCTTTTGCTCATATCTGAACTGTATTCTCTTTCCCCCTGCCCCCTGCCCCCGCACCCTTCCCGTTGCTTTTTAGAAACTCAGCCATTTCGACCAATCAAAGTTGCAATTGCCTTGACTAACTCATCTGGTTCAACGGGTTTAGACAGATGCCTTTGAAATCCTGATGCGATTGCTTGTTGCTGGTTGATTTCTCCAGCATAAGCAGTTAAAGCGATCGCGGGAATCTGTTTAGCTTGCTTTGGTTGCAATGCTCTAATTTGGCGTATTAGCATATAGCCATCTGTCTCTGGCATTCCAATATCACTGAGCAAAACATCTGGTTCTAACTCTGCAAATATTTGCAGTGCATCTTTTGCTGATGCCACAGCAATTACCCTTGCACCAGCCTGTTCTAGCACAAATGTATGAAACTCACGGGTATCATCGTCATCGTCTACAACTAAAATTTGGATGCCTGCAAGGATTTCATCTGGAGAAGAAGGATTTAAAGGATCGATATTTATCTGTTGTTTTGGGGTTAAATCTTTTTTGATCAGGGGTAGCCTAACTGTAAAAATAGCTCCTTGTCCTTCCCCTAAACTTTCTGCCCAAATTGTGCCACCATGTAGTTCGATCAAATGACGGACAATTGCTAACCCTAACCCCAACCCACCAAACTTTCGCGTTGTCGTGCCATCAGCCTGACGAAAATATTCAAATACATAAGGGAGAAAGTCAGGGTTGATTCCCTTACCTGTGTCGCTGACGGTAATGTGAGCTTGAGTCTCAATACGTTCCAGTTGAATATTTATTTGTCCTCCTTCAGGAGTGAATTTGACAGCATTCGATAACAGATTCCAAATTACTTGTTGTAAACGGCCGGAATCACCCAAAACTTGCCCCAAAGAAGCATCCAGCATTGTCTGAATCTGAATATCTTTAGCTTCTGCTGCCAAACGCACTGTCTCCAATCCCGCTTCAATCACCATTACTAGGTTGACGGGAAACATCTTCAGGTTGAGCTTGCCTTGTAAGATCCGAGAGACATCAAGCAAATCTTCAATTAGTTGAGCTTGTAATTTAGCATTGCGCTCGATGGTTGCAATCGCTTTCTTGATCTCTGCTGCTTGAAATTCACGGGTTTGTAAGAGTCTCGCCCAACCAAGAATCGGATTAAGAGGCGATCGCAATTCATGGGAAAGCACTGCCAGAAACTCATCTTTAATCCGGTTGGCTGTTTCGGCTTCGGTTCTAGCAGCTTGCTCAAGTTCTAGAAGGCGATCGCGTTCGGCTTCTGCTGTCTTGCGTTCTGTAATGTCAATTAGTGAGCCGATGTAACCTTTAAACTCACCGTCCACACCAAACCAAGGATTCGCAGCATCGATCATCCAACGATACTCGCCATCTTTGCGGTGCAAGCGGTACTCCATACGGAAAGCCTCACACCGCTTGCTAGCTTCCAGGAAAATATTCCTAACCTCATCGCAATCTTCTGGATGTACGACGTTCAACCAACCAAATCCCAGACCTGTTTCATCGCTTTGACCGGTATAATCGTACCAGCTTTTACTGAGATAGGTGCAGTAACTATCGCTATCTGTTACCCAAACCATGAAGGGGGCATTATCAGCCATGTTGCGGAACTGTTCTTCGCTTTCACGAAGGGCTTTCTCTGCCTGTTTGCGATCGCTGATCTCTGTAATAAAGATGCTTACTCCTTCACCAAAGGGGTAAACGCGATTCTCAAACCAGCGTTGCCAAGCGGGATAAAAGTATTCAAACTGAACAAATGTCTGTTGTGCGATCGCCCGATTAACTTGGGTATAATACTCACTTTTGGCCACATCTGGAAACACTTCCCAAATGATCCTACCTAGTAACTCTTCCTTTTGGATGCCCACAACTTCTGCTAGGCGATCATTGACAAAGGTATAACGCCATTCCCGATCCAACACAAAAAACTGGTCTTGGATACCAGCTAGGACAGTTTCTAAGTGTGCTTTTGCAACCTCAGCTTCAATCCGTAACCCTTGCTCTCGTTGCATTGCCTCCTCACGCAGACGAGCCATTTTTAAGGCTGCCTCCACCCGTGCCAATAATTCCCGAGCAGAGAACGGTTTAATTAAGTAATCATCGGCTCCCGCTTCTAATCCTTCCACCCGTGCCTCTTCCCCCGCCCGCGCCGACAGCAGAATAATTGGAACTTTGTTTGTCTGCGGATTAGCCCGTAATTCTTGCAGCAATCCAAAACCATCTAATCCAGGCATCATTACATCCGTTAGTACCAAATCTGGGATACGCCCACGAGCCGAATCCAAAGCAGCTAAACCGTCCGCCACTGATTCCACCTCATACTGCTGACTTAACAGCCGCTTGACATAATCACGCATATCTGCATTATCGTCAGCCAGGAGAATTCGAGGGATTGGGAATTGGGGAACTCGGTGCCCCCTTTGGCGATTAGGGGCGATGGGGATTGGGGATTGGGAAAACTCTTCTCTTGTCCCTTCCCCAGTTTCCCATTTTCCCAGTTCCCTTTCCCCAGTTCCTAGTTCCCAGTCCCCAATCCCTACTTCTTCTGGCAGCCAACGCAGAGCTTCTTCTAGATAGGGTGTTGTACCTAATGCAGTTGAAGCTAAGGTTCGAGAGGCACTAATCCGGGCTGAAGGCAAATGAGCATATCCCGTTGGAATTGATACAGTAAAGCAACTGCCTACTCCTAGAACACTGGTTGCTTTGACTGTTCCCCCATGCATTTGCACCAATTCTTGCACCAGTGACAATCCAATTCCTGACCCTTCAAAAGTTCGTCCTTGTGCTCCTTTGACGCGGTGGAATCGTTCAAAAAGATGGGGAATTTCTTCTGCTGGAATACCAATTCCTGTATCTTGGACTGCAAACTCAATATGGTCGTTTGCCCACTGTAAGCTTACCGCGATTTTTCCAGTCATCGTGAACTTGAAGGCATTCGAGAGCAGGTTCAGAACAATCTTTTCCCACATTTCCCGATCTACATACACTGGTGCTGGAAGGGAAGGACAATTGACTGATAATTCCATCCCTGCGCGTTCTACTGCTGAACGAAATACACTAGCTAGTTCTGCGGTGAAAGTGGCCAGATCGGTGGGTTCATAAGAGGCTTGAACTCGTCCGGCTTCGATGCGCGAGAAATCTAGCAGGCTGTTGACTAGTTTGAGTAGGCGGAGTCCATTCCGTTGCACCATTTCTAACTGCTCTCGTTCGTTGGCTGGCAGTAGGCTGGCACAATTAGCTAAGGTTTCCTCTAATGGCCCTAACATGAGGGTTAGAGGGGTACGAAACTCGTGGCTGACGTTGCTGAAAAAGACAGTTTTAGCGCGATCAATTTCTGCCAAGGCTTCGGCGCGTTTGCGTTCTTCTTCGTAAGCTTGGGCGTTGGCGATGCTGGCTGCAATTTGAGCCGCAACTAAATCAATGAATCTTCTATAGTTATCGTCGAATAGTCTGAAGGGATTCAACCCAGCAATTAATATACCAGCTTTTCCGGTTTGACCGGATGGTGCAATTGGCACTGCGATCGCTTGATGGGGCGATCGCTCCCAAACACCACAGGGTAAGCTACTAAAAGACACTTCCAAATCAGAAATCAGTTTGGCCTGATGTGTTCTGATAACTTCCGCAAATGGCCAAACGCAATCAGAATCGAGATCGACTGTTTCAGGGGCTGCTACATGATTCTGACCGATGTGGCACGTTCCAGCCAGAAAAACTTGTTGCTGATCTGCATCAACCAGATAAATCATTGCAAAAGGCAAATCGTAAGGGTTGCTTTCCAGACAATTTGCACTTAGTGTACAGGCTTGATCGAATGTCCGCGCGTCTGCTGTCCTAGCCGCTAGTTCGCGTAAAAGTGTTAACTGACGTTCACCAATGATGCGCTGAGTGTCGTCTGTGTTGGCACAGATTATCCCGCCTGTGTCGCCTTGGTCATTAGGAACTGGACTGTATGAGAAAGTATAATAGGTTTCTTCTGGATAGCCGTTGCGCTCCATTATTAGCAGCAGCGCTTCATCATAAGTACCCTCGTTCTTCAACATCGCTGATTCAGCGCGAGGCCTTACCTGATCCCATATTTCCCGCCATACATCAGAAGCTGGCTGCCCCAGGGCTTCTGGATGTTTGCCGCCAATAATAGCTTTATAAGGATCGTTATAAAGGTTTATGAGTTCTTCGCCCCACCAGACAAACATCGGTTGGCGGCAAGTTAGCATAATCCGCACGGCAGTCTTTAAACTCTGTGGCCACTGCTGTGTTGGGCCAAGAGAGGTTTTTGACCAGTCCACTTCTCGCATCCTAGCACCCATTTCACCACCGCCGAGAAGTAAATTTACGTCGGCGTTTCTTGCTGACGTTGACTCGTTCTTCATTAGTTCCTCTCGATTGGTCATGCGTCGGTTACAGGCTACATCTGTGGTCGTATTTTGTCAAAACACCCTCTAAATTAGACTTTATGTTCCTACACACTTATTTTAGAGGATATTCAAGGTCATATACAGCTTTGAAATGCCAAGTCCATGACTTTTCAAAGCATTGAAATCGTCATTTTAGAGGTAAGTTGCTATTTTAGCTATCTTCTATTGTCAGCTTATCTGATAGATATTCCAAACTACAAACGTGAATTTTTATTCAGAACTCACAAACAATACTTAGTCTTATTCTCAAAAGTCTGTTTTCTTAAAAATTTAAAACTCGTTCACTGAACTCCTTGAGTAGGTTACTAATTCGCTGTGTTATTAAAATATAAGATTTTACATATTCATTTTCGCAAAGATTAATTGTTAGGAAAGTAACACCAAAATAGGCAGAAAATTTTCTTCAGCCAGATTTAACTCTTGCCAGATGGCGACACGAATTAGGTTGCTTTGCCATAAATCGGCTTCCACGATGAGCCATATAGATGCAAGTTTATAAAGCGCCACGTATTAACAATTTTTACGACAAAATGCTCTTTTGCGTCTACTGCTCCTGAGATAGAGATTGTGAACTCAAGCGATCGCATTATTATTTTACAATAACTTTAAGTTATCTTTTTAAGAAAAAAGAATATTTGATTTTATTCTCTAGGTCGCTTTATCCTGAAATTAGTAGAGGTTTTTACTTTACAGAACTTATACAAACAATAGCCGAAAAGAAAGATTTTTAGGTAGGGGCAATTTGTTGTAGACGCATACTCCTACGGAGAAGCAAGTTACCAAAGGTCTCGCAGAGAAGCGTCTTTCCGTATGGCTATTGCTCTACCACGTATAGTTTTGCATAATTTTTCTTAGTGTACTTACCTTTCACCTTTGATAAAAGAAAAAAGGAGAATAAGTTAAATGCTAGATCAGCAGATTGATTATTTCAGCAGACCGAAGACAAGTGCAATGATTATGAAACTTTTCCAAATTACTCTAGTGGTGTTAGTACTTTTAATCAACTTAGCAGTTGCTTTCCCTTCATGGGCAGAAAAAACGCCTTCTTCAACTAACAATCCTGATTACTTTCAAGTAGGGCAAAAAGTCATTTGGCTTTACAAGGCTCGTGCAGATTCTAGCGATGTCCAAAGAATTCCCGCCGAAGTAGTTCAATTAAGTTCTAAGCAAGTAAAAATTAAGGTATACAAACATAACCATGAATTTGTCAATCGTTGGGTAAATCCAAACAAGCTAGAGAATTTGCGAAAAGTTAAAGAGTCAGTATTTTAAAATTTAGTTATATGGAAGTAAACCTACTACAGCACGACGTAAATCCATCTATCATCTCAACTAATAATACAGGTAGGGGCAATTCATGAATTGCCCCAAGCAATCTCATACCATAGTGTAATAATTTTCTAATGTTTTATTTTTTATAGATTAAAAACACTGAACCAATTGGCCCAAGATTTTCTACATAAGTTTTCTGGTTATAATACAATCCTGGAGACATACCTCCATCAAATAAAATTCCTTCTTGAATATTACCTAAACAGTTATTGCTAGCAATGCCTTGTAAGATATTATCAAACATATCTGGCAGTAACTCTTGATTAAGTTGAGATAATTCAATCTCTGAATTAGCTTTCAAGTCATTAACTAATAGTATTACATAGCCTTGAGTAGTGATAGCTGCCAGAGAACGATTGGTGGCATTTTTACAAGCAAATTCTCCCAAATCTTGACAAATATCTTTAAACTTACCCTGACGATAGAATCTGCCATTACCGCCTACTAAATTGTAATTGAGAATATCGTTTTGTCTTTTACCAGCTTGGATAGTAGCCTGCCTTTGGTTGGGTGTACCTCCTGATATCCCAAAGGAAGAACGCTTGTTTTTAAACGCTCCTGAATACTCTATACCACGAGAGACATTTAAACCTTGTGGTTTATTATCAGTACCTATGTAGTCGGCATTAATTGCAGCAATGGGTAGCTGTCCGTTCAATTTGGCATTCTCATCGCCAATGAGTTCATGAAACTGTTTTGGTACATATTCTTTACGCAGCTTACCTCTGGCATCTTTGGCGTAGAGTTTATGAGATAGACCAACATTAACTTTGAAATCTAATTCTGCTGATTTTGGATTAAAAATAATCACATTGTTAATCCCTCTGGGATTTTTTTTACCTTGATTATTGGTTTTAAAAAAGTCAATACTGAATTTAGGATCTTTGCCAGGGCAAGTTTTAGATGCTTTAGGGACTAAATTTGCTTCAATCTCTTGACAACCTGATAATAAGCTTGCGCCAATTATCAAGATAAATAACAAAAATAATTTTTTTGTTGGCATATAATACAAAAAAACCGCTACAGAATTACTATAGCGGGGAATAATTTAAAATTTCAGTCTGAAATTAATCTGAATAACTACAAATTAAGAGAACCATTCTAAAACAGCTTCTTCTTTAGTGTTAGTGTTGCGAGATGGTGTCTCACGATTAAATTTCATCTGAATTGACCGAGTTTGCTCACCATCAGCAGCTACAGCCAAAATCGGATAGTCAATTAAACCATCCTGGAAGGACATTTGGAAGCGGAATGTGCCATCTGGATTTAGTTGGATTGGACGGCCACCAATGGTTACAGTAGCGTCGGGTTCGGTTGCACCGTAAACTATCAACTCAGCATCGGCAATTAACCAGAATTGGCGCGGACGCACTGGAACGGCGGAAGCGGAGAAGCCAACACCTGACATTCCTGCACCGGAGGCGGTTAAGCCAGAGACGGTAGGAACTGCCCACATACCCACACCAGAGGGGAAAATGTAGGAACTAAGGGCTTGTTCTGGACGCGCTGAACCTGGTACTTGATGCTGGGAACCGAAGATAGAACCAGCAACACGTTGTGCTTCGGCAGATTCGGCTAAACCAAAGATTTGGTCGTAGATAGGATTGCCGTTGGTATTGACAACAGTATTACCATTAGCGGTAGCTGCAATTTTCTTGGCGGGGGGAACTAGTTCGTACTGAGTCTTACCGCGCAAATCTTCTTCAAAGTTGACAGTGATGAAGACATCTTCAATCCAGTCAGAAGGATAGACGGGGGGAATATGTACTCTAGCAGAACGAGCTAGTACTAACCAGCGACCATCAGCAGCACGATAGCCAATATCTATCACATAATCGCGATCGCTAACTGGAACTGGTAGATACCATTCTCTAGCTAGTTCATCAGCAGGATATTCTTGAATGCTGTGAGGGCTTTGGTATTCGATATTGATGTCGGTAACATCATAAATCCGTAACGCGAGTTGTTGTCCACCTTGGCGACGCAGTTCCTCTTTATGTTCATTGGGAATATCCCAGTAAGTGTAAGCCCATTGTGGATCGCGCGGTAACAGGACAATCCGGCTTTCACCATAGCCAGAAGGCAAATCTGCGAGTCCTTCATCAACATCAGCTAGAGATCCACCTGTACGATCTTCCTGACCTAATTCAAACTTAGCAGCTTCCACGGTTTCTTGAGCCTCCAATGAACGAGATGGACTGAGCAAATTTTTGCTGCGCTGGACTTCTAAAATTGATGCCAGCAATTGTGATTTACGCATTCGGCTATAGCGAGAGATGCTATATTCGCTGGCAACTCTTCGTAGTTGCCGTAAGGTCATCTCCTCTAGTGGCGGGCGTTCTTTTGCCATTAATTTGGCCTCCAGTAGTGTAAGCGGTAAATGATTTCCCCTGGTTAAAGAATGCTATGTAAAAGATCATCCACATCCAGATGAATTTCTTATTCCTGACTCCTGGTGTTGCCCAGTTTTAAGTTTTTTAATCTGTTTTTAAATTGAGGTAACTTCATAAGCAATTCCTAGTTATGCCAAAATTAGCATTTCTTTGGGATCGAAGAAGTTCCGTTTGTTAAGTCAATATTAACCACTAAGCATATCTAGGGATCAAGTGGTTTCTATAGCTTTTTTGCCTATATTACGAATTTATAAGCTTTTCTGGGATCATATTGTCAAGCTTTCATGACAATGTGATCTGACATGGTGTTGAGTGTCGGCAAAAATATCAAACTTTCATGACATTTAACCGTAGATTAGCCAAAAACCGCAATCTACAAAGAGGGGGGAGCAGGCAGACAAGGGAGACTTATTCAATAATTCCCCCTTGCCCCCTGCCCCCTTGCCCCTCGCTATGATTAGTTGACATCTTCACAGTAATGCGAAAAAGTGAAATGAAGGGCGATCGCTCCCAGGATAAACTCAAATGAATAACCTGATTCTGGTTGTAGACGACGACAATTTTATGCGAATGCATCTGTGTAAACAATTGACAGATGCAGGGTATCAGGTGGAAGAAGCAAGTAACGGGCTAGAGGCGATCGCTATCTATACTCGCCTCCAACCAGATATAGTCCTGTTGGATATTATGATGCCGGTAATGGATGGGTTTACTTGCTGCGCTAAACTGCAAGCACTCTCCAATGGCAAAAACACACCAGTGTTAATGATTTCTGCTTTTTCCGATCAGGCAATGGTAGATAAGGCGTTTGCTGTGGGTACAACTGACTTTATTACCAAGCCAATTCAATGGCCAATATTACATCTAAGATTGCGCCGTCTTTTGGAAGCTCATCATGCCATGCAGGAATTAAGACAGCAAGCTGCACAGGCACAATTGCGAGAAGTCCAACTTAGGATGGCATTAGATGCCGCTCACATGGCCATCTGGAACTGGGATTTGCTGACGAACAAACTTACTTCGTCAGATAATCTAGAAGCGCTTTTTGGTTTAGAGAAAGGCACTTTCAACTACACCTATGAAGCTTTTCTGCAATCCATTCATCCCCACGATCGCGATTTCGTCAGGCGATCGCATCAGCAAGCTGTTGAGGATAAAGCCAAATATGAAGTTGAATTTCGAGTTATTTTACCCAATGGGAAAATTCGTTTTTTAGCAAACAAAGGAGTTGTCTTTGTAGATGCGTCTGGTATGGCTGTGCAAATATCTGGGGTATACATGGATATAACTAAGCGCAGGCAAGCGGAGGAGGCGTTAGAAGTTCATGCTAACCAGCAAGCAATGGTGGCAGAACTAAGTCAAATGGCTTTAGCTGGTGCAGATTTGACTACACTGATGAACTCATCTGTAACAATCGTCGCCCAATGTCTCAAAGTTCAGTTTTGCAAAATTTTGGAACTCCTGCCAGATAATCGGAAATTGCTGCTACGTGCTGGAGTCGGTTGGCAACCTGAACTTGTGGGAAAGGCGATCGTGAGCGGGGAGATAAATTCTCAAGCTTGTTATACTCTGCTTTCAAAGGAACCAGTGATTGTTGATGATCTCCATGCCGAAATGCGATTCAATGGGCCATCACTGCTACATGAACATCAAGTAGTGAGCGGCATTAGCGTAGTGATTCATGGCAAAGAGCGTCCTTTTGGTGTCTTTGGGGCACACACAACCAGACACCACACTTTTACCAAAGATGACATTTCTTTTCTCCAAGCCGTTGCCAATGTTCTCGCTACAGCCATTGAGCGCCAACGCGTGGAAGAGGCACTCAAAGAAAGCGAAGAACGCTGTCAGTTAGCCGTGCAGGGCAATAATGATGGCATTTGGGACTGGAACGTTAAAAACAATCAAGTATATTTCTCTACTCGCTGGAAAGAAATGCTTGGTTACGCAGAACATGAAATTTCCAATCATTTAGACGAATGGGCAACACGAGTACATCCAGATGATATTGGATTTGTCAGACAAGCGATCGCCGATCACTTTGCTAAGATTACCCCGTTTTTTATCAGCGAACATCGAGTCCGGTGCAAAGATGACACCTATAAATGGGTTTTGGATCGCGGTCAGGCAGTGTGGGATGAAGATGGTAATGTTGTGCGGATGACAAGTTGCCATACAGATATCACTGAACGGAAACTGGCAGAAGAACAACTGCGTCAGAGCGAAGAACGTTTTCAAATAGTCGCCCATGCTACCAACGATCTTTTATGGGACTGGGATTTGCTGACTGATGAGGTGTGGTGGAATCAAGCTTTAGAAAAACTTCTGGGTTACTCGAAAGAGCAAATAACATTTACCGCTAATTGGTGGTATGAACATATACATCCAGACGACAGGCAGAGAATTGCCTCCCAAGCGCGGACACTAATAGATAGCGGTGAAAAATTTTGGTCAAATGAATACCGTTTTCGTCGCAGCGATGGTTCTTATGCCTATATGTTCGATCGCGGTTATGTCGTTCATGACCAAACAGGTAAACCAGTGCGGATGATGGGCGCGATGATGGATATAAGCGAACGGCAAGCCGTACTGCGCGATCGCGATCGTGCCCAAGCAGCATTAGAACTCCAAAATTTGCGATCGCAACTATTCGCTAATATCACCCTGAAAATTCGTCAGTCTTTACAAATCGATGAAATTCTACAAACCAGTGTCAAAGAAGTGCAAAAGCTACTGCTTGCCGACCGAGTATTAATCTTGAGCCTACAGCCAAATGGCTCTTTCATGGCGGTTCAAGAGGCAATAGTTCCTGGTTTACCTGTTGTACTGGGGCAGCAAATTCTCGACCCTTGCTTTCGTGATGATTATATTGAGCAGTACCGCCAAGGACGAATTAATGTCATTAACGATATCAAAGAAGCTGAGATCCAACCTTGCCACGTCGAATTGTTGCAACGATTTGCCGTTAAAGCTAACCTTGTAGTCCCAATTTTCCTCAAAAATCAGCTGTGGGGCCTGCTAATTGCCCATCAGTGCGCCCATCCCCGCCAGTGGACTAGCTGGGAAATTGAACTTTTACGACAGCTAGCAGATCAAATAGGCATTGCCTCAACTCAGAGCCTCATCCTAGAACAAGAAACTCGGCACAGAGAAGAACTCACGCGTTCTAATGAAGAACTAAAACAATTTGCATTTGTCGCCTCCCACGATTTGCAAGAGCCACTACGTAAAATTAAAAGCTTTGGCGATCGGCTCAAAAGCACCTGTGGCGACACATTAAGCGAACAAGGACGTGACTATCTAGAACGAATGCAGAATGCTGCATCAAGAATGCAGACATTAATTGAAGACTTGTTAACACTTTCACGAGTTACTACCAGAGCGCAACCTTTTGTATCAGTAAATCTGACAAAGATTGCCCAAGAGGTATTGTCTGATTTAGAAATTTATGTGCAGCAAACTGGAGGAAGTGTAGAAATAGGAGAGTTACCCACTATTCAAGCTGATCCTATACAGATGCGTCAATTGTTGCAAAATCTGATTGGTAACGCCCTCAAATTTCATCGCCCACAAATACCACCAGTCATCAAAATCTATAGTAAAATATTAAACAATCAAGCAGATAACATATCTAGTAATTCTGAACTTTGTCAAATCATCGTAGAAGATAATGGGATTGGTTTTGAAGAAAAATATCTTGATCGGATTTTTAATGTTTTTCAACGTTTGCATAGTAGCATTGAATACGAAGGCACTGGCATAGGTTTAGCGATTTGCCGGAAAATAATTGAGCGTCATCATGGACATATCACAGCCCAAAGCAAAGCTGGGCAAGGAGCAAAATTTACAATCGTATTGTCAATTAATTCCCATTCTTGATTTTTATTCCTAGAGAGGGATTAATACTAAATCCCAAAATGAGCTTAATTGTACAATTGCCACTCGTAATTTGTAGGACTTATGCATTGTACAAATCAACCATAATGTGAATTATTAATAAGATTCGATTATTTCACGCTATTGGCTACCACCACAGCTATTTGTTGTTAGACATCGCCTTCTATTAGCAAAAAAATAAAACTTTCATATCCTAAACAAATAAATTGCATAAGTAATGATTTTTGTCAACGGAAGAGTTACCATCTATGCCAGGTTAATAACTTGATTCATAATACTAAATCACTGCAAAGGAGACGATGTGGAGGGTCGAAAAAGAAATCTCACCATCTTAATGGCTGATGATGATGAAGACGACGGCATCTTGGTTCGTGAGGCATTGGCAGAAAGTAAAGTGCCAATTGAACTATACATCGTGAGTAATGGTGAAGAGTTGATGGATTATTTGTACCATCGTGGTCGATATGCTAATAGCAGCAGTTTACCGCATCCTGGTTTGATTTTATTAGATTTGAATATACCGAGAATTAGCGGTATTGAGGCACTCAAAGAGATAAAATCTGACCCCCAGCTGCGGCAAATTCCAGTTGTAATACTGACAACATCACGAAGAGAAGAAGATATATATAATACTTACGATTTAGGTGCAAACTCCTTCATCATTAAGCCAGCGCCTTTTGCCTCATTAGTCGAGGTCATGGACACTCTAGTCAAATACTGGTTTGAAATCGTGAAACTACCACTAGAAGCAGTGGGAGAAAAACATGGACAACAGCCCTATCAAAGTTTTGTTCATTGATGATGACGAAGATGACTATATTTTGACTCGTTACTGGTTCAGTGAATTTCAGGTAGCAGACTGCGAGTTGGAGTGGGTGAATAATTATGAAGCAGCAAGAAATGCGATCGCTTGCCACCAACATGACGTTTATCTTGTAGACTACCGTTTGGGGCCACACAATGGACTGGAACTTTTGCGCGAAGCAATAGCCAACGGCTGTTCTTCTCCCATAATTTTACTTACTGGTCAGGGCGACTGGGAAATAGATATCGAAGCGATGAAAGCCGGAGCCGCAGATTATCTTGAAAAAAGCCAGTTGACAGCACCTTTGTTA
Organism: Nostoc sp. TCL240-02; assembly: GCF_013343235.1. GTDB lineage: Bacteria > Cyanobacteriota > Cyanobacteriia > Cyanobacteriales > Nostocaceae > Nostoc. The sequence continues at coordinate 5,957,800 of NZ_CP040094.1, read as the reverse complement.
GAGCGTTCTATCCGCTACGCCATTGAGCGCAAACAGACAGAACAAAAAATCCGCGAACAAGCCGCTTTACTAGATGTTGCCACCGATGCAATTTTTGTGCGCGATCTAGACGATAAAATTTTATTTTGGAACAAAGCTGCTGAGAGTCTGTACGGTTGGAAAAAAGAAGAAGCGATCAATAAGAAAATACGATCTCTCTGGCATGAAAAACATCCGTCTAAAGTTCAAGAAGCACTCAGTATTTTGATGAAAAATGGCTCTTGGGAGGGCGAATTACAGCAAAAAACAAAATCAGGTAAAGAAATTATTGTCGAAAGCCGTTGGACACTAGTGCATGAATTCAGCAATAAAGCACAATCTTTTCTCGTTGTTAACACTGATATCACACAAAAAAAACAACTTGAAGCGCAATTTCTCCGCGCCCAGCGATTGGAAAGCATTGGCACTTTAGCCAGTGGTATCGCTCACGACTTAAATAATATTCTTGCGCCCATTTTGATGACAGCCCAACTGTTAGAGGCACAAGTCCATGATGAGCGTTCTCGGCGACTGTTGCCAATATTGATTACCAACACTAAACGCGGGGCAAATTTAGTCAAGCAAGTATTATCTTTTACTCGCGGACTTGAAGGCGATCGCACAATATTGCAATTAAAGCATTTAATCATAGAAATTCAGCAAATTATTAGAGAAACATTTCCCAAATCCATTGAAGTTTCCACACAAATTTCGCCAAATCTTTGGACTGTATCTGGTGATGCTACCCAACTGCATCAGGTACTGATGAATTTATGTGTTAATGCTCGTGACGCTATGCCAAATGGTGGAAATTTGAAAATATCGGCGGAAAATCTCTTAATTGATGAAAATTACACCAAGATGCATATTGAAGCTAAAGTTGGTCATCACGTCGTTATTACTGTTACTGATACAGGAATTGGGATTAAATCAGAAATATTAGATCGGATATTTGATCCATTTTTTACTACCAAAGAACTTACTAAAGGTACTGGTCTTGGTCTTTCTACAGTCCTTGGCATTATTAAAAGCCACGGCGGTTTTATCAACGTATGCAGCGAACAGAGAAAAGGTAGCCAATTTAAGGTGTATTTGCCAGCACAAGAAGCGGCGGAAACTATAGAAAAAGAAGATCCAGGACTGCCTTCAGGACAAGGAGAATTAATTTTAGTTGTAGATGACGAAGCTGCCATTCGAGACGTGACAAAAACATCCTTAGAAAGCCATAATTATAAAGCAATGACAGCTAGTGATGGCATTGAAGCAATAGCCTTATATGCAGAACATCGAGATGAAATATCTCTTGTCTTGACTGATATGGTTATGCCGTCTATGGATGGGATAACTACTATCCGCACCCTGCGAAAAATTAACCCAGATGTCAAAATTATTGCCGTTAGCGGACTGACTTCGACTGATAAAGTTAATACAGCTTATGATATGGGCATCAAAGCCTTTTTATCCAAGCCTTATACAGCTAGCCAATTATTGCAAATTATTAGTACAGTTAAAAAGATTTAGGAATTGGAAATTGGGCATTGGGAATGGGGTATTGGGCATCCCTTCGGCTCCGCTCAGGGCAAGTGGGCATTACTAATTTATTTGTCAAACTTGAGGGTTATAATTTAGTAAATCCTAACTCCTAACTATTAAATTCCCCATGACAAAGGATGAAGTCTTAGCGGCTAATGCAGCTTTTTATCGAGCTTTTGAAAGAAAAGATATTGAGATAATGAGTGCCGTATGGTCACAAGGAACTGGTAGTTTTTGTATTCATCCTGGAAGTAATATACTACGAGGTTGGAAGGAGATTCGCATCTCTTGGGAGCAGATATTTAAAAACACCGCTTATATCGAAATAAACACAGATATAATTGCTACAGAAATAGTTGATAATATTGCTTATATTTTGCTGAGAGAAAATGTATTCCAAGTTGTTTCTGGGAGAAGACTTGAGGCACAATCAACAGCTACAAATATATTTCACTTTCTTGGCGGAAAGTGGTATTTAGTTCATCATCATGGCAGTCCCATTTTGCGATGAGGAATGGGAAATGGGGAATGGGGAAGAGTTTTGCAATGACTAATGACTAATCAACTCTACTGCATCTCGTCCATCGTAATTTTGTAAGTAAACTTTTACAACTTCTTCTTTAGCTGTAGGCAACTTCTTTCCAATAAAATCTGGGTGGATTGGTAATTCTCGATGGCCCCTGTCTACTAACACAGCTAAACGAATCACCTCTGGTCTACCGTAATCGTTGACTGCGTTCAAAGCAGCGCGAATTGTCCGTCCTTTAAAAATCACATCATCCACGAGTACCACCGTTTTCCCCGTAAGGTCAAAAGGAATTTCACTTTTCGTTGGAGTCCGCAATCCAATTTTGTCGAGGTCATCTCGATAAAATGTAATATCCAAAGCGCCAACTGACACGGCTACACCTTCCAGTGTCTCAATCTGACGTGCCAACAATTCGGCTAATAACGCACCCCTGGTATAAATACCAAGAAGCACCAACTGAGACAAATCACGTGTCCTTTCCACAATTTGAGAGGCCAGGCGAGTTAAGGTACGACGGATTTCTTCGGATGAGAGAATTTCAACTACTTTGGCAGACATAGGGAATAATAAGTTAGGAGTGATGAGTTAACAGAGACGCGATTAATCGCGTCTGTACAAGAGTTTAGAAGTTTTTATTCTTAACTCCTAAATTTACTTGTTTGGGAGTATTAAGAATATTGTGATCGCTATGCCTAACCATAGCAAAAAACAATATCGAGTTAGCTGCAAAGCATTTTGAATAGAAGTTGCAGTAATGGGATAAATAGCGTCTCCTAGCAGTGGTTTGTACTTAGCTACCCCACGATACGAATTTGTACCTCCCATCTGCACACCCAAAAAAGCAGCATAGACACACTCACTCCAGCCAGAATTGGGACTAGGATCCTTAATTGCATCCCGACGACAAATTCGCCAAACCTGCATTGGTTTACCCGATAACAGCGCCAGAGTCACGACTGTTAACCGACAAGGTAGCCAAGTTAAATAATCTTCAAACCGCGCACAAAACCATCCAAAATAAGTATAGGGTGCTTCTCGGTATCCCACCATTGAATCAAGGGTACTGCTGGCTTTGTATGCTAACGCCAAGGGAGTTGGCCCCACAATTGGCACAAAGACACCAACAATTGCATAAAAAAGCGGAGCCATGACTCCATCGGTAGCATTTTCTGCAACCGTTTCTAAAACGGCTCGCAAAATTTCTGCTTGTGAGAGGTTTTGGGTATCTCGACCAACGTAATTACTTAAAATCTTCCGAGCTTTCTCCAAATCTCCTGCTGTTAAAGGTTGTAAAACAGCCACTGCTGCTGCTCGCAAACTTCTGCCAGCAAAACAACTAGCTAAAAGAATGGTATCTATTGCAATTCCCAATAGCGGATGAACACATCTGGCACTTTGAATAATCAAAAAACCAACAAGACTGCTACCAATTATTAGAATAATCCCTAGTACAATTCCAGCTAGGCGTTGTGTAAAAGGATTTTTACACAATTGGAGAAAAAATTTGCTGAGGTGGGAAATTACCCACCCCATAATTTGTACTGGATGAGGCCAATTCCAAGGATCGCCAATTAAGTAATCTAAAAATGCAGCAATTATTAAGATATAGATGCTATCAGTCATAAGTCACGAGTCAAGGGTCAATCAATTTTGGATTTTGGATTTTGAGTCGCAACTTGGATTTTGGATTGACCCCGACCACTTTAACGTAGCCTTACAAAATCCAAGTACTTGGCTCTGATGGCGCATAGCGTACTCCTGCGGAGGAAGCTACGCGCAGCATCTTGTAGAGAGGAACGAGCATCCATAGAAGCGGCGGATTTGAAATTGAGGATTTTCGATTTGTTCCCCTCACGAAAGCGTTGCGGACGAATTACCGGGTGGGGTATCAACCAAAAAATCTAAAATTCCTAGTCAATATTTAAGCTATTGACCGGAGGTGGAGTGTCTCCAGCTTTGCTCTTAGCTAAACCACAAAACTAGCTTCTTCCCCAAGGGAAGCTTGCCAGCTACGAGCATCGTAATAAAGGTCTGCCAGAGTAATACTGTACAAAGCTTCTTTGAGCTTTTGGTTGAGTCTTTGCCAAAGGCTAAATGTTACCCAATCTTCAGCTTGTGTAGGTGCTGGGGTGTGATGAGGTAAATGGCTAGTCTCGCCAACTGCTTCTAAAATTTGTCCTATAGATATTTGTGCAGGCTCTCTTGCCAATTGGTATCCGCCGATGCTGCCACGAATTGATTTAACTATTGATGCACGACGCATTTCTATTAGTAGTTTTTCGAGATAAGGAGCAGGGATATCTTGACGTTTAGCGATCGCTCTTACAGATACAGGCCCATATTTTGGCTGTAAACTCAAATCTAGCAACGCCTTAACACTATAGTGTCCTCTGGTAGTTAATTTCATTTTGGCAAGCTTTGTTGTTTATTCTTTGTCATTTGTCCTTTGTAAATAACCAATAACCAACGACCAATAACTAAGGATCAGTTTTACTTATCATTCTGTAACTCAATTATCATCCTCAGCAAATAAACAATCTTTTGAGCGTTAGTTTAGAAAACTTAAACAAGTATAGTTTAGCAGTGATTTACAAACTATATATAGCGATCAGCATTGGCAGCATTCTCTAAAATAGATTGTCTTGACAATATTGTTAATGGCATAACAATTGTGCATCTGAGTGTAATATACTTGGCTAGGTTGAGATAAAAACTAATGGATTATGTTCCTATTAGCTCAACCTCAGCTAAAATAAAATCGATTCCAACACTTCAAACATCCATTTTTGATCTAAGTTGATGCCTAAACAGAAAAAAATTGAACCCCTACTCGGTGAAGAACTGCTCAAAAAAGTCAAAGAGCTAGAGAACGAGAGCAAAGAAGACAAAGCCAAGAAGTGCGGCTACTATACCGTTACTAAAAACGGTATAGAGCGCGTCAATATGATGAAGTTCTTAAATGCCCTAATTGATGCTGAAGGGATTCAGTTGGACAGTACACCAAGTGCTAATGGGCGTGGTGGACGTAGTGCTAGCTATAGAATTAGTGTGCAATCGAATGGTAACTTACTTATAGGTTCAGCTTATACAAAACAGATGAATCTGAAACCAGGAGATGAGTTTATCATCACTTTAGGCAAAAAGCACATTCGTCTAAGACAGGTAGATCCAGAAGATCGGGAAGGTGATGAAGCCATAGAAGCCACGGCTTAATAAATGGTCATTAGTCAATTGTCATTTGTCCTTTGTGAAAACCAATGACTAATGACCAATGACCAATCACTAATGACTAATAACTATATCTGTAGTGGGTAAGATTGGTAAATAGTGGCGAAGTGCCTTGCGCGTAACTGCTAAATTGCAGGTTAAGGCAATTTGCTCTTTTTCTAGTAAACCCAAAATGCGATCGGGTTTGTCTCGTGCTACCACTGGTAATTGATGTAAACCTCGAAGACTCATACGATCTAAAGCTTCAGATAATAGTTCATCTTGCCATGCATAGAGAATTTCAGTAGTACAAATATCTATGAGAGTTTGACTGGATAAATTATCTGGAATTTCAGTTAGTGAATTTGGGTAACTTTGCCAAAGAGCAAGGGCACGGTTGATATCTTCCAGAGAGAGTATACCAACTAATTGCTCGGCTGCATCAATTACTAAAGCACTCCGGGTGCGATCGCGGATCATTTCCACAGCTGCATCTAAAACTCCAAGGGTTGCAGGTAATTTTTTTGGGTAGGGGTGCATAGCATCTTCTACCAGAATTTTCTGCACAATTTCCGCTTGTTCATCTTTCAATTCCGAAAGACCAATTTGTTGTAGATTAGAGTTAGAGTTAAAAGTTGGTTTAATCCTTTCCACTAGCCAAACACTCAAACCCACAGCTGCCATCAACGGTAAAACAATGCGATAGTCACGGGTTAATTCAAACAGCATTAAAATAGCCGTTAACGGCGCTCTGACACTAGCAGCTAGTACTGCTGCCATTCCTACCATTGCGTAAGCTGGGGGAGCCGCCATTTGATCGCAAATAGTCGGGAATGCCACAGCTAAAAGTTTGGCGTAAGCTGAACCAAAAGAAGCACCTAAAAACATAGCTGGTGCAAACAAACCACCGATGAAACCACTACCTGTACTAATTGCAGTCATCAGTAGCTTCACCACCAACAGCACCACCAAGAGGAAAAGGGGAAACTCCACATCCTGAAGCATCGCTTCTACAGTTTCATAACCCACACCCAGAATTTGTGGGAAATGCAAAGCGACTGCGCCAATTATCACACCGCCAATAATTGGATGAATTGGCTCAGGAATTCGTCCCAAAAAGGCAAAACCTCGAACCTTTCCAGCAAAGCAGGCTTTTGCTAAACGAATAGATTGAGTATAAGCCAGAGAAACAACGCTGGCCCCTAAACCCAAGCCAAGATAAAGGGGTAATTCCAAAGGACTGCGAACTTGGTAAGCAGGTAAATCAAAAGCAGGTTGTGCCCCCAGACCAATTTGGGCAATTAATGCTGCTACCACCGCCGCTAATAGCACCACGCTTACCGCAGAAGTAGCGAAAGATGTCGCTCCCATCACCACCTCTAAGGCAAAAAATACTCCAGCAATGGGAGCATTAAATCCCGCCGCCAGTCCAGCCGCTGCGCCAGCACCCAACAGCAAACGTTGTCGCTCTTGAGATACATTGAGAATTACAGAAAACAACATCCCAAAATTTGCGCCAATTTCTACACTTGGCCCCTCTGGGCCCAAAGAAGCACCACTCCCCAAAGAAACAGATGCGGCCAGCATTTTCGTAACTGGTCGTAGTGGTCGCTTAATCTCTGTTCCCTGAGAGGCGGCGATCAGAGATGAAAGTCCAGGGCCAAAGTCTTGAGTGCGCCAGCGCATCAAGCCAACGATTAACCCGCCAAGGGTGGGAACGCAGGCTAAAGTCCAAGCACCCCAGACACCGATTTGACCCATTAAATTTTCCAGCATCAACTGGTGAATCAACTGGATTAAATAGTGAAAGGTGACTACACCCATACCCGTACCACCGCCAATGAGCATGGCTAAAAACAGGACAACTGTTTCTGGGGATGGTTGAAAACGATTAATTAGGTGAGCTAAATGAGCAGAAGGTGTAGGAAATGCAGGTTGTTCCGTTACCTTCCTCAGTTGACTGGGAGGCAGGAGAGTCATTGAGAGGCGGGGTAAATGTAAGAAAAAATTTAAATTTTTATCTGTTACTTCTCATTGTGAGCCATTATTTAGCAACCAGACAAGTAGACTTTATTTGCTTGATTTACAAAGCTTTAGCAAAAAATGTCATTGTGCAAAATTTTTGTGGGGAGAATGGTTAAATGGGAGACAATTGTTATTTGAGGGTCAAAAATCGTTAGTGGGGTACGAGTGAGCGCCAACACTATTTTTTCTAGAGACAACAAAGTTTTTGTGGGCTAGGTGGATGCACCCGCGAACATTAACTAGGAGTCATCCTTGCCTAAATCTAGCTATACTCGTGTTGCGACCATTGAGCCATCCTTGGTAGTAATACAATGTATGTATGATTTATGGCTGTTGTCAAACCATACTTGGAAGTCTGCTAAGTATTGATCGGAATTCAATATAGCTATTCTTATAGAGCGAGTAAATGGACTAGGCGGACGAGGTAAATGAATATACACACCTTTGATAATCATTATGTTACTTGCCCAATTTGCCAAAGAAATGCCACACCCAAACCAATTAAAACGCGCATGGGCTTATTTTGCTGTCCTTATTGCCAAGAACGGCTAGTAGTTTGCCAAAGCGGTCATTATGTCCGCGATCCGTTTACTTGGAGACAACTGATGATTGCTTCGTCGCTACGTCGTCAAAGCCGACCTTTAGCTAGGATTATCAGAGATTTTGTCTTGCTCAAGCGCCCTGTGGTAGCCTTGGCTATAGGAAGTGCTATTTTCTTTAGTGCGATCGCCCTAACTCAAGAAAAGACAAGCTACGATCGCCAAATCTCTCCGACAACAGAGAAAGTTAATCAACCAGGAAACAAATCTCAGTAAATGGATTACTTTGGTATAAATCAAATCTTACTTTGATTTTTGTAATATTATAACTAAATACTTTTATGAAACCGTGTCTTATTACCCCAAATAGGACGCGGTTTTACATCATGTCCGCTTCAAGATCCACCCTGCTAAAACAATGAGATCGGATTCCTTAATTTTTTGCGGGGTACAGCAGATGATCTGGATCTAGCCAAACAATGTAGAAAATCTCGTCAATAAAAAATCCATGAACCCTACCATGTTCATTTGAGGAGATGGAAAACTGATAGGGTATGTCAACTAATTGTTCTTCATTTGGCAAACCAAATGCTTTCTCTCTGGTATCTTCCCATTTGATGGGATGGCATCGGGAGCATCCCAGTTTTTTGCAAAGAAGACGAAAATCAGTCAGGATAGGTAAGACGAGTGTATTTACTTACCGATGACCCCAGAACAAAAGCAAGCTCTTCAAAAACATATTCAGGCGATTGCTAAAATATTGTATGAAGATACGTCAAAAGAAAAGCTCACAAATCTTGCAGCAATTGAAGAAGCAGTGCGGAGTCAAATGCAGAAGCATGTTATGCCAGAAGTAGGGGTTTTTTTATCGAAACGATTACAGGGACAACCGCAGGATACCAACGACGGCTCAAAAGCATTCTTGGAGAGTTAGCAATAACGAGCAAACAAGCCATTGAATTAGAAGTCGCACCAAGTACTCAACTGAGTCCATATCTAGAAACTTGTTGTTTGAGGGTAAGTGCGAATGTCAGCTATGAAGATGCGGCATCAGACATCAAGTATTTTACGGGCATAGAGGTTTCTCACAGCAGTCAACAGAGATTAGTGCATCGCCAGAATTTTGAGTTGCCAACACCAGAACAGACAATTGAAGAATTAAGCGTCGATGGTGGAAACATCCGTGTCCGAACTCCTAAAGGTCAAATATGTGCATGGCTTGGCTATAAAGCAATTAGCTTACATCATCTCGGAATCTTGGGAACTTCATTTCAGAATAATCAGATTGTGATTGATTGGGTTAATGACCAACCACTGGCTAGCCCACTCACTTGTATTGGTGATGGACATGACGGCATTTGGAATATAATTGACCAATTAGCACCTGATGCACAACGTCGAGAAATACTTGATTGGTTCCATTTAATAGAAAACCTCCACAAAGTTGGGGGTTCACAAAAACGCTTGAAACAAGCACAAAATCTACTATGGAAAGGCCAAGTTGAGGCTACTATTGCCTTATTTACAGATTGTAAAGGCAAACAAGTACAAAACTTTTGCCGTTATCTTGATAAGCATCGCAATCGCATTATCAACTACGAATATTATCAAGCTGAAGAAATTTGTTCAATTGGTTCAGGTTCAGTTGAATCTGCCGTTAAACAGGTTGACCGTCGAACAAAAATTTCCGGGGCACAATGGAAACGAGAAAATGTGCCTCAAGTCCTAGCCCATCGCTGTGCTTACCTCAATGGATTATTGTCAGTTTGAGCCACTTTAAAAAGTGAGATGCTCCCGATGGCATCTGAGTGTACTGCTACGGTTCACTAATAACTCTTGAGCCGTTAAGCTAGATAGAGCTTTTAATCGATCAAGCAATGTCAGCCAGTAAATTACTTCTTTTTCGCTACAAGAAAACTTGCTGTTACTGTCCTGATAATATTTAAACGAAAAGCTGAAGCCACCTCAAGGCATCAGCTTTGTTAGTTTAATACCTGATGTGCCGTCTTTGGCAACCTCAGTCTTCTTAATCCTTTTCTTCGGCACGAGATCCGTAATACTCCTTCATCCACTGTTTCTGAATAACTTCGTTGGAAGGTTCGTCAGGTGGTACATTTACTCTAGCCAAATTCCAGGGTGTCTCGGCATGAGTCATCTGCTCTAGTTCATAAGCATCGCAGGCAAAGTACTCTTGTGCAACCTCATCTAGAAACTCTTGAACCTCTTGGGGTAATTCCGGGTTAGCATCCTCTAAAATTGGTTGCCATCCAAAAAGCTTATACTTGTGGTACAACACAGGTATCACAGGCCCATGTATCCAGGCTTGAAAATCCTCTGGGAATAGAGGAGTGTCATTGAGTGCAAGATGCCAAGCCTGAGCATAGTAAACAAGCTTTTGCAGCTTGAGATTACTGATAAAAGAGCCTGTTTCATTTGCTAACCAGATAAAGTAATCTGCTACGTTAAAACATGACAACACTACAACTACCCCCTTCAGTCTGCTAGATAATAGCTAGCCTTCATTCGCTCTCATACATCAGCTTACAGAGTTGTTACAGCAAGAGCTAGAGCTATGAAGAATTTCTCTGTTTCTTATAGTTTAATTGTACTACTTTCAGCATTTACTTACTGAATCGTAAAATTCTCCATAACTTACATTCATCTAGATTATCGAAGCAGATTTGGGGTTGAAAGCAGTTTATAGATGAGAAAATCTCTGTCGATTTACTGATATTAGCCTTTTCTAGCTGCTAAACGGGCATAATCTCCCAGCCATTGAGACTTTTGAACCTCAGTTTTGAAGCGAAAGAGCCACATTTCTACCATTCCAATGATGACACTTTTGCGCGATAGTAATTTTCTCTGAGATGTCCTCCCTCTTTGCACTTGATCAAAATAAGCTTCTATAGAAATATCTGGCAATAACTGTAAGTTCAAATCACGCATTATTTTCTGCCGAAATTTTAGATGCGATCGCAATAGTTCTTCAGGAGCGACTCCCTGTTGAACAACAATTATCCCCCTTGGGCAGCGTAAAAAGGCATAGACAATAGCGAGATTAGGAGAATTATCTCTAAAACTAACTGACCATTCTTGCTCTAAACTACTGCTAATATCACAAAATACTGATGAACGCCCAGGTGTTTGCACAACTTCTGCAAAACAAAGATGTTTTGGATGGCAAAAAACTCTAGCGAGAGTAAGGGTAGATTCTGATAGTTCTAAGTCGCTAATTCTAGTAAAACCGAGGGACTCTAAAGAATTCGTGTAGTAATTGAAAGTCTTATTATCTATTTGAGATAGAGCTTCTAACTGTGTGGTAACAAATTTTAATTTGCTAGAAATTGTTGAAAGAAATGCTATTTTAACAACCACCTCAAATAAAATAATAAAGGGAATTGCGTTAATAAACATATAAGAGATATCTGCCGGAATGAATTTTATACTCAGCAAGAACTGGAGTATTATCTTAGCGGCAAAAGCACTCCAAATAAACAAGAAGCTAAAAGCATAGATATATGTAATTATTTTTGTTTTCATATCTGGATATATTTGGGTATTTAAATGCCGCTTGCTGGTAGATAATCCGATAAATTTACTATCACCAACATCCTAAATTGCTTTATGTATGGTTCCCAAAAAATCAATACCTCAAACATTAAAAGACAAAATTTTCTACATATCCTCCGAGGTTTTATCTTCTTGTGGATAAAACCACACTTTCTTTAGTAAGCGGTGTTCCTCCCACCACCTTCATAACACGATGATGATAGTGACTCCGACGCTCAATGCTCATGATGCTCTATGACTTGCTAGCGCCAAGGGAAAAGATTCGGCTTCGCTGGGCGATCGCTGCGACCCATTGAAATAATCTTGCTGAAAAACGGGAAGACTATGGTTACTCCCTAATGGGGAAATTTCCATGAAAGTCGTGAATAGAAAAATGCTCAAAAAATCCCTGCTTAAATGTTTGATTTTGCCTTTTTCTCTAGTACCTTGGCTGTGCGTGGGAACGCTTTTTGATTCCCAAGCCAATGCTTTACCAGGGCAAAGTACAGAGGAAGTAGGTACTTGGATTAAAGCACATCCTACACTCCGCCCTAGGAGTGGGGAGTTATTGTTTGTGCAAAAAACTGATACTGCTGCTCAACGATTCACTTTTCAAGCGTCGGTATTGCCCCCTGGTAGGGTGGAATTTTCTAAAGACCGTGGCACAATTCGTAGTGAGCGCATTTCCATGTATGATGCCATTAACGGCATGACATTTGCCCGTCTCCAGGAATCCTTGCGGGTGATTTATGGCTTGGAGATTTATCAAGACTACGATCACGCCCAAGTAGTTTACCAGTATCCCAACCAGAAGGTAGTTAACTCGGCGCGTCTGGCTAAAACTCCGATTCGGGAAGCTTTAAAGGGAGAATTACGAGTAGGCGATCGCTATGTATATTGGGTGGAAATTGCTCAACCCAAAACTGGCAAAGCTTTTACCGGGCAAATGACGGTTTTGCTCAAAACTGACTTAGACAAGTTAGAAGGTGAACTGCAAATTCGGTAATGGGCATTGGGCATTGGGTATGGGGCATTAATTATTCTTCCTGACTCCCTCATCTTCCTCTGCCCCTGATTTTTCACATACAAGTTACTGAAATAGTGTTCTATAGTTTCCCTAGGCTGATGGGAGCTAGGGTTTGCCATATACCTGAAAAGATACTTTCAGATGCTAAGGAAATTCGTAGCAAATCTTCCTTTAATAGTGGTGGCCAATCTATGCCAGCTTTACGCCCTGCGGCAAATAGCTGTTGTGCCTTAATGCTTAACTGATAAAGGGCTAAAGCCAGTTCTCGGTCTAGGGTCTTTGCATCTTTAAGGGCTTCAAACACCACTTTCAATGCCAACAAAATTGAAGTGATCTGACCAGGTACCGGCGGTTTCCCCTGTTTCATACGCGTTAACAGCGCATCTGGGTTTTCCTCGGTTGTGATTGTCTGATCTATGAGGAGTTTCCGAGCTGTTTCGTAATTCATGTAGTCAGTTTAGCGTACATTTTGCTTCAGCAGTAATACCTAATTAAAAAGTTATAAAATTGGCTTCTAGTTATTTATAGCAATCTCATTTAATTTGTGAAAAGATAAGCTTGGGAAAAATGATGGAGAATTTGCGATGCTATAGGTTAACCAGATAGACTGACATATAAGAATATCTTTGAAAATACGCCCCGCTTGGAATCAGAAGCAAAATGATATCACTGAATTTACTAGAAATTGAGCGCTCAATCCGTGCCTTGTCTGTAGAAGAACAACTTTGGCTACTAGAAAGCATTGCTAGACAAATCAGAGAAAGTGAATATACAAAAGATAAATTTGCTGATGTCACAAATCAGGAAGAACATCTGGAATTAATGGTTGATGAGCCAAAGATTTCAACAGAAATTGCTGCGATCAATGATGAATTTGCAATTTCTGAAATCCTCTGATATGTAAAAGTAAAAATTATGAGTTTGCCAGATTTAAAAAGTCAAATATACAAGTTATTAGGTGAGCGATCGCTTAGAGGATGTTTGAGAAGTTACTAGTTAAGATAACCCCTGCTCTTGAGAGCGGGGTTTTGTACTTGATGCGTAATCCTAATGACGTAAATTATCCGTCTTCAAGTCACTGCCGACAAAAATAGGCGTAGCCCAATTTGAGCTACGCTTATTTTTGCCATACTTTCAGTAGTACATTTATTGTCTAATTTGTCAATGAATAAATTCTAAAATAGGACTTAGGAGTTTGCTAGGTGGTGATAATTTGATAAACTCAAGAGTTTATCAAGCAGCTTGGAGCAACTGATATTGTTCCAAGGCAAAGAAGTGTAGAGTGTTAAGTACTAGATAAAAAAATTTTGAATTTGAGCCTTGAGAAGAACAAAAGATAGATAATCAACGACTATTGAGTAGTGATTGTTGACTATTGACTAATGAGCATGAAATTGAGTGTTAAGCACACTGTTGATCAGTGGTTCAACAAAATAGCAAAGAATCCGGCCCTTAGTGTCACTGTGTCGGTTTTGTGGTTAATGGTGGTTGGCTGGATAGCTTTTGGGTGGAATTTGGGCAATATTGGCTTGATTGATGAGACAGAGCCACTGTTTGCCGAAGCTTCTCGCCAGATGTTTGTCACAGGTGATTGGATAACCCCATTTTTCAATGGTGAAACTCGTTTCGATAAACCTGCTTTAATTTACTGGTGTCAGGCGATCGCATATTACATTCTTGGGGTAAATGAGTGGGCAGTACGTCTTCCTTCTGCGATCGCAGCATTTGGCTTAATTTGTTTAGCTTTTTACACAGTACAGTGGTATTTGGCTAAACAAGACGAATTAGAGCAAGTTTCACGTCCCACTCGCCGCTACTTAACATCTTTTATCGCAGCAGCGCTCATGGCACTCAATCCCGAAACTATTATTTGGGCGAGAACGGGTGTCTCTGATATGCTGCTCACCGGATGTATGGCATCAGCTTTGTTATGTTTCTTTCTAGGGTATGCAGGGAAGGAAGGGAGTAGAGGGCAGGGAGCAGGGAGCAGGGAGCAAGGGGAAAACTCCTCTCCTCTGCCCCCTGCTCCCTACCCCTCTGCCTCTTCTGCCCTATTCCCCAGTAAATGGTACTTAGCTTGTTATGTGCTAATTGCTGGTGCAATTTTGACTAAAGGCCCAGTGGGAATTGTCTTGCCAGGGATAATTGTTGCCGCCTTTTTGCTTTACGTGGGAAGGTTTAGAGAGGTATTGCGGGAAATGCGCCTCTTCCTGGGTATACTGATAATTCTAGGTTTATCAGTGCCCTGGTATGCTTTAGTAATTTGGCGCAATGGCTGGAATTATATTAATGCCTTTTTTGGTTATCACAACCTAGAACGCTTTACAGAAGTAGTTAATGGTCACTCAGCACCTTGGTATTTTTACTTTATAGTAGTGCTACTGGGCTTTGCACCATACTCCGTGTATTTACCAGTTTCTATAATAAGACTAAAGTTTTGGCAGCGATCGCACTGGCGATCCCTTGAACGTTTTCAGCAGTTTGGTTTATTCGCCTGGATTTGGTTTGCTAGCATCTTTGGCTTTTTCTGCATTGCTGTCACCAAACTGCCTAGTTATGTCTTGCCTTTAATGCCAGCAGCAGCGATCCTAGTGACGCTTTTATGGAGCGACTTTTTCCAGGATACAGAAGACAGACAAACATCTCCGGTTTCTTCCTCCCCCACTCCTTCCCTTTCCCCTACTTTTCTGCGAGTGAGTGGTTGGTTGAATGTAATGTTTTTATCAGTTCTAGCAACAGCACTGTTTAACATAACCCATATATTAGGTACTGATCCAGCTATCAGTAACTTTCACGAACTAATTCAAAAATCTGGTTTACCAGTAATAGCTGGCGTAATGTGGTTGATTTGTGCAATTTTAGTTGCTGGTTTCTTACTGAGTCGCCGATGGAACTACATTATTGGAATTAATTTACTAGGGCTTGTGGCGTTTATAATTTTCGTCTTAACGCCTGCTTCGTTTTTTATTGATCGAGAACGTCAATTACCCTTAAGAGAATTATCTGCGGTCATTCTAGAAGCAAAACAACCAAATGAAGAATTGATCATGCTTGGCTTCAAAAAGCCCAGTGTGGTATTTTACAGCCACATTCATGTAAATTATTTAGGACTTCCTCAAGAGGCTATAGAGCATATTAAAAACCAGGCCGCTAAGGGATTACAACCTGCCTCACTGTTGCTGTTGGCTGAACAGAAAAAGTTTTTACAAATGGAATTACAGCCAGATGATTACAAAAGTTTATCTACCAAAGGTGCTTATAACCTAGTTCGGGTTCCTTTTAAGAAAAAGAAAAATGAAAAAATAGACATATCATAATTGGGAATTGGGAATTGAGAACTTGTACTGAGCGAAGTCGTTCGCGTAGCGTCTCGCAGAGAAGTATTGGGAATTGCTGCCTCCCCTGAATCCCCTGCTCCCATGCTTCTTACCCATTCCCCATTCCCCATTCCCCATTAACATTTGCCATTGTAACCATTGACAGCTAAGGCTTGATTGATCTGGTTTAAGAGGTCTTCCATTGATATCGATCGCGGTAATATTTGGGTAGCGATCGCACCAACAACAGTTTCTATCGATTCCAAACCATTCTTTTTCTGCTTGTCAATTTCCTTATAAGCTACCCCAACCGGAAAATTGGTGTCTGGGCGATTTAATCGCTGATTTAGTACCAAAATTGGTGGTAATTTATCAGGTGAATCTCCCAATGTTTTCAGGGCTTTCAGCACATCTTTGTGGATAGCTGATTCTCCTAAACAAATTAGCAGTAAATCAACGCTTTGGTGGCGAATTTGTTGTAATACTTCTGCCCAACAAGGACTCATCGCCGCTTTGAAGCCTGCTGTTTGTAAATACTGAATTAAAGCTTGGAACCACTCAGATCCCCTTTCAGCAGTTTCACTACTAATTGAGCAATTTTTTGCTGTCCGATAACCCTTAGCTGGCTTACGTCTTACCTGTGGAAAATCACGCAGCATTGTCAAATCCACAACCAAGATGTTAGGAGGGCAGCAAATACCAGAAGCAATTTGCAGTACTGATAGTAAGGCATCTGTTTTTTCGATGCGACTGCTATTGTCTTTGCTAAATGGTGTTAAGTAAGGATATACAGATAACCCTGGTACTTTAGAAGCCACTAAGGTAGTTGCAACATCGCAAGTAACCAATGGTAGAGCCGCCAAACGTGGGTGCTGGATTAGTTGTTGCAGATAAATTTGGGCGGTGGTACTTTCGACATCTAGTAAAATGACATCAAATTGCCATACCCGCGCCAAAAGTTCTGCCTGATCTAAATCATCTACTTCAATCACCCGATGTTCTCGAAGTGAGGGGTGAGGATTGACTGATTCCAACTGGGGATTCACCAACCTGAGAATTCGCAGTGGTGTTTTAGGTGGGATAATGGCGCTATTTTCCAACCCTACCTGCGGAGCTACTTGTGGAGTACATAATTTTTCGAGAACTGGTGCTAATACCTGATGCTCCACTGGCAAACTTAAGAAACCATCGGCTCGATTAGCAAATGCTTTGTCCTTTTCGGCCCCCGTTGCGGTAACTATTACAGATATATGACGGGTTGCGGTGTCAGATTTTAATAAAGTCAACACATCCCAGCCTGACAGCAGGGGTAGCAACGGATTCAAAAATATCGCTATTGGTTGCAAGCGCCGAGCTTTTTCGACTGCTTCTGTCCCCGATCGCGCAATTACTACCCGATATCCTAAAGATTTGAGTTTTTCGGTCAAGTCTTCAATATATCGGGCTACTGCCTCGACTACTAAGACCAACCGTTGGGAACTCACGGGATGATGCTGTGTAGGCGTACCGATCTGCTGACGAGTGGCTGCGGTGTTTTCCCGTGTCTGTTGGTGTCGTGTCTTCTCGTCTGCTCTAATTACCATATCTGGCTCCGAAAAGCCTGTTTTCGGGGGACTGGGCGGCAGAAGTAGTGTAAACTGGCTACCTTTGCCTTCACGAGACAAGAAGCTGACATCTCCTCCGTGGAGCCTAGCTAAGGCCCGAGTTAATACTAGCCCCAAACCAGTGCCTTCAAATTGGCGGGTGAGGGGATTTTCTAGTTGTTGGAATTTTTGAAAAATTAGGTGTTGCTGGTGTTCTGGAATGCCAATACCTGTATCCCAAATTGTAAAGGCAATCCATCCTTCCCAACGACTTACCCGCAGCCCAATTTCGCCGGATATTTCAGTGAATTTAAAGGCGTTGGAAAGTAGGTGTACTAGCATCTGGCGCAAGCGCAACTCATCTGCCACCATTTCATCTAAACCTAGTTCAATGGAAAGGCAGAATAGGGGAGCAGATGAACGGGTATTTTCTTGAGTTTGGGATGTTGTTTTAGTAGTTTGAGTGTGGATGGCTTTGGCTTCCGATAGGGCGCGATCGCACACAGCACTAATTTTCACTGGTGTCAGCGTCAAATCCATTTGTCCCGTTTCCATTCGGGTCAAATCTAAAATGTCATTAACCACACTCATCAGGTGGCGACCACTTTGATGGATTAGTCCCGCATAACGGGCTTGACGCTCATTAAGTTCTCCTAACTGCTGATCCACCAGCAAGCGCGATAATCCTAAAACGGCAGTTAGGGGAGTTTTGAGTTCATGACTAATACAAGCTAAAAACTCGTCCTTCAACCGATTTAGTTGAATTAAATCCGCATTTTTCGCAGCTAATTCTTTGCAAAGCTGCTGCTGTTCAGTGACATCAGTAGCTAAAACTAACCACAAATCATTGCTGAGTACAACCTCAGCTTCAGCACTCATGACTTTAAACTCAGGACTATCTAAAGGAATTTTGGCAAACTGCCAGATTCGCTCCTGACCATTTTGCACTTCCACAACACAGGTACAAGTACCTACTTGACTATCTAAATAGCAGCGACTGTATACAGCATCTGGTGATGCTTCTTGCTGAGTCAGTTCCTCTTCACTACCATATTCATTCTCCCTGCCATTGGGATGAACCTTGATTGCTCGTTGGGTGACATATTCAGATTTTTCGGAGGGTTTAGGGACAAGTATTGCTTCCACTTGTTGCCTAACTCCTTCTGGATCTTTTAAGGCTCCTAATTGCTGCCACCAGGCGGGATTCCGGGTTAACACTTCGCCAGTAGATGTTTGCAACATTAAAGGCCAAGGCAATCTTTCCAATAACAGTATCAGTGGCTGGTGTCCCAATGATTTTGCTTTATTTGGCGGCTGTACATCAGCATCATACTCATGGCGCGACCTCTGGATACCTGAGCTTTGTAAACCAACCATGCGTTCCCTAGCCAGCGATCGCAACAGGTGGGAATTATCCAGCAGACCCAAATATCGACCATCAGAGTCAATCAGCGCCCAATCTAAGTTCTGGTGTTTTTCGGCTTGTAGATAACCCAAGTGCAAGCTTAATTGCTCTACACGCTCAGAAGCTGATATTGTCTGTATTGGCTCAATTAAACCTTGACCCCAAGTAGAGAGTGGTTGATGTAAATTTAGATTTTTATCGTCACTATGTGCTAATAATTTTTGGATTAAACGGACAGAATACAGCAATCCAATGGGGCATTGCTGCTGATTCACTACTACCAAGCGATCGCACTGCTCTTGCTCAAAAATCTCCAGCACCACTGCCAAAGAAGATGTTTGGAGGCAGCTAGCTACGGTTGCCTGAAAGTCAGAAAGCGGGTAATCTAGCATTAACATAGGGCTTTGGGGGTCATTCTTCCTGTGGGAACCTCCGGCATCTCCATCTGCCAACTGTTGATGGTCTTTTCGCCTGAAGCCATATCCTCTAAGAAGACTCATATAAGCAACTCTGGTTATTTCAACGCCATTAAATAAAACAACGGGATTTCCCCTCACGGACACTTGCTTGTAGACGAGTGCATTTTTCCAAGAGGCGACGTTTCTGATTTATAGCAACTAGCCTCCCCAGTGTCTTACTGGTATTTAAACTCCCGATCGATAGTGACGGCTACAACAATTATGGCCCCAAAGATTCGCTTTAGAACCTTGAGGAATTATAATGATTTAGAATGCGACAATCCTTTAAGTTCGTTTAAGTATCTTATCAAGGAGAAAAATTAAAAAATATATCTATTTATATACATAGATACAGATATGCAAACAATAAATTAGGTAGTAAATCTTTTATAGCGACAGATACCTCACCATCAAAGATTTACTAAGTCTTAATACTCAGTTGCTGCATTAAGCTGTTGAGTTGCTAGCACAAGCAGGCATAAATAAATATCCAGTTGAAAAAAGCTAAAAAGTTTAAGTTTAGTGCATAAGCTTTCTTACTTCCCACCTCCAGCAAGAACTGCCTTCTTGCAGTATCTGTGAACACAGAGCGTTATTTTTGGGGTAAAGTCGCCAGTTTACTGCACATCAAGAGGTATTACCCTAGAAGCGTTAGCCAAAACTTATCAGCCCACGTTTCTTGGTCAAGGCGATCAAGGAGATAGATTAAAGAGTAAATGTTATTACCGATATTGATTCTGCGACCTGATGTTAACAAATGTTTAGATAAACTAGTTGACTTAGCCAAGCAAAAAGGTTGGATTGCTTGGGTGTGGAAATTTATTGATGCGATCATCGCCCAATTTTGCTATTTACCTGTTACTGCAACAATCAACTATTTACCAAATTGGCCGCAACAAAATCTCAGTAAGGCATACACTAGCAAGTACGTCTATGTATTTGCCAGCCAGATGCAAAAAAGCCAACAGCATTTTCACGAGATGAATCCAGCCGAAAGGCAAGGATTATTAAGACAGCTTAAATTAGATTACAGTCTAATACTTATAAATTATTTTACCACAGACAAAACACTCAAAGAAAAGATTGATAAATTTATCAATACTATATTTTATGCTAATATTCCTGTGCCCCAAATAATCGAAATTCACATGGAGGTAATTGAAGAATTCTCTATCCAGCTAAAATTAGAAGGAAGAAGCAATGAAACCTTACTTGATTACCGGCTGACGTTGATAGATATATTGGCTCACTTATGTGAAGTCTATAGGAGTTCGATTCCTAAATAAAATAAGTTTATTTATTAATATTTAACTTGGAACAAGCTAACACTGTTAGTTATTACCAACGTGCGAACACATCCGTAACTAGCCTGTAAATATATGATTAAAGCCAAAAAAACCTATGTTCTCAAGCTTTACGTAGCAGGGAACACCCCTAATTCAGTTCGGGCATTGAAAACACTCAAAAATATTTTAGAACAGGAGTTTGAAGGTGTTTATGCTTTAAAAGTGATCGATGTATTAAAAAGCCCACAATTGGCAGAAGAAGATAAAATATTGGCAACGCCAACATTATCCAAAATTTTGCCTCCACCCGTTCGCAAAATTATCGGCGATCTTTCAGATCGAGAAAGAGTATTGATTGGATTAGATTTGCTTTATGAAGAACTGAGTGAAGCAGATTTTGAAGAGTAAAATAATTAATGATACAAGATAGCGTTTATAAAGTAAATTTTAACTGTGTAGGAAAAGCATTATGTTGCTTTAGTCAAGACAGCTTTATTACCCTTTATCTTAGAGCATGACAGCAAAATATTTATTTTAAATATTAAATCTATTTATTTTTGCTATTTCTCTGTCATATTGTAACCTAACACACCTTACTTGCTTAACATTTAGGTTATAATTAGTCTGGAAAAATTGAGTACAAATTTTACTAATAAAACAACAGTTTTTAATACCCTTTTATTATCAAGCAATGAGTCAAAACAAGCAAGTAGAACCCAATAAGACACCAAAAAATGGGGGTGTAGAAAAAATTCGCACGATGATTGAAGGGTTTGACGATATTAGTCATGGTGGTTTACCAATTGGTAGAACTACCTTGGTCAGTGGCACTTCAGGTACAGGTAAAACTTTATTGTCTCTTCAGTTTCTGTATAACGGTATCACCTACTTTGATGAAGCAGGTGTATTTGTTACTTTTGAAGAATCACCCAGCGATATTATTAAAAATGCTCATGTTTTTGGTTGGAATTTACCTCGCTTAATCGAAGAAGGCAAGTTATTTATTCTTGATGCATCTCCCGATCCAGAAGGTCAAGATATCGTTGGAAATTTTGATCTTTCTGCACTCATTGAACGCTTGCAATATGCCATTCGCAAATACAAAGCTAAACGAGTTTCAATTGACTCAATGACAGCAGTATTTCAGCAGTACGAAGCGATGGGAGTAGTACGACGCGAGATTTTTCGCTTAGTAGCACGTCTCAAAATACTGAATGTCACCACTGTAATTACCACTGAACGCAGTGAAGAATATGGCCCCGTTGCTTCTTTTGGAGTGGAAGAATTTGTTTCTGATAATGTAGTAATTGTTCGCAACGTTTTAGAAGGAGAACGCCGCCGTCGCACAGTTGAAATTCTCAAATTGCGCGGTACAACTCATATGAAAGGCGAGTATCCCTTCACAATTACTAATGAAGGAGTTAACATCTTTCCACTAGGAGCAATGCGTTTAACTCAGCGTTCATCTAATATCAGGGTATCTTCTGGTGTCAAAATCTTAGATGAAATGTGCGGTGGTGGTTTCTTTAAAGATTCTATTATTTTGGCAACAGGAGCCACAGGTACTGGTAAAACCTTGTTAGTGAGTAAGTTTATTCAAGATGGCTGCCTCAATGGAGAACAGGCAATATTATTTGCTTACGAAGAATCACGCGCCCAACTATCTCGTAATGCTTCTTCTTGGGGAATTGATTTTGAAGAATTAGAGGAGCAAGGTTTACTAAAAATAATTTGTACCTATCCTGAATCAACTGGTTTAGAAGACCATTTACAAATTATTAAATCAGAAATTGCTGTCTTTAAACCAGCTCGGATTGCCATTGATTCCCTATCAGCATTAGCTAGAGGAGTGAGCAATAATGCATTTAGGCAGTTTGTAATTGGTGTAACGGGTTATGCTAAACAAGAAGAAATTACTGGTTTCTTTACCAACACAACTGACCAATTTCTAGGAGCGCATTCGATTACTGACTCTCATATATCTACGATTACCGATACAATTCTAATGTTACAGTACGTAGAAATTCGTGGAGAAATGTCGCGGGCAATTAACGTATTTAAAATGCGCGGGTCTTGGCATGATAAGGGCATTCGTGAGTATAATATCACTGCCGACGGGCCCGATATTAAAGATTCTTTCAGAAACTACGAACGGATTATCAGCGGTGCTCCTACTCGCGTTAGTATCGATGAAAAGGCGGAACTTTCTCGCATTGTTAGACGTTTTGAAGACAAACAGAGTTCCGAACCCTAAATTTAGTATCGTAGTATATTCTTTCCTAAATTTAGTATCGTGCTATATTCTGTGGTGAAGAAAGGTTTTCTGCCGCTAGATTGATTTTCGTGTGAGGGATGCGGTGAAAGGACAGCAATTATTCTATAGCTTCTTGCCTGGTGTCACGGCAGCGGTTTTAACAACTCAGCCTGCTTGGGCTGGTACTGTAAAACTAACTGGGGTACAGCTGGCTTCTTCTCCTAGTGTTTTGACTTCTACTTATGGTCAAAGCTCGGTTGTGGATATGATGAATACGCAATTGCCGCATGGTGCAAATGTTAGTGTTCCAACCCTACTACCTGGTTTTGGTTTTACTAAACTTAGTATGAAGCCTTTAAGTAATAACAGTATTCCAGTATTTACGGCTGGAAATACTGTTGTGCCAATAAAACAAGTACTTAAGAAAGATGAAGGTAGATTTGTCAGTTTGACACCTACCTCTAATTCTTCCCAACAGCTAGATGTTAGCCGTTCTGCTCAAAATAACCAAAAACAGAGTAGCTCAAGCATTTCTGGGCAGAAATCAGAGAGTATAGTAGTTCCCAACTACACTTCAAAACCTTCTTCTGTCCAAAGAAAAATTTTATCCCTGTCTGCTGCACAGCAGCCAGTGGTTCAAAAGAAAAATGCTGTTACTGAGTTGCAAACATTTTTACAAACTTCAGCTACAGGTGGAGAATCAGCAAAACTGTTGTCAGCGCCAAGATGCCCACAGGAGTCAGGGAAAAGCAAGACTGATTCCTCAGCGACTTTGCTACTGGCTTCAAGCACCTGTTTACAACAAAATGCTATCGGCCGCATTGCTCAGAATAATACCCCGATTCCGGCAAATTCGACACAGGTTCCCACTGTGCCAGGAACCGTAACTCCTGCACCATCAGGGACAGTGCAACCTTCCACTGTGCCGAGAACCATAACTCCTGTGCCATCAGGGCCGGTGAAAATTCCCGATAACCTGATTCCTAGCTCAAATCCCTTGCAATTTCCTACCAAACCGGAGGAAGTGACACTTAAGGGAAATCAGCCAATTACTTTGGCACAAGCTCTGGAGCTAGCACGGCGTAACAATCACGATTTACAGGTGTCGATATTAGAGCTAGAACGCAATAAAGCGGCTCTACGTGAGGCACAAGCTGCTTTATTGCCAACTCTGGGAATTAGCGCTGATATTACTCGTAGTCAGTCTGCCAGTAGTCAGCTCTCGTCGAAACTTCAAGAACAACAGACGGGTATCTCATCGCCAGATGAAGCTAGTACATCTTTTTCCGGTCAAGCACAGCTGTCATATAACATCTATACTTCTGGGAGAGTGCAAGCTAGCATCAGAGCGGCTGAAGAACAGGTACGTTTCAATGAATTGGCTGTAGAAACTCAGTCTGAAACAATCCGTTTGAATGTTGCCACTGACTACTACAATCTGCAACAAGCGGATGAACAAGTACGTATTGCTCAGTCGGCTGTGCAAAACTCTGAGGCTAGTTTGCGTGATGCGGAAGCTTTAGAGCGAGCTGGGGTTGGTACGCGGTTTGATGTGTTGCGATCGCAGGTGAATTTAGCAAATGCTCAACAAGATTTGACTAATGCTAGATCGCAGCAGGCAATTTCCCGTCGTCAATTAGCAACTCGGATAAGTTTGCCGCAGGGGATAAATATCAGTGCCGCCGACCCTGTACAATTAGCTGGTCTTTGGAACCCAACACTAGAACAAAGTATTGTGCTGGCTTATCAAAATCGTCCAGAATTGCAACAGCAGTTGGCACAACGCAATATCAGCGAACAACAGCGTAGACAGGCTCTTGCAGAACTAGGCCCTCAAGTTAGTTTGGTAGGCAGTTACAACCTACTAGACCAGTTCAATGATAATGTCAGCGTTACTGATGGTTATTCATTGGGAGTTAGAGCAACCATCAATTTGTATGATGGGGGAGCGGCAAGAGCAAGAGCAGCTCAGTCTAGAGTTAATATTGCGATCGCAGAAACTCAATTTGCTGAACAGCGCAACCAAATTCGCTTTCAGGTAGAACAAGCCTATTCTACCCAGCAATCTAGTTTGGAGAATGTTCAAACCTCTAACACCGCTTTAGAACAAGCTAGAGAAGCTCTACGTTTAGCGCGTTTGCGATTCCAAGCTGGTGTAGGAACTCAAACTGATGTTATTAACTCTGAAAACGACCTCACAAGGGCTGAAGGTAATCGAGTCACAGCAATTTTGGATTACAACCGCGCTTTAGCTCAGTTACAACGATCTGTTACCCTCAGAGCGCTACGCTAGTACTGCTGACTTAACCTCTCAATTAAAAATTCTGAAAGCCTCATTGAAAGATGAGGCTTTTTAGTAAAAAAGACCGGAATTTTAACTCTCTACACACCTAAAATTCCCACTGTTCATCTGAAAGTGATTTAATTGCATAACCTAATTAAATAAGCTGTCGCGCCTACAAGTTGCCTCATAATCTCTTAGGTAAAACCTGTAAACCCTCCCCTCTGCCCCTCTGCTCCCCTGCTGTCTCAATGTGCAAATTAAAAACACAACAGCTTATCAGTCTTTGTGGGGCAATACTTTTCGGATAAACCCAATAATCTCTCTTTTGGTGTGGGGAAACGTTAAAGGGCAATGGGGAAAGAGAAATTCAAACCCTTTCCCTTTCCCGTTTACCCTTAACCGAAAAGTATTACTTTGTGAGGTGGGCAACATGAGCGCTCTCTAAATGAAAATTAAATATGGCACAGTTTAATTCTTAACTGAACTTTCTCAAAGAGATTTTGAATTTTGAAAGTGCTGCGAAAACGCATAACAGGAATTTTGTAAAATGATGTAGCATAACTGAATGTTCGCTCGCTAGCCTTGTCAAAGACTCATGACTAAAGTAACATCTCAAGAAATTGCACAGTTTCGCTCTCAATTGGCTGACGATCCTAGCGATATGGAAGCGCTGGATTTGATTGAAGACTGTGATGGAGATTTAGAAGATGCGGCAATGACGCTAGCTATTAGAGCAGGACAACAACCAGAAAGAGCAAATTCTGAGTGGTTAGATGCCTTGGCTAGAAAATGGCGTGTGGTTATTTGCGAACAAGAATACCGGGAAGATTTGCTTAATACTTCACCTCAAAAGATGATGGAAAATCTAAAAGCAATGCCGACATTTCCCACGATTTTGGCAACGCCAGTTTTGATATATGTTCTCAAACAAGGCGTAAACAATTTTTGTGAGCCACTAGATTCGCTCAAGTGATCAGCCCATATATATTTAACTAATGCTTAACTTGCGTGATGCGTGCGGCGGGCTACGCCTACGCAATTTGCAGTTGAGTTTAATACAGACCTAACGCCCAATCCCTTCTCTACAATGGAAGGGAAGTAATACCAATTCTCTATGAAGATGCGCTAAACCATAAGTAAAAGAAAGAAAAACGAACCGCAAAGGACGCAAAGGACACAAAGAAAGAAGTTAAAAGGGTTTGGCGCAGCCTCACAAAGAAATGGTATAAGAATCAAAGCCTTTCTTAACTCCAAACTCCTACCCAATGTAAGATCGATTCGACCAAGACTGATACGCTGTTAATTAAGGCAAAACTTATATTAGACAAATTGTAAAATCAATGAATTACCTTGTTGCCGTATTACCAGACCGCATTCAAGCCGAAGCTGCTTACTTAGCTTTAGAAGAAGAAGGCATAAACAGTACTATCTTGGGGAAGGGCTATAAAACGGCTGACGAGTTTGGCTTAATTGACCCCAAAGACCAAGCCAAAAAGCAAGCACAACTGATGGCAACCTGGCTGATACCATTTGGCTTTTTTGCAGGTTTTACATTCAGCCTCATCACGGGTTTAGATACTTTTGCCTGGGCGGGTGAAATTGGCAATCACATCGTTGGCGGACTGCTGGGTGCTGCTAGTGGTGCTATGGGTGGTGTGGTTGTGGGTGGCGGAGTCGGTTTACTTGTCGGTAGTGGTGATGCCTTGCCTTATCGAAACCGCTTAGACGCGGGTAAATACTTAGTTGCCGTTCAAGGCTCTGAAACTCTCACTCGGCAAGCGACCCGAATATTACGTCAGTTTGATCCAGAAAATATCCAAGGTTATGCTGACACAAGTAGCGTGTGATAAAAAATCCTGGTTTACGCATTACAACAGACAAGGATTCACTTTTGAAGCGGTAAAAGTACTGGTCAATTTTGCTTTACTGGGCGAGAACTCAAGAGAATTATCCCTCATTCTCCAGATGGTGTGTTGCCTCAATTCGCATTTTGGAAAAACTAGAAATGTAACAAATTGCTAGAGATGGGAACCTACTGAAATGGGAATTAAAGTTAGAATCAAGACAGTTATAGCAGTTTAATTCTCAATTCATAACTCATAATTTTTAAGAATGTTGCCACGAGAAGAACTTTTAAAGGGTGTTGAAAATCGAGATAGTGTAGCTCGTGTAATTGATCAAGCGGAACAAGCTATCAAAATTTGGGAAGTGGTTTTGACAGATTTTCTATCTCCCCCAGAATTGGCGGAAATTCAACGGGTGTTTAACCGATTAACAGAAGTGCAATTAGTTGCATGGGGCGGATATCCCCAAGCTGAACGCCAAAGAATAGCGATCGCTCGTTCGGAACTTCCCTTAGATCAATCTCAAGTCAGCCTTGTCGCCGTGGAAATTGCTGGTAACTTCTTGTTTGATACCGCCTCTCACCGCGACTTTTTAGGCGCAATGTTGGGAACAGGAATTGTTCGTGAAAAGACAGGAGACGTTATTGTCTTGGGAGAACGAGGGGCCCAGGCGATTGTCGCCCCAGAGTTAGTAGAATTTTTGGAAATGAGTCTTAAGCAGGTGCGATCGGTTCCTGTGAAGACTCAGCGAATTGAGATAGCTGAATTAAGGGTTCGGGAACCAAAGAAAAAAGAACTAACTACTGTAGAGGCTTCTTTGCGGTTAGATGCGATCGCATCTGCTGGTTTTGGTATGTCCCGCAGCAAAATGGTTGACTTCATTGATGCTGGTGATGTCCGCGTTAATTGGAAGGAAGTTACACAAGCTAGTTCTCAAGTCAAATCAGGTGACTTAATCGCCATTCGCTCTAAAGGGCGTTTAGAAGTTGGAGAAATCGCAGTTACAAAAAAAGACCGTTACCGAGTTCAATTAACAAGGTATATGTAATAAGTGAGGAGTTAAGAGGTTTAAATTCATCAGTTTCTTTACCCCTCAATTCTTAACTCCTAATAGGATGTTTGAAAAGTCTACCCTTATATTCAAATACCCCTCTAGCCCTCCTTAAAAAGGGTAGAATAACCTTCTCAAAGTCCTCCTTAAAAAGGAGGATTTAGGAGGAGCTCAATTTTTGGATACCTCAGTTACCACTTTTCAAACATCTTCTAACTATATATAGAACTCATATTTGATTTCTGAAAACATTCGTTACAACTTAAAGAGCCTTTTTGCCTATTGCCTCCTACGCCAACAATTAGGATTACGCCACGCTTCGCAAACAGAAATCAAAGCGGATTGCTAGACATAACTTAGGCTTTAAAGTGTTTTGCTAATATATTCAGCAGAAGTTTGCGCGGTACGAGCCGAGATAATTTGCTTCTAATTTGAGTGCTAGTATCAGAACTAATAACAGTTGGATAGCCTTTTTCCAAAGCATCTAAAGATTCACAAACAACTTTTTCGGAAGAATACACTTTATCTGTAGTACTTGCCAGTGCTGGAGGAAAATTAGCTTCCGTAAAAAAATTTGTTTCTATTGGACCTGGACAAGTGACCAAAATACGGACACCATATTGACGATTTTCTGCCCATAGTGCTTCACTAAAACTGAGAATAAAGGCTTTACTGGCAGCATAAACAGAAAGGTATGGTATCGGTTGAAATGCGGTAATAGAGGATACGTTAATAATACTTCCAGACCGTCGTTGCCGCATCATGGGTAGAAATTTATGGGTTAAATCTACCAATGCTAAAATGTTTAATTGTACAATTTTAATTTGTCTTTCTCCATCGCCTTCGGCAAAGTCACCATAGTAACCAAAACCAGCATTGTTGATTAATAAGTCAATAGTTAATCCCTTTGCTTTAGTGGCATCAAATACAGCAGCAGCTGCATTAGGTTCCGTGAGGTCTTGGATTATAACGTCTACTTGAATTTTGTGTTGTTCTTGTAGTTGTTTAGCTAATTGACTCAGTTTCTCTTCGGAACGAGCTACGAGTACAAGATTTGTATTGCGTGCAGCTAGTTCCTGGGCAAAAGCTTTACCAATACCACTAGAGGCACCAGTAATTAAAGCAGTTGGCATTCTAAATATTTAGATAGTTTTTAAGCAGCTTATAAATCTTACCTATGCTGGCTATAAGTTTTAACTACCTAAAGTGATATACCCAAAAGGGTAAAACCATTGCTTAGTACTGAATGAGGGTCATGTCCCAAATAATGATTTTTCTCATAGCAATTCAGAATAGATTTGAATTGCTAGCTACCATTTTTCAGACCAATAGATTATTTCTGAGGCGGAACTATTAATAGCGACACCATAGCTATCTCCATGATTCCATTTAAAGCCAGGTCTGCCTTTGTCGTCTGCATTCAATACTAGTATTTCATAAGTAGCTGGAAAAGATTCTGTATGAGAGTCGCTCGTATAGAAAAAAGTTGTTGGCACACCGTTAAGTTGATTTATGTGGTCGTTTGTGTTGCCACCTGTATATTTGTATTTTGCACTATTTCTGTATTGTGACAGTAATTTTTCTATCTTGTTTGGTGGCTGTTTCAGCCTAATTTGAAAAAAAGCATTTCCTTGCAAAAATTCTGGAGAGTAAGCAATCCGAACGTCTTTGGCATCAGTAGGAATCTGATTAGGAAAATGTTTTACTTGATCATTATCAGACCATAGCTGATTACGAATTTCTCTGTAGCGTGATGTATTAGTTATTATTTTAGGCTTGTTAGTACTGCTAAAAGCTGTTCTCATAAAAAAGCTTCCCCCGACAATACAAAGGCTAGCAAGGGCTAATAGAAATGGCGATCGCTTCATGAAGTTGGGTGCGTCTAACTTTTATAGTCATATACCCAACTAATAAACTAAATTCGTACTATTGCGGATATAGTATCAGAGATATTAACAAAAACTTTGCGTATTTAGGTAAAATTGAGGATATTTGTAAAATTACTGTGAAGCTAGTCAATGATTATCTAGTAAAAAACCGCAGGTTATCCTCGTTCAGACTAGTACTAGTTTTATAGCTAACGAAATCAATTCCACAGTTATCCATTTTTTTCAATTCTTCCTGATGCAGCAAGAACTAAGGCGGATATATAAATAGTAGATGCACCTTAATTAAATCACAGCCCTCCGCTTTTAGCTGAGGGCTTTTTTTAATTAAATTTATACTTTTAAAGTAAAATAAATCTGTTAAAAACCTAATTTTCCCGGATATAGGAATTAATTAAGTGGATTAATAAATGGTAGATGCACCCTAATAAATTACAGCCCTTAGCTTCAAGCTAGGGGCTTTTTTATTGCTTGTAGTTTTTAATGCGTCGATAAAATTAATTTTATTGAAAGTCTAATTTCCCCGGATATAGGAATTAATAAAGCGGATTAATAAATGGTAGATGCACCCTAATAAATTACAGTCCTTAGCTTTAAGCTAGGGGCTTTTATTATTTAAAAATAGATGGTAGTAAACTGGGAGATAACCATACTGCATAACCCAAAAATCCAAATAGCAAGGTAATTAAGAAAGTAATGGCGTAGCTGATGCAAATTAATAACCCATCAGATTCGATAGTGGCAACAGTTAAAAGTAAAATACCTATAGTGGGGATAGGATTTGTAAACGGAATTGGTAATATTAGTAAGATTGTTAATAAAGAGATACAAAACCCATTAATTCGCCAAATCAAAGGATTATGGGCTATTTTTGTCAATCGGGGACGGGCGATTTTATGTAAAACTTTGGTAAGATGCCCCAAATTTTGTAAAAGTAACTCGGCAAAGGGACGAGGAAACTTGTAGTTAGCGATTCTTTTCGGCAGCCAAGGCGATCGCCTCCCCAAAACCATTTGCGCTGACAACAGTAAACAAGCACCACCAAAAGGGCCAGTTAATCCCGGTGGCATAGGAAATAAAAAGGGCAAAACTAATAATGTAATCACCAGGCTGAATCCTCGTTCTGAGGTTTCTGCCAGAACATCACCTAGAGTAAGCGGTTGTTCCGCTAGGCGTTGTAACAGGGACTTTATATCTTGAGAAAATCTCAGATGCATTTGGCGTGAGTTGATGCGACTTCCCACATTTTTAGCAGAGGGAAATAGAGTAAGTGGAGGAGATGAGGGAGAATAACTCCTAACTCCTAATTTCTGGGGGTGCTAAAACAGCTATAGCTTTAGGTATAACCCTAAAATGAGCCGGTGTGTAAGTAGTAATTTCACCATCTGTATTGATAGGACGCGGTTTGCGAGTATATACTTTTATTTCTTGACCTTGAAGAGAACGCACACTCTCCCAATGTATATGTCGTCCTTCTCGCATATCAGGGAGTAATAGTATAATCTGCCACCAGTGTTTAATTTCCAAGCTATAGAGGTCTAGCCTTTGGTCATCTATTGTGGCATCGTCAGCCACTGCCATACCACCGCCGTAATAACGACCGTTACCCACAGCAATTTGTACTGTTTTTACGCGAACTGATTCACCATTGATTACAATCTCCGCAGTAAAAGGTCTAGCTTCCCAAGTCACTTGCAATGCAGTGGCGGCATAAGCAAATATTCCCCAACGGCGTTTGACTTCTTTGGTAAGTCGCTGGGTAATTTTTACACTCAATCCCAGACTGGCAACGTTAAAAAAGTGCTTGCCGTTTACCCAACCTAAATCGATATGGCGTAAATTTCCATTTGCAATAAGTTGGCAAGCTTCGTTGAGTGAATTCGGTATTTCCAAAGTCCTCGCTAGGTCGTTGGCAGTTCCTAAAGGTAAAATTCCCAAGGGCAACTGAGTCTCAACTAAAGCATCTACTGCTGCATTGAGAGTGCCATCTCCTCCTCCAATGATTACTAGGTCAACTTGATGCTGATAGCGAAATATAACTTCAGCAAGATGTTTTGGATCTTCTGTAGACTCCTCAATTAAATCAAAGCCGAGTGTTTTCAGATATTCAATCGCTTCCGACAGACTCTTTTGCCCTTGGCGGGCATGACGATTTATTAACAGCAGGGCGCGGGAACTCATGGGTAGTACCTATTGTAGTTGATATGTCCAATTATCCGCATCTATGTATTCTGCTTGAAGTTGACTACAAAAAAGTGTTTGAATTGTTATAATATTCATCAAAATTTTATTTTTCCAATGCTTATTATGTTATTGTAAGCAATTTTTAGTTTCTATTTTATCTAGTTTATCTCTATTAGTCCTTCCTGTGTTGATACTCAGTAGATATGATTGTTACTCACTAAATAACTGTATTTAAGTATTTTTATTGTTGTTACGATATATATGACAATTTTATAATAGCTAGGCAATAATTACAAACAATGCAATCTTTATTATTTGTATAGATACATATTTATAGATTAAATTTCAGAAATAAATTTTATCCAGATTGAAACCATTAGTTTTTACAGTATTGGCTGCAAACTTTATATAGCAAAAACTACATATTTCAGATAACTGTTGAAAAAAGCTCTAGTTTTTAAGCGGTAAGGCTACGAGAACAGAATGATAGCGAAAGACCCCTTTTAAATATTGTTTTTAAACTAGACTTTATCAAAATAGAATTCAGGAATCAGAATTTAGAAAGATTCTGTACGACTGGCGAATAAATAAATGGCTTAAATCCCCCCCTCATCGATTCTGAATCTCTGTATGGGAATAAATGTTTGCAGTCGGCAACTATTTATTCCTTTTCTATAATAAGAATTATTCTTATGGAATAATTTATTCTTCGGAAGCGCTTTAGAAGAAAAATGAGTAGCATCACAAAATTTTAATCCCTCTAAACCTTCTTCAAAAAAGGGACAACAACTTTTCAAAGTCACCTGTGCCGTTTAACTGGATTCATCCACAGTTCTAATTGACTAAATGCCTGTGAAAAAAGTAACGTTAAACATAAATAAACCACTGCTACACCTGCGTAAATTTCAAAGGCGCGATAGTTGTCAGCAACAATTAACTGTCCTTTACGTAGTAATTCTTCCAACCCAATTACAGAAACTAAACTAGTATCTTTCAACAAACTTATAAAGTCATTACCCAAAGGTGGAATCATCCGGCGAAAAGCTTGAGGAAAAATGACATAACTCATCGTTTGTATAGAACTCAAACCTAATGATTGTGCTGCTTCTGCTTGTCCTGTTTCAATCGATTGAATCCCTGCACGCACAACTTCGGCGGTGTAGGCGGCGTTATTCAAACTTAAGGCAATTATTCCAGCAGTTAGGCGATCAAAAGTAAATGTAAAACCTAGTTCTTGCGAAATTGCTGGTAAACCAAAGTAAATCATAAAAATTTGCACCAATAAAGGTGTTCCCCGAAAAAAATCTACATAGGCTCTCGCTAGCCAACGCACAGGTGCGATGCGAGAAAGTCGGACAATACCAATTAGGGAACCTCCTATTAAACCAAAAACTACAGAAATTATTGTTAATTGTAACGTTACCAATGCTCCCTGCAATAAAGTTGGAAAAGCCTGTAAAATTACAGCAATTGAGGTAAATATTTTAGGTGAGCTAGTACTATTCTGGTTTTCAAATGGTGATTTAGCTGGTAGTGATGGCGGTTTGATTTTAAACCATTTTTGGTAAATTTGGGAATAAGTGCCATTTTTTAACACTCTCTCCAAACCATCATTTATTAATGCCAAGTTTGGCGAATTTTTAGTTGTAGCAATGCCATAGAACTCCTCCGTCAGCAATTGCTGTACTATTTTTATTCCCTGAAGATTGCCCGTATTAATAGCATATAACGTCACTGGCGCATCATTAATTACTGCATCCACATTACCATTGGCCAATTCTTGTAGGGCTACAGGTGCTGAATCAAAACTACGAAGTTGCACGCCAGGAATACTCTTAGCTTTTGCAGCTCCAGTTGTACCAATTTGGACTGCAATTTTTTTATTTTTGAGACTGTCAAAGTCAGTAATATTTTGATCGTCTGCACGGATTGCGATCGCTAACCCAGCTTTAAAATAAGGACGGGAAAAAGAAATTGTCTTCGCTCTCTCCTCTGTAATCGTGATCGAACTAATCGCCGCATCTACCGTTTTGGCAACCAAAGCGGGTATCATACCATCAAAAGGCATACTTTGAAAATCTACTTTAAATTTAGCTGCAACTGCGATCGCATTCATCAAATCAATCGAAAAACCCTGCAACTCACCACCTTGTTTTTTAAACTCAAAAGGTGGGAATGCTGGTTCTGTCGCAACCCGCAAAGTTTTTCCCGCACTAGAGTTCACAACACAGCCAGCCAATAACAAACAACCAAAACTAACAACCAAACACCAGCGCAGCCAACGCCCAAAACCAAATTTAGCCATATTATTTTCTCTTCCTTCTACGCCCTTGGTGTCTTCTCTGCGAGATGCTACGCGTTGGCGGTTCCTTAAAACCTTACAATCAACTGTAGAGCAGCTTGACACAAGTAATGAACAATACCATCCCCGCAATTATTTTTGACAATATCGAAAAAAACTTTGGTTCCCTAAAAGTCCTCAAAGGAATCACTGGCGAAATCAACCGGGGAGAAGTTGTTGCAGTTATCGGTTCCTCCGGCTGTGGTAAAAGTACCCTACTACGTTGCTTTAATCGCTTAGAAACCATTGACAACGGGTGTTTAATAATCAACGGTATCAACTTATCCCGGCCCACTGTCAACTATAATCAACTGCGCCAACTACGGACACAAGTAGGTATGGTTTTTCAACAGTTCAACCTGTTTCCTCATCTCAGCGTCCTGGAAAATATGACACTTGCACCGCGTAAAGTTCTGGGTAAAACACCCAAGGAAAGCGCCCAACTAGCGAGATTGTATTTAGAGAAAGTTGGCTTACATGACAAAGCATCTGCTTATCCCGAACAACTTTCTGGCGGACAAAAGCAACGAGTAGCGATCGCCCGTAGCTTATGTATGAATCCCCAAATCATGCTATTTGACGAACCCACCAGCGCCCTAGATCCCGAACTCGTCGGCGAAGTTTTGCAAGTGATGCAACAATTGGCAGCAGAGGGAATGACAATGGTGGTTGTCACTCATGAAATGCAATTTGCAAAAGAAGTAGCCCATCAGGTAATATTTTTAGACAAAGGTATTGTGGCAGAAAAAGGTTCAGCTTATGAAGTACTGACCAATCCTCAAAGCGATCGCTTGCGTATTTTTCTCAGTCGTCTTCAAGTAATTCGTAATTCGTAATTTAAAGACTTCCTTTGAACTAATAATTTTCCTACTAAAAATCAACTCTGCACTCCTAACTCTTGTACAGACGCGATTCATCGCGTCTTAAAGATACTCGCGCAAGAAATCAAAGGGATCATCTTCCCAACAAGGCTCAGGTATCAGCCAAAACAAACTAGCACTGATATCGGCTTCAATTTCATCACCATCGTCTCTATCAAATAGTTCTATCAAAGCTGTCAAATCACGTTCTCTCAGAGACGTTAACGATGGGGTATATACCTGGCAATTATTTGAGTAATTCACGCGCAAAGTTGTGCTTGACAGCCGTAAAAATTTAGTATAGAAACTTGTAAATAATCAGATTTTAGGTTTGACAACCGTAGTTAAATAGTTATTTTGATACTATTTAGATATAGGCTACTCTCATTAGTGTCTCATAATTTCCATAGGGCTGCTATAGTATTTGTTAGATAAATACAGACTAAATTTACTCAGACCGGAAAAAGTCTTGAGGCTGTGATTCGATTACTTCCACTCCAAATACTTCAGCAAAGCACTGTGCCATATAAAAACGGACTTCTTGGCAAGTAATACCTGGAATCCACTCGGCTAAACTGCCTACAGGTTTATCAGAAATACCACAGGGTACAATGCGCTCAAAGCCTTTCATATCTGGACAAACATTTAATGCAAAGCCGTGCATAGTAATCCAACGGCTGACTTTAATCCCAATAGCCGCAACTTTTCGCCCTTGTAACCAAACACCAGTAAAAGCGGGAATTCTTTCTCCCTGCAACCCATAAACTGCTAATACGCGAATTATGACCTCTTCGAGTTGACGTAAGTACCAATGCAGGTCTTTACGATAACGTTGCAGATTTAAAATTGGATACCCGACTAATTGACCGGGACAATGGTAAGTAACTTCGCCGCCTCTTTCAACTCGATGCACATCATATTCACTATTTACCCTGAGCGGAGCCGTTCGCGCAGCGTCTCGTAGAGAAGGGTCAATATCAAATTTGATAAAGTCTGAGTTGCTTCCTTGCCCCAAAGTGTAGACAGGTGGATGTTCTAGCAAAATTAACACATCATCTAGACTAGGGTCATGGATGCGTTCAGTGAGGAGCGATCGCTGCCATCCATGAGCATCTAAGTAAGGCATTAATCCTTGGTTATACAGCAAACAAAGGTTGTTGTGTGGTTTTCTACTACGGATCATGCCAAAAATCAACTGGTATTAGGAATAAAATATATTGCGATTTGCAGGATTGAAGTCCAAAAGTGTCAAGATTTGCAAAGGATTTTAAAGGAAAGTCAAGGGAACATGCATTAGAAAATACAAAGTGCTAGTTTGAATATACAACCTCAATAGGTTTTAGGAGGAATTCTCTGCAATAAGCATCATGCCAAGACAATTAAGAACGATGCACTGGCTGATGACTCTAATAATCTTGTTTGAAATATAAACAAGGATCAACTTCTACAAATACTCGTGTTATCGATCAACAGAGAGTAAACCTCAACCGGACACAGAAGGAGCAACTATCAACAGTTCTGTAAGCGTTGTTTTAATAGAGAAGACAGTTACGAGAGCTACCGCTTAAATTTCCTTACCAAAAAGTTCTATGTGGAAATCCAATTGGATATCAGCGCAGAGATGAGGAGGAAAATGAAGGGTATAATGAGCAAAAACTTAGATGCAGTAAGCTTAAAGATAGCTTACCAGCAGTAGATAGAAACAGTTCACAATTTGTTTTGGCGGGAGTAATAGACCTTACCGCAATTTCTTTTCATACAAAGCAAATTCACACATCAAATATTTAGTGGGAGAGTTTACATGAAGCTTGTCATCCACAGCAAAAATATTGAAATTACCGATGCGATTCGGGAATATGTACATCAAAAGATTGAAAAAGCAGCTAGTCACTTTCAGAGCATCACAAATGAAGTGGATGTGCATCTTAGCGTAGCCCGTAATCCTCGAATTAATACTAGACAAGCAGCTGAAGTAACTATTTACGCTAATGGTAGCGTTATCCGTGCCGAGGAAAGTAGCGAAAATCTATATGCCAGCATTGACTTAGTTGCAGATAAAATTGCCCGTCAACTGCGGAAATATAAAGAACGCCGTCAAGATCAGAAAACTCACTCCCAACCAACAGAAGTAGTTGTTGCAGAGTCGGTAGTCCCAGATTTAATTGGCGATCGCACTCCCGAATTGCCCAACGAAGTCGTCCGCACCAAATACTTTTCCATGCCACCGATGACCCTTGCAGAAGCCCTGGAACAACTGCAACTCGTGGGACACGACTTTTATATGTTCCGCAATTCTGAAACTGGAGAGATTAATGTAATTTACGAACGCAACCACGGCGGTTATGGTGTGATTCATCCCCGCAATGGTAACGGTCATACTAACGGCAAGAATGGCAAGTCAAGCCACAATAATATTGTCATGCCGGAAAAGTTGCATTCTAAATAGGAAATGGGGAATGGGTAATGGAGAATGGGAAATGGGGGGATAAGGGAGATTGGAGATTAGAGAAGTTGCAGTAAGCCTTTTCCCAATGCCCAATTCCCAATACTTCGGCTTCGCTCAGTACAAGTGCCCAATTCCCAATTCCCTCATTTCGCAATCTGTTGCAAAGTTTTCA
This sequence comes from Nostoc sp. TCL240-02, assembly GCF_013343235.1. Lineage (GTDB taxonomy): Bacteria > Cyanobacteriota > Cyanobacteriia > Cyanobacteriales > Nostocaceae > Nostoc. Next base: position 5,920,002 of record NZ_CP040094.1, on the reverse strand, counting down.
GCGCTTCTTCAACATGACCTTTAAAGTTCAACATTGAATCAAAGACGTATTGCACAACTCCTTGTTGGTCAATGACGTAAGTAACGCGACCAGGGAATAAGCCAAAGGCTGCTGTTGCGCCATATAGCTTCCGTACTTGGTCGCCTTTGTCAGTTAAGAGGGTGAAAGGTAGATTATATTTTGCAGCAAATTTTTGGTGAGATTCGCTAGAGTCTGCACTCACGCCGACAACTTCAGCACCAGCACTTTTAAACACTTCATATTGATCGCGAAAAGCACAGGATTCAGCCGTACATCCTGGTGTGTCATCCTTGGGATAAAAATATAGGACAACAGCTTTTGTGCCGCGAAAATCTTGGAGGCTCACTGTTGAACCGTTTTGAGCAGGTAGAGTGAAATTAGGAGCAGTATCTCCAACTTTGACTGGCATAACAAGTGGTGGTAATTACTTAACAAAATTTTACCTTGTATCTGAGTATATAAATTTTTCTTGATTAGCTGCATCAGGCGGGGTAGCTTAGATACTCATCAAAGAAAAAATTCTCTTTATGCGCCTGACTTCACTGGATGTTTTTCGCGGCATTACGATCGCTGCTATGATTCTCGTCAATATGGCGGGAGTCGCAGATGATGTATATCCTCCCTTAGCCCACGCTGATTGGAACGGTTGCACGCCAACTGATTTGGTATTCCCTTTCTTTCTCTTCATTGTTGGTGTAGCGATGACTTTCTCGCTGTCAAAATACACCGAAGACAACAAACCAACCTCAGCTATTTACTGGCGCATCTTACGCCGCGCCGCTATTCTGTTTGCCTTGGGATTGCTACTAAATGGCTTTTGGAATCAAGGTGTTTGGACTTTTGATTTGAGTAGCATCCGCATTATGGGAGTATTGCAGCGCATCAGCATTACCTATCTGCTGGCTTCCTTGATAGTTCTCAACCTTCCGCGCAAAGGTCAATGGATACTTGCAGGAGTGATACTTATTGGCTACTGGTTAACGATGATGTATCTACCAGTACCAGATTATGGCGCGGGAGTTCTAACACGAGAAGGTAATTTGGGCGCTTATATTGACCGGATGATTATTCCCAAAGCACATTTATATAAAGGTGATGGTTTCAAATTTATGGGAGATCCAGAGGGACTGTTCAGTACTATTCCCGCGATAGTAAGCGTCCTCGCTGGCTACTTCACTGGTCAATGGATACGCAGCCAACCTGTACAATCACGCACAAGTATCGGGTTAGGATTATTTGGAGTTGGTTGTTTAATTATCGGTTGGGCGTGGGGGTGGACATTTCCCATTAATAAAAAGCTGTGGACAAGTTCTTATGTAGTCTTTACTAGCGGTTGGGCATTAATTTTGCTAGCAGCTTGTTATGAACTCATCGAAGTCCGGCTGAATCGTCGCTGGAGTAAACCTTTTGAAATTATGGGCTTAAATGCGATCGCACTTTTCGTTCCATCTGTTTTGTTGATTAAAATCTTAGTGAAAACCACTATTGGCACTAGCAAAGACGCTCCCAGTACCTACAATTGGATTTACCAGAATTTTTTCGCATCTTGGGCGGGAGTTCTGAATGGTTCCCTGTTGTTTGCCATAGTCACCGTGTTGTTGTGGTGGGGTGTTGGTGTTCTAATGTATCGGCAACGTTGGTTTCTAAAAGTGTAATAATCCGGTAAATCACACGTCATTAGTTAATTACGAGTGAAATTAGCGATCACCTACGGCGGGCGCTTGCGCCATCGCAAGGTTTTTTCGGGCTTGTTTCCCTACACTGAGAAAAAGCGATCGAAAGAACACTTATTTGAGCGGACACAATATCAACTCTGCGTTTTTCTGCCAAACGCAAATATGCAAATTTTTGATTTGCGTTATATTTTCTACTAGCCAATATTCTGAATTAATTTACTTCAAAGCAGCCGTAATAAAGTAAAAATATTTTTTTGTAGTTTACGTTTGAGTGTTAACTAGGTTACAACAGGTATTAAGTAATCCTTTTTTAACACTCAAGGAACAAAGACGATCGCAGAGTTATCTATAACTCTTGATAAACTCATTTTCGTTCTTATTAGGCAACTGATAGAAATTCTGATGTCTGACAACAAGCCGTTTCTAAAATTTAGAATAAAGAAGCGTCTACAAACTTCTCTGTGTGTTGAAAATTATTATTTCTCCTAATTCACTAAATTAATCCATAAAAAAATTGTGAGGTAATGAATGCATCGCATTAAACTTTGGGTACTTTTGCCAGTTACCCTGATATTGGGTTGCTCAAATCAACTATTTCAATCTAGCCCATCTGTGGCAAACTCAAATCCAGCCGTAGTTCAACCAACCAGCCCAACATTATTAGCAAGGGCGAGTTATCTTTCACCGTTGGAACAACAGGTAATTATTGAAACAAATAAGGTACGAACAAATCCCAAATCATATCTACCGATTTTGGAAAACTATAGGAAGCGCTTTGAAGGGAACCGAGTCAAAATTTCTAATAATACCTATTTGCGAACTCAAGAAGGAGTCAAAGCAGTCGATGAAGCGATCGCATTTTTGAAATCTGCACGTCCTGTAGGAGCGTTGAGTGCCTCTAAAGGTATGTCTTTAGGAGCAAAAGACCATGTTAAAGACCAAGGGCCAAAAGGTGTTACAGGTCATGATGGTAGCGATGGTAGCAACCCTTTTACTCGCATCAACCGCTATGGTGCATGGCAAACAACGGCTGGCGAAAATATTAGTTATGGCCCAAACACTGCTCAAGATATCGTCATGCAATTAATTATTGATGATGGCGTGCGCGATCGCGGCCATAGAAAAAATATATTTAACGGCGCTTTTAAAGTGTCTGGCGTTGCTTATGGAACTCACAAATCATATAGAACAATCTGCGTAATTGATTACGCTGGAGGTTATAGGGAAAAATAATTTGAGTTAGGAAATGGGGGCAGGCAGCAGGGGGCAGAAGGACAAGGAGGACAAGAGGAATAAGGGAGAATTATAAACAAGTCCCTTCTTTGTCTCCCCCCTCTCCCTTGTCTCCCTGACAGGTGTAGGTTTTTTATTTGTGCATGAGTGGGCACTCTCAAACAGAGTTCTAAACGTGGTTCAAATAACGAAATTTCGTTCTTGGGTGGGAAATCAGAAATTAACATTTGAGTTCTCAACCAACGGAAAAACCCTATTTCAGCCACATTTGTTAAATACCTACACCTGTCAGCCCTTGTCTCCCCCCTCTCCCTTGTCTTCCTTCTCCCTTCTCACTTCTCCCTGCCCCCTTGCCTCTTGTTCAACCGCCCATTTAGCTATTACTGTGCAACCCAAGTACCATGAAATCCATAAGGCACTCGTTGAGGAATTATCACCCGCGCTACAGGTTCAGTCGTCATATTTTGGGCATTCACCACTACTAATTCTGAAGTGTTTGAATTCTCATCATGAACGAAAGTTACAAGCCAGCCATCATCCTCAGCAATTGCACTAGGACGCGGCGCAAATACAGCTTCACTACCATAGCGTCCCTGTCCGAATTTGTGGGTTTGTGACTTTCCACTGCTAAAATCGTACTTAATTATACCTTCAAATAATGGTACGGGACTATTAGACATTTTGTTAGTGTAGCCATATCGGGTTTGCCGCCCCAATAGATTTTCGTTGATGCGGGGAAATTCTGAAGTTACATCGTCTAACATCTCCTCACGCACTGTCCCCGTGCTGAGGTTAAATCGCCAGCGATACAAACGCGGGATATCTCCTTCTGGGTCGGGTTGAGACTCATTTAAACTCAACACAGTAGTAGAACTCATACGACAGGCGATAAGCACTACTTCATTTCTATCTTCGTAAGCATTGAGGGTATGGAAGACGTAGCAAGAGGGGCTCTCAAACCATCGGATATTACTGTTATCACCATGACGTGGTAAAATGCCAAAACGACTGGGGCGATCGCGCTCAAACATCATCACAGGTTCTCCTCGTTGCGATCGCTCGGCGCTAAAAGTCAACGGCAAATCCATAAAAATTGTGTAGTTTTCAGTGATGGCGAAATCGTGCATCATCACTCCTATGGACAGGTCAATTGGCACTGTCCGCAACAGTTCACCTTGTGCTGAAACAACACTATATTGCAGGTATGGTGGCGTAAACAAAGAATAGCCAAAGAAGATCATTTCACCTGTCACCGGATCTACCTTGGGATGAGCTGTGAAAGCAGAAATTAGCTTCCCATTGTAGCTATACTCCCCAATGGTTTCTAATTCAGGAAGCTTGATGGCGTGAGGTTTACCTCCCTCATTCAGCGCCAACATCTGACCCGCGTGCCATACTAAGGCAGTATTGGCAGTATTTTTGCGGGGGCCGTGGGGATTATCGATTCGCGGTGGTTCTAAAAGCCCACTCCACAAAGCCTTACCCGCTTCTCGTTCTTTTTTCCATCCAGATGTCTGGACGTAGCGGTTACGATAAGTGGCTACGCCGTTGCTAATTTGGACACCATGTAACATTCCATCACCATCAAACCAGTGATATTGACCGATGGGTGTCCATTGAGGGTTAGGGCCATTCCGTACAAGCATCCCCGATAAATCAAGGGGTAATTCACCGATAACTGGTAATTTGTCGGTGGTGATTTCTTCACGGATTGGAGCAAAATTGCGATCAAGATAAGGATTTATTGCTATTGTTGGCATTTATAAAATTTGGTAATGCGATGAATATGGCTTTTGGTGAGCGATAACATTAATCGCTGTGTTCAACCAATTAATATAAGTCTGTTCTCTTCTGATTAACAACTCCAGCACCAGCCTTTGCATTACCTGCTCACGGTTGGCAGACTCATCACCAAGTGATGGCAAATCAATTATTTCGCATTCAGCAAGCTTTTTGCTTCGAGCCGCCAATTGTTGCTCCAGCAGGTGAATGATTGCTTCATTCGACAACTGACCTGCAAAATGCAATTGGACTAGCATTGCTTCTCGTACAGTTGGTAACGGCTGATGAGTCCCAAGCCATTGGGCAAATTCGGCTTTCCCTAGCTCCGTCACAGTGTAAACTTTGCGATTGGGGCGATCGTGCTGAATCTCAATCGTACAGGTAATGCAGCCTTGCTCAACTAGCTTATCGAGAGTTCTGTAAATTTGTGCCTGGTCTGCTGGCCACAAATGGGCAATACATTGATCAAAGCAGCTCGTTTTGAGGTCGTAGCCCGTCATTTCTTGCTGCTGAAGAAGACCTAGAATTACGTATGCTAGGGACATTAAGGCTGTTTTCCCATAATTGACATTTTCTCGCTAGGTTCTATAACTATCTACTTCTTATAAGTTTATGCTAATATATGATTAATCCAATATAAGATGCAACTGTTATAAAAAGATATGTTGATTTTCACGCTCTTAACAAGGAAACCGAATACATGAACTGAGATTGGGCAGATGGTTAATGGTGCTGTTTGCATAAGACGCTGTAAAAGTGGCGATGTATGTTGAGTGTCGAGCCTGTAAGCCTATGGGAATGTTACTAGATAGAGTGTCGTGAAGAGAAAGTTGGAGCGGCAAGCGTCTACGCATCGCTACGGTATCACTCAACAAGCCAGTTGTTCGCTACAGTTTATTCGCGATCGATACTGACGCAGCAATTATTTAAGCCATTGAAGACTATTGTAACGAGAGGATGATTAACATTGACTTCTAACACACTTTCACAAAGAATACGCCAACATCAATATCTGCGTGATTTACGAAATAAATTACTCCACCTTCATAAGATGTTGTTGGAAACAGAACGCATTGCCTATGAACAGGTTAGTGGACGAGTATCAAGCGGAGAATTACTTCAGTTAGTTATCGCTCATGAACAATTTGCCTGGCTACATCGCATTTCTGAGGTGGTTGTGCAAGTTGATGAAATGCTCGAAGCTGATGAACCGATATCAATGGACAATTTTGAAAAGTTGATTGCTGATGTCCGCACGCTGATTGTACCGTTAGAGACAGGCAATACCTTCGAGAGAAAGTATTATAATGCTCTCCAGCGCGAACCATCTGCTGTGTTGGCACATGCAGAAATATCAAGGTTTCTCATGTCTAAAGTTTAAGTCATTCCCTGTCACTTCGACAGGGCATGACTTGAGGTAAAATCTACTGACATCAGAATAACGAGCTTTGCGATCGCTAAATGCTAGATAACAAAGATTTGACGCGAGTAGGGAGGTTGCATTACAACCTCCCTACAGTGGTATTGTTTAGTTTACAGCAGCACTGACTAAACCATTGTGCCTGAGTAAAGCGATCGTACTTGGTTCACGACCCCGGAAAGTTTTAAACACCTCCATTGGATGCTGACCACCACCAAGTGCAAGTACCGTATCTCGATAACGCCGACCTGTAGCTTTTATAGCCTCTTCATCTTCTAGACCAGCTTCTTCAAAAGCGGCAAAAGCATCAGCACTCAGTACCTCAGCCCACTTATAACTGTAGTAACCCGCCGCATAACCACCCTCAAAAATATGTCCAAAAGCACATAAAATTGCATCTTCTGGAAGTGGCTGTAAAACAGTAGTAGTCTTGGCTATCCGATGACGCACATCTGACGGAGTTTCATTACTACCAGGGTGATAGCGGTAGTGTAGTTCTAAATCAAGACTGCTTAGGTGAATCTGCCGCAACATAGCAGTACCACTCATATAATTACGCGCCGCTAGCAGCTTTTGATAATAATGCTCCGGTAGGGCTTCGCCAGTTTCATAATGCTTTGCCATACCAAACAAAGTGGGTCGCTCATAGCACCAGTTTTCCATAAACTGACTAGGTAGTTCCACTGCATCCCACTCCACATTATTGATGCCTGCAGCTCCGGGATAATCAACCTTAGTAAGCAGATGGTGCAATCCATGACCAAACTCGTGGAATAAAGTCTCTACTTCATAGAAGGTCATCAAACTAGGTTTACCATCTACAGGAGGACTTTGATTACACACTAAATAAGCTACTGGTAAACGGATGGCAGTGACACCATTTTCAGTGATTTTGCCCCGATTGATGCACACATCCATCCAAGCACCACCGCGTTTTTCTGCTGGACGGCTGTAAGGATCTAAGTAGAAGTAGGCTATAGGAGAACCAGTTTCGTCAGCAATTTGGAAATAACGCACATCCTCATGCCAGACTGGGGCTTGACCATCGGCAGAAGTGACAGTAACACCAAACAGCCGCTTGACTAGTCCAAATAAGCCGTCTAAAACTTGGGGAAGCGGAAAGTAGGGACGCAATTCTTCAGCAGTAAAGGCAAATTTTGCTTCTCGTTGGCGTTCTGCCCAAAAGCTGATATCCCAGTGTTTTAAATCTTGAGCTTCTGCTGCTAAGAGTGCTGCGGCAAAAGCTTTGAGTTCTACCAAGTCTTTGACAGCAGCATCATAACTAGCGTGGCGTAATTCTTCTAAAAGGGCGTTGACTGCCTCAACATTAGGAGCCATTTTACTAGCCAGACTCAATTGGGCAAAACTTTTAAAGCCTAATATATCTGCGAGTTCTTGGCGCAACTTCAAAATGCGCTCAATTAAGGGGTTGTTATCCAAATCGCCAGCAGAAGCGCGGGTGATATGAGCTTTGTAGAGCTTTTCACGCAAATCTCGCCGGGTGCTGTGCTGCATGAAAGGGCCATAGCTGGGGAAGTCTAAAGTAATCCGCCAGGGGCCATTTTCTGGTGTGGCGTTGCTTTCTCCCTCTGCACGAGCAGCTTGGGCTGCTAAACTCACTAAGCTTGGTGGTAAACCTTCAATTTCCGCTTGTGTTGTCAGGGTTAAGCTAAAGGCTTTCGTGGCATCAAGTACATGGTTAGAAAATTTGGTAGAAAGTTCTGCTAACTCCATCTGTATGGCGTTGAAACGCTCTCTGACCTCTCCTTCTAAGCCAACACCAGAAAGTTCTGCATCTCGAATGGCGGCTTCTACAATGCGCTGTTGGGCTAATTTTAAAGTTGCCCAATTGTCACTGGTACGGAGTGCTTTAAAAGCATTGTAGATAGGTTGACTTTGACCGAGCTTATTGATAAATTGCACGACTAGTGGCTGTACGATTTCATGAGCTTCGCGCAGTTCCGGGCTATTTTTAACACCCATTAAATGATTTACCACCCCCCAACTCCAGGTAAGCCGTTCAGTCAGCTTTTCTAAGGGTTCTACTAAACCACTCCAAGTAGGCTTTACACTAGCTTCTAAGGTGGCAAGCTGCTGGTCAAGTTCTGCCAACAACTGATTGAAGGCTGGTACTACTCGTTCTGGTTTAATCTCTGCAAAGGGAGGTAAACCAACGCCTTGAAGTAGGGGATTGTCGGAAATAATGGTACTTGCACTCATGGTTTTGTGTGAACTGCGAACGAATAAAAATCAACAATGATTTTTATTTATATATATCTTCTAATGTAGCGATCGCTATACTAAATAGTCTTGCCATTCTGATAAAAAGGCAAAAAAAGCGAGAATGACTCACAAATTTATCCTGATATAGCTATTTTGTTTAGCCTGTGAACAATATCTGACGGGATGACAGTTTCAGAAATATCAGCGAAAGTCTCTGAGATAATATAGTCATCCACCCATATTCTCAATCAGGTGGCTAATTATGATTAGCCTTTTACCCAGTTCTCAATCAACAGAAGTTTTTTACCCAAGCTCGGATAGTGAACCTTTGGCAGAAAGTTATGTTCATTTATGTGCTTTAGTAGCAACTTTAGAAGTAACCTTTGCAGCTGCGTTTGCAAATAGAGGGGCAACTGATTGGTTTTTATCGAGAAGATACTGGTGAAAAGTTGCTGATTCCAGAGAAATTGGCAGAGGCGCTAAAACAGGAAAAATTAGCCAGGGAATAAGCACAGTCCCAAGTGGAAAGGTTGAAGGAACAGTTACGTAGACGCGTTGGCGTAGCCTCTCGTAGAGAAGCGGCTTGTCGTTAGACATCGCTTGGTGTTGACCCTGATACTATTTGGCTAACTTAACTTGAGTTCACGCGATCGCTAAAAGACATGATAATGTACTATGTCAAACAGGTAGCTCGTCCGCCAGCATCGGCGTTAACCTGAAAGCGCAGTTTCAGTTCCAGAATCCTACACTTTTAAGGCGTGGGAGTGTCAAATTAACTGAGCGCGATTGAGCATCTTTACCGAACCGAGAAGGGAGGCTCGACTTTTATGATTTTATTTGGCAACTTATCTTTTTACTCGTAAAATCGAAGACAAGATCAAGGTCAGTAGAAAAGAATCCCTAAATTAATGAATACGTTAATCAGTCAGGGTGGAAGAGTTATCACCAAACCTCAGATGGTAGATCGGATAAACGATATCGGTTGGCAAGCTCAACAAGGTAGCGTTGCTGCAATTATTCAGCTATTGAACGAGAAACTAGCTAAGTCTGGTGTCAGAACTAGAGCCATATTTTCTGATGGTGTCTTACAACTTCTCTGCGAGGCGGCTAGGATAGAACAACTTGAGCAATCTGCCCTCGTAGAACAAATCCAGCAAATTCTTGAGTCCATTGCTCCGCGTCACATTCGCCGAGTCAATATCAACAGTCGGATTGTTCGGGAACAACAATTACTGTGGTTAAAAGAAATAGATAGCGATCGCGACAACCAATTGCTTTGGTCACAGGAAATTGCATTAATTCAACCTAATGTTATAAAGCAACTCATTAAAGATTTGACAGAAGCTCAAGCTGAACTAGGAAAACCAAGTTTCCCTAAAACTCAAGTTTCTCGTCCTTTGGTACTACTTATTAACAAAGAAAAACACCAAAGTAAACCTAAAAAAAAGATATTAGCAGCAGTTAGTTTATGCTCCCTGTTGTTGCTTAGTTGGGTTGTTTATGCCCAGTTAGGTAATAAACTGAAAAACTTAATGCAACCAGAAACTTCCAAATCTTTAACTACAAATACTAACGATAATAAAGCCCCAATACCATCTCGTATTCCTAACAAAACCTTTGATGAGCAATCTAATGACCCATTTGCAACATCCGTGCGAATTGCAAATCTTGCTTCTACATCTGGTAAAACAGCCACAACCTCAACTCAGTGGTTAGAAATCGCTGCTAAGTGGCAACGGGCTTCAGATTTAATGAGTACAGTACCACAAAAACACAGCCGTTATCAGGAAGCTAAAATTCGGACTCAACTATATAAGAAATACAGTGAAGCGGCGCAGAAAGAAGCCGATAAGAGTAAATCTTAGTTTTTTCTTATTGGAAGACTTCGATTCTTGAATTAGTCTTCTCGTAGTGGTGAATGGATTATTTACTTTACTTCTCGCACTTCACCCAAGCGGGTAAAACGAATTTCAATGCGTCGCCGCTCCGATTCTGGGTGACGCTTGTCTTAGGGAATAGGAGCAAATTCACCAGTTGGTAATATTAATTGTGCCGCAGAATAAACGCGAAATTGAATTCCTGGCATCTTATTTTGTTGCTGGATTTTCAGCAGTTCTTTAACTACTACAAGGGAACGCATCAATCCTAAATCAGCGTTAGAACCAGCCTTAAGTGTACTAACTGAACCACCTTGACTAGCAGCTAGCTCTAAATTAGAGTCTAAATTGCTGCTGATAATACCAATAGGTTGCTCGTCAGTGTGTCCAATAATTTCAACGCTGTTAATGTTGTAAGATTTTGTATTTTTCTCTATATCAGGTACAAGTTTATTTTTGATGTAATCTAACATTGTTGTTGGAATTACTGCGCTACCTGGATCAAACCTCGAATTTTCATCTTTAATCAGCAAAATTGGTGGCGTACGTGGATTATATATTTGCGATATTGTATATTTTGTGGTATTGTATATTTTGTGGTAGCTATTAATAATAATAGTAACAAGATCATGAAAGCATTAGACATTAAATCTGTGAAAGCAGGCCAAATATTTAAATCTTCGTTGTAGTCACTATAGATTCTACAGGAAAATCAACAACTATCTCACCAAGAATAGCTTTTCTATTTCCTATATCTCTACTTTGAATTTGATAACTTTTAAACCGCTCATTCATCTTTCTACGAAAACGATTGATAATTCCCTCTTTAGCTACAGGATCAGTACTTGTAGGAGTTCCAACTACTGCTGCTTTGTATGGATAATTAGCACTATCTTCTGGAAATTCATCAACTTCCTTGACAAATTGCCGCAGTTTAACTAAATGAATACCGGTGACTTGGGTTGCAGCTTTATCTGTGTCAATATGAACAAAACTCACAATTGGGAGATTACTTAAATCTCCATAACGGTCAACAATTAACCGCCGGATTCGCATTAAAACATCGCGTCCAGTACCGCCTAAACCTATACAAATTGTGCGGTTGATTCCTCGATATTGAAGTTCATTTGTAGTTGATTGATTCATTCTATGTACCTAAATAATATTATTTTTTGAGTTTAATAATAATCTCGTAGTCGCGCTTGCGATAATCTGGACAATTTAGCCGAAATTTAGATTTATCTATAAGTTTCCGTGACGTAATTTCTTGATCGTTGTAAAAAATTGGTATTAAATTAGTTGGGACTAAATAAAGCTTCTCATCTTTACGTTCTAAGTATCCTCTTATTTCTACACCTGGGCAATCAATAGAATCTACACAAGTAGAGTCATATTCACCAATTGTAATTCGTTTATTATTTGGCAAGCTGCATTTTTGGTCTTCTGGTTTTGTGGTTACTTCAAAATCAACTATAAGTTCCCATTTTTTTCGGAGACGATATAATTTTAGTGCAGCTAAAAATAGACTTATTAGGATTAATATTGAAGTTAATCAAGGCAACCATAATTTTCTAATTAAATAAGGTGTGACTAAACAAGTTTCTTGATTACCTGGCGCTGGTGTACAAAATTCCTGGACTGTAGGAGCAATATCGACTACTGTAAGTTTATACTCTTGATTATTTTGCGTCTTAATTGATAGCGATCGCTTCTGAATTAGCAAATCTTTAATCCAAGCTTGTCGCTGTTGACTTTCTGGAGAATTTACTATCCTAAAAGGACTGCTAGCAGGTGTTTCTATCCAAATTTGCGATGTAATTCCTGGTTCGGTAAATAAGGGCGCATCTGTAACCCAAACTACTGATTGTGGTTTTATAGATTGGTTTTCTTGTAGACGATTTTGATTAATCTGAGCTAGACCTTGATAAATGGTAAATTCAGCTTGCTGAATATCTGTACCATAATATTTTGAATTTGGCGAAGGTATTCTTGCTAAGATTTTGTCAATATTTTCTTGATTATTACTAATAAAGTAGATGGGTGTTCCCAACGAATTTACACCCGATTTAACTTCACTTAAAACTACATCTTGAGCAAAAGGAATAATGTAGACAGTATCTCCAGGCTTAAGGCTATCTTGAATGATCTGACGTAAGCGGATACGACCTTCATCATTTATAGCCTACACTTTCTGTTAAATCAATCGCCAAGACAACATCTCGTCCGCCACCCAAAACAGCAACTAAATCTAAGCCAACTTTTTGTGTAAAAGTAAGTGTTTGTCCAGGAGTAATTTTAGTTATATTCACAAATAATATAATTTAATTAAATAATTAATAAGACTTATTGCATAGATATCTAGCAAATGTAATCAGCGCTTTCATCCCCATATAAAAATGGCAATAGCAAGATTCAGTTTATATACTTAACATACGTAAATTGCAAGCCTCACTTCTTACATTACTGAAGCGGACAGAGTTCAGTAGACTATGATTTTTATCTGAAATCTATTATCACATATTGTATACATTATGACTGGTGGTTCAGAATTTCTATTCTTGTACAAAATACCGTTGGGGACAATTAAAAAAATCAACCCTATTGTATTGTCAATAAGGCCGATTTAATTAGGGGAATTAATTTATGGGATCAATCCAAAATCCCAAATGTCTATGTTCCCTAACTTAGAAGTTCTCCTGTTTCTTGCAGGGAGTGTAAGCGGCGATAAATGCCCTCGTGACGCAACAGTTCATCATGGCTACCTACTTCTACAATCTTTCCTTGCTCCAGAACTACAATTTTATCTGCTTCCCGCACTGTACTTAAACGGTGAGCAATCACAATAGTGGTGCAAGTACCCTGAATCGATCGCATCGCTAGCTGAATTGAACGCTCAGACTCATAATCTAAACTAGAGGTGGCTTCGTCAAAAATCAGTACGTCTGGTTGCACTAACAACGCCCTGGCAATTCCTAAGCGTTGTCTTTGTCCCCCAGATAACCTGACACCTCGTTCCCCCACCACAGTGTAATAACCTTTGGGTAACTGCTGCACTACTTCATCGACTCTGGCAATTCTACAGGCTTCCTTAACCTGCTCTAAACTGGCATCCCGCCTACCATAGGTGAGGTTATCCAAGATAGTACCGTTGAAAACGTCTACTTCTTGGTGAACGATCGCTAGCCTTCGTCTATACTTACCCACATTCAAAGTGCAGATATCTTGACCATCAATCAGAATTTGACCTGATTGAGGTTCAAAATATCGTAACAGCAACTTCACCAAAGTAGACTTACCAGAACCGGAACGCCCCACTAATGCCACTGTTTGGTATGGCTCAATCAACAAGTTAATATCTTGCAAAACTTGACGGTTGGCATCATATCCAAAACTGACGTGGGACAACTCAACTTTCCCAGTAAATTTATAGGGTGATTCTGTCTGGTTGCTCTCTTCTAAAAGACTAGCTGAATCAGATGGAATTGGCTCTTGGAGAAATTCGTGAAACCGCAGCATAGAAGAATAACGACGGGCAAAAAGTTCTCCCAATGTGCTAATAGGTTCTAATTCAGCATAAGCCATGCTAGAAAGAGTTAATGTCATGACAAAGTGACCAAGAGAAATTCTACCGTCTACTGTTGCCGCTAAAGTCAAACCCAGGATAGTAAAAACGCAAAACTGAATTACAGTCCTTTGCCAAGTAGCTAGTTTCACATAACCTTTGTGAACGCGATACTCAACCACCATTAGCTCACGATCCAAACGTTGTTTTTGCCGCTTTAGTTCATGAGCTTCAGTAGCAAATGCTTTTACCGTTTTGATGTTGGTGATCAGTTCGGAATTACGACTTTCCGTATCTTCTGAATATTTATCCAGAATAGTTTCATGCCAAATTAGGTGCTTTAAATCCTTCAAGCTAAAGCCAAGAATAACGACAAAGGAAATCAAATATAAAATCGCAATTCGCCACTCAATCACCAAGATAAACAAGAAAATTCCCAATACCCGAACTAGTTTAGGAATTAACTGTCCGGCAACTTCAGGGTAAGTAAAAGTGTGGTTAGAAATACCTCTTGCTATTCTTCCAGCAATTCGTCCGGGGTTATTTTCATCATAAAATTCTAGTGGAAGAGTGAGAATTTTTTCTACGGCTGTTTGGGCTTTCTGGCGACGCAACCTTAAAGATATATCCCAGTGAAACCAATGGGTTAACCAAGGTTGGGTTGGAGCTTTAACTACGGTGACAATGAAAACTAAACCCAGTAATACACCCAAAGATAGGGTTTTATTAATAGGGTAATTAGTGATGTCCGAAAAAGTTGCGATCGCACTTTGAAGTGGTTTATCTAAAGGTTGAGCAGACAAAACGTTTAAAATCTGCCCAATCGCGTAAGGTACAACTAAATCAATAACTTCGTAAATGCTAGATGCTGTAATACTGAAAACACTCAGTTTCCAGTCAGAGCGAAAGTAATTGACAATATCTTGAAATTTGGCCATGATGCACACCGTCCAAGAGCGCGATCGTAAACTTGGAATCTATATATTACAAACGTATTACAAAGTAGTCAAGGGCTATAGATTTAAATCACTCCTTTGGAGTAGTAAGCATTTGTGTTGGGACAAATTCTAGGTGATAGCGATAGAGAGCAACTGGCCGAGAACCAGCTTTAAAGTAATCTGGATCTTGGGGTGAAAGATAGACAGCAGTAACTTGATCTGCCTCAATCGCCGGATTCGCTGTTAGGAGTTTATGATAAGCGGTGGTAGATTCTACGGAGTTTAAATAGGGGCGCGAACCGCCTTTAAATAATTGTTGAAACACTTCTGTAGTGATAAATTTGCCATCAGGGATAGTTTCTGTAGCCCGTGCAGTCACAATGGAGACTAATTGGCGGCTGCTACGCAAGAATGTAATCTGACGATTAGGTGAATCTGGATCTACTTTGACTGATAACACTGCTTCATTCCCTAAATAAGCCCGTGCCAAATTCAAACTATTAAACGCTCTATCTGCTACTAAACTTGGGGATTTTTTATCTATCTGAGGGAATATTTTTAACCTAGCTAGATGTGGTTGATCCTCCACAAATCTTACTACAAAACTCACAGGCTGATTTAATTGTCGGCGATTACCTTCAAAGCCTGGAGTTACTATATTTGGTGCTAAAGGTGCGGCTAAATCTACTAAAGTACTCGTAACTTGCCAAGAACCAGCCATCCATTTTGGGTAAACCAAATCACCTGAAGCCGGTTGCACTGAAGTTAATTTTTCCCACTGGGGAAAATTTGCTAACCGTTCAGACAATTCTCCTGCAAGAGCTTCACCACTCCACAGGAGGAATGAAAGCAGCAAGCAAAAACTCCAAATTACCTTTATTTTAAGCATTCGCAATTTTGTATTTAACATTTATTATTTATCGATTAAAAATCAAGTAATTTTGTGTAAAAAATCAAAAAAAATTAGTAAGTGCTTTAGCACTCAAGCACTTACTAAAAGATAATCACAGAGCTTTATTTTTCTTTCTATAGTTCACTTTATTTGCGTTAATTTACTTCAAATATGGGATAATGATACACTAAATATATTGCGTATTATCCTGCTAGCTATTAACTCACAGAATATCGTTTAGTAACTAATTTACCATCACAATTAGCCGGATATAGTTAAAAATATCTAACTCTACAATCCTAAATTATGGTGACAGCATGACATTGGCACTAGGCATGATTGAAGTTTATGGCGTTCCCACAGCAGTGGAAGTTGGAGATGCCATGTGTAAAGCTGCTCATATCACCCTTGTTGGTTATGAAAATACTGATTTAGGACGAATTACCGTATTAATTCGAGGGGTTATTGGCGAGGTGAATGTGGCGGTGACAGTAGGAGTAAAGGCGGTGCTGCGGGTTAACGGTGGCGAGGTGCTTTCTTCTCATATTATTCCTCGACCTCATGAAAATTTAGAATATGTTTTACCGATTCATCACAGCGTGAATGTGCAGCAGTTCAGTACAGATATCAGATTTCCTCCACCCCTGTCAGTTTAGCTGTATGTATTAAATTTCTGCTGGTAAGGGTTCCCAAACTTCCCCATACTTCTCTTTTAGAGTTTCCCAAGCTTCCACCTGGCCTGGTTCATATTCTCCCGGTTTACCCCATTGTAAAAATAGGCTTAAAGCAGACTCATGTTTATCATCTAAAAACCTAATGGCATAGGTTGTAAAATTACCTCTTTTAGCTTCACCAGTTTCAAATTTAACCTGAATAATTTTGTCCATATTCAAATGAAACTCAAAGCCTTCTGTGTGCATATTTGCATACTTACCCTTTGGTAATTCTGCATAAAATAGCTTTTCGATCTTGCCACGTGCTTCTAATACAGCCGCGCTACTAGTAACAATTAAACGCAAAGTTCCTAGAGTCTCACAAGCTTCTAAAAATTCTTTCAAAGTAGTACTCATAAATTATTATCCTTTATTATTTGTGATTCCCAATTCCCAATTTCCAATTCCCAATTCTTATTTTTCGTATTGTTCATAAGCAGCGACAATACGCTGAACTAAAGGATGACGCACGACATCTTTTTGAGTAAATTCGCAAAAAGCAATGCCTTCAACGTGTTTTAAAATTTGTAAAGCCACTCCTAAACCCGATTGTTGGTGAAGTGGTAAATCAGTTTGTGTCATGTCGCCTGTAATCACCATCCGCGAACGAAAACCCAAACGAGTCAAAACCATTTTCATCTGAGCGGGTGTAGTATTTTGAGCTTCATCGACAATGATAAAAGCGTTATTCAGTGTGCGTCCCCGCATATAGGCGAGTGGTGCTACTTCAATCACACCGCGTTCCATTAAACTGGGTACTTTTTCTGGGTCGATGAATTCATAAATAGCATCATAAAGGGGGCGAAGATAGGGATTAACTTTTTGCTGCAAGTCTCCAGGCAAAAAACCGAGTTTTTCACCAGCTTCGACGGCAGGGCGAGTTAAAATTAGCTTTTCAACCTGGTTGGCAAGGAGTGCTTGTACGGCAACAACAACGGCGAGATAAGTCTTGCCAGTACCAGCAGGCCCAATCCCAAAAGTGAGATCGCGCTTACGGAGTGCGTCAATATATTGACGCTGACGGAAGGTTTTGGCACGGACTTCTTCGCCCCGGCGACTTTTGGCAAGGACATTTCGCTGTAAATCTTGCAATTCCTCTTGCCGATCGCTATCTATGGCTTGACGGGCTGTTAAAATATCGGCATTGGTGATGATATTGCCTTTAATCCAGAGGTCTTCAAGCGATCGCACTAATCGAGAAGCCAGATCGATTTGCCCTTGGGTACCAGAAATCAATAATTCTTGCCCACGTAGCACTAAAGTGGCTCCTGTTTGCCGAGATAGGGATTTGAGATTTTCTTCTCCATCTCCTGCAAGAGCGATCGCACTAGCAACATTCGGCAGCTGAATTGTTAAAGCACCTGCCATAGTATTTTTTAATTCGTAAGGATCTATTTTTGACAAAGGTTAATATTTTTTCCCTAAAGGCGGAATTACGCTTTTTACTTACATTTTAGAAAAATATTTGCAACAAATGAATCGGCGTAGGGGCGTAAATCTGTACAACCCTGTTGGTGAAGAGTTCAAAAAAAGATCCAAAAATCTTTTTACTACTTTCTATCTTTATAAAAATTCTGAGCGGAGGTAACTACAACCGCTCAGATTTGCTCTCTAGTTTTAAGCTAGCGGAGGCGGGGTTTAACAATGGGTTTAGGCCCATCATTTCCACGCGCTTCTCTCCTAGTCGGTGGTGGCGATCGCTCTTCTGTCTCTTCATCAAAAGACATACCTTCACGGCCCGGAGTGGTACTGCCGTAGATATCTAGGTATGCTGATTGCCCAGCTGCGGCTGCGGCTGCGGCAATTACTGTACGAATCGCCTGAATATTGCGTCCCCCTCGACCAAACACTTTCCCTTTATCTGTACTTTCAAAGGCGATGCGAACCCAAACCCGTTTTAGGGCTTGAGAAATTTCACAATCGACACTTAAAGTCTCTGGAGATTCCAAAAATGGCTGCACCAAAAACCGAACCAGATCAACATAGTTGGGACTGGCTGTTGGCAATTTTGTTCCGAAATTATGATGCGGCTGTTGTTGCACTGACCTGTTCAAAAACATTAGCTTTTACTAGAATGCGACGTACGGTGTCAGTGGGTTGAGCGCCTTGTTGTAGTCGCTTGACGATACCGGGAACGTCTAATCGCACTTCATCAGTTCTGGGGTTATAAAATCCCAATTCTTCTAGGGGACGGCCATCACGGCGAGCGAGGTTGTTAATGGCGACAATACGGTAACTTGCTTCCCGTTTTTTACCGAATCGTTTCAAGCGCAGTTTGATCATGTTGAAGAATAATTCTCCTGTTTAGATATTAGTTAGCAACTAGTGGGTGAGGAAGCAACCTAAATCTGGCTATTGCCGAGAAATTGAGGGTTAGTTTCCTCTGCTGATAAATTCTGAGGTCGAAATGCTAATTTTAGCACTGCCTAGCATTTGCTGCTATTAGTCATTGGTCATTTGTCATTTGTCATTTGTAAATTACCAATGCCCAATAATTAAAGATTGCCGAACCCTTTTTTCTTTTTCTCTTTGGTTTTTTTCTTTTTCGTGCCTGCATCACCACCATAACCCCGCCATCCGGGGGCTGCGGGACGATTACCTGCACCAGCGAAGGCGTTGCCCATACCGCCACCACCGCCGAACATTCCCGGCATTCCAGGGAAGCCACCTTGACCCATTTGCTGCATGAGCGATCGCATTTTTTGGAAATCACCCACTAGTTTAGTCACATCTGACTCTCTATAACCAGAGCCAGAAGCAATCCGCCGCCGCCGACTGGGAGAACTGGCTAATAAATCGGGGTCATGGCGTTCTTGGCGAGTCATGGAGTTAATCATGGCCTCGCAGCGCTTTAGCTGGGTTTCTCCCTGCTTAAGCTGATCGTCTGAGAGCTTGTTCATCCCTGGGATCATCTTGATAAAGCCTCCCAGAGATCCCATATTCTTCAGCATCCGTAACTGCTTGAGAAAGTCAGTAAAGTCAAACTTCGCTGACAGGATTTTCTCCTGCATTTTCTCAGCATCTGCTAAATCGAACTCTTCCTGGGCTTTTTCTACCAGGGTTAGCACATCGCCCATGCCCAAAATTCGGGATGCCATGCGATCGGGATAAAAGGGTTGCAGTGCCTCGACTTTCTCACCCACGCCCACAAACTTAATTGGCGCTCCCGAAATCTTTCGCACAGAAAGCGCTGCACCACCACGGCTATCACCATCCATTTTGGTGAGAATCGCCCCAGTAATTCCGATTTGATCGTGGAAGGTGCGGGTCAGATTTGCTGCCTCTTGACCGGTCATTGCGTCCACCACCAAGAGAGTTTCATGGGGTTGAACAGTTGCTTTGATGCGGGCTAATTCCGCCATCATATCTTCGTCAATTTGCAGACGACCAGCAGTATCAATAATTACTGTGTTTACACCTTCTGCCCTAGCGCGTTCTACACCCTGTCGAGCGATTTCTACGGGATCTGCGTCGCTTCCTAGTTCAAATACTGGTACGTCAATTTGCTTACCCAACGTCAGCAACTGGTCGATCGCGGCTGGGCGATATACGTCTGTCGCCACCAACAAGCAGCTACGCTCTAATTTTCTCAGATGTAAGGCTAACTTAGCCGTAGCTGTGGTTTTACCAGTACCTTGCAACCCAGCCATCAAGATAATAGTCGGCTTTTCCTGGGCTTCTGCGATCGGAACATTTTCTTCTCCCATTACCTCCACCAGTTCATCGTGAACAATTTTGATGAACTGTTGGTCAGGTCGCACGCCGGTAACTACTTCGGCTCCCTGGGCTTTGGCTTCGACTTCGCTAATAAAATCTTTGACTACCTGGAGGTTAACATCTGCCTCCAACAAGGCGCGGCGCACTTCGCGCAATGCATCTTGAATGTTGGATTGAGAAATTTTGTCCTGTCCCCGCAGTTTTTTCCAGGCGGCTTCTAAACGGTCAGATAGAGCATCAAACATAATGTAATTACAGGTAGTTCGCCAATGAGGAATCTTGAACCGCCGATAAATGCGATTCCGAATTTCCGCTAAATTTTAAACGTGCTATTTACCAGCTTAGTAGTTTTCACCGCGACTGTAGCAACCAGATACCTACCTTTATAGAAGATTGAGCTTAAAGTACAATGAGGCGAAGAAGGGCTATTGTACAGCGAGAACCTACATCACATATCGCTATGACTAGCAACATACTGCTTCAACCTACAGAAATCGTCCACCTATCAGGTATAAGTTGGCAAACTTATGAAAACTTACTAACTGAACTTAGTGCTAGTCGCCGCCTCCGGCTTACTTACAATCGAGGTACTTTAGAAATCATGGTTCCTTCGCCTGAACATGAGAGTTATAAAAAAGTCTTGGGTCGATTTGTTGAAACTCTAGCGGAAGAATTAGAAGTCAATATTCAACCCCTTGGTTCTACTACTTTCAAACGTCCAGAACTGATTGGTGCAGAACCAGATGAATGCTTTTACATTAAAAATATCCAGTTAATAAAAGGCAAAAAAAGAATTAATTTGCAACAAGATCCTCCGCCAGATTTGGTAGTGGAAGTTGATATTACTAGCAGTTCTAAAAATCGCTTTGAAGTCTATGCTGATATGGGTGTGCCTGAAATCTGGCTATATGATGGTAATGATTTTAGTATTAACATTTTAGAAAATCAAAAATATATATCTGTTGAACGGAGTTTAGCATTTCCCAATCTGCCATTAACAGAGATTTCTAACTTTTTAGAACAGGTGGGAGAAAAAGATTATTTGGAATTAATTAAAGAATTTCGCCAATGGGTTAAAAGCCAAATTTAATATCAAAATACCGAATTTAAACTATAGTTTTGCCTGATGTTTTTCAGCTTACCTGCCTTTGGGTGCAAGTAAAGCTTTGACAATGCGGACAGTCATAAGTCTTCCCTGCAAAACTTTTTCAACTACCCCTAACTGGTACGAGCGGACAGAATAGGGAATGATACGCAGCAAACGTAACCAAACCCCATGAGCCGTAAATATTAACCAGAAGTAATCATACCATCGTGTTCTTAAAGCTTCTCCATAAGAGATATTTAGTTTTTTAGCAACATATAATGAGTGAAGTAATAATTCAACTGTAAATATAATATTAAAAGGTAAATCAATTAGCCAAAAATTATCCACAGGTTCGCCATCTTCTCCGAAACTGCGGTAGTAGTTTTGTGAAATTAAGGGTCGGATTTTCTGGTTAAAAAAATTAATTTCTCGGTTCCAGCCTTTTTCATATAAATATGCTTGACTCCAAAAAAGACTAAAGGACTGTTTTGCAGACTTGTTACCAGTGCGATCCCGTATTCGATTTCTAATTTTTTCAAAAGTACCACTCTTACCCACGGCTGCAAATGGGTTAGTGTCAATCATCTCGTTGCTAAGACGCCTTATTTGCTCTAGTCTGCTATTTACCTGAGACGACTGTAACCCTGTTTGGCTGATTTGTTCTTCTAGTGCATCTACTGTTTGTAAATAGTTTTTCGTGTCTCGATGAGGTTCAATACCTTTAATTGGGTCATAAATCTGGGTAATTTGTGGAAGTTTTAGGAAGTAAAAATCACGCCAAGGAATATAGGTTATATTAAAGACTACCAGAAATATATTAACAGTAGCTAAAAGGTAAAATCCCCATTCAACAAGCAAAGGAAAAATATCCCGTTTTGAACGTCGGAAACTGGTAATCAGTTTATAAAAATTATTAATAAATATAACTAGATTCCGGTAGAAAAGAGATGCAGTTTCGGCTGTGAGACTGGCAGTAATATACTCTCTATGAAGATTTGTTGCTTCTGGTTCTTTATAGACGTTTTGCGTTAACCATTGCTCGGCATCTGCCAAGGCACTACCGCGTAGCAAATAACTGGCATCACGACTTTTTTTATCCCATTCATTAGCACGCACCAGCAAGTGTGTGTGGGTACGAACGTGATCTAAATCTGTATCAATTGCTTTTATCAACGCTTGAAAAGCACTTGCGAAATCATCTACATCCCTAAAGAACAACCAATTATACTTTGATAAGGCAGGATGCACTTGCATCATTTCAGAATTTTCTCGTCGCACAAGCGGTATTAGCCGCTTGTTGTGTTTAACAGCATGTTCAATCTCCTGATGGCAAATCTTTGAAGTTATCGAATCTGGACTGATAATGAAGACAAAGGTGTTAGCGCCCTCAATTCCAGCCTCAATCTCGAACCACCAGTCTGCTGTAATCGGGATATCTTGCCAGTCTACCCAAGTATCTTGATGATATTGTTGAAGTGATGTATGAAGTTTTTGGACAAACTCCTTATCCTTTCGGGAATATGAAATAAAAACATCAGTCATATTGCAACTCTTGTCTAAGGGAGTAACTTCGCTTGTTAATTTCTTCAGATGTTAACAGCTTCTTTTGAGAGCATAAAGCATTAATCCAATGTTTCCGTAGCTTCTTCAAATATAAAGTCCAATAGCGAACCAACACAGAACAAGATGTACAGCTGCAAATGATGTCGAGTTGAATGGCGATCGCATTCTTGAGTTAATTCATGGCGAAGCAGCCAAAAAAGCAGCAGTCGCAGCCTTAGCAGAATACGAACAGTTTGGCTGTCCCGGAGTCCCCACTTGGGTAGTGGAAGGCAAGAGATTTTGGGGAAAGGATCGCGTTGATTGGGTTGTCGAAAAGGTAAAGCAATTATCTTAACTCTTTCTCAATGAGTCGTCGGTTTTGAACGCTGTTGTTGATAAAAGCGGACAACTTTTTGCACATAGTCAGCAGTGAAACCTTTGTCACAACCTTTATAACTACCAGTCATCCACCAACAAGATGCGCCACGCACAGATGCAATTTCATTATTGTTGGTGGCGCGGAACTGATTGGTTAACTCCCGACGGGTAATGCAAGAGACAACTTGACGAGCGATCGCAGGACTGTTTTCAAATTGTGCCGGTGTTAGTTCTCGTTTGAGACAAGTTTTTGACCAGCCTTTGAGGGTTTCTGGTTTAACTTGCCATTCGCTGTAATATCCATCGTTGGGGTTTTTTGTCTGCGGTGCAGCCTGTCGCAATGCTTCTACCATCGCTGCAACTTGGCTATCAGAAATCGGTACTGGCTGCTGTGCTTGAGCTAATAATGGCAATAGTCCGAAGCTGACAATAACTCCGTTGAGTAGTAATCCTATGGGGTTTTTTATCATGAATTTGGAATTACTTTAGATATCATGAGGTATCATATTATATTTTTACAGTACTAATTAATAAACATGAGAGTAGTTTTATTTTTACTATGCGAATAGCCAGACGTGATGATTGGAAAACAGAACAGATGCCTTCTGCGTCCACAAATATCACAGTAGAAAAATTTTACTCACAGGAAGAATTTGACCGAATTACTGCTGGAGTCATTCCAGAGCAGATGGAAGATAAGTGGTTCATTTTCTATGAGGCTCCTTGGCTATACTTGCATCGTAGTTGGACTGGTTTTTGCATTTTCAAAGTGCGTTTTCAGGTACTTGGAGAAAGTGTAAAAATTGTTGAAGTGCAGGTAAATCGAGATCCAGCAGAGTACTCTAACACCGACAATGAGCGCGATGCCTCTATGTTAAAAATCTTGCTGGATTCACGAGCTAAACGTGATGTACGAAATCAAATGTTCGGTTACATCAAAGGTGAATCCAGTAATTAAACATCCTTATAAACTCAGGCATTGACTAAATTTTCTATAGTATCGGCATCATTTGGTAAGGCGGCTGTTAAAACTTCGCTACCTGCTGGGGTAACTAAAACATCATCTTCAATGCGGATTCCGCGCACATCGGCAAATTCAGATAAACGCTGCCAATTAACTACATTTTGATATTTTGAGCGCAGATTAGGATCATTTAAAATTGCTGGTACTTGATAAAAACCAGGCTCAATTGTGACTAACATTCCTGGACGCAAGGGACGATTTAAACGCAGGTAGCCCAAGCCAAAGCGATCGCTCCTTTGCCGTCCTTCTTCATATCCTGCTATATCTCCCAAATCTTCCATATCATGGACATCTAAACCCAGTAGATGACCAATACCATGAGGGAAAAACAGCGCGTGGGCATCCATCTCTACTAAATCTTGGGGATTTCCTTGGAAAATGCCTAACTCTACTAAACCTTCAGCTATAACCGTGGCAGCTAGTAGATGAATATCTTCATACTCTACACCAGGCTGTATTTTGGCAATGCAAGCATCATGAGCCGCCAATACTACATTATAAATATCTCTCTGGGTAGATGAAAACTTACCCGAAACTGGCCATGTGCGAGTTACATCACCTGCCCAACCTATCTCAGTTTCAGCGCCAACATCAGCAAGTAGTAAATCACCTGGTTGCAAAGGGTGATGATAATGTTCGTTATGCAAAACTTCACCATGAACGGTGACAATACTGTTGTAAGAAGTGGTCATGTTATGGGCAATAATTACCCCTTCCATCGCTGCACGAACTTCTGCTTCTAGCTTGGCTTGAGGTGTTGCTGCCATCCCAGCTTTGTGGGCTTGAACAGTGACAGTAGCAGCTTTTCGCAACTCGGTTAATGCAGCTTCATCGTGGGTGAGGCGGATAGAAGCGATCGCTTTGGCTAAATCTAAGTCAATTCCTTGGGGAGGACTTTGGGGTAAAACCCATCTATTTAATAGCTGTGATTGTTGCGTCCATGTTGCTGCATCTTGTACAGCAAGTGTGACGGCATCTTCTAGCCAAGATTCCAATTCTGTCATTGACCCTGCCACATCTGCCCCAATCTTCTGCGCTATTTCCTCGCGCGTTGGCGTTTCTCCATGCCAAAGGGCGCTGCTGGGTGATTGATCGTCGATGAATAGTTCTAGCCTGCCGGCTTCTAAACGAATTGCCGCATTTGATAATGGCAGTCCGGCAAAATAGAGGAAATGACTGTTAGCGCGGAACGGAAAGGTATTTGCTGGAAAGTTGCGGGGACTGTTGCTACCTGACCACAGAATGACGGGAAACTTAATGAGGTTTGCTAGTTTTTGCCGTCGGAGGCGTAAACAATCGATGAAAGAAGTAGAAGTTTGTGGGATAAGCATAAATGGAAACCCAAGGTTATAGTTTTGCCTTTATTTAGTCGTTATCGTCTTTCTCGTCTTTCTCGTCGTGTTTATCATTTTTGCGATCGCTATTTTTGTCATCATCATCATCTTTATCTTTCTGCTTAGGTTGTTGGATAGGTTCTATGACTCGTGGTTTTTGTTGCTCAGTTGGAGCAGATGGTTGCGGTACCTCAACAACACAGCTAACTAATCCTCCAGAAATTAGCGCTAAGTTGACAGCAGCAAAGATGCTTCTGAAGATTTTTATCCCCATATTTCCGTTTTGCTTAGACATTGACCCTAGTTTTTGGAGATTGTATTCCTAATTTATAAGGTACTGTATATGGCGATTTCTATTTGGATGTAACAGCACGGATGTGAACCCTTACGAACCAGTGCCTGTATTCCACATCGAAAATCCCTATAGACTAATACGCTTGGCTTAAAGCTATAAATTTTTGTCTTTGGAACAAGGCGCAGAGGATACAGAGAGAAACAATAAATGCTTAAATGAACTTTAATGCGCTTTAGACGCGTAGCAATGGGCTTAAAAATAATCTTAACTATTGGCATAAATCTCTAACACACTCCTGATAAGTATATTGCTGTCTAATTTTTAGGGTGACTCTAATGGGACAAATCATTACTCAGGTTGATGCTTTTACCAATAGACCTTTCGCAGGAAATCCTGCTGCTGTCTGTGTTTTGCATACTCGCCAAAATGAACGCTGGATGCAGAATGTGGCGCAGGAGATGAATTTATCTGAGACAGCTTTTTTATTTAGACAGGATGATGGCTTCAATCTGCGTTGGTTTACGCCGACGATAGAAGTGCCTCTTTGTGGTCATGCAACCTTAGCTAGTGCCCATGTACTTTGGTCAGAGGGGTATTTGTCAGCTGATGAAGTTGCGCGTTTTTATACTAAAAGCGGAGTACTGATTGCTAAGTTACAAGGTGAGTGGATTGAGTTAGATTTTCCCGTCAATCACTCACAAGAAACAGTCGCCCCGCGAGAACTCAAGGCTGCTTTGGGTGTACCGTACAAATCTGTTTTCTTGAATTCCTTTGGTTATTTGGTGGAATTGGAATCTGAAGATTTAGTACGGCAAATACAGCCTAATTTCCAAATATTGAAAACATTACCTATTTCTGAAGTTATTGTCACTAGCATTACCGACTCTGATTCTGAATATGATTTCGTCTCTCGCTTATTTGCACCGGGTTTAGGGATTGATGAAGACCCTGTAACTGGGGCAACTCATTGCTGTCTCGCTCCTTTTTGGCGCGATCGCTTACACAAAGATGAGTTATTGGCTTATCAAGCATCTCGTCGCGGTGGAGTGGTAAAAGTCCGCTATACCGGAGGCGATCGCGTCTTTCTCGCCGGACAAGCGGTAACTGTTATGCGAGGTGAGTTATTTACCGCATAAACCTAGATTACAAATCAATCGCATCCGGTAAAAACTCAGCATCGAGAACTTGGGCAATTGGATAAGGACATTCCACTGGAAAGGTATTTATTGGTAGTTCAGTTTCATTACTAGCAGCTTTCAATCCGCGATCGTAACATTGAGCTAACACTTCTTCTGGATATGACTTGAGGCTGGGACTCTCTTCTAACAAATCTGTAATCCGGTTACGTTGCTCATTAATCGTATTTCGCCAAGAGCCACTCCGCAAATTAGACTGATATTGCCACTTTAGCAAATGCTGTAATAATACTTCCAGGCGGCTTTTCAATTCTCGCCGATCTGACCGTCCCAAGTTATCAATTTCCTCAATCACACTATCCCAATCTACCTGTTCAAATTGTCCAGCACGAATGAGTTGTACAGTTTTTTCTGCCCATGCTACAAAGTCTAGTTCATACAACTGGGCTGTACTTTTCGGAATCGGTGTCATGAGATTCTCGCAATCCACTATCAACGAGCTAGATTTTAACTATCACACGCATCCTAATGTTAGTCGATACAATGGCATTGTTAGTCAAAACAATCGTATTGTCAGGCGCAGAAGTGTTGAATGTTAAGAAAAATCCGATAAAAATAGCCCAAAATATGGTAGTTTTGGGCTAAGGCTTAAAATATATTAGTTTGATTGTGATTATAAATTCATTTCCCAAAATTGTCAAAGATATACTGAAAAGCCTGCCAAAAAACGATTATCCAGTATTGAACAGTCGTCTGTTTTTTGAGTGCTGGCTATCCTATGCCCTGGATAACAGCTTAACAAGTATGCGAGATTTGTTTAACAGATTAAATAACAATTGTTTTGAGGTAGATATTTCTACTTTCTCTAAAGCAAATTTACATCGAAGCCAAAAACCTTTTCAAGAGATTTACCAAAAATTAAATGAATTAGTACAGAAGGAAGTTCAAAAAAAGTTACACAATAAATATGCAATTTGTCCAATAGATTCAACAATTATTACTCTCACAAGTAAATTGTTATGGGTACTAGGTCATCATCAAGTCAAGCTGTTTAGTTCCTTAAATCTCTCCACAGGAAGCCCAGAAGATAACTTCATCAATTTTGGACATGACCATGATTATAAATTTGGTTCCAAAATGATGTCTAGTCTCCCAATAAATGCTGTTGGAGTAATGGATAGGGGTTTTGCTGGATTAAAATTTATCCAAGAATTAGTACAAGAAAACAAATATTTTGTTTTGCGGATAAAAAACAATTGGAAACTAGAATTTGATGGCTCAAATGGATTGGTCAAAGTTGGTGCATCTGATGATGCTCAAGCTTATAGAGTAATTAATTTCTGTGATTTAGAGACAAAAACCGAGTTTCGCTTAGTGACTAATTTACCAGAGTCGGGAGATGCAGCTGTTCATGATGATGAAATTAGGGATATTTATCGATTACGTTGGGGAGTTGAATTGTTGTGGAAGTTTTTAAAGATGCACTTAAAACTTGACAAACTCATTACCAAAAACGTCAATGGTATTACCATACAAATTTACGTGAGCTTGATAGCCTATCTGATTTTACAGCTTTTATCTATTCCCGAACAATGGGGACATACACTATTAGATAAATTCCGCTATCTTCAATCTTGTATGTGTCAGAAAATCAGCTATGTTCATTGGTTTGAGGAGATGATGTTTTGCTGACTAATTTAAGCTTTTGAGACTTAGTGTAACTAATAATGTAAAGTTTTGTATCAGCATTCAACATTTCTGTGTCAGGCGATACAATGGCATTGTTAATCAAAACAATCGTATTGTCAGGCGATACAATGGCATTGTTAGTCAAAACAATGCCATTGCAGTAGGTTGCATTTAGATGTGAAACGTTCCCGCAGGGTAGCAGAAAAAAACACCAAAATTAAAAGGCTTAGATACTCAAGTTTTTAGATAATAGGACTTACGCAAAATCATAATAAAACGAACCGCAAAGGACGCAAAGGACACAAAGTAATAAGAGTTTCAGAGAGTTATTGCGTAAGTCCTGGATAAGTTAGGTATATCGTTGTTCGCCAATGATTTAGGATTGCTGTATATGTGAGTGAATAAATCTATATTTAGTTTTAAAATGTCTGCTAAAAATACAAATAATCGAAATCTGCTCGCATCTCGTGACTGGCCAATCGAGCAATTACCTGGACTGAGCCATGACGAACAATCACAACTGCAAAATTGTGGTATTATTACCACAGTAGCGCTAGTCAAACAAGGCAAGACTCTAGAGGCACGGCTGGCGTTAGCAAATAAATTACAGATTCATCTTCAGTATGTAAATAAATGGATGGCTTTAGCTGACTTAGCGCGTATTCCCAGCGTAGGCGTACAATATTGTGGTTTATTGCTTCACGCAGGTATTGGTTCTGTAACCCAATTGGCACAGACACCCACTCACAGATTGCACCAACAAATCATGCGCTTGCAAGTAGCAACAATGCAGCGCCGAGATTTGTGTCCAGCGATTGAGCTAGTACAACAATGGAGTCAGCAAGCGCAAGCAATTAGGTGATTAGGGATTGGAGAAACTACCCAGTACCCAGTACCTAGTACCCAGTCCCTAATCCTTAGCTAAAACACCATTAAGGAAGATATCAGCGAGTCCTTCGGCCATTTCTTGCATTTGTTGGGGGGAAGCGTCAGGTTCGATGAGGGTGTTGTTAGAAAAACCTGCGATCGCAAACATTCCCAAAAAAACTTTAGCTACCAGCTTGGCATCCCCTTGGCGATAAATGCCTTTATCCATCGCTGTTTGAAAGAATGCTTCGCCGACATCGGTCATTTTGGTAATGACTTCTAATTGAATGCGATCGCGTAAATCGGGGTGAAATTGCACCTCCATAAAACAAACGCGCATCAAATCGGCATTTTTTTGAAAGTTCCACATCCGGCGACGCATCACTTGAGCTACAGCTTTATAGCTGCCCATTTCACTTAATTCTGTTAGCAAATCTGTTAAAATCTCTACCCAGCCACTCGTGGCTACTTCTACTAAAATTGCTTTTTTATTGGGAAAATGACGAAATAGAGTGCCTTCAGCCACACCTGCCGCCTGCGCTAAATCACGGGTGGTAGTGCCGTCAAATCCCTGAGAGGCAAACAACCGTTGTGCTGCCTGTAAAATTCGGGTGCGCGTCTGAGCCTCTGAGGGTGGGGAAGAATTAAAAACTCGCATAAAAGTTTTGGTAATATTTGCGGAACACGATTTGTAGCATTATTGTCTAACGTCAAGTAAAAAAGCTCAACAAGCTTAATACAACATTAACGTCCTTTTGCTAGGTATCCTGTTTCTCCGGTAGTGTAACTTTATCTTAATTTTTGCTTATGAACCAGATCGGTCGGTCAATTTTGGATTTATTACGGCGGTTGTTTGTCACTTTGTTGGCTTTGCTCGTCTTCTGGTGGGGATTACTACCAGAAATTGCTCTAGCTCAAACTAAAACTGCACCTCCTCAAGAAGCCAAAACTCAAACTCCACCAGTTCAAAATTCGATCCAACCTTATCTGGATCGAGTCATTAAACAGTTAACGGAATTTCGTCTTGACAATGGTCTAAAATTCCTTGTCCTGGAACGACATCAAGCGCCTGTAGTTTCTTTTCTTACTTATGCAAATGTGGGTGGTGTGGATGAGTCAGATGGTAAAACCGGTGTAGCTCATTTTTTGGAACATTTGGCGTTTAAAGGTACAACGCGCATTGGCACACAAGACTACAAAGCAGAAAAACCTCTGCTAGAGAAATTGCAGCAGTTAGATACTCAAATTAAAGCAGCAAAAGCCGATGGCAAAAAAGATGAAGTTGCGCGGTTAGAAACTGAATTTAAGCAAGTAGAATCACAAGCCGGTAAGCTTGTCAAGCAAAACGAATTGGGGCAAATTGTCGAACAAGCGGGAGGTGTGGGTTTAAATGCCAATACTTCAACCGAAGCTACCCGTTATTTTTACAGCTTTCCTGCCAATAAGCTGGAACTTTGGATGTCGCTGGAGTCGGAACGATTTCTCGATCCGGTAATTCGTCGTGAGTTTTATAAAGAGAAAGATGTCATTTTAGAAGAACGACGGCTGCGAGTGGAGAATTCACCGATTGGGCAAATGGTGGAAAAATTTATCGATACTGCTTATAAAGTGCATCCTTACAAGCGTCCGGTAATTGGTTATGACCAAGATATCCGCAATCTGACACCAGATGATGTCCAAAATTTCTTTGATACTCACTACGTACCAAGTAATTTAGCGATCGCAATTGTCGGAGATGTTAACCCGACTGAGGTGAAAAAACTAGCGCAAGCTTATTTTGGTCGCTATAAAGCAAAAACCAAAGCTGTTGAACAAATCCCGGTGGAACCACCACAAAAACAAACACGGGAAGTTACTGTACAACTACCTTCTCAACCCTGGTATTTAGAAGGTTATCATCGTCCGGCAGTTACTCATCCAGATAATGCAGTCTATGAAATCATTGGCAGTTTATTAAGTGATGGGCGCACATCGCGGTTGTATAAGTCTTTAGTAGAAAAACAGCGTTTGGCGTTAAATGCTCAAGGTTACAGTGGATTTCCTGGAGATAAGTACCCAAATCTGATCTTTTTCTATGCTCTCACGGCTCCTGGTCATACAGTTGATGAAGTGGCGGTGGCTTTGCGCCAAGAGATTGACAAATTAAAAACTGAGCCTGTAGCGGCGGTTGATTTGGAACGGGTGAAAACTCAAGCACGGGCGGGTTTGTTACGTACCCTCGATTCAAATATGGGGATGGCTCAACAATTGTTGGAATATGAGGTGAAAACTGGCTCTTGGCGGAATTTGTTTAAGCAGTTGGATGATATTTCGGCGGTGACGACGGCTGATATTGGGCGAGTGGCGAAGGAGACGTTTACGCCGGGAAATCGCACGATTGGGAAGTTGTTGTCGAAGGAAGGTTAAGAGAAACGAACCGCAGAGGCGCTGAGGGCGCTGAGGAAGAGAGATATGCAGAGGTACAAGGTGAAGGGAAAAAGGCGGATGGGGTTGAAAATCAAGAATGGGAAAGGGTTAATTTATGCTTTGGTTGCTGTTTTTGCGTGTTTGCTTTTAACTTGTAATTTTTCCTTGGCAGCGACGACTGAGGCGAAGCATTATACTGAGTTGCAGCTACCAGCGCTACCTGAGATTAAGATACCTAAATATGAGCGATTTGTTCTCCAAAATGGCTTGGTTGTCTATTTGATGGAGGATCACGAATTGCCGTTGGTAAATGGAACGGCGTTTGTGCGGACAGGAAATCGCTTGGAACCAATGGAGAAAGTTGGTTTAGCTGGTTTTACAGGCGAGGTGATGCGATCTGGGGGAACTAAGCAGCATTCGGCTGATGAACTCAATGAGATGTTGGAACAACGAGCGGCATCTGTTGAAGCTAGTATTGGTGAAGGTTCTGGTGGTGCTAGCTTTGATGCATTGAGTGAAGATTTAGAAACGGTTTTTGGGCTGTTTGCCGAGGTGCTGCGATCGCCAGCATTTGCTCAAGAAAAGCTAGACTTGGCGAAAACTCAAGCCAAAGGTGGCATTGCCCGTCGTAATGACAATCCAGATGGGATTGCTAGTCGGGAATTTAAGAAATTGATCTATGGGAAAGATAGTCCTTATGCTCGCACGATAGAATATGCAACGGTGGATCGAGTTGAGCGTGAGGATTTGCTGAAGTTTTATCAGCAATATTTCCACCCCAATAATATAATTTTGGGGATTGTGGGAGATTTTGACTCCAAGAAAATGCGATCGCTCGTTCAAGCTAAGTTTGGCAATTGGAACCGCAATCCAGGTATTGCTAAACCAAAATTACCATCGGTTTCGGCAGCAAACACAGGTGGAGTCTTTTTTGTCAATCAGCCACAACTAACCCAAAGTAGCGTACTTATCGGTCATTTAGGCGGACGTTTCGACAGTCCCGATTATGCCGCGCTGGATGTATTGAATGGGGTGTTAAATGGATTTGGCGGACGCTTATTTAATGAAGTGCGATCGCGCCAAGGTTTAGCTTACTCTGTTTATGGCCAGTGGAGCCCCCGCTACGATTATCCTGGCATATTTATTGCTGGTGGACAAACGCGATCGGATGCTACCGTGCAGTTTGTCAAAGCCTTACAAGCTGAAATCAAACGCATTCAAACTCAAAGAGTGACAGCAAAAGAACTGGCTTTTGCCAAAGAATCTACACTCAACTCCTTTGTATTTAACTTTCAAGATCCCAGCCAAACCTTATCAAGGTTGATGCGATACGAATATTACGGCTATCCTGCCGATTTTCTCTTTCGCTATCAAAAAGCCGTCGCCGCTACCACAGATGCTGACGTGCAACGGGTAGCACGAGAATACCTCAAGCCCGAAAAGATTGTGACTCTAGTAGTCGGGAATCAAGCCGCCATTCAACCGCCATTAACGCAGCTAGCAGCAAAGGTGACACCAATAGATGTAACCATTCCTGGTTCGCAACCACAGGCGAAGAATTAATCCAAATTGCGATCGTAACGATAAGTAGAGACGTGATTTATCGCGTCTCTACTCATTTAGGGAGACAAACAAGATCAGAATATAAATCATCGCTTTTAAAGACGAAAATCCTTTAGTTATGTCTTGAAAATTAGCCCCAAAAAGTTAAATGACTAAGATTTTATTGCAAAATACAAGTGATGGAGTCTGGATTTGTAGCTTAATGTTATCTCAGACTAGATCAATTAATATCACTAGATTTTGTGAGGTACATCAATAGTCATGATCTTAATATCTAACCTGCATCCTAATAGTGACGTGAATCTGCTCACCGAAATAACCGATTGGGAAATGATAACTGTAGAGGGTGGAAGAAGAAGCTCAAGAAGAGACGATAAAGATACTTCTGGTATCCTTTCAAAAGAAAATATAAAAGAGACTGTTAATGATTGGTTAACCAATATAGAACAGCAAATAGTAGACCTACGACAACAACTAACTGGTTTGCAATAATTGTGAACAATCAGAATTTTATAGTCATTAAGCTCGTGCGCTCTTAGATTAATCAAGAGCGCACGATTTTTGTTTACAGATTTTTGCAATTGATTTAATACATAACTATATGCTTCGATTAAAGTAAGTCTAGACCTGCCGAATATCATGCTTATCTACACAGGATTTCACAAGTCTGAAAATTTTCATACGGTACTTTGATGAAATACACCCCTCTCGTCTCCAAGGTTAATAACAGAGCAGGTGGAGTATTTTTGTATTTCACAAACTTGAAATATACTAATCAGCTACCAATGCGGTTCAATTAAGGCTAAAAACTAAAAATGGTGTAGGCTGGGTTGAGAAACGAAACCCAACAAAGCCTTGATAATGTTGGGTTTCACTGTTGCTCAACCCAACCTACTATTCTTCTTAACCCAACCGTATTGAGTTATGAAAAGTTAGACTCTCGACTTATCAAAGCAGTTGGTAATCTTTAAATGGCTAATGTTTACAAAAAATAGCATGTTTTCTAAACATTTTTTGAATAAAAATAAAGCCATTAATAAAGACGCAACCCATTTATTTATGTCTTACAAATCAGGCTTACAAGCTTGATCTTTCTAAATTTTATGAATAAAAATGAAATCAGCAGTTAAGCAATACACAGCTTAATCGCTGCTAAAGTCTCTTCAAATGGGACAAATTATTGTAGGAGAAAATTATGGCGAGCATCGCTCTTTCGCAACTAAATACGACTGGTTCTGAACTGTTCCAAGATTCTGAAAGCTTCCTTAACGACCTAAATAATGTAGATTCTATCACTATTTATGGTGGTGGTTATGGTGGTGATGTTTCTAGTGTTGCCGAAGGTTTAGACCCACTATTAGCTTACGGTGTTAAGGGACAAGAGTTCGCATTGTTAGCCTTTGGAGCTAGCTTGACTGCACACATCGTCAAGTCATTTAGCGACACTGATATTCATTATTAATTTGTAGTTTACTACTGAGCTACATTGCTCTGTGGAACTTGTTGAATTAGCGATTAAGCAATACACAGCTTAATCGCTGTCAAATCTGCTGAATTGTGACAATTATCTTAGGAGAAAATTATGGCGAGCATCGCTCTTTCGCAGCTAAATACGACTGGTTCTGAACTATTCCAAGATTCTGAAAGCTTCCTCAACGACCTGAACAATGTAGATTCCATTACTATTTATGGTGGTGGTCATGGTGGTGATGTTTCTAGTGTTGCCGAAGGTATAGACCCACTTTTAGCTTACGGTCTTAAGGGACAAGAGTTTGCATTGTTAGGCTTCGGAGCTAGCTTGACTGCACACATCGTCAAGTCATTTAGCGACGTTGATACTCATTATTAATTTGTAGTTTACTACTGAGCTACATTGCTCTGTAGAACTTTTTGAATTAGCGATTAAGCAATACACAGCTTAATCGCTGTCAAATCTGCTGAATTGTGACAATTATCTTAGGAGAAAATTATGGCGAGCATCGCTCTTTCGCAACTAAATACGACTGGTTCTGAACTATTCCAAGATTCTGAAAGCTTCCTCAACGACCTGAACAATGTAGATTCCATTACTATTTATGGTGGTGGTCATGGTAGTGATGTTTCTAGTGTTGCCGAAGGTATAGACCCACTATTAGCTTACGGTGTTAAGGGACAAGAGTTCGCATTGTTAGCCTTTGGAGCTAGCTTGACTGCACACATCGTCAAGTCATTTAGCGACACTGATATTCATTATTAATTTGTAGTTTACTACTGAGCTACATTGCTCTGTGGAACTTGTTGAATTAGCGATTAAGCAATACACAGCTTAATCGCTGTCAAATCTGCTGAATTGTGACAATTATCTTAGGAGAAAATTATGGCGAGCATCGCTCTTTCGCAGCTAAATACGACTGGTTCTGAACTATTCCAAGATTCTGAAAGCTTCCTCAACGACCTGAACAATGTAGATTCCATTACTATTTATGGTGGTGGTCATGGTAGTGATGTTTCTAGTGTTGCCGAAGGTATAGACCCACTGTTAGCTTACGGTGTTAAGGGACAAGAGTTCGCATTGTTAGCCTTTGGAGCTAGCTTGACTGCACACATCGTCAAGTCATTTAGCGACACTGATATTCATTATTAATTTGTAGTTTACTACTGAGCTACATTGCTCTGTAGAACTTTTTGAATTAGCGATTAAGCACGACACAGCTTAATCGCTGCCAGATTCTGCTGTAATAAATAGCTTTGAATAAACCGATATGATTAATAATCAGCTTTCTTCATTACCAAAAATAAGGATAGCCGATCGGATTAAGCAATTTACAGCTTCATCAATATCAATCATAGCAGTTGATCAATTTTATTAATTTTTCCTGACTACCAGTGAGATGATTAAGTAATTGATGCTTAATTATTCTCATATTGACTAATTGATCAATGTTTTTGGGAATTGAAATCCATGTCAAGAATTACTATTTCTGATCTTCATACCGATGATTCAGAAGGTTTACTCATAGATATTAGCAACATAGATTACATATCTATATATGCTGGTGCAGATGATGATCTTGCTCAGATTCTTAACTATGGTTTGAAAAATCTTCAATTTGCGTTGTTGGCATTTACTATCCATGAAGTTGCAGAGTTAGCAAAATCATTCAATACTCAATAGTGAATCGATTCCAAAAGTGCAAAACTCTAGGAGTTGCTTTAAGATTTTATTGATTGATTCGTACCTCCGCAAACAATAGGTATTGTATGACAATCTACACATAGCAATGTAGACATAATAGATGATCAATCTATTAAGAATATCTTCTAATTACGCAAGATTTTTTAGTTGTTAACTTTGACGATTAACTGAAGCTATGACATCATTCTTATTGAGTTCTCAAAATGCTTTTGATTACCTAATTCTTCAGGGATTATGTACTCAAGATGAAAAGTCTTTAAGCAAAATAGAGCTAAAACCTGCTAAAAACTTTAACTTATTAATCAGCTTACCAGATGAGCGGAAACTCCTAATTAAGCAAGAGCCTTACAAACGAGAGGGAAGGACTGCTGGCGAATTTTTCAAAGAATGGCGAGTTCACAATTTTTTGCAAACTTTCCCAGAATTAACCGACATTCGCTCATATTTTTCGGAGGCAGTACATTTTGATCCTGAAAATTCAATCTTTGTTTTCAATTATCTAACTAACTATCGGGATTTGATGGATTTTTATGTGGAAAAGAATTTGAATTTATTTCCCATAGAGATTGCCAGGGTAGTTGGAACTACTTTAGCATCAGTCCATCGCCTATCTATTGACCGTCAAGACTATCAGGAGTTTTTCCAAATATTCAGCCAAGGAACTCCTAACCTGAATCTTGGCATAGATAGAGTTACCCCGGCAGTTTTTGGCAAGTTGCCCACCGATGGACTAAAATTTTTGTCTCTTTATCAACGTTATGATAGCTTAGGACAGGCGATCGCAGAGTTGAGTAATGCCTTCACTCCCTGTTGTTTAACCCATAACGATCTGAAACTAAACAATATTCTCCTATCTCTGAGTTGGGAAGAAGCTGCTTTTGATGAATCGTCCTCAGATGATAGTCTTATTCGATTGATTGATTGGGAACGTGGCGCTTGGGGAGATCCAGCTAGTGATTTAGGAACGCTGATAGCCAGCTACCTGCAACTTTGGCTACACAGCATGATTACTAGTAAAACAATGGCGATTCAAGAGTCTTTACGTCTAGCAACAACTCCTCTACATTTGCTGCAACCTTCCATTAGAGAGTTGGTAATTGCTTATCTCTCTGTTTTCCCCGAAATTATAGAACATCGTCCTGATTTTTTACAGAGAGTTATGCAGTTTTGCGGTTTCGCTTTGATTAAATCTATTCAAGCCAAACTCCAGCACGAAAAAACTTTTGGTAATAAGGGTATTTGCATACTCCAGGTTGCTAAGAGTTTATTATGCCGTCCAGAAGCATCGATACCAACAATTTTTGGTGTAGATGCATCAGCCCTATCTCCCATCAACTTATCTCCCGCTTCAAAATAAATTCCAATTCAACAAAGGGACGCAAACATTTTTTGTTTGTCTGTCCCTATCTCTCCACATTATTGACAGGCAAGTTTTTATGCAACTATTAGATTCGCTGGGAAATCAACTGTCAGAGATTCCAGAGTTATTGCAGACATCACTACAAGATATCGCTCATAAGGTTGAAATCCAATCTCACCACTGTATTAAACATCCAGATTTTGGTTCAGTGGAAGTACCAGAATCATTAGTCTCTCACTTTCAGCAATTATCTTTAGATTTTCAGAATAAGTTTTTGAGTTATCAACTACGTAGTTTACTTTACGCCCTGTACTACAACGGCTCATCGAAAAGTATTTTGTCATCCAATGCAGAAGCAACGAATTTGGCTTTGAATCAAAATCTCGAAAACAATACATTATTTGGCGTAGATATAGCTTTTTACGATCGCTTGCATGAAAATAACAGAGGTGTAGGCTACTGGAGTCATGATTGGCTGGTTATAAAAGAAGACATCGATGGTACTTTGGTAGTGTATAAGAACGATTTAAAGCTGCACATTGAACCCGATAGCTTACAACAAGCGGCTAATATCGGTGACTCGGTAGCAATCAAAATGCCTAAGAATCTTGTACAAAACGGATTTTATATGGCAATTGCTAATGCAGCTATGGCTCGAAATTATCAAACTCTGGTACGTGTCTACTTCAATTTGACTCCTGAAGGCTCAGTTGCAGTCATGAACGATTTGACTACCCAACTCAATGCTATACCTATTGCTTTCTCATTTAAAGCATTGTATAACCCTTCTGAGTATGGGCGTTACGACTCAGCAGTGCTTTATTTTGACAAAAAGGATTATGAACTTGTTCGTCCAGTCTTAGAGAGGGTGTATAAAGAGAATCAAGTGCATTTTCAGGAGCAAGTACCTTTATTTACGAAGTTTATAGCACCAGGGTTAGCGATCGCTGAAGAACCAGACCGTAAATTTGGCGACCAAGAAAGTTTTGGTACACATCGATGCCAAATTATTGCTAATGGTTTGCTTGAGGCTTGGCATCTAGGGAATGATACGCCAGAAGATAGAATAGCAGCAATTCTGCGACATTTCTCATTATGGGAAATTGAATTGCAACGTCCTTACCTCAATGCCAATTCAGATGATATCTACACTTCCTTAAATCTCTGAACTGCCGAATATGATACTCATGATTTCTAATTAAAAATCATATTTTGGCTGACCGAATTTTAGATTTCAAATAACAAGACTTGGGATTTAAGCATTAACTCTTAACAAGGGGCTTAAGTTCCAAGTCTTCTTAATACGCTTAGTTTTATTCCTCTTTTATCAATGCAAAACCATACGTTGTACGGGCAATTCATGAATTGATCCTACGCGAAAATAAGGGTTTAGGTATTGACAAATACAGTAGCCCTAAATCAGTTGTGAGAAAATAATAAGGTTGTGAATGTCACTAAGTATTGGGTGCAAAATGTGGAGACGTTCGCTAACTGAATTGAACGAAGCCTATTGAAAACTTCGTGAAATCAAAAGCGCATTTACACACAAACTTATAAGGTAGTTAAAATGACTTACGATTCAGAAGATGTGCAAAAAATTCTTGAAATAGCACTCACTCGGAAACAGGAAGGTGAATTTTCACGAGAACAGCTTATAGAAATGGCATCTGAGTTAGGCATTTCTTCTGATATTTTGGAAAAAACTGAAAAAAAATGGTTAGTTCAGCAAGAAGAGGAACGGTCACGACGCACATTTAATACTTTCCGACGCAGAGCTTTTTGGGGGCATTTTGTTTCCTTTCTGGCAGTAAATTTATTCCTCATTCTCTTGAATTTAATCACTAGTCCTGGTTATTTTTGGGCTATTTTCCCAGCATTAGGATGGGGGTTAGGATTATTTTTTCATTGGTGGGGCGTTTATCAGAGTAAATCAGAGGATTACGAGATTGCCTTTCAGAAATGGCGCTCACAAATTTAACTAAAACTCAAGTCAGATTCCGATAATTTTTTGGGGCGATCACTTTAATAGTACACCACGGTGGAAATAAACATACCACTTCAAATGGCGCAAAAGCT
Organism: Nostoc sp. TCL240-02; assembly: GCF_013343235.1. GTDB lineage: Bacteria > Cyanobacteriota > Cyanobacteriia > Cyanobacteriales > Nostocaceae > Nostoc. The sequence goes on along the minus strand of NZ_CP040094.1, from coordinate 5,880,016 downwards.
TGGAATATAATTCTTTTGACTTTTGACTGCCGCCTTGCGGTACTAGTGGTCTGTCCCATTAATTTTGCGTGGTAATACTAGACTGTGATTAAATAGCAATGTGGCTGTATCTGTGCCCACAATCTTACAGGCGATCGCGTGTATAAGGAAAAAGGGTGTATGAGCAGCGCTGTTGTCCAAATTTGCGTGTCCTTCTGGATAAAATTTTCCCTTAAATCTGCGGCAACCTGAAACTTGAGTAGTTCTATAATCACACCCTACGCTCTCTGTGTTTGCTAATTTGCCAAAATAGAGATGTAGGCTAGAAGAACTACGGTTTTCGCATAGCTTGATTGCCTACACTCAGGAGCAAGGGTCAGCTGTTTTGATATAAGTAAAAGGAAGGGAATATGGATAACAACAACTGGTTACAACAGCTAATGATGATGGGTCTTGGCACAACGTCTTTAGTAGCAGAAAAACTGCGCCAAGTCAGCGATGACTTGGTTAAAGATGGTAAGCTCAATCCTGAGCAAGCTAAGGCAGTTATAGATGATATTGCCCAGCAGTTAAAGTCGGAGCAGGGAAACTGGGATGTCCAAATGCAACGACAAATGCGAAATATGATGCAAGATTTAGGGGTAGCTCGACAGTCGGAAGTGGACGAACTACGGGGTAGAATTGACCGTTTAGAGCGGCAATTGCGCGATTTGGAAAATAAGCTTTGGCGTTAAGATGTCCTTTCTGATTTAAACTAATTGTGTCCTATTGGTAATCTTTTTGCCAGGATACTTAAGTAAGGAGAACTGATTTTGAAACCAATTTTCCTCAGCGTGGCGTTCATGCTGGTGTGTGTTGTGCTTTTGGCTGTGGGGCAAGTAGGCAGTAAACAGAATACTGCCATTGCTGCCCAGTTAACCAAAACGCCGCCAGCGGCCACAACTGTAACTGAAAACAATATCTTAATTGCGAGTAATACTATGTCTGACGCTAATGCCGTAACTACTCCGTCTGGATTAAAGTATGTGGAGTTAAAAGAGGGGACTGGGGCGACTCCTCAACCTGGACAAACGGTTGAAGTTCACTATGTTGGCACTCTAGAAGATGGTACTAAGTTTGATAGTTCACGCGATCGCGGCCAACCCTTCAGCTTTAAAATTGGCGTGGGACAGGTAATCAAAGGTTGGGACGAGGGAGTTAGCACGATTAAAGTAGGCGGTCGTCGTAAGTTAATCATCCCATCTGAGTTAGGCTATGGCGCTCGTGGTGCTGGTGGGGTGATTCCACCCAATGCAACTCTAATTTTTGATGTGGAATTGCTGGGAGTTAAATAAAGATTCGGGCATTGGGCATTGAAAAGAGGCAGAGGGGCAGGGAGTAGGGAGCAGAGGGAAAAGAGGTAATTTTTATTCTTCCCCTTGTCCTCTGCCCTCTGATCCCTTGACTCTTCCCCAGTCCCCAATTAAAATAGCTAAATTTTTAAATTTTGAAACTTTGTAAACTGTGGATTAAACAAAAGTTTCGCTGTCCCTGTAGGCCCGTTGCGATGTTTAGCTATAATTACTTCTGCAATGCCGCGATCGGGAGTATCAGGAGAGTAGTATTCATCGCGGTATAACATTATTACTAAATCCGCGTCTTGTTCAATACTTCCACTTTCTCTCAAATCTGACAACATCGGACGCTTATTAGTGCGTGCTTCTACCCCTCGACTCAATTGAGATAGGGCAATAACTGGTACAGATAATTCACGGGCTAAACCTTTGAGTTGACGCGTAATTTTTGATAATTCTTGAACTCGATTATCGCCTCCTCCTTCCATTAATTGCAGGTAATCTATTACAATTAAACCCAGTGTTCCGTGTTCTGCTTGTAGTCTTCTTGCCTGACTACGCATTTGTGTAACTGTAATATTTGGTGTGTCGTCAATATAAATCGGCATCTCGGAAAGGATACCAATAGCACGGCTTAGAGGTTCCCACTGTGTTTGACTGAGGCGACCAGTCCGCAGATAACTACTTTCAATTTGCGCTTCGCTTGCTAATAGCCGTTGCGTCAGTTGCTCTTTAGACATTTCTAAACTGAAAACAGCAACGGGTAATTTATAAGAAGCGGCGATGTTATGAGCAAGGTTTAAGCAAAATGCTGTTTTTCCCATTGATGGCCTGCCAGCAACAATAATCAAATCAGAACGTTGAAAGCCGCTGGTCATGGCATCTAAATCGTAAAATCCGCAGGGAATACCAGGTAAGGCGATACCTTGATTTCGATCTTCGATATCCTGGAAATTATTAATTAGAGTATCAGAAATGTGAACTAAACTCGACTGGGGACGCTCTTGGGTTACGCCGAATACTTTCTGTTCTGCCTGATCTAAAACAGTTGGTAAATCGGTTTCTGTCTCGTAACCAAGATGCACAATTTCATTGCCAGCTTTAATTAACTGTCGTCGCAGGTATTTTTCCATCACCAACCCTGCGAGGGCATCGATGTTTACGGCTGACACTGTGCGGTCTACTAGGGTTGCTAGTTTATTTCTGCCGCCTATGCGGGTAAGCATTTCATGGTCAGTCAGCCAACTTGTGACTGAGAGCAAATCTGTGGGTTTACCTTGGGTGTGAAGCCTCACAGCTGCTTGATAAATATCTTTGTGAGCGCTAATGTAAAAAGCTTCAGGAAGAAGGCGATCGCTAACTCGACTAATCGCTTCTGGATCTAGCAAAATACCCCCCAAAATCGCTTCTTCCGCCTCAATATTTTGTGGGGGGAGGCGATCGCTACCATCGCCTTTAAAATTCAGTTCTTCAGCCATAAACGATTTTAGTTTTGACGATTTTGCTAGCTGGGAGTATGGGAGTCATGCAATTTTAGATTTTAGATTTTAGATTTTTTCTTCAATCAAAAATCCAAAATTCCAAATCTAAAATTGGCAGAGTTAGGAATTATTACCCCTGCTCCCTCGTCCCCCTTCTGAGTTAACTAGCGACGACTTGAATATCGATTTGTGCCGCTACATCAGAATGCAGCTTGATTTCGGCTTGGTAAGTACCAAGATGGTTAATATCAGGGATGGTAATTCCACGCCGATCCACTTCTTGACCGGTGGCTGCCTTGATTGCATCTGCAACATCTTGGCTGGTGATAGTACCGAAAATTGCTTCGTTTTCACCAACTTGCTTGGCAATTGTCAAGCTACCAACTTTTTCAAGAGATTCTTTTTGCTCAAGAGCTTGTTGTCTGAGTTCTAATTGCCGTTGACGCTCTTGCTCACGACGACGTTCTACTTGCTTGAGAATACCAGGAGTGGCATTAGTTGCCAATTTCTGGGGAATCAGATAATTACGAGCGTAGCCAGGAGCTACTTCCACTAAGTCGCCAGATTTCCCCAGCTTGCTGATATCTTGATTTAAAACTAACTGTACGCGTTTCGCCATCGTTTTTCCTGTAAAATCTGATTAATTTGGGTAAGGCTTGATAGCTCACAATGTCACTGCTGTATTCCAAGCTGTCTTTGCCTACACCCTAAAGCTTACAGATCGTAGCGAAAGGAAGGGTGCGATCGCAACTATTCCCACTAAAAAGTTGAAGGGATTGGGAAGAAGCCAGGGGCAGGGGGCAGGGGGCAGGGGGCAGGGGAGTAGGGGGACAAGGAGAATAGCTATACTCAATTCCCAATTCCCAATTCCCCAATGCCCAATCCTTAAAAGTTATTTTTCATTTCCCGTATCCGCGCAAAGGTTTGCACTCCATCGCTACTCTTAACAGTTGATTGTAATGATGGCTGATCCCAACGTAAAAATGGATTGGTGTGCTTCTCAACTCCTAGCAGTGAGGGGATGGTAGCTTCTCCTCGACTACGGTAAGCTTTTACTTCGTTGAAGCGTCTTTGTAAGTCAGCGTTGTCGCCATCTACAGTTAAGGCAAATTGCAAATTTTTTAAGGTGTATTCGTGGGCACACCAGATGCGTGTATTATCAGGTAGAGAACGCAGTTTGCTTAAAGAATCTACCATTTGGGTCGGTGTTCCTTCAAATAAACGACCGCAACCGCCGGAAAATAGGGTATCACCACAAAATAAATCGCCTGTTTCACTAGCTTTTTGAGGTGGAAAGTAGTAAGCGATGTGAGCGCGGGTATGTCCAGGAACGAAGATAACTTCAGCTATGCGGTCTGCAAACTCGACGTGATCGCCTTGTTGCAAAAATACCTGTTGTCCCGGAATCCTACCACGATCCTCGGCTCCTCCATAAACTATCAGTTGGGGAAATTGTTCGATTAATTGTTTATTACCACCCACATGATCGTTATGGTGGTGCGTATTAAAAATTGCTACCAACTCAGCTTTTAACTCTGCCAGTTTCTTTAATACTGGTTGAGCCTCTGCTGGATCGACAACAGCTGCGATATTGCGTTTGTCGTCATATAACAAGAATATGTAGTTGTCTGAGAGTGCTTCCAGACGGATTACCTGCATTACCTCTGCTCCCTTACAACATAAATGTTTGGTATTGAGTAGCAATCCTACATTCCAGTGAATAATGGTGCTACATTCACAAGCTATATCAAGTGTTTATACTTTGTTTATTATAGCTGTAGTGCAATATTACCTATGATATTATACTTCTGTATTTACACAGTAATTTTACTTAAAAAAAGTAAAATTTAGATGAATTTATCAGTGAATTTCCTCTGGAATAGTTATAAATATAAAGTTAAATTTATTTAAATATTTTTTTACTTAAACATAATTAATATTCAAATTTATATTTTGCTGATCTCTACTCTATCGAATTTGACTATAAATCAAACTAGAGTAAGATTTTATGACAATAAATACCTATCTAATTTTCAAAGTCAACAAAAATTATTCATTTGATTTATGTCAACACCAACAAAAGGGTTTATTACAATTCTAACTGGGCTTTTTTCGTTTCAAGATTGTATTCATTTTTTAGCAGCAGTCAGAAAGTTTCATCAAGAGCCAATTATTATTTTAATTGACCAAGTTCCAATAGTTCTTTATCCCTTGCTAAAGGCATTCAAAAATGTAATTTTAAAACCAGCACCTGCAAACGAAAATACTGTTTTAGCATCGCGGCAAGCAAAATTGGCTCTATATGAAGCTTCTGAGTTTGATAAAACGATTTATCTAGATTCGGATATTTGTTTACTTACGAATATCAATGATGTATTTGACTATTTAGATGAATATGAGTTTTTACTAACGGAAGATGTACAACCTTCTATTCTTAAGGCTACAAACTTATTACGTGGTAAACAAGAAGACCTTTTACCAAACGTTTTGCCAATTTTGCAATCGGTTGGATTGCCATTACAAGCAGATAGTGTGCAGTATAATGGCGGTTTTATGGCTTTTCGAAAAACAGAAGTAACCAAGATATTTTTTGACGAATTTAAACGTTATTTTGAGATTGTCAAAAATAATCAAGATAAATTACTTTTAAAAGATCAAGGGGCTTTTGCTTCTGCGATCGCATCTGTACGTCCTCATAAGAAAATCTTACCACCAACCTATAATTATCTCAGCAAGTGGCAGGATGCTTATGATATTCAGGATACAATTAAAGTTCTTCACTGTACTTATCCTTATCGGCCTCAATATGCTAAAGATATTAGTCGTTCCTTATATACAAGGGTTTTTGACAGATTCGCTAAAGTATTTTTACCGAATCAAGTTACAAATCCTTGGCGCATTAAATAAAAATTAATTATAAAAATAGTGAAAAATTTTTCCAAGATATCGCTGTTGGTTTCAGATTTATCAAGTGCAGCTATTTTGCGTGCATACTTGATAGCAACAGCTCTAAGAAACTTAGAATATGAAGTTGAAATCATGGGGTTTTTGTTTGGAAATAACTTGTATCGAAATTTACCATCAGAATTAAACGTTTATAATTTACCGGGTAAAAATTTTCCAGATTTTTTCGGAGAAATCCACAAATTTTTACCAAAAATTAATGGAGATATAATTTATGCAATCAAACCACAAATAGCGAGTTTTGGAGTTGCCTTACTAAAGAAAATATTTAGCCAAAAAGCATTAATTTTAGACATAGATGATTGGGAACTCAGTTGGTATGGTGGTGATGACTGGAATTATCGTTTCACACCCAAACAATTAGCTAGAGACTTGTTGAAATCAGACGGCGCACTGAGGAATCCTTATCATCCTTTGTACGTGAAATGGATGGAAGGTTTGGTAAGTAGGGCTGATGCAGTGACGGTGCATACTAAATTTTTACAGCAGCGTTTTGGGGGTACATTTGTTCCCAATGGTAAAGATACTGCTTTATTTGATCCTGCTCGATATGATGCTGAGTCCAGCAGAAATCGTTATGGTTTATCTGAATATCGGATTTTAATGTTTCCTGGTGCGCCAAGACCCTACAAAGGTCTAGAAGATGTTCTCATAGCGCTCGATAAAATCAATCAACCGGACTTAAGACTAGTGATTGTAGGTGGCAGTCCTTATGATGATTACGATCAGCAACTTCAACAAAAGTGGGGACGCTGGATTATCAAATTACCAAAGTATCCAGCGGATGTGATGCCTGATTTAGTAGCAGCAGCTCACATTGTAGTTGTTCCCCAACGAGATACCCCAGAAACTCGCGCTCAATTTCCCCTGAAGTTGACAGATGGAATGGCAATGGCTAAACCTGTATTATCAACGCGCGTTGGAGATATTCCCAAAATATTAGGTGATACTGGTTATTTAGTCGAGCCTGCTTGTCCTGAACAGATTGCTGAACAGATTCAATGGATCTTTCAGAATTTAGAGTCAGCAAACCAGCAAGGTATCAACGCAAGAAAAAGATGTGTAGAACATTATAGTATAGAGGCTATGGGTTCGGTGTTAAAGTCGGTAATTTCTCGGTTGTAAATATTAATATGGAATGAGGCGTAAAACATTGAAAAAAGCGGGAGGTAGAGAAACTTTTCAGTTGGGGATTAAATCTTGGATAAATTGAGACCACGCTGAAGTTGTCAGGACTCAAATCACAAGCTCAGTTTGATGGCGGCAGTAAAAAAATCGCTCTTGTAATCTCCCCTTGTGATAGGGCAATATTCTTCCAGCAATAACTGCCTCTTTTGTTTGGAATATTGAAAATTATTTAGTTTGTTTATTTGATATTAGCAAGTTTGGCAAGTAATTTGTGAATAATATTAATAATTAAAAATTGCATAGAAATACCCAATGTCTACCAGAAAACTGCTATTACGATTCGCTAGACCCTATCCAGGTTTGATTTTACTGACAATATTGTTAGGATTTTCTGGAGCTTTATTTAATGGGATTAGCACCGCTTTAATTGTGCCGGTGGTTTTAAAAATTGTGGGACAAGAAGTAGATTTAAGTACTGCTCCTCCTATCCTAAGAACGATGATATCTCCCTTTGATAATACTCCAGAACCTTACCGGATAGGAGTAATGGCTGGGGCGATTATTTTCACAATTATTTTAAAGAATTTAGCTACTTATGCTAGTTCCTTAGCATCAAGTTCTTTAACCCGAAAGCTAACATCAGATATGCGCGAAACTGGGTTAAAGCTATTACTAGAAATTGATATAGATTATTATGCCAAAACTAAGGTTGGAGATTTAATCAACCGTCTTGGTGGAGAAATTGGCCGGTCTGCAAGTTCTATAGGTAGTATCGTCAAGATAGTTATCCTGGCAATCACAGTTTTAGTTTTTGTCAGTTTGTTGCTGTCAATTTCTTGGCAGTTGACAATTGCTGCTACGCTTTTGTTATCGTTGGTGACGTTAGTAAACCAGTATTCTATTTCCCGGTCAAGAAATTTTGGGAAGCAGCTGAGTGAGATGTCTAGAGCATATTCAGTCTCCGTACTGGAAACTCTGAACGGAATTCGATTGGTAAAATCGACGGGAAATGAAGAAAAAGAATATCAACGGATTAAAAAACTGATTCGCGATCGCGAATTAGCAGATTTCCAATCTCAAGTTAATTCGGAAGCCATTACACCTCTAAGTGAGGTCATGGGTATTACAGCTTTACTGCTGATTGTACTTTTGAGCAAAACCTTCTTCGCTCAACAGGTTTCTTCTCTTTCTACCGTACTCCTGACATATTTATTAGTGCTGCTGCGAGTGCTGCCATTGATTTCTCAGTTAAATACTATTCGCAGCAACTTTGCCAGTACCGCAGCCAGTGTAGATGTGACGAATGAGTTTTTAAGCTTGCATGATAAGCCGTTCATGGAGAAAGGTAAGCTTCCCTATACAAAATTAGAAGAGGGAGTATCTTTTAATTCTCTTTGCTTTTCCTACCCTGGTCATGAAAAGTTGGTACTCAAAGATGTAAATTTATATTTACCGCGTGGTACGACCTTAGCATTGGTAGGTGGTTCTGGGGCTGGTAAATCTACTTTGGCAGACCTTTTACCCAGATTTTATGACCCGATCGCTGGCAGTATTACCATTGATGGCACCGATTTGCGAGAGTTCGATCTAGTATCCCTACGGAAGCGGATGGGGATTGTCAGTCAAGATACCTTCCTTTTTAATGACTCGGTGCAAAATAACATCGCTTATGGGCGAGCAGAGGCTACTGACGATGAGATTTTGACAGCAGCAAAGCGGGCAAATGCTTATGAGTTTATTAGCAAATTGCCTCAAGGATTTGACACCCTAATAGGCGATCGCGGCGTAATGTTATCTGGTGGACAAAGGCAAAGATTAGCGATCGCCCGCGCCCTCCTCCAAAATCCCGAAATTCTGATTTTAGATGAAGCCACCAGCGCTTTAGATACCGTTTCCGAACGATTAGTACAATCTGCACTTGACGATCTTAGTCGCGATCGCACCACCCTAGTAATTGCTCACCGCCTTTCTACAGTCCAAAAAGCCGATCAAATAGCTGTGTTAGATCAAGGACAGGTGGTAGAAGTAGGAACCCATGAAGAACTTTTGCAAAAAGGTGCTTACTATTCACGCTTGTACTCCATGCAATTTAGCGATCGCCCTAATAAAAACTTGATTCAGACAAAAATTATTAAGGCAATGCGCCTAAGCTCAAAGAAATTTGTTGATCGTCCTGAAGCCGCTACTAAACACAATCAAAGCTTGCTCCGTATCTCTCACGAAATTCGGACACAGTTGAACTCAATGATTGGATTACTACGTTTATTGCTTGATGGCTTAGAAGACGATCCTCAAGAACGGCACAAATTAATTGAAGACTCTTACAAATCAGCCTGGAGAATTCTCAACACTATTGATATTTTTGAAGATGTGATTAACTTACAAATAAGGGGGCAGATTCTCTCAATTTCTGACCAAAATCAAAATTTCATCAGCAACTATTATCAAAGCTTTAATCATCTCTCAATTGAGTTTAGAACTTCTCTTAATCTCATACTTAGCTCTCTCCGCTCTCTAGCAGATAATTTTATAGAGACTCCTCAACAAGAAGAACCAAATGAATTAGTTAGTGAAACTTATGAATCTATTATATGTCTTCTGAAGAATTTAGAAACATTTGAGGATAATATTAATGTCTAAAACTAGCAAAAATAATACTTTAAAAAAACACTACATTTTTTTCATTGGTGAAGAATTACCCCAGCCAGAAGCTCACCTAGTGCAGTCTACAAATGCAGCTAATGCTGCCGCTAACTTAGGATACTCAACAGTTTTGGTATACCCTGATAAAGGAACGAAAGCGAGCAACCTAACTAATTTATTGCGTCCTTTTCAACCGAAAAAAACACCAACAGAACTTATTGAATATTACAATCTCCATGACAAGTTAAAAGTTGCTCCATTACCGATGCCTTGGCCGATTGACCATTTTTCGAGCAAATTTACTGACTCCAACACTATTGCAAGCAAGTACTATTTACCATTTCATATACTTCCAACTACTAAACTTGTCCACAGTCGCAACTGGAATTTTGTCAAAGCTGCCATCAAAAATGGCATTCCGGCAATTTATGAACACCACCACCATGAAGAGAAACCATTTGAGCAAGAAATTGTTACAAATCCACTCTTACAAATAGCTGTCACCGTTGTAGAAACAATCCGTGAAAGCATGATTAAAAATGGGATGCCGCCAGAAAAAGTAATTAAGCTGCACAATGGTTTTAATCGCTTGTTTATGCAGAGACAACCAGAAAAAGCCGCAGAATGGCGACAAAAACTATTACAAGATGAAACCCAAAAATTGGTAGTCTATGCAGGAGCCTTACAGCAATTTAAAGGTATTGATGTACTAATTGATGTGGCTAATGAAATGCCTAATGTGCAATTTGCCTGTGCCGGTGGTAAGCCAGCAGAAGTAGAATATTATCAGCAATTGGTAAAAGAAAAACAGGTTTCTAATATTCAATTTTTGGGCTATGTCTTGCATAATGAGTTAGCGTCTTTGCTACAAGCAGCAGATGTTTTAGCTCACCCTCATTGTTCGGGGAAAGCGGCAACTTTTACATCTCCTTTAAAGCTGTTTGACTACTTCGCCTCTGGAACCCCCATTGTCTCGACGGAAATTCCTTCATTAGTTGAGTTTCAAGATACAAAAGCGATCACTGCTTGGTGTGAACCCGATAACCCGAGCAAATTTGCCGAAAGTCTGAAGCAGGTTTTAGAAACTCATCCTAGAAAAATAGAAGGTTATCCAGATAGTATCGAATTTGTCAAGCAGTTTTCTTGGGAAAATCGAGCCGCAAAAATCCTTGGTTATGTTGATGAATCTCTACTTCCTCAACTTATCGTATAAGGAAAAATAACTAATGACAAATGACAAATGACTAATAACTAAAATGACTATAAAAACTGTAGGAATGATTAGCAGCTATCGAGGTTTAGAAACTAGAGCCGATTGGCTGTGGCAACAAACCCCGCATCAATTTGGAGTTTGGGGCAATATGCAAATGCAGGCGCTAGCAACCAAACCAGATTTTCTACTGATGTATCAATTTGATTTTCCCCAAGCAGCGCCACAAAAATCTTGGTTAGATAGCTTTAGCAAACGGCAGCAAAAATCAGTAGTAAATGTTGATTCTCTACTGCGTGGTGTCAACAAAGAGCGGATTATTTATTTGCTAAGAGAACCACCTTTAGACGAAATTGTTGAAATAACTAATCATAATTATCAACAAGCCCAGAAGTATTGCGGCTACATTTCTGGCCCCGATGATTTTGCCCCGACTCCTGACTATATGCCTGCTATTTGGTATCACTCAAATTCATTTCAAGATTTAAATGAAATGCCACCACCTCAAAAAGTTGCCCCATGTAGTTGGATTACTTCGGGAATTAGTCGTACAGCCAAACATCGCCAGCGTTTAGACTTTTTGCACTCCCTACAATCTAGTGGCATGAAATTTGATTTATATGGACGTAACTTACCAGAATCGGCTAAAAAATCGGGAGAGCTAGGTAATAAATGGTATGGGATGGCACCATACTATTACAATTTAGCAATTGAAAATTATGCTGATAATAATTGGTATGTCAGTGAGAAACTTTGGGATAGTTTACTTGCCTGGTGTCTACCAATTTACTATGGTGGCCCGGCTGCTGATAAATTATTGCCACCGGGTAGTTTTTTGCGGTTGCCCAGTTTAGATGAAAAAGGTATTGCCTACATCCAAGAAGTGACAGCTACACCTGATGCTTGGTATGCTGCCAAAGATGCGATCGCAGAAGCACGTCAAATCATTTTACATAAATTAAACTTACTTAACTGGTTATCAAACTTTGTTGATCAACACTCATAAATTATGAATGGTATTTGTACCCTTGGCAATGATTATGTTTTCGATCAACTGGTGGCTTTGCTCAACAGTATTGATGTTATCTTAGGTTCAGAAACTCCTGTTTGTATCTATCCTTTCGACGATCAGACACAGCGAATTGCTGATGAAATAGCTAAACGCCCTAATGTATTTCTTTACGATAATCAAGAATCAATCAACCGTTGGGATCAATTTATGCTCTCAGCAGCACCAGAACGATTGAATCGGAGTAAATCACGGTTGTATGGCGCTCACCGCCGTTTTTGCGCCTTTGATGGGCCATTCGATAAATTTATCTATTTAGATGCAGACACCTTAGTAATGAACTCTCTTGCAGAGGTGTTTGAAAAACTAAATACTTATGATTTTGTTGTCTACGATTTCCAATTTAAAGACGTTAGCAAGATATATAATGTTAACTCGCCAAAATTACTAGAAGTTTTCGAGCAAAAGCGGATTGATTCTGAAATCTTTTGCTCAGGTTTCTATGGCGCAAAACGAGGAATATTTAACTCAGAGCAAAGAGATTCACTGATATCGCATTTACAAAATGGTGAGACAGAAATTTTGTATGGTGGTGCTGGAGAACAACCACTGATAAACTACATGGTAATGAGGTCTAATCTTTCTATTTATAACTTTGCTCGTCAACTGCCAGATAATGCAAAGACAGGATGTTCTGCTACATCTAAGCACTTTGAAGAACGAGAACACCTTCTTTATGACAAAGGTAATCGGCTAACCTATCTTCATTATATTGGTATTCCTCCTAATATCAATCAAGCAGTCTGTGCTGGGGAAAATATCGATTTTCCCTATCGAGACTTATTTCTTTACTATCGTTACTTAAACGAACCAGATAAGCGTCCAATCTTTCAAAACCCTCCTAAGAATTATAACGACGATCCAGTACCAAATTTGCTTACAAGAGCTTTGCGAAAACTTAAGTTAATTAACCAAGGATAATTTATGAGTAGGGGAATTTATGTTGTTGCCAACGATCGTGTTATTGATAATGCGATCGCTTTACTAAATAGTATTCGTTACTATGATCCAGAAGTAACCATTTATCTCATACCATTTGACGAAAATTATCACAAGGTAGCAGAACACCTTTCTACCTTACACAAAGTGCAAATTTTTTCCGATTTGGAACTTATTGATAAATTTACCAAACGCATCGGAGAAATTTTTGATCGAGATTTCCTCGCCTTACCAAACAAAATGCGTAAACTGGTAGCGTGGTTTGGCCCCTTAGATGAATTTATTTATATTGATACAGATATTGTCGTTTTTGAAAAAATCGCCGACAATTTAGACAAACTTTCAGAAGTCGATTTCTTCTGTTGTGATTACCATCATGCCAATGACAAACTGCGAAATATCTTTTCCCCATTTGTGAAAGAGCAGCAACTTTTTTCTGATGCCCAACTTCAAGATGTTTTTAACAGTGGCTTTTGGGCTTCGAGAAAAGGAGTTATTACTGAAGAACAAATGGATGAAGCTTTGCGCGAGTGTGCCGCGCATCGTGAATATTTCGATTTTTCTGAAGGAGTTACAGACCAACCAATTTTAAATTATCTTGTTCTCAAACTGATTGCCAAACGAGGAAATCTCGTCAAAATTCCTGGTGGTGGCCCTGGTAGTTGGGCGGGTTCACAAAGTTTCCAACAGCAAGATTATGCCCTCTATGACCGAGGACAACGACTCAAATATCTCCACTGGGCTGGTACGCGGATGAAAACTGGTAGTCCCTATTGGCAATTGTGGGAACACTATCGCTATCTCCATGAGGGTAAATTCGCTTTCATCTCCAAACTGACTCGCCGTTTATTTCCTTTTGTTGCTGCCCGCACTTAATATTAGGAGTATCCCAATGATTGATGGTATCTACATCCTAGCCAATGATGTTGTCTATGACCAACTAGTAGCATTGCTCAACAGTATAGAAGCTAATGCTGGTAGGAAAATTCCTATTTGTATACTTCCATATAATCAGCGCTTAGATAAGGTGAAGGCAGAGATTGCATCTAGAGATAATGTAAGCTTATTTGAAGATTCTGATTCCATAGCTTATTGGGATAACTTTGCGACTCAGATATGGAAAAATTATCCTAGAGCGCAAAGAACTTGGCGAGAGTGGGGTTTTTCAGAACTCTATGAGTTACCAATGCACCGCAAATTTTGTGCTGTGGATGGTCCCTTTGATAGATTTATCTATTTTGATGCAGATACCTTGTTAATGGGACCAGTAGATTATGTATATGAAAAATTAGATACATCTGATTGGGTAGTCAATGATTTTCAATATAAGTCTGACTTAAAATTTATTTTTGATGGTTCACCAGAGCTTATGCAGCAAGTCTTCAACTCAGAAAACTTGCAAGATAAAGTATTTTGTGCTGGTTGGTTTGCGACCAAGAAAAATATTTTTTCTCCAACGATAAGAGCCGAATTAATGGGCAAATTAATATCGGGTGAGGCAGATGTCATGGCTTTTTTAGCACCTGACCAATCTTTATTTAATTACATGGTGTTGAGAAGTGGAATTTCCTATCATAACTTTGCTTTTTATGACTGCGAGCAGGCAACTGGTAATCACTGGAGTTCTAAATTTGATGTAGTAGATAATATCCTCTATGACCAAGGGCGGAGATTGACCTATTTACACTATATGAGTGTATCTTCTTCAGCTTTTATGCGGCTTTGTGGAGGTGAAGATGTAGATATTCCTTACCGCGATATTTTCTTATATTATCGCTATTTAAAGTCGCCTGAAAAACATCCTCAAAGTTTTACCCGCCCAAGCCAGATAACGCTTTTGCAAAAGTCTACTAGTAGTTTTATTCAGCAAAGAGTAAACAATATTAAATTAAAGTATCGTAACTTTAAGGATAGAATTAGTGGTTACTAATAACTCAGCAAAGATATGCCAATTAAATCAGCTTGTTGATTTTTTTTCAAAGTTTCATCGGTGATAAAAATTAAAATTACTCAATGTCGCAAGTCTTAAACGCAAGTACCGATAGTAATAACCAATAAATTTATTTAGCTTACGCAACAGCTTTTGAAAAAGTGAATTTTTGTGGTATTCAATCGTTTCGTGCTGTTGAAAATATATCAGCGTTTCATCTGGATTTGCTTGTCCTTTTTTGATTTTCTGCCGTTCTACCCAATCCTTGAAATAAACAATACCGTCCATAGCATCCCATCGAACTAGTAATCCAGCCTTAGCAGCAGCTAATCCTATTGCATAACCCTCAGCACTATAAAAACCATTTAGCTCACAGTAAAGTGCAATAGTTTCCCAGTGCTTAATAAATTCGATTTCCCGCCCATCTTGTCTTGTAACTATAAATAACATTTCCATCACAAACTGAATGTTAGTATCTTCTAAATCCAGGTCTAGTTTTTGTGCTAGTTTGTTCAAAATGGTCAAATCTCTAACTCTATTTGCCTTGTAATCATCATTTGCTGAATTAATATATTCTTGATTATGTTTGACAATACTGGTACAACTTCTTGCTGTTATGCCAGGAAGCCATTTTATATCTGGTTGTAACTTATCTAATATTCTGATATCTGCATCGACAAATATACAAGTATTAAACAGTGAGATTGCTTTGGCAATTACAAACCTTTTATCGTGGTAACAACCAATACTCTGTTGTTCATGTTGAAATGCTAAAACGTTAGAATATATTTTAAATTCTTCTGGCTTATCTGTTAGGACAATTAAATATATTCCTGGCGAATGTTTTTCAATATCTTGAGCTAATAGGAAAGCATGAGAGCGATATCTTTTCCCTAAAGCTAAACTACAAAAACAAATATCTGATTTCTTTTGGTTCATAAGATTTTATTGGTGAAGTAAAATTTAGCTAAGACTTATATTAAAAATATGTTTAGATACATACAAATCATGTCAATTTTTTTGATTTAAATCAAACACTATATTTACATATATAATGTTGGGACTGACTACTGTAATAGTACCTATTTTTATCTAATTGCTAAAATTTTATGCAATTCTTAAAAGATATTAAGATATAAATTTATTGCATTTCTACAAAGCCTTGAAAAAATCTTACTAGAAAAGTATGAATGCTCACCAACTGCGGTGAGCATTTAAGTTTATTCCTATATTATTGACGTATCCTAAATCTTAAGACAGTTTAAACATATTGTAATCAATCTAAGAAAAAGAATCTAAATCTAAAGATTGCATCCCTTCGCGTTCTATAAAGGTCATCATACTTCCTAGCTGCAACCAAACTAATAAACAAGTAAACAAACTAATTGGTAGACCGACTCCTAAAGCCAACGTGGAGGGAAAGCCAAATATCTCTAAGCCTGAAGACAGAAATAGACAAGTCCCGCCAGTGATACCGATAAATGGTACAAGTAATTGTTTTAGAGAGGAACGTGGTTTAGTATTTTCTGCTTTTTCGCTTGGCCAGTTCTGCACAATTACTTTCAAAGTGCCAGATAATGCCAAACCAGATGTTAATGCTGTCAAAAAGCCAACGAGTAAGAGGAAATAGGGCGGTTGCAGAGGAAAATAGTACATTAAAACTCCTGATTTATATTAAAGGTTTTTAGTTTTTAATTGCTGACTGGTTTCCTGTAAAAGGCTCAAGGAATGAAGCTTTTGGGAGAATAGCGGCTGCACTTTCTCTAGATAAATTTGTTAAAATGCCGATCGCTACATTTAATAAACGATCCGGTTTTAAGTCGTCTTTAACCAGGTTCCACAGGCGTTGGACATCTTCGGTGTGGAGGCGGTCATCTTCAGTCAGAGCCAGCACCAGCTGTCGCCGCAGAAACTTGCCTTCTTCCGACATTAAATATTGGAAACCCATCTGGGCTGTGGGCAATACATCAAAGTTGTTATCACTCCGAGCGATCGCAATTAAATTCTCTAAACGCTGCCACTGAAATTTACCATCTTTGAATAACACATTCAATAATCGCCGCCGTAATTCGGGCGATTCCCCTGTCAGCAACCGCCGCGCTATGTAGGGATAACCCACTTCCACAATTTTGAAATCTGGGTTGAGGCTCAGGGCGATACCTTCTTGAGTCACCAAGGAACGAATAATCAAAGCAAACTTCGCCGGAACTCGGAAAGGATATTCGTACATCAGTTCCGAAAACTCATCGGTAATAGTTTTGAAGTTAAAATCCTTGACATTTTTGCCAATAGCATTTCCTAGCACTGCTTCTAATGCTGGCACTATTGGGCAAATATTCGTGTCTGGAGTCAGAAATCCTAATTTTACAAAGTCTTCGGCTAAGTCGGTATAGTCTTTATTCACCAAATGCACTAGCGCATCTACCAGTGTTTCTTTGGTGTTTTCCTCCAACTGATCCATCATGCCGAAGTCAATATAAGCCATCCGACCATCGGTTACAGCAAATAAATTTCCCGGATGGGGGTCAGCATGAAAGAAGCCGTGTTCTAAAAGTTGTTGCAATCCTGAAGTAACGCCAATTTGGATAATTGCTTCTGGATCTAAACCTGCCTCGCGGATGCTTTTGGTATCCGTTAGCTTGAAGCCGTTAATCCATTCCAGGGTTAAAACGTGGGTGTTGGTATAACGCCAGTAAATTCCTGGAACTTTAACTTGTGGATCGTTGCGGAAGTTGGTGGCAAATTTCTCGGCGTTGCGGCCTTCATTTATATAGTCAATTTCTTCAAAGAGCTTCGTACCAAACTCGTCCACGATTAAAGTTAGGTCGTGACCGAGATTGAGAGGCAACCACGGAGCTACCCAACTCGCGCCCCAGCGCAATAAGTAGAGGTCGCGGGTAAGAGTTGGGCGTAAGTTGGGGCGTTGTACCTTCACTGCAACTTCTTCGCCACTGATTAGACGACCACGGTATACTTGGCCTAAGCTTGCAGCCGCGACTGGACTAGGTGAGAGTTCGCTAAAAATTTCATCAATTGGACGATCTAGCTCGGTTTCGATAATTTTGTAAGCGATCGCATTATCGAAAGGTGGTAACTGATCTTGTAACTTGATCAGTTCTTCTAGAAAATCCTTACGGATTAAGTCAGGTCTGGTGGAGAGGGCTTGACCAACTTTAATAAAAGTCGGGCCGAGGCGGGTGAGCAGTTCTCGCAACTGGATAGCTCGTTTACCCTTGTTCTGCTCAACTTTGTCTTGCCATTCGTCCCACTTGAGACTGATTATAAATACTGCAAAAGAGGAGATAATTCTCAGCAGTCGCCCCCCGGCTAACCAAGGACGGTAACTATAATAGCGAGCGATCGCATCTGGATTATAGAGCTTTAGCTGAGTAGGTTGATACTGACCCACGCCTTTATTTGCCTCTTCAACTGAAAAATTTACAATGATTCTTTCTCTACTAAACCCACAAGTTAGTTGTAGGCAAAAGATAGCGGTAGTTTTTTATCTGAAACAACTCGAACCTTGCCTTTCTGGGGTACTGTTCGAGGCAGTTTTAGCCTAAATTACTTCCTAGATTTGTTTATCTTTTTCTTAATTATACTTTATAAAACTACAACTACTTATCCATCTTTTCGATGATTTTATCTTTTCTTAACCTTATTTTATATAAATATAAATATCTACCTGTATCTGTAAATTTGGGCAGGATATGAAAAATCCGTAACCATGTTTGCTTTCAGCTACATATAACAGTAGTAAGTAGATAAACTTAAATTAAACAGAAGAACGCTCAGGAGAAGGATTCACGACTTTTGTGGAAAGTCATGAATCTTGATATTATGTTTATTTATACCTGCCTCTTAAGTGAAAATTGTAATGTTCTATGTGTAAAAACCAACTATTTAAGTAAAATCGACTTTTGTAAAAGAGTGTATATTAAGAAGCTTTTTGAATAATAAAAATTAGAGCGTTGGATACAACTTTGGTAATTGGTAGTGGTTTTACCACAATTACCAATTACCAACTTTCAATTATCATCTGCTGCTATTTAGATTTGGCCTCCAAATTTTCTAAACGGCTTCTCAATTCTTGGTTTTGTTGTTTGAGTTGGTCGAAATCTTCACGCAATTGACGGAGGGTTTTTTCTGAACCGATGTTCTTTTGCACCTTGGAAATTTCTTCTTCAGCATTGCGACGGACACGCCCATCGGCTGTTTGTTCGGCTAGCGATCGCAAAATTCCGACTGCTTTGGGTGTTTCCATTTGTCCCAATGCTGCTGCTACAGCCACTTGGGTTAAAAAGAAGGTTTCTTTAGCTAGTTCTGCTAACTTTTCTAAAATCCGTTCCAAATTAACCGGACTTTGACCTACAGAAATCTTTCCTAAAGCGCGAATTGTGGCTAAACGTAGAGGTTGTGGTACACCGATTTTGGTGTATTCGAGTAGTAGATTTAAAGCTGCTTCCGAGGTTTTGAATTCAGCTAAACCCGCGATCGCACCACTCCGCACTACTTCATTCCAACCCGCCTTTTCTTCTAAAATGCCCTTGAGTTGCTTTATTACCTTATCTTCCTTGGGTTTTTCTTCCAAGTTTGCAGATGCGATCGCGCCAATCACACGAGAAGCTGCTGCTTCCACGTAGTAGCTAGGATCGCCCTTTTGCAACAACCCTCTTACAACTTTATAGCTTTCAGCAGTTTTGATTTGAGCAAGTGCTTCCACCACAGATCGTCGCACATAAGCATTTTTATCTTTTAATCCTAGAACTAAGCCATCAAAAGCTTGGTCTAAATTAATTTTGGCTAGTTGTTTGGCCGCTTCCACGCGCACACCCCATAATTGGTCATTTTTGAGGGACGCAGATAGTGCTTTTGTCGCTTCTAAGCCGCCTTTTTTCGCCAAAGCTTCTGCTGCATAGATGCGCGAAATTGGGTTGGGGTCAGATTCTAATTGTGCTTTTAACTCTGCTATTGGATACTCTAAAGCTACTGTTTTTAGGTAATTATTCTCAACATCAAAGCTGATAAATTGGGGCTTATTTTCTAAGGGAAAGTAGAAGCTTTGTTCTCGTTCATGTACTCTTACTGTGAAAGTTTTCAGTTTTCGAGATTCTTCTTGTTGGGTATAGCCAAAACCAATTGGTATTTTTAAATCAAACAAATCCTTACTGCCATTTTTATCTTCAGCAGCTTGGGTTTGAGTTACCGTAATTTTTGCTAACTTAGCATCCCCATCCCAAGAGTAAACTACCTTAAAATCGGGATGACCACCACGATAAACGTATTGGTCAAAGAGGAACAAAAGATTATGTCCGGTAGCTTTTTCGATCGCCCTGAGTAAATCTATTGTTTCTACAGTTTTGTGGGCATTATCTTGGACAAATGTTTGAATAGCCTTCCAAAATAACTCATCTCCCAATTGGGATCTAATCATGTGATAAACACAAGACCCTTTTTCGTAGATGTGGCGATCGTAAAGTTCAATAGCTTCGCGGTAAACGTGCGTTACCATCGGGCGACGATAGCGGCTACTATCTTCACTAATGTAACGACGAGCTTCTAAAAAACGATAGTAAGCTGCTTCTTCTAGACTATATTCCTGTTGTGTCCACATCACCTCAGAATAGGAAGCCATCCCTTCCTTAATCCAAGCATGAGACCAATGTTTAATCACCACCAAATCACCAAACCACTGGTGCGCGAGTTCGTGGACGACTAAACTTTCGGTGTTGCGGTTATCTAAAGCGGCGCGTTCATCCAGCAAACATCTATCTGTTAACAAGGTTGTGGAGGTGTTTTCCATCCCACCAAAGATGAAGTCATCGACACAAACCTGGGCATATTTCGGGAAAGGATATGGATAACCATACTTTTGGCTCAAAAATTCGATCATCCGGGGAGTTTTGCCCATGCTGCGTTTAGCATCTTCCTCCCGCCCCTTTTCTACGTAGTAGGTGACTGGTTTACCCTTCCACTCATCCTGAATTTCGGCAAAGTCACCTACTGCCAAAGTCATCAGGTAGGTAGGATGAACTTGTTGCTGTAACCAATGGTAGATTTTATAATCACCATCTTCTGTGGTATCAATCAGTTCGCCGTTGGAAATCGCCACGAGAGGGTTGGGGACACGAACGCGAATTTCTGAAGTAGACAATTGTCCTGGATAATCAAAGCAGGGGAACCAAAAGCGAGAGTCTTCGTCTTCTCCCTGAGTCCAAACTTGAGTTGGCTTGTTTGGATAGTGCTTATCTGGTTGGATAAAATAAATACCACGTTGTGGTTTTTCCACCGAGTAGGCGATCGCAATCAGCAAGCGTTTACCAATCTGAGTCGTCTCAGAAAGTTGGATAGAAAGCTGTTCCCCGTCGTAGTCAAAAGTTTGTGGCACATCGTCCACCTGCACAGACTCGATATTCAGGTTGACAGCATCCAAAGTCAAACGGTCAATGCCATTACGGATTGGCAAGAGGCGAATGCTACAACTGCCCTGATAGCTTTGCTTAGGGATGTCTAAGCTGAGATCGAGAAAAATATGCTCCACCTGTCCGGGGCGATCGGGATTGTAGTGTGGTCTTGCTCCCGGTAACTCAAAAGGTTTGTGTCCGTTATTATCTGTATCAAAATAAGACTTCGACATTGATCCTTACTGACCTTGTAATCCTGAAAAGTCTGGCTTGGCTAGATGTAATTAAGCAAAATAGCGGTATCTATATTTCCCAAATCAATAGGGCAATATGGGGGTTAAGATTCCCATTGGGGATTGGAGGATTGAAATTAATCTCACCCAAGTTTCCGAAGATCGACTGTCGATCCTGGGACTTTTTTCCATATCCCTCCCGCATTTCCTTTTACTGATGTTTTGCACTTTTTTGTCATCGAGTCAAGTGTCTCTTGCACCTCGATAGATTCTCATTAAGTACAAATACTCCTAATTGTTCTTATAACTTAGGATAACTTGCTGCTGTTGAGCAGGCTATTTTATTTGAGATGAACAGCATATCATTTGCTAATTCGCTCCTCATTCCCTTGGAGTCTTTTTTAGGGTAATTATTTGAGACTGCTAGCTTATAGGACTACTAATTTTATCAGTAAATACCGATCGATGAGCGGAAATTATTAATAAATCCGAAAACTCTACAGTGACACTTGTATAAATCTCGGTGACAATCTGAGCAAAAGAGGATAATAAAATGCCCGAAAGTAAATCAAAGTTTTTCATTCCTGCCGTTGGTGCTGCTCTGGTTGTAGCAGGAAGTATCGCAGCTTATATGTATTTGAAAGGCCCATCAGGAGGTAGCTCAGACGCTCTTGGTAGTGCTAAATTAGTACCTTCAACAGCATTGATGGCAACTTATATTACTACTGACCCTCAAGCCTGGGCAAAATTACAGCAATTTGGCACTCCAGAGGCACAAAAGTTAGTGGCAAAAGGTCTGGAAGATTTCAATAAGCAAATGTTCAGTGACGGTAACGTTTCTTATGAAAAAGACATAAAGCCTTGGGTTGGTGGTGTGATGATTGCTGTACTACCACCGAATCCTGTGAAACCTGCACAGTTAAAAGTGCCCTCTGGGGCACCTAATGTACCAACAAATTTACAGCAGGAATCAAATATCCTGATAGTAGTGGGAATCAAGGATAAAATCAGTGCCTTGAATTTTGCTAACAAATTGAAGTCACAAAAAGGGGTGAAATCCCAGGAATCTGACTACCAAGGTCAAAAAATTCTTGAAACTACAGAAAATGGCAAGCCGACATATAGCGTAGTTTTAAATAATAGTCACTTGATATTAGCCCCCGAAAAGCAAGCTGTAGAAAAAGCAATTGACACCTTTAAGGGACAGTCTTCTTTTGCCAGTAAAGAAGGCGCAAGTAGCATTCTCAGTAAAGGAGTGGATGTTAAAAATAGCCTCGCCCAAATTTATGTACCAGACTATACAGGCATGGTACAGCAATTAGCTGCCGGAAGTCAGCAGGCAAAACAGTTACCTCCACAAGCCTTGGCGCAACTGAAGCAGATAAAATCTGTGGTAGCGGGTGTTGGTGTTGATGATGCGGGAGTGCGGGTAAAAGCGATCGCTAATTTAGATCCACAGCTGAATAAATTCCAGTATCAATCAAGTCCGGGAAATATAGTTGGGCAATTTCCTACTGATACCTTTGCTCTGATTAGCGGAAATGGCATCAGTCGTGGCTGGGAAACCTTAGTAGAACAGTCAAAAGATTATCCAGAAATGAAGCAGGCCTTGGAACAAGCACGAGGACAAGTGAAAATTGCCAATATTGACCTGGATAAGGATATTTTTGGCTGGATGAATGGGGAATTTGCCTTTGGTGCTATTCCATCCAATCAAGGAGTGTTAGCCAGCGTTGGTTTTGGTGGTGCTTTAGTATTTGACACTAGCGATCGCAAAACAGCCGAAGCCACCTTGACAAAATTGGATAATTTGGCCAAAGTACAACAAATCAACATCGCCAATAGAAATATCGGTGGTAAAGACGTAACTGAATGGCAAATCCCCAAACAAGGAGCTTTATTAGCGCATGGTTGGCTAGATCAAGATACTGTATTTGTGGCTCTTGGTGGCCCAATTGCTGACGCAATCAGCGATCGCAAAAATCAATCTCTTGATAATAGCGACGCTTTCAAAGCCGTTACTGGTTCTTTGCAAAAGCCAAACGGCGGCTATTTTTACCTAGATATGGATAAAACTAAAACTGTGCCCCTGGTAAATAGTTTAATTTCATCTGATGGCAATATCATCACCATCCTTAATTCCATTCGTGGTCTTGGTTTTACTGCTAATAGCCCCGATAAATCCACCAGTGAATTAGAGATGTTGTTAGCTCTCAAGCCTTCTGCAAAATAGGGGATTGGGCAGAAGGGGCAGGGGAGCAGGGGAGTAGGGGGACAAGGGGGACAAGGGGGAATTATTGAACAAATCTCTCCTCTCCCCCCTCTTCGTTGTCTCTTCTTCATGCGCCTGCTCCCTGCCCCTCTGCCCCTCTGCCCCCTGCTCCCTTGCCCCCCTGCCCCCTGCTCCCTGCCCCTCTGCCCCTCTGCCCCCTGCTCCCTTGCCCCCCTGCCCCCTGCTCCCTGCCCCCTCTGCCCCCTGCTCCCTTGCCCCCCTGCCCCCTGCTCCCTGCTCCCCTTCCTCCTGTTCCCACTTACAACACTTCATGATTCCGAGATTCCAAAGTCTGGCTCAGTCTATCCAACGCCCCAGTCAGCCTTTCCTGAGCTATAACATTAGCGTCTGATGGTGGGGATTCTACGGGAACATCCTCTTGCCTCTTCAATTTTTGTAAGGTGCGAATTGCTACAAATAAGATCAAGGTAATGATTAAAAAGTCAATGATTGCGCCAAGAAATTGACCGATCGCAATTCCTGGGCCTATGGTGATAGTTCTCCATTCTTTGCCAGTCACGCTAATCAAGGGGTTAATCAATGGCATAATCACAGCCTCAACAAAGGAGGTGATAACCCGGCTGAAAGCAGTACCAATGATGACTGCGATCGCTAAGTCAATTACATTGCCTTTGAAAGCAAATTCTTGAAAATCCCTTAAAAAGCCACTTGCTCTTCTTGCTCTTGCCATACTTGAGACTCAATAAGTTAGTTGTAGTCTTTTTTTATATGGCGCTCAACTTTTTGCCCTCTCTGTTGAGATAGATTTTGTCAATCATCAATGAAGTGTATAAATTGGATAACAGTGTGATTCTCTGGAGAAACAAATCACACCAAATTTTCCATATCAAAATTCCATGACATTGTTATCTAATTCAATTCATTTCTAGACTGCTGTCCAGCAATTATGTCATAAGTAAAAAAGCTGTGAACGCAAATTAATTTATGACTGCTGTAAAAACTAATCCTGGCTTCGCTTCACGCTTGGTAAATGGCGTACTGGCAATCAAGCCTTTAGCCAACTTAGCCAAACATCAAGCCCGTCAAATGATGATTAAACGTGCCGAGAGAATTGGCGTACCTTGGACGCAAGAAGTAGAGACACTACAGGCGCGTGATTGGAAGGCTGATCTAACTCAAATAGAAAATCCTCAGCTTTCCTACCCTGGTTACTACGTCACCTCATTCCATGCCTACGAAACCGGAAATCTCAGTTGGCAAGCCGCTTTTGAAGTAGAACCTGCTGCTTATGCTGTCCACGCTAAGGTTGTGGAAGGCGCTGAAGAAGCGCAAGGCGATCCTATGCTGCGCCAAAGTTACCATAATATTCTAAAAAGCCAAATCCCTAATGAGCCGCAAGATATCTTAGATGTAGGGTGTAGTGTTGGCTTGAGTACTTTTGCCCTACAAGCAATTTATTCTCAAGCTAAAATTACAGGCTTAGACTTATCTCCCTACTTCTTAGCTGTTGCCAATTACCGCGCTGGGCAACGTCAAGCTAAAATTAACTGGCTTCATGCCCAAGCTGAATCTACTGGGCTACCAGATGCTTCATTTGATTTAGTCTCAATTTTTCTGATGTGTCACGAATTACCCCAGTCAGCAACCCGACAGATTTTAGCTGAAATGAGGCGCGTGCTGCGTCCGGGCGGCTGCTTGGCAATCATGGATATGAATCCCAAGTCTGAAGTTTACCAGAAAATGCCAGCCTACATTTTGACGTTGCTCAAAAGTACTGAACCGTATTTAGATGAATATTTTGCTTTAGATATTCAGCAAGCTATTATTGAGGCAGGTTTCCAAACTCCCACTATTACCAACAATACCCACCGTCACCGCACAGTAATTGCTCAGGTGAGTGGTTGATTTTTCTTTATTACTGTGGTCAGTAATACCACCCTTGCTGCTGTTAGGCTACTACTATTATCGAGTACCATTTGCCCCACCTCTGTTAAAGTTACTGATGTTCTTTAGCATTGGGGCAATATCTGGTCTTGTAGCGCTTAGACTTGAATCAAATTTTGAAACTGTAGCCAATTGGCTTGTAGATTGGGAACGGGTCAAGCGATCGTTTCCTGGTGCAATCTTGCGGCAGCTAGTGGAAGTAGGTCTAATTGAAGAAAGCTGCAAGTTAGTAGGGGTTGTTATACCAACCTACTATCTGCAACGCACGTATCGATTACTTCTCTCAACCGTTTTCCTCTTCACCATAGCCGTTGCCCTTGGATTTACCGCCGAAGAGAACTGGATTTATCTTTTTCACAATACAGGATCAATTCTTGGGCGTACTATTAGCACGCCAGTCCATGCCATGTTCTCTGCGCCTTGGGGATATGCCTTGGGAATGTATATTTCGTCTAAAAATCGGTTACATCAAGACAGGAAGTTCATTTTTCGGGCTTGGCTGAATTCTGTGATCTGTCATGCCCTAGTTAATATTCTATCTAGCGCTTGCAGTTACTCACCAGCGCTATGTTTCCTTAATTATGGTTTATTTCCGTTTCTCTTGTGGATGTTTTGGCGACTAGAACAATTACTGCGAAAAGTGCAAGGTAAACCTGTAATTACCCTGATTTCAGAACGTACACCCCAACGCCGTTACTGGCAGAGGGGTTTAGTGCTTTTTGCCCTCGTGCTGGGTGGAAATACTATTTTTGGGCTGTTTCTCTTAGCCAATAAAATTATTCCTTTGAGTCCGTCAAAACTTTTTGACAGTTATATTTTGTGGTTTATATTTAGTCGCTTTTTGCTAAATCTCTTTTTTGGAGTTTTAGCTTGGGGCATTTATCGCTATTTGCGACATTCCGCCCGCCGTCGGTATTTTTAAAAGTATGATTTAAGAAAATGCTAGGGGGTTTCTATGCAAACAACTCCAGTGCGTTGGACGACAGATGACCTAAAGTTATTCGCTGGCGATCGCAGAAATCGTTATGAGATTATTGATGGAGAACTATTTGTGACTAAAGCACTTAGTTGGGATCATCAATCAAGTTGTGTCAATATTGGTGCAGTTCTCAAGATTTGGTCAGATGAAACTGATTTAGGTAAAGCTGCGATCGCACCTGGAATCATTTTCTCAGATTCTGACAATGTGATCCCTGATGTGGTGTGGGCAAGTCATGAACGCTTAAAATACTTGCTAGATGAAGCTGGACACCTCACCGACGCACCAGAGTTAGTAGTAGAGGTTCTGTCACCCGGCGAAAAAAACGAAAAACGCGACAGAGAAACAAAGCTAAAGCTGTACTCGGTACAAGGGGTTCAGGAATATTGGATTTGCGATTCTATACAAAAGAAAGTTGAAGTTTATCGTCGTGAGCAAGCTGCGTTAAAGTTAGCAGCTACTTTATTTAGTCAAGATGAATTGACAAGTCCTTTGCTACCTGGTTTCACCTGCTTAGTGAGTAAACTTTTTTAGCTGGGCATTGGGCATTGGGCATGGGGATGAGATAAATCCCGATGTCCTATGCCTAAATTTACAATTACCTAAACTCTTGCCAATACTGGCTTATTCACGCCTGCGTTGACTGAATCTGATTCTGATTCTGTGCAGTAGATTTCGCAGGAGTTATTAGGACTTTCAATCAGTTTCACTTTGTGAAGTTTAGCTCCCAATTCAAGAATTGGCGATCGCAATAAATTACTAATGTAAAGTGCGATATTCTCAGCAGTGGGCACAATTTCGGCAAAGTAGGGAATGTCTTTATTTAAAAAAGTATGATCGAATGGTTCAACCACATAATCTTCTATGACTTGATTCAAACCCCCTAAATCGACAATCATGCCTGTGCGTGGGTCAATTTCCCCTTTGACGGTGACTTCTAGATGATAGTTGTGTCCGTGACCGTGGGGACGGGCGCACTTACCATAAATCTCAGTGTTTTCTTCGTTACTGAGATGAGGATGAGCTAGCCGATGGGCGGCGCTAAAGTGAGTACTGATAGTAAGGTATGCTTCCATTGCGTTTCCCATATAATCTGCCCAAAGTTCAGGATGTTCAAATAACTGCACACGGACTAAAGG
This sequence comes from Nostoc sp. TCL240-02, assembly GCF_013343235.1. GTDB lineage: Bacteria > Cyanobacteriota > Cyanobacteriia > Cyanobacteriales > Nostocaceae > Nostoc. The sequence goes on along the minus strand of NZ_CP040094.1, from coordinate 5,852,407 downwards.
CAAATGCGGTGCTAACCTCTGCCAGATAATCCGGGCAATATTCTCAGTGGTGGGTAAAGTTTGTTGAAATTCTGTCCACGCATCGTTGATATAAGAGAAATCTAATTGACTGGTAACTTCCCGTTTGATTACGTGTTTGACATCAGACAAGTTCAGCACCATGCCATACTCATCCAATTCACCGGCAAGGGAGATAAATAAGACATAGTTATGTCCGTGTCCAGGAAATTTAGAGCAAGCACCAAATTTTTCAATATTCTCGGCTTCACTCAGTTCTGGCAACCAATAGCGATGACTTGCCGAAAACTGGGCGCGGCGATTCACAATACATTGCATGAGTACACTATGAGCAGAATTTAAAATTTCTTAATCTTTTTCTGTTTCCAGCATAAACTAATTTGTTTGTCAGTAGTCATTTGTCATTTGTTATTTGACCAATTACCAATGACAAATGACCAATGACAAATAACTACATAACAGACGCTTGCGCTTCACAGTGTAATCTCGTAGCTATGCGGAATAATTCTTGGCCTGTGTGTAAATAACGCTCATCGTAGCTCAAAGGAAAATAAGCCAACTCTTCAAGTCCATCTGCTACTTGATTGAGGCTGTAATAGAGGTTAGCCGCAGTTCCTGCCAAACTAGGAGGATTCGGCAGAGATCGAAAAGTAATTTGTGCCTGTTTGAGGTCATTTCGACAGGTTTGTAAGTATTCCTGAAATTCATCTAACAACTCATCATCAAAAGGATCGGCAGCTAATTGCTCTATTTGCTCCTCTAGAGAATAGAGAATACCATCAAGTAGATGATTGACTGGTTGATAAACTCGACGCAGCCATTCTTCAACTTGCTCGTCAGCTTGCCGTCCGGTTTTTCGTTTTGTCTGGTAATGCTTTTGGGCTGATGCTGTACGCTGTTGGCGATCGCTATTTAATTTTTGAGAGTCATTTTGCAGTTGTTGGTCATAATTGCGGCGATTGTGGTTGTCACCTAAGATTTCATAAGCTGCATTGATGAGAATAATCTGATCGCGATCGGCTGTATCCTGATTACTGTCAGGATGAAATAACTTAACCAAGCGGCGATAAGCCTGCTTAATCTCCGCAAGGCTTGCACTTGGACTGACTTTGAGAGTTTCGTAATGGTTAGAAACGTGCTTAGAATTGACCATTAATTCAATGTATCGTTAACTAACGCTAGCGGCCAATCTTGCCTCCAGGTCTTGGAACAACGGTGTACTCAAGTACCTCTCACCAAAGCTGGGCTGAATCATCACAATTAAACGCCCTTTGTTTCCTTCACGTTGAGCAACGCGAATTGCTGCACATAAAGCGGCCCCACTGGAAATACCAGATAGAAGCCCTTCTTCTTTTGCCAAACGCCGACTATAAGCGATCGCTTCTTCATCGGTGATGGTAATCACTTCATCTATCAATTTTATCTTGAGAACTTGGGGAATAAACCCAGCGCCAATTCCTTGGATTTTGTGTGGCCCTGGCTGTCCCCCAGATAAAACTGGGCTATTGGCTGGTTCAACAGCGATCGCTTTAGAACTAGGTTTGCGTGCTTTAATCACTTCTGCTACCCCAGTGATCGTACCACCAGTGCCCACACCAGCCACAACTATATCTACTTGTCCATCAGTATCTTCCCAAATTTCTAGGGCTGTAGTTTCCCGATGCACTTTTGCATTAGCTGGATTGCGGAACTGCTGCAACATATAGGTATTTGGCGTACTATTAACTATTTGCTGCGCTCGTCTAATTGCCCCACTCATGCCTTCCATACCTGGCGTTAGTTCCAGTTCTGCTCCATAAGCCCGCAACATTGCCCGACGCTCCCCACTCATAGTCTCTGGCATTGTCAAAATTAATCGATAACCCTTAGCTGCTGCTGTCATTGCTAGGGCAATTCCTGTGTTTCCAGAGGTGGGTTCTACTAATATTGTCTTCTCAGGAGTAATCAGTCCCTCCTCTTCGGCGGCGTTAATCATGCTGACCCCAATCCGGTCTTTGACTGATGCCGATGGGTTCATACTTTCCAGTTTCACCACAATTTCTGCAACACATCCTTCTGTTTGAGGAATGCGGTTCAACTGAACTAGGGGTGTACGACCAACAAGTTCTGTAATGTTACGAGCAATTCGCATAATTATAGTCCTTAATTATTTAGTCATTTGTCAATGGTGAGTGCTGTACTGGTGATTAAATAATGGTGATTTTACTTGCAGCTTTAGTAGCTTTTTCTCTAGCCTCTTCGATATTCAGACCCTTGGCTAAAGCTACTCCCATTCGTCTATATGGATGAGCATTAGGTTTACCAAATAATTTAATATCGACATCTTTTTCTGACAAAGCATCGGCTACGCCTGTAAAACCAATAGAATCAGATTTTTCCGAAGCTAAAATTACCGCACTAGCTGATGCTCCTAGCTGTTCTATATGAGGAATTGGCAATCCTAAAATTGCTCTTAGATGTAGTTCAAATTCATTGAGATTTTGTGAGATTAATGTCACCATTCCCGTATCGTGCGGTCTGGGAGAAAGTTCGGAAAAAATCACTTCATCTTTGGTAATGAAAAATTCAACGCCAAAAATCCCGGCTCCTCCTAAAGCATCAGTAACTTTTATCGCTATTTCTTGAGATTTTAATATCTTATCTTCAGAAATTAGTGCGGGTTGCCACGATTCTTGATAATCTCCTCGCTCTTGACGATGACCAATAGGAGGACAGAAAATAGTCGGTGCATTCCACTGTTTAATTGTTAGTAATGTTATCTCGATTTCAAAATTAATAAATTCTTCTACGATGACCTTTTGACTGTCTCCTCTAGAATTAGCGATCGCATAATTCCATGCTTTCTCAACTTCACTCTTATCCTGCACTACAGACTGACCTTTACCAGAGGATGACATCACAGGTTTAACAACATTACTAAACCCAATTTCATCAGAAACTGTAATCAATTCTTCTAGGGTTGTTGCATAACCATATTTAGCCGTTCTGATGCCCAATTGTTGATGCGCCAGTTCCCTAATTCTATCGCGGTTCATTGTATAGTTAGTAGCAGCTGCAGTTGGTATAACTGTAATCCCTCGCTGCTCAAATTCGATCAGTTTTTCTGTTCTAATAGCTTCAATTTCTGGTATGATAATATCTGGCTGGTATTTTGTCACTACAGCTTCCAAATCATCAGCACTAAGCATAGAAATCACTTCAGATACATCAGCAACTTGCATAGCGGGAGCATTGGGATAGCGGTCAACGGCAATCACATAATTACCAAGACGTTGAGCCGCGATCGCAAATTCTTTCCCTAATTCTCCTGAACCTAGCAGCATCAATTTTTGGGGCAACTTAATATTCATCAACTTATCCATACCAATATCGATCCAATAATCTTATAATTTTTTGTGTTTCAATTAACGTCTTTTCAAGAGTTAAATCTAGCCCCACGCAGTTGTAAATCTTGACGTTGTAGCAGAGTTAAACCAGTACCTAGACCCAGGTGACACTTATCTACTAGAGTCTCTAACCAAATAGTCTCATCCAAAGTTGCACCTCGCAAATCTGCATTTCTCAAATCGGCTTTCATTAAATTTGCAAATAAGAGGTCTGCATTGACTAAACTGCTACCTTGCAGATTTGCTCCAGACAAATTTCCTCGGATGAAGTTTACATCATCTAAAATTAAGCCAGATAAATCTGCTCCTATTAGATTTGGAAATTTTAGCTGACTTGGATATTTAAAAAACCGCATCATACAGATGATATTTGCTTCATTTAGGCGGATTTTAGTTAAAAACTCATAACGAGCAATTCCCAGTTGCTTAAGAATTTGTAGACGCTGTAGGGGACTTTGTTCTAAAAACTGGATGGCTGTATGGCGTAGGTCTTGAGTCGGCAGATTTAGCATGATTGTCAGGTTATTACTATACTTGTGCTAATTAAAAGTTTAACCTTAATACAAGAACCCCGACTTCTCACAGAAATCGGGGTTCTCATGTATAAAGGCTTACCTAGCGTCCTGCTAACAATGCTTTCGTAGCAGATTCACCTGCTAATCTCACCTGCTTTGTCAACTGGAAATTTAACAATGCTAAAACACTCAACTGAGCCAGGAATGCCATAAAAATTGTTGTCACCCCAGAATATTGGAGCGCTGACCAAGGAAAGGGTGAAAACAGCCATACAGTAGGATGTTTCCACGAGGAGATACCAAGAAATTCTAAAATCATCGGTGGTAAGAACGTTACCGTACCTATAGTACCTATTGCCCAGAAAGAACGTTTGGGAGTTTTTAGCAAAAGTATCAATTGGGCAATGGTAGCATAAATCATGATTATGCTGATAGATAAAGCTACAGCTGAAAGTGATTTTAAGCTGTTAAAATCGTCACCTGCCCCATTTTGGCTATAGTCTGTATCGAAAACAGATGTAATTGAAATCCAGACTAGCAAAGGGATAGTAACAATTGCCAGATTAATAGCGATCGCCACAAGTGCAGGGCTTTTTTCAGCCCAGATTAGATCCCGCCAAACACTCTTGCGGCTAGAAACTTCTTGATGTCGATATCTTGCCCAATCTTGTACATCTTGACGATGAGGGGAAATAATGGCAATCAAACTGAAAAGTAACCCCAAGTTGTATATTGCCAGAAAAACTAAATTTTGCCCAACCTGTTCATAAAAGTTGGAATTATTGTTCCAAGATTGTAAGGTAAAGCCCCACATCACTACCTGACAAAAAGCTACTAATACATAACTTTGTCCCTTGCTAATAATTGAGGCTTGAGGATTACGGAAGGAACGTTTCAGAGCTTGTAAGATTCCGTAACTGCACACTCCCAAATTTAATACATGAAAACCAACAATACTAATAAAATTTGTCCCTAATGGTAAATAGAAAAACTCTAGGTTTTTCAGTTGAGAACCATTGTATATACGTAACAAGTTAGGAAACAGATAATTTATTGTATCCCAAGGAGCGAAAAGCCTTATCCAAGCAGTTGAATTATTTAAAATGTTGCTAGAAGACGATGATGCAAACCCCATTACTGTGAATAAAAAAAGCAATACTGCACCACTACCTAACCAAGGCTGAAAACCGCTAAACAAACGACTAATTAAACCAAATAGCAATGCGGCACTGTAGAAGAAAATACAGCTAGCGGCAAGAATAGCGTAGTAACTCAAAATGTAACTAAAGGCAATTTCGGCAGAACGTCCAGCCAACAGATGTAAAGGAACTGCAACTAAGATGACGAGATAAACTAAACTCGGAACTCCTAGTAATTTACCAGTTAATATACTAGTTTCTGATTGAGGGCTAAGACGGATGAAGTTCAATGTACCGCGACTTTCTTCTTTGGCTAAATCGTTGATTAATAAATAAGTTCCTGCAACTAATAGTGTAAATACAAAAATTACACTCAACGTCAGGAATATATATTCCCAGTGATCTCGCCACCACAACTGCCAATCAATTTGATTTTGGGGACAAATATTCTTTGCGAGTAAATCATTGAGCCCAGGAATTTGATATTGATCTGATTGCTGGTAAGTCTGGTTTTGTTGCCGTTGATATACTTGACTTAAACGACAATATGTGTTTGTTAGCGAGTATTGATCGTCAGGAAACTCGCGTAATTGATATAAAAAAACTACCAGTTGTAGAAGTAAAGACGTAGCAACTGCGATCGCCACATTAAAAAATTTTAGCCTTCCTTTGAGTTCCCGCAATAGTTGCGGATTCCAATCGCCGATTTTGTCTATAAAATTGGGCATCATAAGAAAAAATTCTCCAAAAATGGGGAGTTATATTTGTTGGCAAATTAAGATGCTTGTTTGTGACCTAATTTTAAGAAAATAGTTTCTAAGTCTTCTTGGGTACAGTGAAAATCAGTCAGAGGAATACCTGCTTTGATGAGCGATCGCAACAACTCGGCACTATCTTCTTCTTTACCCGAAAAATTCACCCGCACGCTGTTTTTTCCTGATATCACCTCCCACTCTTCTACTAAATGATGATGTTTCAATTCCTTTAAAAGTGTCTCCAGGTTCCCCAGAGTGGATATCACAATTTGCTGGTGCGAAAGACGTTGGTAAAGTTGCTGTAGGGAAGTACTTTCTACCAAGAAGCCAAGTTCCATAATTCCCACAGATGTACACAATTCCGCTAAATCACTGAGAACATGGGAAGAAATGATTACAGTCATCCCAGCTTCTTGCAAAGCCTTGATGATTTCGCGGAAGTGCATTCTGGCGATGGGATCAAGCCCAGAAACAGGCTCATCTAGTAGTAGTAAAATTGGTTCGTGGATAATGGTTCGCGCTAAACTTAAGCGCTGTTTCATCCCCCGTGACAGAGTAGAAATCTGGCTGTTACGTTTATTTCCAAGTTGGATGAGTTCTAAAACTTCATGTAGACGTTGAGTGCGACGTGGTTCTCTTAAACGATAGAGACGCGCAAAATAATCTAGGTAATCCCAGACTGTCAAATCTTCATATAGTGGGTAGTCATCGGGTAAGTAGCCTAGACGACGCTTCAGTTTGGGATTACTCTTGTCACGGAGTAGGCGATCGCCATTAATATAAATCTCACCCGTAGTTGGTTCTTCAGCAGTTGCCAACATGCGGATGAGAGTTGTTTTACCTGCGCCATTGGGCCCAATCAGTCCATATACTTCCCCCGCCTGGATTTCTAAATCCACATCATTGACAGCAACGTGCCTGTCAAATTGCTTAGTTAGTCCACGGGTGCAAATTGCTAATTCTTTTACCATCGCTGCTGGGGTGCGGCTTGTGATTAACAGCTAACGTAACCTTCTTCTATGGCTTTTGTCAGGCTGGTTTCAGAAATTGAAACTGAATCTAAGAAAATTGGCTACATAAAAAAGTAGTTAAGGTGTATGCCTTAACTACTTATTAATTCTTATTTTGCTATTTAAGAAATCTTTGCAAATGAAATCTTGACTTTTTGCCCTAGTCTCAAGTTATTTCCGATAGTGGTGGGATGATGTTATTAATTTCATGAGCAGATGAACCACTAACTGCATAACGGTATTCGGGAATGGGGTATCCGGCTTCGCTAAAGGTTTCACGGATAGCTTTATTAGTGTCGAAATAAACCTGCCAGTAATGGTCATTATTGCAATAAGGACGTACAGCTAGTACAGGCCCTGCAAAGTTGAAATCCTGAATTTCTACATCTGGTGCTGGATTTTGGAGGACATTAGGAATTTGGCTAATTTTCGCTTTTAAAAGTGCGATCGCTTCGTTATGTTTCACTTCATGATGGAGTTGAGCCACCAGATCAACGCGACGGTAAGGATTGGCAGAATAATTCTGGATATTGTCAGCAAAGATTTTATTATTGGCAACAATTGTCAATACGTTATCAGGTGTATTGATACTAGTTGTGAACAGCCCAAGTTCTGTTACAGTACCTGTGACACCTCCAGCTGTGATGAAATCACCAACTTTGAAAGGTCGGAAAATAATTAAAAATGCTCCGGCTGCAAAGTTTGCTAGTAGTCCCCCCCATGCTGCACCAATTGCAATGCCAACTGCTGCTAACAATGCGGCAAAGGAAGTTGTTTCAACCCCAAAGAAGCCGAGAATTGCCACAATTAGAACAATTTTCAGCGTAATACCAATGATATTCAGAAGATAGTTAATGAGTGTCGGGTCAATTTGTTGGCTTCGGAAAGCACGTCGTACTAGCTTCAATCCAAAATCGATCAAGCGTTGAGCAATTAGCCACAGAGCGATCGCACCTAAAATTTTCAGCCCAAACAGAGTTAGAAGTTGACTAGCAACCAAGCTAATTTGTTTTAAATCCATGATTTTTTGTCTGTCAGTTATTAAACACAATAAACATACAATAAATTAAATAAAAATTTCCTATAGATACTTTTTTTTAATTTTTGGTGTGCTATGTGGCAAACAACAAAGTTTTCTCGGAGAATGTCTCAACAATTTTGGGCGAATATAAATGTTTTATTGTGGCGTAGATATCTTGCCAGCCCTAAAACTTCAAGGAACAGATGATACTTTGCTCCACAAGACGAACAAAATCATGCTGCAAATATCCACTTTTCGACCTGCTGCTATTTTTTTCGCTCCTCAATTCGAGCAAAGATTTCATTAGATACTGAGATTTCCCAAAATCTGATCCTGTCTGGTGTAGAGTCTTCACTCTCGATCTCAAGTCGCTGTATAAATCGCGCCATACCAAAAGTCTAAATTCCTTATTCAACGCTTCTATAGACCTTCTTATGCTGGTGAAGTATAGCTAGACTTTATATATAAACCCTTTCAACCTTGAAGATGTTGCCTTATTTGATCGAGAACCGCTATATTTCCAACCGCTTAATCTCAGCTTGATTATATGCGTGCTGGTCAACGATTATAAGACTATCTATTCCTAAAGAGGTTACAGGTGTCAAGCAAAAAAATCGGTTTTTGGTCTGTGTGGGCGTTGGGTGTAGGAGGCATTGTCGGTGGACTTTTCCCAGCGCTGGGAGTTGTAATTCAAATAGCTCATACAGGCGCACCATTAGCATTTGCGATCGCAGGGACAATAGCTTTGATAACTACTTATGCTTATGCAAAACTTTCGGTAGCTCATCCATGTCGAGGCGGGACAGTAACCTTCTTAAACCAGGCTTTTGGTTCAGGGCTGTTTAGTGGGACACTGAATCTTCTACTATGGTTTAGCTATGTGGTCATGCTTTCCTTTTACTTGCAGGCTTTTGGTAGTTATGGAGTTAGCCTGTTTACAGAGTCTACTCAACCTATTTGGAAGCATTTACTGATTAGCTTGGCAATTTTAGGGACAACTGGATTAAATCTACTAACTGCCAATCATGTTGGTAAATCTCAAATCTGGATTGTCAGCTTCAAACTGGGGATTTTGATCCTGTTCATTACTATGGGAAGTAGTCATATCGACATTTCCCGTCTAGAACCAGTCTCAGTATTGTCGCTACAGTCAATTTTCGCAGGAGCAATGGTAATCTTCTTGTCTTACGAAGGCTTTGAGCTAATCGCCAATGCAGCAGAGGATCTTGTCAATCCCAAGCGTACTTTGCCACGAGTTTATTACTCTGTAATCGGGTTTGTTATTGTGCTTTACGTTTTAATAGCACTGGTTACATTGGGAGCAGAACCAATAGAACAAATTTTGGCAGCAAAAGACTATGCTTTGGCTGAAGTTGCCAAACCAATTATGGGGCAATTTGGATCTGTTTTGATTACTATTGCTGCTCTTTTCTCAACTATCTCGGCTAGTAACGCAACACTCTACGGTTCAGCTCGTTTTAGCTCTATTATTGCTCAATCTAGGGGGTTTGACTCTGGCAGCCAAATAAATGGCATAGATCAATCTTCAATTGGCTTATCTATTACTAGTGGTATTACTCTAATAATCGCCAATTTTTTTGATATAAGTCGGATCTCTACAATGGGTAGTGCTGGGTTTCTGTTGATATTTGCTGCGGTTAATTTAGCTAATGCTCGTATGTATCGTTATACAAAAAGCAAGCAGTGGATTTCACTTTTAGGTGCTGGAATATGTTTAGTAGCACTAGGAATGTTAATTTGGTTCGCTTTGCAAACAGATCCACAAACCGTTTGGGTTTTAGTGTTTATGCTAGGAGTAGCTATAGGCATTGAAGTAATTTATTATCTGTCAAACAAGCGACAGCTACACCTTTGAAGAAACTTTGCTCAATAGAATAGACCTCTTGCAAAAATCCTTGAATCACCTTTAAGGGGGGCAAAAACCTCTCAAAGTCCCCCAATTTATCGGGAGATTTAGGGGGATCTGAAATGTTTTTCTAGCAACGAGAGGACTGTTCAAACATTCTCTAACAGTGCCTTATTTGGCGAGTCGTTACACATCTGTTAAAGGTGATTTAGGAATGGCTCATAAGCGGTAATTTTATCTGGAATGTCGAGCCTTTACCCTCATTGCTCATCACATGAATGTGGCCGCCGTGAGCCTGGACAATTTGTTGAGCGATCGCCAATCCTAATCCAAATCCGCCACTTTCTCTTGTACGTTCTGTGTCAACCCGATAAAAGCGATCAAAAATGTAAGGTAAATCTGCCTCTGGAATTCCAATTCCAGTATCAATGACCTGAATTACTGCCCGATCCGGGTGAGGTTCTAAGCGTAACCAGACAGTTCCACCAGACGGAGTGTAATTGCAGGCGTTGTTGAGCAAGTTTTCGATTGCTTGTCGGAGTAAATCGGGGTCAGCCCACAACTCAATGGGTTGTTCTGGCAAATGGCTAATGAACTTGAGCGATGCTTTTGCCGCAATAGTAGTGTAATGAACAACTAAATTCTCCAACAAGCCATTAAGATTTACCCTTTTGAGTGATTCTGGAGTTAATTGTCCTTGATGCCGAGCTAATAACAATAAGTTATTGACCAAGGTACTCATCAACTTAGCGCTATCGATGATGTTCTCCATTGAAGGATGGATTTGGGGATGGTTTGCGGCCATTAGTAACCCAACTTGGGCATTGGTCAAAATTGCAGAAAGGGGCGATCGCAACTCATGAGAAGCATCTGATGTAAAGCGTTGTAGTTGATTATATGCTTGCTGAACAGGCTTCATAGCTATGCCACCGAGTACCCAGCCTGTAAGTCCAATCAACCCTAGTGCTATAGGTACAGCTAGCGTCAACATGAACAGAAATTGTCTGAGATCGTTTTGAGTTTCTGTAAGTGGGATAGCAACTTGCAGATAGCCGATAACCGAATTTCCTCCTTGAACAGGCAGAGTGAGTTGGCGCAGCCAAAACACTTTGTTTGTAAAGGGGTCAACAGACTTAATCGTAAGAAATCCAAATAATGTTTTTAACTGTTCTGGAGGTGGAGTCCCAAAAAACCGCTTGAGTTTGCCATTCGGGTTATACCAGCGAACATAGACTAGTTCAATATCAGCAGGGTGAGAACCACTACCCAATAGCGGTATATTGCTCAGATCGACTTGTTTTTGTCCTTGATACAGCCGATATTGTGAACTGGCTGCCATTAGCTCTGCTCTTTTATAAAGCAGTTGATCTAATGCTTTGAGCTTGTCTTTCACCTCAAGATTATAAATGACTCCAGCAAAAAGAATGAGAATGCACCCCATTGAAAGGGTAAACCAACGAGCTAAGTTACGACGACTGCGGTTAAACACAACTGATGCTAATTCGTAATTACAAGACTTGTCGTTGAACTACACTACTGCCTATTGCCTATTCTCCGTCTCAGGTGTTTTAAATCTCAAGTTGGTTCTGGTGGGTTGAGACGATAGCCCATACCATAGACAGTTTCAATCCAATCGGCTGCTGCTAATGTTTGCAAACGTTGGCGAAGTTTACGAACTATAACGGTGATTGCATTGCTTTCTGGCTCACTACCCCACTCCCATACGGCTTGCTCAATTTGGTTGCGAGTCAGGACTTGGCGGGGATGACGCATGAAATACTCTAGCAATTGAAATTCTTGGCTGGAAAGGGATACAGTCGCCCCTTGGCGCTCCAAAATTAGTGTATCGAGGTGAAGTTCGAGGTCTGCCAAGCGGAGGGTGTCTCCTTGCCAGAGAGGCGATCGCCTCCTCAATGCCCGCACCCGTGCCATGAACTCTATAATATCAATTGGTTTGACTAGGTAATCATCTGCTCCCGCATCTAAGCCGATGACTTTATCTGGTGTGGTATCTTTTGCCGTGATCATTAACACAGGAGCTGTTTTTCCCGCCGCCCGATACTGTTGACACAAACTCACTCCACTAATCCGAGGTAACATCCAATCCAAAATCAGCAGGTCATATTCTTTTTCAGCTAAAAGCCATTGGGCGGTTTCACCATCCTTGACACCATCAACGCTGTGTCCAGCCTGAGAGAGAACCATTTGTAGTGGCATTAATTGCTTTGGATCATCCTCTACCAGTAAGATTTTCATCACCTATATACACTTATATACATTTGTGCTTGTTTAGAATAAAGCATTGAAGCAATCTCAACGTCTTTCATCAGTCACATTTGAGAGGATTGTCTATCCCATTCAGATATAGATCGAGTGTGACCTAGCAAAATCAGAAGTAGGTGTAGTGTGTGGCGTATTAGTAAACGTTGGCTGCAAGGGCTGGGATTAGAGTTTTGGTTGCCTCTACCACTGGTAGCGGTTGCGTTTTGGCTTGGCTGTAGTTTCCTAGCTGCCCAAGAGTTAAGCCGACCCAATTCCACGGAAAATAAACTTCAGTCAGATACCCAACTCGAAGCCCGGATATCAGTCAATGTGTTGCTCATTAATGCCGCAGTCAACCGAATTAAGAGAATTACTCAGGTTGAAGTAGAAACAGCAGATCCGATCCTGAAGCGATTGGAATTAGAACTTCCAACGATAGAATTCAACCAAATAGAAGCGACAATTGCCCAAGAATTAGGTCTACCCCGTCAGGATGTTAGAAAGTTAGTACGCTATGAATTTGTGGAATAACATTGACAGTATTTTAGGCTAAGTAAGTGGGCGGAAATAAATCTAACTATATTATGAAACGTAAACAGGCTTCAAACTCTCACCAACGACCAATACTTTTCCCATTTGCCGACAGCATCAGAAGACAAGCAATAATCGAGTAAAATTCAGATTCAGGAGTTGCTGCATGAGGTACAACGCAGATGATACAGCCAACAAACACTTCAGTTCAGGTGCTAACGAACTCAAAGATAAAGCTTCTCGAAATCAAGTGATCGTGGCTCCATTACCAGACCCGATTACAAAAAATATTGAAGCGATTATTTCACTTCATACCCAGGAAGTTCGAGATATTCCCGCCCACCAACGCATACTAGAAGCGATCGCTACATTCTTTGGGCGATCGACATTTCTGTATAGTTTGCTACTTATACTAGCTTTGTGGATTTTTGGCAGTTTTTTTCAGCGCCTTTTACCATTCAATCTACCCGCGTTTAGCTGGTCAAATCAAGGCTTAGACGCTGCTGCATTGGTAATTTCAACTGGAGTATTAGTGCGACAAACTCGCCAAGAAAACTTTGCCGAACAGAGGGCGCAACTGATGCTACAGCTTAACCTGCTCTCCGAGCAAAAAATTGCCAAGATTATTGCTCTATTAGAAGAACTCCGTACCGATTTGCCTGATGTGCTAAATCGGCATGATTCGGAAGCTCAATTGATGCAAGAACCGGCTGACCCAATCGCGGTATTAGAAGCACTCCAGAAAAATTTGGCTCAAGAACTATCATCTACAGAAGAAAACAATATGAGTTGATCGCAGTTTTTTAGTAGACTTTTTTGTATTTAGAAACATCAAACAAAACTTCAAGTATAATTTTTGTGTCGGCAATAACAATTCATCGTAATACTTGACTAGAGGGATACACATGGCTCAATTGAATGGTGTAATGATGCAGTACTTCCATTGGTATATCCCTCCAGATGGCAATCTTTGGAATGAGTTTAAAGAGAAAGTCAAAGAGTTAGCTGATGCAGGTGTTACATCTGTTTGGTTACCCCCAGCTTACAAAGGAACAGGGGGTGGCTTCGATGTCGGCTATGGGGTCTACGATATGTACGATCTAGGCGAGTTTGACCAGAAAGGCTCGGTTCGAACAAAGTACGGCACAAAAGACGAGTATATCGCTGCTGTCAAGGCGGCAAAAGATGCTGGCATTCGAGTATATGCGGATGTTGTTCTCAACCACAAGTTAGGTGCAGACGAAGCTGAAGAGGTGGAAGCAACTCCCTACAATCCAGACAATCGCCACGAGCCAATCGGTGAGATGCAAACAATAAAAGTGTGGACTCACTTTACCTTCCCAGGTCGCAAGGGCAAATACTCCGATATGGAATGGCACTGGTGGCACTTCGACGCGGTTGATTACAATGTTTACAACGAAGGAGAGAATGCAGTTTACCTGTTTAAAGATAAACAATTTGACGAACAGGTTGACCTAGAAAAAGGCGCTTTCGACTATCTCATGGGATGCGATCTGGATATGGAAAGTCCAGAAGTTCGCGACGAGTTGAATCGCTGGGGTGAGTGGTTTGTAGAAACCACTAATATAGATGGCTTTCGTTTTGATGCCGTTAAACACGTTAGAGCTGGCTTTTTCCCAGAGTGGCTGCAACACTGTCGCCAAAAAGCAGGTCGCGATCTTTTTGCCGTCGGTGAGTATTGGTCTTATGAAGTTGAAGCGCTGCACCATTTCATTAGCGTCACCGGTGGCGATGTGTTGCTGTTTGATGCGCCATTGCACTATAACTTTAGCGCTGCCAGCAAACAAGGCAATGAGTACGATATGCGGCAGATATTTGATAACACCTTGGTGCAACAGCAACCTGCTTTAGCCGTCACCTTAGTAGAGAATCATGATTCTCAACCCTTGCAGTCGTTGGAGTCTGTAGTAGAAAGCTGGTTTAAACCGTTGGCTTATGCGTTGATTCTACTGCGAAGTGATGGTTATCCCTGTATCTTCTATGCTGATTACTATGGTGCTCATTACAAAGATAAGGGCCCAGATGGCAATGAGTATGAGATTTGGCTCGATAGTCATCAATGGATAATTGATAAATTTTTGCACGCCCGTCAAACCTATGGTTATGGCGACCAATACGATTATTTCGATCACGCGAATACAATCGGCTGGACACGCTTAGGAGACGAAGAACATCCTGGCGGGATGGCGGTTGTTTTGAGTAATGGAGAAGAGGGGACTAAGTGGATGGAAGTTGGGCAACCCAACAGCACTTACATTGACATCACTGAACATTTCAGCGAACCCATCACAACAAATGATGAGGGCTGGGCTGATTTTCGATGCAATGCTGGTTCTGTTTCTGTGTGGGTTCCACAGTCATAGTACGGGTTTTAGTAGCATTCATGCAGAAAGTTAGGCGCTTGACAAACTTTGCCTAAAAGAGAACTTAGGTAGTACCAAGCGCACTAGCTTATATGCTTGAGAACATAAAAGAGTTTAAAAAAATTAATTAATAACCAAAATTATTTGATACCAAATTATTGTGAAGCTACATAAGACTTTAAAAAGCTAGTACTTCACCAACCCAAAAATGCTGGGTGGAGGTCGGCAGGGGAGCAGGGGAGTAGGGGAGAGTTCAAATACCAAGTTCTTTCCCCTGTGCCCCTCTGCCCATCCTTCCCCTCAAGCTTGTAAGAAATGCGGGTTAGGAATAGTAGATCCGATAGGATTAGTAGAAATAATTAATGAGTGAATATATAGTTGAGAAAAGTTATAAAAGCTAACTATATAAACTTTCTGACCTCCTGTTTCTCATCTTCAATACGTTCCGCTTTGGTTTTCAATGTTTGGTTCATGGCTTCAAACCCTTGGCGAACGTCGATATTTAATCGACGAGCCAGCAGAGGTACTAGTAAGCCGTGGAAAGATTCTTGTTGAATGAACAAAACGCGTAGGCGTAGCCCGTCGTAGACATCGCTTGCTAACGGCTCAATGATAAAGCTGTGTTCACTGTCAAACAACCCTGGTATAAAAAAGTGTCCTAACCAGCGCAATTTGCGATTAGGTTCTACCGTAATTACCGTAGGGCGAAAGGTTATAATATTTTTACCCGGAGGCTGAAAGTGAACAGTTAGCTGTGCCCCTTCACTCAGCGACCCACTAATTTGACGAATAAACAAATTCCAATGTGGAAAACTGGCAAAATCAGTGAGTAGATTCCAGACTTGCTCATCTGATGCCTGAATTTCGATTTCAGTGTATATTTTCATGGGTGTGAGTTGAGAGGAAAACCAGAATTAAAGCGGTTATTCCTGCTAACAAGAACCCGATGTATTGTCCAACTCATATTCAGTCTGCAAAGTGTCTGTGAGGGAACTACTGACCTTGAACTACCAGAACGGAACATGGAGCGTGATGAACGACGTGATTGCTCACACTTCCTGCTAAGAGTTCGGCAAATCCCTTAAGTCCTCTGCGACCAAGCACAATTAAATCTGCTCCCCAACTCTGGGCTAAATCACAGATGTTAGTTCCAGGATTGCCTGTGTGAGAACTAAATTCTGCTAGAACACCGTGTTTTTTCGCTTTCTGATAGTAGAACCGCAGTAAACCCTGTGCCTGTTCTGTTTCTATTTCTAAATCTACTAAGTTCACAGTGAGTTGACTAGAAGTTGCTAGCTCAATACTGTGACCAATCATTAACTGAGCAGCGTCTTTTTGGGCTAACTCCAGCGCTTTTGCAAATACTGTTGCAGTTGCAGGTGAATTATCGACCGCCACCAAAATTTTCTTAAAGCTCATACACATCTCCAATAATCAATTACTTCATTCATTCCTGTTATCTTTTAGCTTGAGGGATAAATGTGATTCAAAAGTGAAAGGTGAGTAGGATAAATGATTTATTCACTTTTCATTCACATTTATCGGTAATCCTGAAATAGAAGCAGATAAGCGTAACTAATACGGCTCACAATCAAACTCGAAAAATCTAGCTTTTTACTATTTATATATTAATGAATTTTCGTTTTTAAATTATTTATTTTTATAGGAGATATTGTAATGAATTTCCATCCAATTAAAAATGCAATAGGCATCATTTCTACCCGTGAAGCTATAACACAGGTGCTTGATGAACTCAGAGCAATTGACTTTCCTATGCAGAAAATTTCTGTGCTTACTTTAGACTTTGAACACGAAAAGTTGTACGAGGATGCTAATGCGGTTAAACATACCATGACTCCGATAGAAGGTGCTAAAGCAGGCGCAATTACAGGAGGAACAGCTGGGGGCTTCCTAGCACTCACAGCCGGACTTGGCGTATTAGTGATTCCCGGTTTTGGGCCGGCATTAGCGGTTGAATCTGTGCTGGGTACGCTGCTAGCAGGTGGAACGAGTGCGATTTTTGGCAGTGTGTATGGTGCATTTCAAGGTTGGTTTGCTCCTGAAAGGCAAGTTAGACTCTGTAAGCCAACTACCTTACAAGAAGAATTTTTGGTGAAGGTAGAGGGAACAGCAGACGAAATATGGCAAGCAGAATCGATTCTCCGTTACTGGGGTGTGCGAGAGTGGCATATTTATGAACTTAAGAAAAGATTCTCGTAATAACACCAATTTGAAAAATAAAAGGTACAGATTCAAACAGATAAATCTAGATTAAATCTGATGAGTCTTAATTACGAATTAGTTTAAATATTACTTCAATTTGGAGACAGATATGACAGCAGATACGATCGCTACAAATACTTTTGCTGATTCCACAAAAGATTTACTCAACTATGAATGGCATACTCTGGCGGAACAGCAGATTTTACAAATGTTAGCCAGCCATCCAGAGGCAGGTTTGACTCATAAAGAAGCTACCACACGGCATCAAGAGATGGGTGCAAATCAACTA
Source organism: Nostoc sp. TCL240-02 (assembly GCF_013343235.1). Taxonomy (GTDB): domain Bacteria; phylum Cyanobacteriota; class Cyanobacteriia; order Cyanobacteriales; family Nostocaceae; genus Nostoc. Next base: position 5,835,007 of record NZ_CP040094.1, on the reverse strand, counting down.
ACTACTAAAGATGGCAAAAGTCCTTGGCTAAAATTTTTAGAGCAATTTAATCAACCACTACTATATATTTTGCTGACGGCAGGAGTAGTAACGCTGCTATTGCAAGATTGGATAGATGCTGGAGTAATTTTTGGTGTCACCCTGATTAATGTCATCATTGGCTACATTCAAGAATCGAAAGCAGAAGGCGCGATCGCAGCTCTATCTAAAGCTGTGACTACCGAAGCAACTGTGATTCGTGATGGTCAAAAAAACCGTCTGGCTTCGATAGAACTTGTTCTGGGTGATTTGGTACTGCTAGCATCTGGGGATAAAGTACCTGCGGATCTGCGGCTATTAAGTGTGCGTGGGTTACAAGTTGACGAGTCTGGTTTAACAGGCGAATCTGTTCCGGTGGAGAAAGCAACTCCATCGCTGGCTATCGAAACACCATTAGCCGAACGCAACAATATGGTGTATGCAGGAAGTTTCGTCACTTTTGGACAAGCAGAAGGGATTGTAGTCGCGATCGCAGATGCCACCGAAACCGGTCGAATCTCGCAGTTAATTGAAAGCAGTACAAATCTGAAAACACCACTGACGCGAAATATTGACAAGTTTAGCAAAACCTTGTTGTATGTCATCTTAGGTTTGGCTGCCCTGACATTTGCAGTTGGATTAGGACAGGGCGAATCTTGGATTGATGTTTTCAAAGCAGCTGTGGCTTTGGTAGTCAGCGCGGTTCCCGAAGGATTACCTGTAATTGTCACAGTCACGTTAGCGATCGGGGTTTCCCGAATGGCACGACGGAACGCGATTATTCGCAAGTTACCCGCAGTGGAAACATTGGGAAGTACAACTATTATTTGCTCTGACAAAACTGGCACGTTGACCGAAAATCAGATGACGGTTCAAAATGTTTATGCAGGTGGGCAACACTACACCGTTAGCGGTATTGGTTATGCCCCAGAGGGTGAAATCCTCATGAATCAGCAGCCTGTTGATTTCAATGAAAATGGACATATTGCTGTTTGGGAATCTTTGGAAGCAGGATTGCTGTGCAATGATTCTCACATCGAATGGCGAGACGGACAGTGGAATTTAATCGGAACCCCAACCGAGAGAGCATTGATTACGGCTGCTAATAAAGTGGGATTGACGCAAGAGAATCTAGAGCAAGAATTACCCAGAATCGACACTATTCCCTTTGAATCCCAATTTCAATACATGGCAACTCTGCATGAATTGGATGCAAAGCGATCGCTCAATGTGATTTATCTCAAAGGTTCTGTAGAGGCAATTCTCCAACGATGCGATCGCATGTTCGATGCTCAAGGACAACAGGCTGCGCTCAATCCTGCCGTAGTGGAACAGGAAGTTGCTGGCATGGCAAACCAAGGATTACGAGTCCTAGCTTTTGCTAGAAAAGAAGTTGCGGCTAAACACTCTTTTAATCGCGATGATCTCGATCGAGGACTGGTGTTTTTGGGACTTCAAGGCATAATCGATCCGCCCCGTCAGGAAGCGATCGCTGCTGTGGGTGCCTGTCAATCTGCTGGGATTCAGGTGAAGATGATCACTGGGGATCATGCGCTAACGGCAGCCGCGATCGCTCGCCAAATGGGAATTTGCTCGACTGAAGAACAGGTCTTCACGGGACAGCAATTAACTCAGATGGATGAAAAAGAATTCGCCCAAGCGGCCGAGCAAGGCATGGTATTTGCGCGAGTTGCTCCAGAACAAAAGTTGCATCTGGTGAAAGCATTGCAACTCAAGGGCGAAATTGTTGCCATGACTGGAGATGGTGTCAACGATGCTCCCGCTCTCAAACAGGCAGATATTGGTGTAGCGATGGGCATAGCCGGGGCAGAGGTTGCCAAAGAATCGGCGGATATGCTTTTAACTGACGATAACTTCGCCTCAATTGAAGCTGCTGTGGAAGAAGGGCGCGGGGTTTACCGCAACTTGCGAAAAGCGATCGCCTTCTTGCTGCCGATCAACGTCGGAGAATCGATGACGATTTTAATTGCCATTCTCCTGTCTACTGCACTTCCCATCTTACCAATCCAAATTCTCTGGCTGAACATGGTCAGTTCAGTAGGGTTGATTGCTCCTTTAGCCTTTGAGCCAAAATCTGGACAAGTGATGCAGCAACCACCACGCAACCCTAGAGAAAAGCTTTTATCAGGTAGTTTACTCCAGCGCATCTTAGCGATTTCCGTCTTCAATTGGCTAGTAATTTTTGGGGTATTTCAATCGATACTTCAAACTACAGACAATCAAGCCTTAGCTCGCACGATGGCGATTAATGGGTTGGTGGCAGCAGAAATCTTTTACCTATTAAGCATTACCCAGCTTTTACCATCTCTAGTTGCCAAAATCCAAGGTAAACGCACACGCATAGCCTATGCACCTGCGATCGGAATCGTGGCTGTAGTGATTTTACAATGTCTATTCAGTCAGTGGAGCATGATGAATCAAATATTTAACACCACACCTTTGACATTTATCCAAGCTCTCATTTGTATGGGTGTAGGTTTGCCAGTAGTATTCATAGCTCTGATCTTGCAGCGTTTCGATCCGCTCAATTAGGAGGACTCCTAATAGTAGTTTCAGACAACGCCAGATGATTACGTTAGAGCCGCGCCCAAATCAATTAAAAACTCCATCGGTACATTTTGCTAGGTATGATATTTAATCTGTAAGCATTTACCTAGTAATAATCAGCTATGACCCAGAACTACCGCATTACTCTACTCCCCGGCGATGGCATTGGCCCTGAAATTATGGCAGTGGCGGTAGATGTGCTGAAAGTCGTAGGGAAGCAATTCGATCTAAAGTTTGAATTCCAAGAAGCCCTTATCGGTGGTGCAGCAATTGACGCTACAGGGGAACCCTTACCATCTGCCACTTTAGAGGCTTGCCGTAATAGTGATGCTGTATTACTTGCTGCAATTGGTGGTTATAAGTGGGATTCCCTGCCATCTAATTTACGCCCAGAAGCAGGTTTGTTAGGGCTTCGTGCAGGTTTGGGATTATTTGCCAATTTGCGCCCAGCGAAAATATTGCCCCAGCTAATCGATGCCTCGACTTTGAAACGCGAAATTGTCGAAGGCGTGGATATTATGGTGGTGCGTGAACTCACTGGCGGGATTTACTTTGGTAAACCTAAAGGGATTTTTGCCACAGAAACGGGTGAAAAACGCGGTGTAAATACAATGGTTTACACAGAATCGGAAATTGAACGCATTGGGCGGGTGGCTTTTGAGGCGGCAAAAAAACGCGGTGGTAAACTTTGTTCGGTGGATAAAGCGAACGTATTAGAAGTATCTCAGTTGTGGCGCGATCGCATCACCCAACTTAGTACGGAATATCCAGATATCGAACTTTCTCATTTATATGTAGACAATGCTGCTATGCAGTTAGTACGCGCTCCCAAGCAGTTCGACACCATTGTTACAGGCAATCTGTTTGGTGATATTCTTTCTGATGCTGCTGCCATGCTCACGGGTAGTATTGGGATGTTACCTTCCGCTAGTTTAGGCGCTTCTGGGCCTGGTGTGTTTGAACCAGTTCATGGTTCCGCCCCAGATATTGCCGGACAGGATAAGGCAAATCCTCTAGCACAGGTTTTGAGTGCGGCGATGATGCTACGTTACGCCTTAGATCAACCAAAAGCGGCAGATCGTATCGAACAAGCTGTATTCCAAGTTTTAGAGCAAGGCGATCGCACTGGGGATATAATTTCTCCAGGAAAAAACCTGCTTGGTTGCCGCGCTATGGGAGACTCACTCATTAAGGCTCTTGAACAAAAATAATTTTAAAGTGCAACCTGGGCAATTTGGCAACCTTTGCTATAAGTTTCGGGTAGACTAAAGGGAAATCTAGCAATCAAATAACAGTCGATAGTGTACGCATTACGACAGAATCCAGTAAATTTCACCGCCCCAAAGAACCAATCCCCTTTGATTGATCCTGCTGTAATCAGAGCTGCTGGGCAGATATACTATACTCACTGTGAAGTTCATCCCGAAATCGCTGGGCAACCTTCCGGTGTAGCAATCAATCGTGTTAATCATCGAGGTAAGGTTATTTTTACTAACCAACCAGTTCTTTTACCTCAAGAGTGTTTTGTACCCTTAAGTCAAATTGAATCACACATCTATTAGTCATTAGTTATTAGTTATTAGTCACTTGTACTAGAGCGTTCGCATAGCGTCTCGTAGAGAAGCTGTTGGCGTAGCCTCTCGTAGAGAGTTATTAGTTATTGACAAAGGACAAATGACAAAGGACAAATGACAAAGGACAAATGACACAGGACTAATGACAAAGGACTAATGACTGTATGGACATTTTGTTCGCTATTCCAGCGAGTGTAATGGTCTTTGCTTTAGGTGCATCTATTGGCAGTTTTCTCAACGTTATTGTTTATCGGCTACCTGCTGGGTTGTCAATTCTTTGGCCGCCTTCTCGTTGTCCTAAATGCTTAAACCAGCTAAAAGCTTACGACAATGTACCAGTATTTGGCTGGATTTCATTAAGAGGGCGGTGTCGATATTGCAAAAGCAAAATTTCTGTCCGTTATCCCGTGGTAGAAGGGGTGACGGGCATAATTTTTTTAGCGGTTTTTTTAGTATTTCAAGTTTCGACTTTCACAATAGGCTATTGGGCTTTTTGTAGTTGGTTATTGGCACTATCGCTGATTGACCTGGATACAATGACCTTACCTAATCCACTTACTCAGTCTGGTTTAGTGGCAGGAATTTTATTCCAAATGGTAGTTGGTTATCTATCAGAAGGAAGTTCTGTCGCATTGGTAAATCACCTTATGATGGCCATAGTAGGTGCAGTCTTGGGCTTATGGCTATTTGATGCGATCGCCCTATTGGGTTCAATTGCCTTTGGGAAAACTGCAATGGGCGCAGGTGATGCCAAGTTAGCAGCTATGATGGGAACCTGGTTAGGCTGGAAATATTTGCTTTTAGCTAGTTTTATTGCCTGTGCGCTGGGAGCCTTAATTGGCAGTGGTGTTATTATGCATAAACGGATACTCCTAGGTCGAAGCAAGCTACGCGCAGCGTCTGGTAGAGAAGCCGCTAATGAAGAGACATCGACACACAGGTTAGGACAAAAAATGCCTTTTGGCCCTTTTCTCGCTTTAGGATCTCTGATTACCCTGTTTAGCGGCGAAGCAATTTTGTCTACCTACCTGCGGTTATTTTTTCCAGCGTCTTGAATTGCAGTCGCGAATATGGAGAGAAGGGGGATAAGGGGAGTAACCCATATCGAATGCCCTTTCATAAGAAAAATTTATAATTCGTGACTGTAACCAACATTACCCCATCGCCCCTTCATGTTTTGATAATATTCTGCTTGTGACTTGTATTACCCTCTTGACGACGATTAATCGTTAGCAAGCACAACTTATGCAACAGATGCTGATTGTTCATAACCTAGCAATACGAATCATTGATTTGGGTGGGAGAGGGAGAGCATCTTATTTGGAGGTTGGTATTCTCATCGCTTTGTCAGTACGTCAATATAATTAAGTCTGCTGAAAAAAAGAGCAAGAGACTTGTATTGGTATAAGTATTTTCGTTAAGCTGGCAACCAAAGATGATAATTAAGGTCTGAATTGCTTAAAAGCGTAGTTTGACGATGTGGTAATTAGTGAGCCAGTACGGTCTTCTCCCAAAGGGAGAGGCTAGCGCCTTCGCAAAGCGTCTCGTAGAGAAGGGGGTTTCCCTCATGAGTAACTGGCGTTAGCAAAGCGGTAGCGACGCAGGAGCGTCACCCGTTTGCGTTAGCGTCTCTAAAAGAGAAGGGTCATTAGTAAAAAAATCACTCATGACTAAAAACAACCCAATACGATTTGACATGTTTTCGACCTCATACCCACTTAAAATAAAATAAAAAATGGCTAACAACGAAGAATCGCGTGGTTTAAAGTCTCTATTTGATTGGTTTGCAAATCGGCGGAAATCAGGATCTACCAACCTTGAACGCCAAGAACGTGAAATTGCTGATGGATTGTGGCACAAATGCTCCAAGTGTGGCGTATTGGCATACACAAAAGACCTGAAAGCCAATCAAATGGTTTGTATCGAATGTGGTCATCATAATCGTGTAGATAGCGATGAGCGCATTCGTCAATTGATAGATAACAATACCTGGAAACCTCTAGACGAGCATTTGCGTCCAACCGATCCGCTAGAATTTCGCGATCGCAAACTCTACAGCGATCGCCTACGAGAAACACAAGATAAAATTGGCTTAATAGACGCAGTTAACACTGGTTTAGGTCAAATCAATGGTTTGCCCATTGCCCTTGGGGTTATGGACTTCCGTTTTATGGGTGGTAGTATGGGTTCGGTTGTGGGAGAAAAACTCACCCGGATGATTGAGCAAGCCACTCAACGGCGGTATCCTGTAGTGATTATCTGCACCTCCGGCGGCGCGAGAATGCAAGAAGGAATGCTTTCCCTAATGCAGATGGCGAAAATCTCCGCAGCCCTACAGCGTCATAAAGACGCACGACTATTATATATTCCCGTTTTGACCAATCCCACAACGGGCGGCGTTACCGCAAGTTTTGCAATGTTGGGCGATATCATTTTGGCAGAACCCAAGGCAACCATTGGTTTTGCTGGTCGGCGAGTGATTGAGCAAACCCTACGAGAAAAACTCCCCGAAAATTTTCAGACTGCTGAAGATTTGCTCCAGCATGGTTTTGTTGATGATATCGTACCCCGTACTCAATTAAAGACCACCCTAGCCCAGCTGATTGCCCTACACCAGCCTGTACTAACACCACCTCACATGGTTTTGTGGGAAACAATGTCCTTAACTTCTACCGCCGCAGAATAGAATATGGGGAATGGGGAACTTGTACTGAGCGCAGTCGAAGTATGGGGAATAGGGCATTGGTTATTAATTCTTCTCCCCTGCTCCCCTGCCCCCTGCCCTCTGCCCCTCATCCTCTCTCCGGCTCTTTGACAAAAACGAGTGGAACAAGTGCTGCTAGTCGAAATAGACTAGAGAGGGCAAACAACCCTAGCAAGCCTCCAAACTGAGCAAATTGGACGATGAAGCTGCCTATAGTTGCGCCTAAAGCACCACTCCCTCCAGCAACGGCAGCTGCGATCGCAAAATAGATAGACTGATTTTTAATTGGTGCGATCGCCAATTGTATATTATTACTACACAAATCAATCGCCGCCCAAGTACCTCCAGCCAAGATATGTAACAGAGGTAGCCACAACCAAATGTCAAGGCGATTAGCACCAATCCCTAGCCATAGTAGTGGTGTAGCTGCAACCAAAATGCCAATACAGATGAGGATGGGACGATTGCCTATCTTATCTGCTAATTTTCCCCACAAAATAAGCATTAGCAAAGTCGCCCCCGCCTGAAGGCTATTGTAGATAGTCACGTAACTGACATCTAAATCCAGCGTGTCCAGCATATAAAGGTTGAAAAAAGGAGCGCTGAGGTTAACAGCAAGATTCCAGAAGCTGAAATACATCAGAAATCTCAAAAAATTTGAGTTTTTCCAAACACTGTTAGCTAATTGGTTTTGTGGTAAATGAATTGATTGAGCGACTTCAGAAGATTCATCTTTTGTAACCTCTGGCTGAATCTCACTTGTTTGAGTTGAATTTTCATAATAAGTGTTTTGCGATTGCGGATTCATATCCACTTGGAAATACTGACACCCCAATCCCGCAATTCCAAGCACAATGCTTATCAGCAGAACCACTCCATAGCCTTGCAGAGTTCCACCATACCAATGTGATACAGCCAAACCAGCCATTGGTACGCAAACCAAATTGGTGAGGTTTGCAGCACTATTGCGTGTCCCAAAATACCTGCCTCGCAATCGCCGGGGAACTATCATTGCAACCCAACTTAGCCACGATGCGGTTCCTAGTCCTCCCAAAAGATTGCTGAATAGGACAATCAAGAGTGTCAATATTACTAATTGGTGAGTATTGATTGCTCCCAAACTTACGCCTACAATACCGATTACTAGAGCCAGCCATAACAACCGACCAATTCCGTGTGTCCGAAGAGAATATTGAAATCGGCTGGTGCTACGTTCAGACAAGTAAGCACCCAACGGCTGAATCAGATTGACCAACATGGGGATAGAGCAAAGCATCCCAAATACTACTGGACTAGCACCCAATTCCACCAAGAAATTGCTGAGTAAAATTCCGCCAGTTCCAAGAGAGTAAACCGCCGCTAAGACAGAATCCGCAGTGGAAGCTTTTAAACTTGTGCGAATCGCATCCTTGGGAATTCGAGAGGTTGGAGAAAGTACTGTTGGTGGTAAGGAAATCTGGGGAATTTCCAGAGTCAGTGGCGCAGTTGTTTCAACCTGAACAAAATCCATAATGTATGTTTATGAGTAAAGCATCCTGAGATAAATCCGGTTGTCGAAGAACTCAGTATGCTTTTATTAGCATTTTTAATAAGTTTTCGTTATTCTAGCTTGCAATTTTCAACAAAAATTTTAGATAAGTAAATATCACTCCTTAGTAACAGAAGGTACAAGTGATCAAACAAAGATTGTTTAATTTTTTGGGATTGGTAATGGCGATCGCGATCGCTATTATTGCTTGTCAAAATCTACAATTACCAAGCAAACCCTTAGCATCTAACGCAGTTAGTATCAAACTTAGTGGCTGGGGAGGTTCTCCTGTTGAGCAAAAACTCTTGAGACAGGTATTGCAAGAGTTTGAGATACAACATCCAACTATTAAGGTCAAATATGAGGTAATTTCCGACCAATACATGGATGTAATCAAAACTCGTTTAGTTGGGGAAGCAGCACCAGATGTCTTTTATCTCGATGCACTAGAAGCTCCTTTCTTGATGAGTCAAAATGTCCTAGAGCCATTAGAAAGTTACATTACCCCGAAATTTGAATTAACGGATTTTGAAGATACCCTACTCGATAGTTTCAAATATCAGAATCATATTTATGGTCTTCCTAAAGACTATTCCACCCTTGCCCTGTTTTATAACAAAAAAGCATTCGCCGCCGCAGGATTAAGTAATCCACCGACTACTTGGGATGAATTACGTAACTACTCGAAACAATTGACAGGGAAACTTAACAAATACGGCTTTGGGGAAATTCCCGAATTGGCGCGTCAGGCTTACAAAATTAAAGCCTTTGGTGGGCAACTCATCGATCAAAATGGTTATGCTACCTTTGCCAGTGAGGCAGGTTTACAGGGTTTAGAGTTAGTAGTAGACCAGTATCAAAAAGACCGTTCCTCTGCCCAAAAATCTGATGTAGGGACAAACTCAGGTAGTGAAATGTTTGGTCAGAGTAAAGTGGCAATGGTGATTGAGGGTAATTGGGCAATTCCTTACTTAACTGAAACCTTTCCCCAAGTAGAGTTTGGTACTGCACCAGTGCCTACGATTAATGGCAAAAAAGGCACGATGGTTTTTACGGTTGCCTACGTGATGAATAATCTTGCACAGCACAAAGCTGAAGCCTGGGAGTTGATTTCTTATCTCACGGGTAAAGAAGGAATGCAAAAGTGGACAGGAACAGGGTTTGCTTTGCCAACACGTAAATCAGTGGCAAAGAATTTGGGTTATGACCAAGACGTACTGCGATCGCCATTAGTGGCGGGAGTGGATTATGCTACACCGTGGCAGGTGGGGAAATATCCAGGTGCGATCGTGAATAACTTTGAGAACCAATTTGTCAGCGCCTTGTTGGGGCAACAACCATTAAAGCAGGCGATGGTACGGGCAGAGAATGAAGCTAATCAGCAAATAAAAGCGATGGAGTAATTACGTATACTTATTTAAAAAGTAAAAATATTAACTCCGTGAGTACAATTTCTGCCATTGAAGACTTTATTTCATTCCGTGGTCATCAGGTATTGTATTGCATCGTTAAGCCAGACAAAGAAGATTCTGGAAAGCTACCGTTACTGTGTCTTCATGGAGGCCCAGGAGTACCCCACGATTACTTAGAACCATTAGAAGTGATGTCTACGATGGTCACTGAGCGCAGCCGTTCGCGCAGCGTCTCGTAGAGAAGTGCGGGCTACGCCTACGCCATTTTTATTGAGCTATTGCTAATACAAAGCCCATTCTAATTTCAGAGTTTCTAGCTTAGGATTCTTCACACTCATTCTTTTACACTCTTCCATAAATTCCTTGACTTGTTCTTGGTTAAGACTTAAACCACCATCTTGTAGATTATTAATGTAAGTAATCACATCTGAAGTTGTTAAAGCTGAACTTATTTCTTCTAGAAGAATAGCATTTCTAACTTCCCGACAAACTAACTCGATATCTGATGACGTAAACTTCATACTTTTCTCTGCCAGAATTTCAAAGTTAACTAACTGATTCATATCAATTTTTGACAGGTAATGTATGAATAACTCTATTCTTTCTGTTTGAGATGGTGGAAAGATAGGAATCTTCCAATCCAATCTACCAGAACGTTTCAAAGCACTATCTATACCACTCAAATAATTAGTAGCAGCTATCACAATCACGTCACTATTTTGAAGATTATTTAGTTCGATGAGTAATTGATTAATAGTTGCTTTTTGGTCTGTGTGGGCGTTGTCTTCATTACGATTAAACCCAATACTGTCTAACTCATCAATAAATAAAACGGAAGGAGCTTTTTTCTTAGCTTGAGCAAAGATATCTCGAATATTTTTTTGACTTTGACCTATCCAAACACTGACAATATCAGCAGGAGAGAATTTAAAGAAATATCTGCCAGACTCATTAGCAAAGGCATTTGCCAGTAGAGTTTTACCACATCCAGGTAATCCATAGAAAAGAATTCCACCAATTGAACCCTTATGTCCCTTAGATTGCAACTTGAGGAGTTTATTTAATTTGTCTTTTTCTTCGTTTAGTCCTTTTACTTGGCTAAAGTCAAGCTTGAATTCTTTAACGCGGTTAGTGACTGGATATGCTTGTAACAAACTAGGTTTTTTAACCCCATACTCAAAAGATGGATATTCAATAGAATCAAATGATACTGGGACTAATTGGTGTTTTTCATAATCAGGAGCCATGATTACAACCTGGAAGCGATCGCCATAATATCCAGATAACTTATATTCTAATATTTCCTTAGCTTTTTTGAGTTGGTAATAGTTGCGGGCAATCTCAAAACCGGGAATTACCAACCAAAGACTTTCTAGCTTATTTGGCCATACTTTTGATTTTCTCAAAACTCTTTTAAGGGGATCTAAAAAGAGATTATTATCCTGAAATTCTTGGTATTTGAGAGTTTCTATCTCAACTACTACCTGATTTTTTACATAGACTTCTATAATTTCACTTTGATACTCTTCATCTTCATCTGATGTATCTTCATCAGGTGTTTCCTCATCCCTAGAAGTCAACTCAACTTCACAGCCAATATTAGACAATTCATATCCTAGACTTTCTAAACTTTTAATAGCAAAATACTTGAGATAGATATATTCTTTGCTTTCTTGCTGCCACTTCAGGCTGTAAAAATGTTCGGGCTTTATCTTCAATAATAGCTGTGATTCAGCCTGTATTTGAGCTTTTTGCAAATCTACAAAATAATCTCGCAAAGATGCGTCATCTTCCTCTATTTGATAATATGGAAGTTCTAAAAGTAGACGAAAATGGGCATATACTTCTTCTTTATGCTCAAGAGAAGCTTCATTTGGGTATTTACACCTGAGAGTAAAAGTAAAAGGAATTTTACTGGCAACTCTATCTACCAAGTATCCTAAAGCATCTTCTTGCTGATGAGCTTGGATTTCTAATACTGATGGACAATGAAATAAAATAAAAAACTGTTCATAATTATATTTATTCGCAGATAAAGATATCTGTTCAAACTGCTGATCGAATTTTTCCGAATCCAGCAATTCTAAACCAGTATTACCAAGTATAATACTGGTCATAGTTGAGCGATAAAACTGAAAAATACTAGCATCAGAGATAGGATTTTCTTGTTCATCTTCACAATCTTTTTCTTCTGAGACAATAGTTGTAGGAATTTTCCTATTACCAGCTTTAGGTATAGTATTATAACCGCTATATTGATACTTTCTAATTAATTCATAATTAAATATTTTGACAACAATATCAGAAAAGAAGTCTTCTATTTGGGGAATTAAAAAAATACCTACTGGCTGATGAGAATCTAAACACGCTTGGAATCGTTCATATTCTTGCTCAGAGCCAAAATCAAACAAGTAGTAGAAAAAATCATGTTTAACTGAAATTGCCTCTTGTAGTTTAACTGAAATTGATTCAGATACTTTATTTATTGCTTCTACACCTTTAATAGAAATAGCAATTTTTGTATCTAGCGGAATATACAAATCCAAGCAAGGATTTGCACAAAGTCCCAATTCACCAAGAGCAGTATTAAAAGCATCTATAAATGATTGACTTCTACGCTGGTAGCCAAACTGTTCTATGATAGTTTTTACCCGTAGGCTTTTTTGAGTTTTTCCAGTTCTCTGGAGTTCACTTTTAATCGAACGTAAGTAGGTTATATATGACATTTTGTATCCTCTTGCTTGAGTCGGGTTAATTAGCATCCCCATAGGAAGCTAAATATATAGTTCCCTAAATTACATAAGCAGCTAACTCATACAACCGATATCTTGGAAATCGCCGTTTTGTGTCTACGCTTTCCAAAAATAGAAATTTAATTTAATGAGGTTAAATATTTTTTTACAGGAGTAGGATCAATAATCATGCACAACCCATCGCTACAGCCGGGTTAGTGCGAGATTAAACGGAGGTTCTGTAGTGTTTGCAATCAACAGGCGGCGGAGTAACCCCAGGTGGAATATCACAGAAGACTTGGCTGGGTATATGTTCATGATGCCCACCATTCTAGTTTTGGGGACTTTTGTAGTCTTACCCATTCTCTACGCCGTTTTTCTTTCCTTGCAAAAAGTCCGACTTCTCGGCGGTATTGAGTACGAGTTCATCGGTTTTCGGAATTTCACACGATTAGCTGAAGATGAAAGGGTTTGGATTGCTTTAAGAAATACAGCACAATACGTAGCTATTGTTGTGCCAACTCAAACAGTCTTAGCTTTAATTCTGGCGCTAACTCTGAATTCTGGGATTTACGGTAAAAACTGGTGGCGCATCCTCTACTTTTTGCCCACAGTCACCTCTTCAGCAGTGCTGACGCTGATCTTTATGTGGATTTATAACACCGATGGGCTACTAAACGATTTTCTCGCTTTTGTAGGGCTACCTACTTATAACTGGTTGGGCGATCCAGCTGTTGCGCTCAAAGGCATTATGATCATGAACATTTGGTCAACTGCGCCGTTTTTCATGGTGATTTATCTGGCCGCCTTGCAAGATATACCCCAAACACTTTATGAGGCAGCGGAACTCGATGGAGCAAATGGGTGGCAGCAATTTATCCACATTACCCTTCCCTTGCTTAAGCCTGTAACCTTCTTTGTGGTAGCAGTGGGGGTGATTGGGACTTTTCAGCTTTTTGACCAGTCTTACATCTTTTCTGGCGGTACTGGCGGCCCAAACAACGCTACTTTAACAGTGGTGCTGCTAATTTACCAAGCTGTGTTTCGGAATTTACAAATGGGATATGCAGCTGCGATCGCATTTTTGTTAGCAGCTGCGATCGTTGCCATCACTTTGATTCAACGGCGAATTTTTGGAGGCGAACGGATTTGACTAAAATCTCTGGCTTAAAAGTCTTGCTATACGTCTTGCTGACACTCTATGCGATCGTTACCCTAATTCCCTTTCTCTGGGCGCTTTCAGCATCATTTAAGTCGCTAACAGAGATTGTCAGTAGTGAACCCAACTTTCTCCCCAAGAATTTTACTCTTGACAACTACAGGCAAATCTTTCTCCAAGAACCGTTATTTTGGCGCTGGTTGTTCAACAGTGTGGTAATTGCCGTTAGCGTTACCCTTTTAAACTTGTTGTTAAATTCAATGGCTGGTTATGCCTTGGCAAGACTACACTTTGTGGGCAAGCGCTTTTGGTTCTTTCTAATTTTGGCAGTGCTGGCAGTACCAGCGCAAATCACCCTAATTCCCACATTTTTGATTTTAAAAGCGATCGGCTGGCTGAATTCTTATCAAGGCATGATTGTACCTAGCATCGTGAATGCCACTTTTATCTTCATGATGCGGCAATTTTTTGTTAATTTTCCTAAAGAACTAGAAGAAGCGGCTCAACTGGATGGCTTAAATACCTTGGGAATTTTTCGACATATTGTCTTACCTCTAGCAAAATCAGCACTAGCAGCACAGGCAGTTTTTGTATTCATGGGGAGTTGGAATAATTTTTTACTGCCGATAGTTATCCTATTTGACCCAGAAATGTTTACCCTCCCTTTGGGGCTGAATACCTTCAAAGGCCAATACATTAGCTATTGGAACTACATTATGGCAGCTTCTATGGTTTTTACCCTGCCAGCTTTAGGTATTTACGCCTTTTTTAATCGTTACTTTATTCAAAGCGTTACCTTCACTGGGGGAAAAGGTTAATAGCTATGGGCATTGGGCATTGGGTATTCCCCTGGTCTCCCTTGTCTGTCTATTCCCCATGCCCCATTCCCTATGCCCCATTCCCCATACTTCGACTGCGCTCAGTACAAGTTCCCCATTCCCCAAACAGTATTTTGGGCAACAAATTGCACTCCTAACGTGATATTGGTATTACAGCGACTCAATCTCTATCTATCAGTTAACAAGCATTATGGGTTTTGCAGACCTATCGATCGCAGAGATAGCAGCCGACTACAGTATACCTGTAGAAAAAGTGTTTTCTCTGTGCAACCAACTGGGAATCGCCTACAAACACCAAAAGACCCGTTTGGCGTTAGAAGATGCAAAGGCAATTATTTCCCAAATATCGTTTGAAACACACCCAAAAGGTACTAGCGACTTGGTGGGTGATGACGAGGACACCTAACGGGTGATCTTGGGCTTTAGCTAATCATTGATAGCTAATGACAAAAAACAATGAGTCATTAGCAATTAGCAGCTTGGAGATTGAGAACCGCTTTCTTAGCTGTGTTGAGCGTCAAAATTTTTAAGGGGAAACATGTTTAGAAGACTAATTGGCGTTGTTGTGGCCACTGTTTTACTCTCGTTTCAGTTGCTTGTCGGTAGCGCGACAGCAGTGGAATTGGACAAAGCTACCCGAACAGTGCCATTAAATACTCAAGGTGAAACCACTGTACTTAGCCTGAAACAAGTCAAAGAAGGCAAACGTTTATTTAATTACGCTTGCGCCCAATGTCATGCTGGGGGAGTTACCAAGACAAACCAGAACGTAGGTCTGACTCCAGACGATCTGGCACTGGCCACACCTAACCGTAATAACATTGAAGGCTTGGTGGATTACCTGAAAAATCCTACTACTTACGACGGAGAAGAAGAGATTTCCGAAATCCACCCCAGTATCAAGAGTGCAGATATTTTCACAGCAATGCGAAATCTGACGGATGATGACTTGGAAGCGATCGCTGGTCATATTCTCTTACAACCCAAAATCGTTGGCACTAAGTGGGGAGGCGGAAAAATCTATTACTAAATCCTGGAACTGAGTCATTGGGAATAGGGCATTGGGAATAGATAAAGAGGCAGAGGGGCGGGGTGCAGGGGGCAGAGGGAAAAAGTACTCTCCCTTGCTCCTTGCTCCCTGCTCCCTTGCTTCTTCCCCATTCCCCATTCCCCACTGATTACCCAGCTTTTTGCAATAAATTGCTCCCTATTATTAAAAAAAAATTGTATCTATGACAGATTGTCATACTTTGGTGTTGATTTTATTTAAAATGAGAAAGGAAAAAAAATTGTTTGTTAGGAGAGAGCCATGAAATTGATTTCGGCAAGCTTGCGACGCTTTAGTTTAGCTGTGTTGACAATCCTTTTAGTTGTTAGCAGCTTTGCAGTTTTTACCCCCAGCGCTTCGGCTGAAACCTACCAGGTGAAATTGGGTACTGATAAAGGACTGCTAGCATTTGAACCCAAAAAGTTGACAATTAAACCAGGTGACACAATTGAATGGATAAATAATAAAGTTCCTCCCCACAACGTTGTGTTTGATCCTGGCAAAAACCCCGCTAAAGATGCCGCTTTAGCAAAATCTCTTTCTCATAAGACTTTGCTGATGGCTGCTGGTAAAAAGGAAACAACCACTTTCCCCGCAGACGCACCTGCTGGTGATTACACCTTCTACTGTGAACCTCACCGTGGTGCTGGCATGGTTGGTAAAATTACTGTTCAAGGTTAGAAACGTCCTCATTGCCACAAGATGATTTCTCTTTTGTGAAATTACCTCATAGCAACACGCCACCCTCCTAGAGTGACGCACAAAATGGATAAATGGCGGTAACGAGTCTTATCCCATCCCAAGACGCTAAACAACCTGTAGCGATTGAGGGATAACTCGTTACCGCCAATTTTGATCAAATTTGACTTAATCAGGGATTAATCACGTTTATACTCTTGCTGGAGGCTTGTTGCGAGGAAATTCTCTTGAGAATACTTTTATTAATTTTAATGATAGCGATCGCTCTATTCAAATTGACATTTATTAGTCCAGCACTAGCTGCCGAAACATCCAACGGTGCTAAAATTTTCGAGGCTAACTGCGCTTCTTGCCATATAGGTGGCGGTAATATCCTTATTAGCCAGAAAACCTTGAAAAAGGAAGCATTGTCAAAATACCTAGAAAATTATGATCGCGACTCAATCGAGGCGATTATCCACCAAGTCCAAAATGGTAAAAATGCCATGCCTGCCTTTAAAGGAAAGTTAAGTGCTAAAGATATCCTGGAGGTAGCTGCTTACGTTTTTCAGAATGCAGAACAAGGCTGGTAAGCTAGCTCTCAATTGTATGGAATATAATAGCGCTCTTACGGGCACAGCAATACTCATACGTGTTAACTTAGAGCCAAAGTGAATAAAACTCGCGGCTACACAAACTTATCTATAGGAAGCAGACCAAAGAAAATTTAAAACCCACGGAAGTGGGTTTTAATTGTATAGATAGATGCGTTTTATAACCACCCTTTTACTTAGTTTTTAATCCCAAATCACCAGCAAATGATTATTTTTCTGGATTAGACTTGTCTCTGTTTTCCTTGACTTCACGCAACCGTTCTACTAGTTTTTTATCCGATTCAGTAGAGGGTGTAGCCTGAATCTTATTGACTCTTGGTAGTACTAAGGGTTCAGAAGTATTAGTTGCGGATGAAGGTGTGAGGTTATTTCTGATCTGCAATTCAGATAATGGTTTGGGGGTAGCTGCGGGTGTTAACACAGGCTGATTGCCATTTACTCCCGGTGCAGTTAATGGTTTAAAAATACCTGTCGATGAAGGCGCGCTCTGGTTATTTCTGATTCGCAGATCAGGAAATGGTTTAGAAGTTGCTGCTGGTATAGGGGTAAGCTGATTGTTATTGATGCCAGGTGTAGATAATGGAGTAGTCCCAGTGCTGTTGCTAGTGCTGTTTTGGAAACGTAGGTTAAATGGATAGGAACTGACCTGTTTATCTCCCTTCGGGGATTGCTTGTTGAAGTATTCCCTGGCTTTTAATTGCAATTCCGGGGAAACTAGCTTGTCTTGAAATTTGATATCTAGAACCTTACCATCAGGGTCTACCACTAATACACCCAAAACAGAGCCTTGAAGATTTGGCTTATCTGTGGGTAATGTTTGGCGAATGACTGGCTTTTGTTCTGCATTGGGGTATTGTTGCTGAACTTCTTTTCTGAGGTTTGCGTATGAATCTAGCTGTGCAATTGCCAACTCAGTCCCTTTTCGAGATAAATCAGGCGCTTGTGGCGTGGTTCCCCTAATTAAGGTTAAGCTATCCCCAGCCCTTGGAGCTTGTTTTAAAGAATTTATGAGCTGGTTTTGAGCCATAGGCTTAGACACGTTATTAACCTGCTGCGTTATTTGCGGAGCGATATTTCCCTGTACTGGTGTAATAGGATTAGTGTTAGAGAGATTCTGAGATTGAGCATTTTGCAGAATATCATTAGGTATTTGCTGCGACTGCAATACTGGCAATCTATTTACGTTTAACGGCTTAGATGCCTCGAATTTGGTATCAGTGACATTTACACGAGGAACTGATGGAGTAAATTTGGGGCTGCTATTGAATTTAGAGTTGTCAAATTTAGAAGCATCAAATCGCAAATTATCACTAGGAATCATCCGCAAAGACTGTCTTGTAGGCAATGAGGAGACTCGATAGTTATTCGATGATGGGGGTAGCGGAGGCAGTACTAGCTGGCTACCGGATGGCGGTGCTGCCAATGGGGGCAATCCAGTTTGAGTGCTAAAGTTAGAGGCAGAAAGTGGCGCTATTGGAGGAAGTTGTTGTAAACCAATTTTGGGGGTGCTTTCTGGCAAACGACTTTGATCCGCTTGGCTCAATTCCAAAAGCCCAACGCTTTTTGATGATGCTGTATCTTTGGGTTTGCTAGAATCCATAGGCATCAATGGCACAATCATAGCGATCGCACCGTGGATACCAAGAGAAGCTATAGCTGCTATCCCAATTGGCTGGCTTAAGAGTTCTGGTATATTTTTAAACAAGGAGACGTAAGACATAGTTGTTATCGTTCACTCGGCTCAGTTGCAGTTGACTAACGATTTTCTCTTCCCGACTATATTGCAAAATATCACAATATATGCATCCCTCTAAGGAAATAATAATTTCCTCTCATGGCAACGAAAACGCCAAAATTGCCATTTATTCAGGTTTGTAATTGTTTAATAAGGCTGGTTCATATCTTCAAATTGAGCTTACTAAAGAGATATTTGAAAAATTACTACTTTTGATTTGTTATTTTTATGACGCACACAATTAAAATTAATATCTGGGATATTTATTAAAATTTAAGTCAAGATACAAGTCTGAGTAAATCAAAACATCTGCTGAAGTCGCCTTGTTTTTTTACGCTTTTCCAGTCAACTAGGCTTCTGTAACAGATGGCACATTTGTTTGTCCGAGACTAGTCCCTATGTGAGAATACTACCACATCAGCAGCCCTGAAAACTGTTGTAAATTGTACAATTTTATTGACATTCTAGTCCTAAACCCCACCAAAGCTATTTGGGTTTTTATAAAAGGAGTTCAGCTGTGCGATCGCAATTATAGCTTTTGATTTTTGACTACTTCTTTGTAAAAAAGTTTCAAACCTTCAATCATTGCCTCAAAAATTTAAAATGCCGTTACCGACAGTTATTGTACCGGGATATCTAGAAAGCGCGATCGCTTACCGCCAACTAGAACAATCCTTACAACAGTTAGATTTTCCCACGGTTACAGTACCACTGCGACGGCGCGACTGGCTACCAACTATTGGCGGAAGACCTGTAACACCGATTCTACAAAAACTCGACCTGACAATCAAGCATACATTGCAGCAATATAATGCTACCCAAGTTAACTTAATTGGTCACTCAGCCGGAGGTTGGATATCCCGCATCTACATGGGAGAAAAGCCTTATATGGTAGGCAGTAACGCTAAACCCTCGCTTTGGAAAGCGCATCCTTTGGTTGCGACTCTCATCACCTTGGGTACACCCCATCTTAGCCAAGAACGCTGGACACGCTCAAATCTAGATTTTGTCACCAATAACTACCCAGGAGCTTTTTATAAAAACGTTCGTTACGTTTGTGTGGCTGGTAAAACTATCTTTGGCCAAAAGCGGCGTGGTAGCTGGTTAGCTTACAGTAGTTACCAATTAACCTGTGGTAAGGGCAACACTTGGGGAGATGGCATCACACCAATTGAAGCTGCTCATCTGGAAGGCGCAGAAAATCTGGTAATTGAAGGTGTGAGACATTCTCCGAGAAGTCCTGGAATTTGGTATGGCTCACCAGAACCCTTAAAAGCTTGGGTGCAATATTTGAGTCATTAGTCATTGCGAATTGGGCATCCCTTCGGCTCCGCTCAGGGCAAGTGGGCATTGAACATTGGGCATTGAGCATTGGTTTGTTTATCACTTCTCACTTCTCACTTCTCACTCCTTACTCAGCACTGATAAAGGGCATTGGGCTAATTAGCTTATCGGAAATATTAAAAAAATTTATTTTTATTTGAGAAGTGAAACATATATTAATATTTCTTAGTTAAAATTAGAAAGGAATAAATACCTAGTTAAGAACAGGAGGGGTGAGCTATGCAAAGCACCCAGTTCGATAGGATTATGCGACGAATAGCAACGATATTATCAGTCGTGATTCTGACTTTGTGCTTAATTTATGTTTCTACGGGAGTAATGCTTTCTTTTTACTATGAACCGACAGCAGGCGGTGCTTATAACTCCTTAAAGATGATTAATACACAAGTACCATACGGGTGGTTGTTTTGGAGAGCGCATAACATTGCTGGTAACGCGGTAATTGCGATCGCTCTGATTCAACTTGTGGTGATGTTTTTAGGTCGCCAATTCCGTAAGAGTTGGCTGACTGCTTGGGTTAGCGGGATCTTGTTGACCTTAAGTGCGATCGGGTTGGACTGGACAGCGATGATCTTAGATTGGACTCAAGTAGGATATTGGCGTTTTAATATTGAATTAGGAACAATCGAAGCTATTCCTTTTATTGGTGGACAACTGCGCGAAATTCTAACTGGGGGTGGAGCGATTAATACAGTTACTGTCGAACACCTTTACACAATACACAGTTATTTAATTGCGGTGGCGACGCTAATTCTTGCCATCGTGCATTTATCTGCTTTACTGTGGCAGGAATGGCAAATGTATCAAGAAGCGCCAAGACCAGAAATTGGTAATTTGCAACAACCACCAGAAGGTGAATTTATTCCTTCCTAAAGCTAATAAAGAGTCAAAGAAGAGGAGCAGGAGGGCAAGGAGAAAAGCCCATAAATAAATTTAGGGGCTTGATTTTGGAAGGATTATTTCTTGTGCCATGCATCTTGAAATAAACATTTAACATTAAGCATAAATAGATTTATTTCCTTTGAAACCCTCTATTGCTGGGAAATTACAGCATCTTCTCCCTTGTCCCCTGCCTCCCCTGCTCCCTGCCCCCCTGCCTCATCCCCCAGAAGCCTCACTAGCGGACAATTGGACGAGGGATAGGTCTTCAACCTCCGCTAACTTTTCTAGAGAGAGGGGAGTGGATTGGGTAGCACCAGATAAACGTTTTAAAAGGCTAGGTCTGGGGTCATGTAATAGGTAAATAATGCGATCGCCAATTTCCCAATCTTGGTTAACTGGCATTACCTGTAAGCGTTCTTCTCGTTCTACCAATAACGGTATCAACACCCCAGTCCGAATTTTTTCTTGAATGCGATCGCACTGAGTGGAAAATTCTAGCTCATTTAGCGTAGTTGTCCCCAGTTTAACTCGCCCATCATTTAAATATTCATTCCAAGTTTTAATCGCTAAGTCTGGGATAAAAGCTTGATTAACTTTATTACTAACCGAAATACTCGCTTGCGGATCGCGGGGGAAAACAGCTAAGACGCGCGGGGGCTTAAATTCCTCGGCTGCTCGTTGAGCCAGAACAAAATTCACCTCGCCATTACTTGTCATCGCCAAAAAAGTGCCCATCGAGGCAAGTCCTGCCTCTTCTAAAACAGCAGCATCCAACCCACTGCTGGCAATCACTCGCAGATTTTGTGCCTCAGCTTGAACAAGACATTCGGGGTCAGTATCAATCATGACCACATTTTCTCCCCGTTCTTGAAAGAATCGGGCAATCAAAAGACTCAATGGGTTACAACCCACAATCACTACTCCAGTTACGTCCTTGGAGGTGATTTGCAGCCATTTGGCAACCCAGCCAGCTGTTAGCCCTTGGCAGACAACAGTCATAATAATTGTCAGGAAAACTAAAGCTTTAATGGAATCACCGCCGTTAATGCCACGCTGGGTAAGGGAGATTGCAAAAAAAGAAGCTACAGAAGCCGCAACAATTCCTCTAGGAGCAACCCAGCTTAAAAATAGTTTCTGTCGCCAATTTAAATCACTGTTCCAGGTACACAAGAGGATATTAATCGGGCGAACGACAAACATTAATACCAAAACAGTGAATAAACTACCCCAGCCCAAAGCAAACACACTGGCAATGGATAGATCGGCAGCTAATAAGATAAATAGCACCGAGACGCTGAGAATTGTTAGCTGACCCTTAAAGCTGCGTAACAGTCGTTCTTCTGGGACTGAGGAGTTAGCAAAGACGGCTCCTGCAACAACTGTTGTCATTACTCCCGATTCACTGCGGATCATTTGCGATAAGGCAAACAAACCCCAAAGTATCGCCAAGACCACTAAGTTTTTTAGCTCGAATGACAGAAAACTGGCGCGTTTGAAAATCAAGCTCATCAGATAACCGCCAGCACCACCAATTGCTGCACCAACACCCAGGCGTATTAATAAACCGACGATCGCATTAATTGGATCGGCATCGCCGTTCAAAATGGTATCGAGGACAACGAAGGCGAGAATCGCTCCCACAGGGTCAATTAAAACCCCTTCACCTTCCAAAAGTGTTGCTACTTGACGATCTACATTGATTTGTTTGAGCAAAGGGCCAACGACGGTTGGGCCTGTCACCACAATAATGGAAGCATAGAGAAAAGCTATATTCCAAGGAAACTCACCCAGCCAGTGGGCAGCCATACTGCCACCAAGTAGTGTGATTAGCGTTCCTAAAGTGACGAGCAATTGTAAGCTGACTGAAACTCTGCCTAACTCTCGCAGATCCAAATTAAGTCCGCCTTCAAACAAAATTATTGCAGTTGCCAAGGCGACAATAACTTCCAGTCCAGTGCCTAGCGCATGGGGATGCAATAGCCCTATGCCATCAGAGCCGAACAATATGCCTAACAGCAATAACAAGACGATGCTGGGTATGCGAAAGTATGCAGCCAGCACTTGAGCGCTAATGCCTGCAAAAACAGCGATCGCCATCTGTAGGGTAATTTCAAAAGATGCTTCCATGTTGTAGATTTTGAGCGATTTATTTCAAAATCTTTGGTAAAAAATCGTAGATATTAACTCTACAGGGTACAACATCATACCCTTTTGTCCCTTGCAGAATTTACCGTTTTTTCTATCTGAGCTTCTCTCGAAGTTTCCAGCATCAGACGCTGATGCACCCTGCGGCTTTCCACAGGAGCTTCTACGAAATTCTTTTTGTGTCTCCATCTCTTTGTATCCTTTTCAAGCTTTAGCCTCCACCCAGTTTAGCTGCCACAAACTTTTTTTCGCAAAAGCTGTTGACAACAGTTGGGAAATTAGTTATTTTATAAAAGGTCTGAGTCCAATGCCCCCATCGTCTAGAGGCCTAGGACACCTCCCTTTCACGGAGGTAACGGGGATTCGAATTCCCCTGGGGGTACTTAAGAAGTAGAAGCGTATCTTTCTACGAGTTGATAAATGAAAACGGTCATTCATGATTATTCCTGAATGAACGTTTAGTTATACATACGGTCGTTTGCTAGCTAACTCTTCTACACGTTGGTGAATAGCAACAAGATTCAATCGTAGGTCTTTACTCAGGCGGTTTTCAATGATTCCCACTGGCATCGTAAGTTTAGGCCAAACTTGAATTGTGTAGCAAAGATTTGTTCCTACATATTCACCAAGGGAATAAGGCTCTAAACACCAGCTACCAGAAAAACCTTTAAAATCTCCCTCTACCATCCGAAAATTAATTTCTTTGGGGAAGCATTCTTCCAAATCCAAAACCACCCGCGCCGAAAAGTTGAAATTTAGTAAGCGCTGGGAGCCTACTTGCTCCAGTCTAATTCCACCATTGGGATGCTCGATTAAACGACTCTTGGCGAGGTTGGGGAGAAAGTCAGGTAAGGCTTCATAATCTGTCAGAACCTTCCAAATTTTTTCCACTGGTTGGGGGATTTGGACTTTGGCGCTGATTTGTCGCTGTCGCTCTGCTATTTTCTGAATTTGAACTTCTACCTTAGTTGCCAAAGCGACTATATCAGCACTCAAATCTCCTTCAAGATTGGTGTCATCACTAGGAGACTGAAAATCAAGGTTCTTTGTTGGGTTCTGTTCTTTAGTCACGTTCAGAATTATGATTTGCTTTCGTCAGAAAATTGGGGCAGGGTCAGGCTGAAGCAAATTTCGCTCTGTTCAGAATCCGATATTGGGAGACTTTCAACTGCGATTGCTCCATTCAAATGCTGCACTAAAGACTTGACTAGAGCAAGTCCCAAGCCAGTCCCTGGAGTCCAACGCCCTTTTCCACGACGGAACTTGTCAAAGATGTAGGTTGCTTCTTCTTGGGAGATGGCATGTCCTGTATTCGTCACCTTTATGATAACTTGATCGATTTGTTGATCGACTCGGTGAACAGCTTTTAAATGGACGGTGGTATCATGCTGCGAGTATTTACAGGCATTAGTCAACAACTCTTGTAGGATGCGGTCAAAACTCTCCAGTTCCGTTTGCAGTTTTAGCGATTCCTCTGGCAAATCTACAGAAATCTTTAATCCTTTCTCTGCGAGTCTCTTCTCAAAAACTACTACTATATCCTGAATTCTAGTATTTAAATCTATAGATTCTAATTGTGGAGCTTCGTGAGGCGACTCTAGTTTCTGGAGTGTTAACAAGTCATTAATCAAGTTGATTTCCTTTGTGCATTCTTGCTCTAGGATATCCATGTATCTAATTTGACGCTCTGGTGCAATTCCTGGCAAACGTAAGTTCCGAATCGACATCAGCATATTTGTCAAAGGATAGCGCAAGCGATCGCTCATGTTGCTCAAAAATTCATCTTTGAGTTCATTGAGTTTCCGCAGTTGCTCAACATATTGCCGGGTTCTTTCATGCAACTTTGCCTGGAGTTCCAGACTACTCTGGAGTTTCGCTGTCCGCTCATCTACCAAAGTTTGTACTTGACGCAATGTCTGTGACTGAATTATGGCGTTGCTTACTTGAGCGCAAACCATTTCCACAAGATTTAATTCGGCTGCTTGCCAACTGCGAGTAGTAGCTTGCTGTAGCACCAAAAATCCTAAGATTTTACCTTGACTTTCTAATGGCACTAATAAGACGGCAGGCAATTGCTCGATTGCAAATAATGGAGCAGCTACCGAAGTATCATTTTGCTCTGTATAGTTATCAAAGATTACTGCTTTTCCAGAATCTATAAAGGGACGCTGGCACAAACCACATTCCGAAAGCAAAAAAGAATGATCTTCTAAGGTTTCTGGTTTAGTAATGCGGGAAATTTGTGTTGTCTTAGCCCATTCACCAACCACTCTAGCTTTCGCTTTCGGAATTTGTTTTTTAGCTTGAGTCCTAAATAGTGGATCGGTATATTTTAGTAGTATAAGTAAACCTCGATCTGCCTGTAGAGATTCGGCAGTAGAGGCGATAACTAACTGGAGCATTTGATTAAGCTCCAAGTTACTGCGACTCAATAATGTTAATTGCTTGATCAAGCTTTGATACTGATCGCCTTTTTGGAGATACTGTTGTTGATGAGTAATTAGTTTAGCTTGGGTCACTTGAGAAAAAGCGATCGCACAAGCAGACTCTACTTCTTTGAGCAGCTGTTTTTCTGATTCATTCCAATCATAAGGTTGGAATTTAATCAGACTAATCACTCCATTATTATTTCCACCAAACCTGGTGGGAATTGCCAAAACAGCTTTTATGGGTAGGGGTAAATACTGACAGCCAATTACCAGACTCTTCTGAATGATGGAAATATCTTCAATAGTCAATGGTTCAGCAGCACATTGCAGCACTGGCGAGTGCATAAGCAACTGTTCCATCGAAAACATTTCTTCTGGATGTGGCAACCCCAGATATTGATCGGCACACCAATTCATAGTAGTTGCTTCGTCAGATGTTTCACCCGTTACTGAAACTAAGCAGCAACAATCTACTTCAAAAGCAGTTCCTAGCAATTGGGCAATATCTTGCAACATCAAAGCCGTAGCTGAGGTATTGGCAATGATTTGGTTAATCTTTTGTACCAACTGGTGGGCAGTTTCTTCCTGATGCTGCATCAGCTTGACTTTGTAAGTTTGTAGTCGATCTATGTCATCTACGTACTGTGTCGGCGACCATAAAGGCTTTTTCATTCTTGGCACGCCCTCGGATAATAAATCCATTGTTTTTGCACCCAACCCATTGGCATATTCTTCACCGTTAGTTGTGTTGCGACACCTTGATAATTGACAAATCTTATATGAATACTTTCTCTCACCTGTTATAGCCCTTTTCTATGGCAGATGGCCAAGTTGCTGCTATATAAAGCAAATTGCTACATAGGTAGTGAGATACTTAGGATATTCTAAAATGACCCAGCCTGATTATTTTTGGCTGCTTTATCTTCTTTATATTGAGATAATTAACTAACTTTGATTTAGAATATCCTGTCTGTAAGTATACATAAACCGTAATTTCTCTGGAATCTCAGGAAAATCCCCCATTTATGACCGTAAAAACACTGAATTGATTTTAAAATTTTTGTAAAATTTTGTTTTTATTTTAATCCTTTAAGGAGCTATCCTTTGCTCTGTGTTGCTTTCAATCAAATATAACTAAGCCAGAGCGTCAAACCAATTTTGGATTTTGGATTTGGGATTGAAAGAGAGGACAGGGGGCAGGAAGCAAGGGAGTAGGAGGCAGCTCACAGGTGTAGGTATTTAACAAATGTGGCTGAAATAGGGTTTTTCCGTTGGTTGAGAACTCAAATGTTAATTTCTGATTTCCCACCCAAGAACGAAATTTCGTGATTTGAATCACGTTTAGAACTCTGTTTGAAAGTGCCCACTCATGCACAAATAAAAAACCTACACCTGTTCAGGTAGGAGGCAGGGGGTAAGGGAGCAGGGGACAGAAGCCCATAAATTTATTTATGGGCTTGATCTTGGACGCATTATTTCTTGTGCCATGCATCTTGAAATAAATATTTAACATTAAGCATAAATAGATTTATTTGCTCTGAAACCCTCTCTTTCTGGGCAATTACAGTATCTTCTCCCCTGCTCCCTTCCCCCTTCTCCCTGCCTTTTGGTTGTATAGCTACAAATCTTAACAATAAGTTTTACTCATTGGAGAAAATAAAGCTAAATTCTAAATGCAGCCTAATTATTCAGTAATAAGACTTACGTACTGAAAAGCTGAAACCTCGTTTGCGTAGCCCCACTACCCCCTAACAAACACCAATTGCTCAACTTGGGTAATCCCTAGGTTGAGCAATTGGCTTCCCTTAAACAGGGGGTATCTTAAAAACCCCTTTTTTTAGGGCAGGGCTGTTTCGTTCCATCTCAAACAGGATTTGTCAAGATGGTTAGCGATAAAAATCATAAGTATGGGTAGCGATTGAATAAACTTTTAGGCACATAAACAACAGTGTAATTGTCTGTTCTCTCGACACGCAAGTAGCAAAATAATCTAGTTTAAATTGCTATAACTCTTGATTTTTAGAGCCTTTTAGAGAATGAATCAGCCCTGCTTTTTTAGGGGGGTTGGAGCATCTCTTGTACGTAAGTCCTAAATAAAATAACTAGGCTGCATTGCCTGAATATTAAGACTATCCAGCCAAACTCTCGACACTGAGAGGAACCATATCGCCATTTCTTGTCAGTCCTAACAGCATTGGTTCTTGAGGTTGAATGAGTTGACCTGTTAGTACACAACGTTCTTCTTGTTGGGCTGTGGCTGCTATGCTAGCTCGAATGTCCGCTCGGGAAAATCGAGGCTTCCATTCACCTGATTTTTGCTGGACATAATTCCACAGGATATCTCGAATCAGGGCTTGATATCCCTGATTCCCAGCAATTTCTTTAAGCTTATCTTTGAGTTCGCGCTCTAGACGGATGCTGGTAACTTCCATATCGGTGGTTGGGGTGCGAGCGATCGTATGCATCACTGATTTCTCCTTAAAGTATAGACAGGATAGTAATACAAGTGTAGTATGTTTAAAGGAATCTTCAATAGGTGAAATTTTCTGTGAAACCCATTTGCCCGATCTCTACTTCAATTTTGTGCGCTACCAATTGCCGAATCAGTTGGGAATCAGCTGCTATGGAAGTGGAGTATTTATTTATGGGCGATGGTAGCCGAGATCGTGGGCAAATCACAGAGGGTAATTATGATTCTAGACATCTCAGCATAAGTGGGTTGATTGCGAAACCACAACTAGATGAAGAAAGCGGGGGGTACAGGCAAAGGAATGCTGTACCAATATGAGACCAGAAAGTTTTCCGGTCAATTCTAACCCCCGCTTCACCAAAACAGGAAGCGGGGGTTTTTTTATAAGGAGTGAAGCTGTGACGATATCTTCTCTGCGCGGCGCGAACGCAATGCAAGTGTTAGAGCAATCTGTGGTGGTGTTTTCTCAAAATTATTTGCCACTATGTCGGATCAATATCAAGCGGGCAATTGTGCTGTTAGTAACCAACAAAGCTCAACCGTTAGGTTTGACCACAGAGGGCGGATGGCGAGTTCACTCACCCAACTTGGTAATTGATGTGCCAAAACATATTCGCCTAACAATCGCTTCTAATGAGCGGATGTGGAAAGTTCCGCCAGTTAATCGGCGGGAAGTGTTGCGGCGAGATCATCACAATTGCCAATATTGCGGTAGCGGCAAGCATCTAACGCTAGATCATGTGATGCCACGTTCTAAAGGCGGTTCTCACACTTGGGATAACGTAGTCACAGCTTGTGAGAGATGTAACTCCCGTAAAGGCGATCGCACCCTGTTTGAATCTGGTATGCAATTACGTACCAAACCAAAAGCACCAATTCACCCCGCGATTTCTTTTGCCGAACAGTTTTGGATAGATATGCAAGGAAGCCTGGAATAGCAGGAGAGCATAAGGAATGCTGAAATTAACTTACACAGAAAACAGTTTTGATTTAGAATTTATCACTCTGTCGCTAGAAGAATGGGTAGCGCAGCGAGTGATTTTGGCCCTGCGAGTTGGGCAAAGTTTGTGCATTGAACCGAGTACTGCTTCCTTTTTGCTGCCTGTTGATTTGCCAGGAGTAGAAGTGCTTAAAGCTGAGGTAAAAAGAGATGACAGAGAAATCATTGCCCTCTGTGCTTCCGATACCCAATATATGGAAGTCACTTTACAAGGTTCTTGGCTATCAGATAGTTCTAAGGATGCTGTAGGTGTGTTTTTCACCACTATGAGCGATCGCGCTGAGTTCTTTTTGCACAAACTTTGGCAGGAAGCTCAAGCTTGTGCTTCTGTCATGAGTGAATAAACGAAATAGTAGGGTGAGAAATTCTCACCCTTTATTGCGCCATTTGCAGCAATTCGGGAATTGTCACAAATCGGTAGCCTTGCTGTTTAAGTCCACTAATGATTTGTGGCAAAGCTTCTACAGTTCTTCGGCGATCACCACCACCGTCATGCATCAAAACAATAGAACCGGGTTTAGCGCCTTTCAAGACATTATTTACAAATGCTTGCGGTTTGGCGTGAGGATCGGTATCGGCTGAAGTGAGCGACCACATAATCACAGCATCTTTCTGGCTTTTAGCATAAGCGGCTAGTCCGTTATTTAAAAAGCCTCCAGGAGGACGAAACAGAGAAGTTTTCACCCCTGTAGTTTTGTATATCAGGTCAGATGTGCGATCGATTTCACTCTTAGCTGTGGCTTCATCCATTTGCCGATACCAATGATGCCAAGTATGGTTGCCAATGGCGTGTCCCTCGGCAACCACTCGTTTAGCTAAGTCGGGATTTGCTTGTAAGGCTTGTCCTACCCAAAAGAATGTCACTTTAACATCATTTTGCTTGAGGATATCCAGCATTTCCAGGGTTGTTTTTGGCCAAGGCCCATCATCAATGCCTAGAGCAATAACCTTTTCGTTGCTGCTCAGTTGAACCTTGTAAACTGTTTTTCCTTGAAATTTAGTTGGAACTGTAAATGTAAGGTTTTCTACTTTGGCTGATGGCGGTAGTTCATTAACTTGTCCCTTTGCTGGATTTTGAACTTGTGCAGAATGGCTTTTGCTGATTGGCTGGTTCAACCCCACTTGTGGAGAAGTACCTGGAGCAATACTACAAGCTGTAATCATAGAGGCGATCGCGACAATACTAATTATCTTTTGTCGCTTGAGGTAGTTGTCTGTCACGTCAGGCTTTTAAAAACTCACCCAATCATAAGCTGTAGTTTGACTTTTAAGAGGCGTGAGCAAGTTCAAATCTAAGCGCAGAAGCTTTTTTAGACAATTTCAAAAAAACTTTCTAAAACCCCTTGACACCTCTTGTAGTATTTTGTAGTATATTTGTAGTGAGGCGACAGACAAAGCTTCTCAAGAGTCAAAGTTATGTTCTACATACAACTACTAAAGGACAGGCGTTGGAATAAACCAAAGTCCCCAGTCAACAAAACTGCTCCTACTTGCAAACCATCGGCAGTAGAGGCAATAAACGAAAAAAGTTCTAAGTTTGCACTCATCAAAACCACTGAACACATCCGTAATACACAACAGGCTTGCTACCTAGAGTTTCGGTTGTTTTCCTAACAGTTTCTAAAAAAAGTAAATTTTCTGAACCTTGAAAACTAAATAAGAAATGGGCAAATTCACCAACAAAATTTGTGCCTAAAAAACTAAAATTTTAGGCACAGATTCTCAAAAATCGGAGTGTAGCTCAACTGGCTAGAGCGTTCCGTTGTCTGCGGAAATGTTGCGGGTTCAAATCCCGTCACCCTAGTTGAAGTCCCGTAGGCGAATAGTTTAAGCCGTCAGCCTACGGCAGTCGCTACAACGGGTAGCGCAGCGTTAGCGAGTCATCGAGCGTTGGGAACCTCCGCAACGCGCTGCCTCCTCAAGCTGAAGATTGCGAGTGCGAATCTCGTCGGGACTCCCAAATGGTCAGGTAGCCAAGTTGGTAAGGCGTTGGTCTGCAAAACCGATTAGCGCGGGTTCAAATCCCGCCTTGACCTCTGTCGCAGCGTAGCTTAATCAGCAAAGCCCCAGGTTCATACCCTGGTATATGCGGGTGCAAATCCCGCCGCTGCTACCAAATGCAGGGATGGTGTAACGGCAACACCTCGTGACTCCAAATCCGATGTTCTGGGTTCAAATCCTAGTCCCTGCGCCAATCATGCCCCTGTGGACGAATGGTTAAGTCGCTGTTCTTTCAAAGCAGAAATTGCGGGTTCAAGTCCCGTCAGGGGAATCATTATGGGTCGGTGGCCGAGTCTGGTTGAAGGCGACAGTCTGTAAAACTGTTCTTTTTTGCACGCAGGTTCAAATCCTGCTCGACCCACTATGGAGAGGTGGCTGAGTGGCTGAAAGCGTCCTCCTGCTAAGAGGAAACGGGTAGTTAATATCCGTCGCAGGTTCAAATCCTGTTCTCTCCGTTTTGAGAGTGTGGTGAACTGGATAACATCTCAGTCTACGAAACTGAAGACGTGAGGGTTCAAATCCCTACACTCTCGTTACATGTCTCTTCTTTTATCCCTCGGTAGCTCAGTTGGTAGTTAGCGCCTGTCTGAAGAACAGGAGGTCGTCGGTTCGATTCCGATCTGGGGGACTTCGTTGCCTCATAGCTCAATGGCAGAGCAAGCGGCTGTTAACCGCGCGGTTGTAGGTTCGAGTCCTACTGAGGCAGCCAATCATAATTCGTAATTATTAATTCGTAATTCGTAATTAAATAGGGGTTGATACCCACGTTTTTTTAAACGGCTTTTATGTTAGTCGGGATTTAAATCCTCATCACAAAACATAATTACGAATTACGAACTACGAATTGTTTAATGCCGGGTGGACGAATTGGGAAGTCGCATCGCTCTGAACGATGAGGTTGCAGGTTCAAACCCTGCCCTGGCAATAAAGCCCTGTGGTGTAATTGGCAACATAGCGCCCTTTGAAGGCGAAGATTCCAGGTTCGAGTCCTGGCGGGGCTGCCAAACTCTACTCTTGTAGCCCAACTGGAAGAGGCTGCCGTTTCAAAAACGGTATGTTGTGGGTACCCTGCGGGAAGCCGCTCCGCGTCTACAATTCCCACCAAGAGTACCAAAACTTGCTCCTGTAGCCCAATTGGAAGAGGTGGCAGACTTAAAATCTGTTTAGTTGTGGGTTCGACTCCCACCAGGAGTACCAACGGGATGTAATTCAGTGGCCAGAAGCCGTGCTTTGGGAGCATGGAGTCGCAGGTTCAAATCCTGCCATCCCGATATGCCCCTGTGACGGAACTGGCATACGTGCTGGAATCAGAGTCCAGATTTTACAGGTTCAAATCCTGTCAGGGGTACTAAGCTCTCGTGGCGGAATGGAAGACGCACTAGACCGAGGATCTAGTTTTTTGCAGGTTCAAATCCTGTCGGGAGTACCAAAATATCTGGGTGTAGCGCAGTTGGAAGCGCGGGAGTTTCGGGAACTCCAGGTCACAGGTTCAATCCCTGTCACTCAGATTTTGCCCTTGTAGCCCAACGGAAGAGGCGCTTCGCCTAGAACGAAGAGGTTGCTGGTTCAAATCCAGTCAGGGGCATTGGTGAATATGCGGGGATAGAGCAACGGTGGCTCGTCAGGCTCATAACCTGAACATCGGCAGGTTCGACTCCTGCCCCCGTCACCAAAATTAGTGCTGGTGTAGCTCAATTGGCAGAGCAACTGACTTGTAATCAGTAGGTTGCAGGTTCAATTCCTGTTACCAGCTTGATGCGGATGTGATGTAACGGTAGCATGAGACGTTTCCACCGTCTTCGTGCGAGTTCAAATCTCGTCGTCCGCTCTGAACTTGCGGGTGTGATGTAATCGGTAGCATCTGAGTACGCCATACTCAGTGCGTGGGTTCAAGTCCCTCCACTCGCTTGCGTAGTCCTGTAGCTCAATTGGTAGAGTGTCTTCCTTACAAGAAGAATGTCGCGGGTTCAATTCCTGCCAGGACTACCAAATATTGGGAGTGTAGCTCAATGGAATAGAGCTTCGAGCTTCTCCCTCGAAAGTTGTGGGTTCAAGTCCTACCACTCCCGTCTATGGGTCTGTAGCTTAATTGGTAAAGCATCTAACTGGCTGTTAGAAGGATGTCGGTTCGATTCCGACCAGTATCCACCAAAAAATATGGGGTCATAGCTCAAATGGCTAGAGCGCCTGCCTTGCAAGCAGGAGGTTATGGGTTCAATTCCCATTGATTCCACTGATGGTGTCTGGAGCCAAAGTGGTCGAAGCGCTGGTTTGTGGAACCAGTCATAGCGGGTTCAAGTCCCGTCAGGCACCCCTGAATGGAAGATGCCGCTGAATGGACGGCAACCAAGCTTGAACCTTGGGGTACAGGCAACTGTAGGGGTTCGATTCCTCCATCTTCCTCTTTTCCACCTGAAGCCGAAAAGCGAGGCGCTGTGCTGATAACACAGAAATAGGAGGGGCAGTACCTCCCAGGTGGATTTATATCTAGTAGTCTGCCAACCCAAAAATGCTAAGTGAGGGCTGGGGAAAGGGTAAAGGGAAAGGGTAAGGGATTTAAACCCTTTCCCCCTTCCCCCTTACCCCGCCAAGTTTCCTTGGCGTACTACTAGTTTTGGTGTAAGGCTTGCGATGTAAAAAATATCCGATCGCACCAACCTATTTCTTAAATAAACTAGGGTGGTTGGCATACCGGCTGTGCAGCGAGCTTTTAACTCGCAGAAATAGGTTCGACCCCTATACCACCCACTAAACAATTCAAAATTCAAAATTTAAAATTCAAAATTGCAATCTTACTTAGCCTTTTGGCAATCGCTAATATGCAACTTGAATGCGCGTTGGGTTATGAATAGCAACTAGCGATCGCTAGTTGAGCATGTTGCAATAGTATATCTTTATCCAAAATTTCTACGGGATATTGCGGTGTTACTGCCAGTAGTTTATCGATTCTTTCTCGGGCTGCTTCCACTACTAATTCGTCTAAGCTACCCTTGCTGAGGGAATCAACGAAATCTTCAGCAATCTGATAGGTTCTTTCAAGAGATGATGAATTAATATTGCGCGAGACAATAAACAGATCGCAGCCTGCATTAAATGACCGCGCTACAGTTCCAGGTTTCATAAACATATCTGAGATCGCTTTCATATCCAAGTCGTCAGATACAACCACTCCCTGAAAGCCAAGTTCTTCCCTAAGTATGGTTTTCAGGATAGCTTGAGAAAGCGTTGCTGGTACATCAGCATCTATCTTGGGAAATAAAATATGGGCAGTCATGATTAAAGGTATCTGTACTTCGATTAGAGCTTTGAAAGGTACGAGTTCTCGAAGTCGCAGGTCTTCTAAAGTTAAATCCAGTATTGGTAGCTCAATGTGAGAGTCTTTGCTAGTGTCTCCATGTCCGGGGAAGTGTTTGGCGCATCCCAAAATTCCTGATTCTTGAAGTCCAAGGTAGTAGTCACGGGCATCTTTTGCGGCGATTTCGGGAGTGTTACCAAAGGCACGAGGCCCAATGACGGGGTTGTGGGGATGGGAAAAAACATCTGCGACAGGTGCCCAGGATAAATTTATTCCCAGTGATTTTAATTCTACTGCTGTGGCTTTTGCTACTTCGCGGGCGTGCGATCGCAACAACAATGCATGAGGAAATCGCGTAATTGGCATTGGTGTGCGAATGACACGACCTCCTTCATGATCCAGAGTTATAAACATTGAATCACGTTCAGCATATTCTCGTATCTGGCTGTTTAAATCCTTGAAGCTTTCTAGCCAAACTTGATATGGAGCGCCATCCAAAAAGTTTTTAGCAAAAAATATCACCCCAATCGGCTTTAATTCACTGAGTACGCGTTTATCGTCATCGTTTAGTGTAGTGCCAGAAATACCTAAAATCAGGTGATTTCCAAAGTGTTTTAGCTCCTGTGAACCACTCATACATCTTTTACCTAACTGAGGTGTTTAATAGCAATCTATAACCAGTACCTAGATATTTTCTCAGATTTAGATGCACGGATTCCCAAAGAAATCAACTACTTTTGAGATTACCTATTTCCTGTTAAAGGAATTACTTTTGTCTCGTTAAATTTTCTGCACTTAAATCTAGATGAAATACTCGCTAAAACCTATTGCCAACAATGGGATTAGTAATTTTATTGGGCAGTTGTGCGTAGGTAAAATTCCCTTTGATCAAAGTTTTTTGGGGAAGCGATCGCACAACAACCGCCAAATGTAACAGTTTGCAACGTATAATGAGAACGATTAAACCGTTAAGAAATATTGAAGGGCATTAGGGTTAAATGCGAGTAGCGATCGCGGGTGCTGGTCTAGCAGGACTTTCCTGCGCGAAATATCTCACGGACGCAGGTCATACTCCCATTGTCTTGGAAAGCCGGGACGTACTGGGTGGTCTGGTTGCAGCGTGGAAAGACTCTGACGGCGACTGGTATGAAACCGGGTTACACGCCTTCTTTGGGGCATATCCTAATATGCTCCAATTGCTCAAGGAGTTGGGCATTGAAGATAGACTCCAGTGGAAAGAGCATACACTGATTTTTAATCAACCAGACAAGCCTGGAACACTCTCACGTTTTGATGTTCCAGATATTCCATCTCCTTTCAACGTCATTGCATC
Organism: Nostoc sp. TCL240-02; assembly: GCF_013343235.1. Classification (GTDB taxonomy): domain Bacteria; phylum Cyanobacteriota; class Cyanobacteriia; order Cyanobacteriales; family Nostocaceae; genus Nostoc. Next base: position 5,799,499 of record NZ_CP040094.1, on the reverse strand, counting down.
GATTCTTCGTAACAAAGACATGTTGACTTGGGAGCAGAAGATTCGGTTTGCCGTTGGCCTCCTTCCCGCAGTGGTTCGGGGTCAGAAGTATGTCGAAGAAATGGACAAATATAGCTTCTTAGAGTGGTTGGAAAGGCAAGGTGTTGACGAGCGGGTAACTAGTGACGTTTTTATCGCCGCATGTAAAGCACTCACCTTTATCAATCCTGATGAAGTTTCCGCAACGATTCTCCTAACTGCACTGAATCGTTTTCTGCAAGAACGATATGGCTCCAAGATTGCATTTTTAGATGGTTCTCCCACAGAACGTCTATGCAACCCGATCGTAGATTACATCACAGAACGCGGCGGAGAAGTGCGGCTGAATGCCCCCTTGAAAGAAATTTTGCTCAACGCCGATGGCACGGTGAAGGGATACTTGATTCGAGGGTTAAATGGGGCAGAAGATGAAGTTTTGACGGCTGATGTGTATGTATCTGCCATCTCAGTTGACCCTTTAAAGGTGATGTTGCCTAAACCTTGGAAGCTGATGGAGTTTTTTCAAAAGCTAGAAGGTTTAGAAGGAGTACCAGTGATTAACCTCCATCTGTGGTTTGACCGGAAACTTACAGAAATTGATCACCTACTTTTTTCGCGATCGCCCCTCCTAAGCGTTTATGCTGATATGAGCAATACCTGCCGTGAATACGCCAACCCCAATCGCTCAATGCTGGAATTAGTTCTAGCTCCGGCAAAAGATTGGATTGCCAAATCCGATGAGGAGATTGTGGCTGCAACGCTTGCTGAATTGGAAAAACTTTTCCCCGACCACTTTGGGGGAGACAATCCAGCAACATTGCTGAAATCTCATGTGGTGAAAACGCCGCGTTCAGTTTACAAAGCGACCCCTGGTCGTCAACAGTACCGTCCCGCACAAGTTACGCCCATTGCCAACTTCTATCTCGCCGGAAGTTATACCATGCAACGCTACTTAGGCAGTATGGAAGGTGCCGTACTTTCTGGTAAGCTGACAGCGCAGGCAATTTCTGAGGCTCTCCCGGTAGCAAATTCCTCAAACCTGCAAACGCTCACCCGACCGCCCGCAACGAATGCTGCAACTGCCTGATTCCCCCCCGCGCATGAAAACGCTGGTCTCTGTAGACGAGTCATACAAACTTTGCCGACATCTTACAGCAAAGTATGCCAAGACTTTTTACCTGGGTACTTTGCTCATGAGTCCGGTAAAACGTCAATCTATTTGGTCAATTTACGCTTGGTGTCGCCGTACAGATGAATTAGTGGATGGGCCCGCATCTGCTATTACCACGCCAGAAACCCTAGACCTATGGGAACAGCAGCTGGAATCGATTTTTGCGGGACACCCATTAGAAAATTACGATGTCGCTTTAGCTGATACCCTCCAGCGCTTTCCGATGGACATTCAGCCCTTTCGGGATATGATTGCCGGTCAGCGCATGGACTTATATCGCAGTCGTTATGAAACCTTTGAGGACTTATACCTCTACTGTTACCGCGTTGCTGGCACTGTTGGCTTAATGTCAACACAAGTGATGGGTGTGGATAGCACTATGTACACCGCTCCGTGGCATCAGAACAAACAACCATATCTTCCCACAGAAGAAGCGATCGCTCTGGGAATTGCCAATCAACTCACCAACATCCTGCGGGATGTGGGAGAAGATGCCAAACGGGGACGAATCTACATTCCCCTAGAGGACTTGGAAAAATTCAACTACACCGAGCAAGACTTCTTCAAAGGTGTGGTAGATGACCGTTGGCGGGCATTGATGCGCTTTCAGATTGACCGGGCCCGCCAATTCTATACCACATCAAACCAAGGAATTACTTATTTAGCATCCGATGCCCGTTGGCCCGTGTGGGCAGCCTCAATGCTGTACGGTCAAATTTTGGAGGTGATCGAACGCAATGATTACAATGTGTTCAGTCAACGGGCTTTCGTTCCCCAGTGGAAAAAGTTACGCACCTTACCCTTAGCTTGGATGCGATCGCAAGTTCTTTGAATTGGTCATTGGTCATTAGTCATTAGTCATTAACAAATAACTAGCGACCAGTGACTAATACCCAATCCCCAATTCCCAATTCCCAATTCCCAATTCCTATTGACTCTTCCCAACAAGTCTGCTAATATTAATATTCGTGAGTCATGGAGAGGTGGCTGAGTGGTCGAAAGCGGCAGATTGCTAATCTGTTGTACGGCAGGCAACTCCGTACCGAGGGTTCGAATCCCTCCCTCTCCGTTTTCCAGCTTTTAATACATAGAAAATATTCTGTGTAAACTAATATAAGCGTAAACATTTCTACTCCCAAAGATGGATGATATGATTTATCCTTTGGAGTCCTGATAAGATCCAACTAACTTACAAACTTAGCTTGAATCTTAATTTTAGGCTCCTAGATATTTGAGGAGTGAAAGTGATTTATGAGAAAAATTAGTGCCGCCTTAACCTTGAGTCTAGCTACCATAGCAACTGGATTCCTAGTTGGGGCTTGTGGTGATAGTAGTACCCCCAATGGTACAGTTACCACCGGAAGTAGTGCAACCCCAGCAGCAAACTCAACTACGACAAGCAGTGCTAAAGGACTAAAAATTGGTTCCCTACTACCGACAACAGGCGACTTAGCATCTGTCGGACAACAGATGCTAGGTTCTGTCCCTTTACTTGTCGATACAGTCAACGCTTGCGGTGGGGTGAATGGTGAACCAGTTAACTTGGTGCAAGTAGACGACCAAACCGACCCGAAAGCTGGTGCAGCCGGTATGACCAAACTAGCAACTTTAGATAAAGTCGCAGGTGTAGTTGGTTCCTTTGCCAGTAGCGTTTCTAGTGCCGCAGTCTCCATTGCCACGCCGAATAAAGTCATGCTGGTTTCCCCTGGTAGTACCAGTCCCGTGTTTACTGAAAAAGCACAAAAAGGCGACTTTAAAGGTTTTTGGGCGCGTACCGCTCCCCCTGATACCTACCAAGCACTAGCATTAGCTCAACTTGCCAGAAAAAAAGGTTTCAAGCGAGTTTCTACAGTTGTGATTAATAACGACTATGGTGTGGGCTTTGAAAAAGCATTTGTGCAAACTTTTGAAAAATTGGGTGGAACCATCGTTAATAAAGATAAGCCTGTCCGCTACGACCCGAAAGCGCAGACATTTGATACAGAAGCGGCAGCTGCCTTTGCTGGTAAGCCAGATGCAGTGCTGGCTGTACTTTATGCTGAAACTGGCAGTCTGTTCTTGAAAGCCGCCTATCAGCAAGGTGTAGCTAAGGGAGTGCAGATTCTGCTTACAGATGGAGTGAAATCACCTACTTTCCCAGAACAAGTTGGCAAAGGCAGTGATGGTAAATATATTTTAACTGGAGCGATCGGTACAGTACCCGGTTCCGATGGTAAAGCATTAGAAGCTTTCAACAAACTGTGGAAGGATAAAAAGGGTAATGAACCAGGGGAATACGCCCCTCAAGCTTGGGATGCGGCTGCTTTATTGACATTGGCAGCACAAGCTGCTAAAGAAAATACAGGCGTTGGAATAGCCGGCAAAATTCGTGAAGTCGCTGATGGCCCTGGCACAGAAGTTACCGATGTCTGCGAGGGACTGAAGTTACTCAAAGATGGTAAAAAGATTAACTATCAAGGAGCTAGCGGTAACGTAGATGTTGATGCTAACGGCGATGTCGTCGGTGTATACGATGTTTGGACAGTAGGAGACGATGGCAAAATCAAGGTAATTGACAAAGTTACCCCTAAGTAGAAAGTCAGGAATTAGGAGTTAAGAGTTATGAATGAAATATTACTAACTCTTAACTCCTAACTCATAACTCCTAACTCTTATAACCCAGTGAAGTTATAACCAACTCCTAACAATAAGCCAACATCAGTTTGATCGAAAAATCCCGCATTGACAGAGGCTGTTGCTGTGAATTGAGGAGTTAGAGGCACATCAATGCCACCAGATACCAAAAAGGCAAATTGCGAATCATCACCAGTTTTGTAAGCTGCACCCACTCCAACGTAAGGTGCGATCGCTAACGGTTCGCTAAAAGCATCTGCTGATTTGAAGGTAAAATCGTAGGTGATCGGAAGCAAAATTGTAGTGTTGTCACCGAATACGGCTGAGGGACGTACCGATATAGAATTTGTCAGTCCTACTTTACTAACTACTGCGAAGTTACCATCGCCCAAAGACGAGCTACCATCACCACTCAACCCAATGTTAGCAGCAACCCCAATATAGCTGCTGCCACCACGGGTTGCTCTGCCTAAATCAATATCCGATTGTGCCACTTTGGTAGCAGATGGTTGAGCAGTCGTTTGAGAAGTCGGTTGGACAAACTCAGAGGTGAGAGTCACAGACGAAGTTGCCACTGTGCCTGGAACTGGTGTAGACGTTGCACTGGTATTTTCCTCTATTACAGGATTTTGGAGCTGCTGAACCTCAGCTAAATTTGTGGCTGTAAATGTTTCAGTTGTTTCTGTAGAGAGATTTTGGCTTACAGCGTCTAGTTCTGTACTAAACTCATTGGGAGACGCTACGGTTGCGGAAGAGTCAGTTAATGCCTGACTGCTTACCTTGTCTACTGTCTGGGCACTTGCAGATAAGCCGCTACTTAGAACTACAAGAGCAGCTATACCTGGCAAACAAAAAACACCTTTACGAAAAAAAATAGTATTCACGTTCACTCCTAAAACAACATTGCCACGAAAAATAAAGGTTTTTGTTGATTTAAGTCAACAAATTCCGACAATACTCAAAATTTAACACCAAAAAATCGGATTTCACATCCTTACTTTGCTGGATTTATCTATGGTGATAACGCACCAAAAATCTAGAATAGTGCGTTAACCTACGGCATAAGACACCCTAGGAAACTAGGTTTTTAAGACTTATGTGTACACCGTAGTACAGGGAACGTGGAGATATAGTAAAAGGGCTTACCGTCGAGTATGCTTGGTCTATTTACGCCATTCAGGACTATGAATTGTGGTTTGTAACAAAAAAAGTGAATTGTGAAGCAATATTACGAATTTTGCAAAAATATTTAGAAATTGTCTACAAAGCAAACATGGTTCTAACGTAGAACCTATATAGGAGAGACTTGAGGCAAATGTGATGAGCGGAAATAATATTCAAAAGTATCGGTTTGTCTGTACGCTGACTTTTGGTGATATCTACGGTCAAATAATTGTTTGGTTAATTACAATTACCCTAAGTTTGGCATCTGCATTGGCGCTGATGGGTGCCAAGCGTCCTGTGTACGCTTTAGCAACTGCGGGTTTGGTCGTTCTGCTATCGCTACCTTTCTTGTTGTTTGCGTTTGTCACGACCTTGTTAAATCATATTGAAGTCACTCCTGTAGGACCGGGAACTAAAATGGAACCCATACCAGGTAATGTGTCTCAGCAACAACCTGTGCAAGCAGCTAGCTAAAGAGTTAGGAATGAAGACCTAACTCTTCATTCCTAAATCTTCACTTTTGATTTAAAAATTTGCAATAACATCCCTGTCTATGGCAGGGAATTTTTTTGTAGAGATGCCACGGCGATCGCAGCAATGCACTGCCTGATTAATCACATCTCTACAATAGAACAGCAGTGCTTTGCAATCGGGAGCTAATTATGCTGGAACACGATGTAATTATTGTTGGGGGTGGATTGGCGGGATGTCGTGCGGCAGTGGAAATTGCTCGCACTGACCCTAGTTTAAATATTGCTGTGGTTGCGAAAACACACCCAATTCGTTCCCATTCGGTAGCGGCTCAAGGTGGTATGGCTGCGTCGCTAAAAAATGTTGATTCCCAAGATAGTTGGGAAGCACATGCTTTTGATACTGTCAAGGGTTCTGATTATTTGGCAGACCAAGATGCTGTGGCAATTCTCACCCAGGAAGCGCCAGATGTGGTAATTGACCTGGAACATCTAGGGGTTTTGTTCTCTCGCTTACCCGATGGTCGCATTGCCCAACGGGCTTTTGGCGGACATTCCCACAACCGCACTTGCTACGCTGCCGATAAGACTGGTCACGCAATTTTACACGAATTGGTTAACAATTTGCGGCGTTATGGGGTGCAAGTTTATGAAGAATGGTATGTGATGCGTCTCATCTTGGAAGAAAATGAGGCCAAAGGTGTGGTGATGTTCCATCTTTTGGATGGACATATAGAGGTGGTGCGAGCCAAGGCGGTGATGTTTGCCACAGGGGGCTATGGTCGCGTTTATAATACTACCTCTAATGATTACGCCTCTTCAGGTGATGGTTTGGCAATGACTGCGATCGCTGGTTTGCCTCTCGAAGATATGGAATTTGTCCAATTTCATCCCACTGGTTTATATCCTGTAGGGGTGCTAATTTCAGAAGCGGTACGGGGTGAAGGGGCGTATCTGATTAACAGTGAAGGCGATCGCTTTATGGCGAATTATGCACCCAGCCGCATGGAACTGGCTCCTCGTGATATTACCTCACGCGCGATCGCTTATGAAATTCGCGCCGGTCGTGGTATTCATCTCGACGGTAGTGCTGGTGGCCCCTTTGTCTATTTGGATTTGCGGCATTTGGGCAAAGAAAAAATTATGAGTCGCGTCCCATTTTGTTGGGAAGAAGCGCATCGTTTGGTGGGTGTTGACGCGATAACTCAACCGATGCCAGTCCGTCCGACAATTCACTATTGTATGGGTGGTATCCCAGTTAACACCGATGGGCAAGTCCGCAGTAGTAGTGATGGCTTAGTTGATGCTTTCTTTGCGGCTGGAGAAACATCTTGTGTTTCCGTACATGGTGCCAATCGCCTTGGTAGTAACTCTCTGTTAGAATGTGTCGTTTATGGCAAGAGAACTGGGGCTGCGATCGCGAAATTTGTCCAAAAACGGAAGTTACCTTCTATAGATGAGCAACGCTATATAACCCAAGCCCAGCAAGAAATTCAAGCTTTGCTAGAACAACCAGGAGAGTATCGCATTAACCAAGTCCGTCAAGCCTTCCAGGATTGTATGACTGAGTACTGTGGCGTTTTTCGCACTGAGGCATTAATGAGTGAAGGGTTACACAAATTAGCAGAAATCCAACAGCGATATCCACAAATTTATTTAGATGATAAAGGTAGTTGCTGGAATACAGAACTCGTGGAAGCCTTAGAATTGCGAAGTTTGATGATAGTGGGACAGACTATTTTGGCATCAGCCCTAAATCGCCAAGAAAGTCGTGGCGCTCATTTCCGTGAAGATTATTCCGAGCGAGATGATGCTAACTTTCTAAAACACACAATGGCTTACTATTCACCTGCGGGAATTGATATTCAATATCGTCCGGTGGCGATTACTATGTTTGAGCCAAAAGAGAGAAAGTATTAGCTAAAGGTAAATTTATGTGAGAAATCGAGGTGACTACAAAAATTTTGTCCACCTCGATTAAAAATATAAATAGTTAAGTTATTAGTCAGAACCTAATTGTTTCTGAATCACAGCTATTATCTTTTCTTCCCAAGCCGGATCATTTAATTGTATTGCAACATCACGATGATGAGATTTTCGTCTATCCATGTAAGCATAAAAGGCTTGTTTATCATCTTTGTGGGTGAGAAAGTAACTCTTTAGCTCTTGGTCGCTCATTGCTGTATAGTTTACTTGATTCATAGTTCTATACTACATTCATGGTTGTATACTACCATCTGGCTTAATTTCTAGCTCTATCCCTTCATCTTGCCCAGCTAATATAAATATTTCGGGCTCCATTGCAAGTTTTGATGACTCGTTGTGACTCTGCTACACAACACCCTTATCCTTTCGATCTTGACAATCCTGAGAGCGAGGTAGAAGCTCTCCTCTTAGAAAAACTCAATCGAACTGAGTGAGAAGCGATCGCCAAGTATAACAGAGGTGGTGACTCAGTGATGTAAAATCCTGAAGAGAGAAAAAGGTGATTAACAGAGTCTGAATAGAATGGTACAGGATAGGAAGTCAACGGTTGTAATCACAGGTGCCTCTTCAGGGGTTGGTTTGTACGCTGCCAAGGCTCTTGCTGAAAGGGGATGGTATGTAGTGATGGCCTGTAGGGATGTAGCCAAAGCTCAACTGGCAGCCCAATCTGTGGGAATCCCGCATCAGGGTAGCTACACTATCATGCATATCGATCTTGGCTCTTTAGAAAGCGTTCGACAATTTGTGAAGAACTTCCGAGCAAGCGGTCACTCCCTAGATGCTTTGGTGTGCAACGCCGCAATTTATATGCCCTTAATAAAAGAGCCTTTACGCAGTCCAGAAGGTTACGAGCTAACTGTCACCACAAATCACCTGGGACATTTCCTTTTGTGTAACCTGATGCTAGAGGATCTAAAGAAGTCATCTTCAGAGCCAAGGCTCGTAATTTTGGGAACTGTTACCCATAATCCAGACGAACTGGGTGGAAAGATTCCGCCGCGTCCAGATTTGCGCGATTTGCAGGGCTTTGCAGAAGGGTTTAAAGAGCCGATCTCAATGATTGATGGCAAGAAATTTGAACCAGTTAAAGCTTACAAAGACAGCAAGGTTTGTAACGTGCTGACGATGCGGGAACTGCATCAGCGCTATCATGAGTCAACTGGTATCGTCTTCAACTCTCTCTATCCGGGATGTGTTGCAGAAACGCCGCTATTTAGAAACCACTATCCCCTATTTCAGAAAATTTTCCCATTATTCCAGAAGTACATCACTAAGGGATATGTGTCTCAAGAGTTGGCGGGAGAACGAGTTGCGGCGGTGGTTGCCGATCCTGAGTACAATCAATCCGGTGTGTATTGGAGTTGGGGAAATCGCCAGAAGGAAGATGGTAAATCCTTTGTTCAAAAGGTTTCTCCTCAAGCCCGTGATGACGACAAAGGCGATCGCATGTGGCAACTAAGTGCTAAGTTGGTTGGACTGGCTTGATGGGATAGAATTTGGCGTTAACCTTGGGCATGATTAATCTTATCTGTCCAGAAGTCATAGATGAGGAGTTTTTACCAAATTAATCCCTGAATCGGGCTGTATGTCCGCTTTTCTAAAGTTATATCTCTCCATTCCCCACTATTGACTTTTACCCATAACAGATGTATGATCATATTCGCATTGAAGGGGAGTAGCTGCTGGCAAAAAAATAAAAGCCAGTACATCTGAATCAACATACTGGCGATGAGCCTGGTTCAGGTGGCGAATAATAAATATTTGAAAGCGAGACCTTCACTAAGTTCACACCGAAAAGTGTAAACTTGGTGAGGTCTTTTGGTTCTCATCAAGCTTCACATCGGTAAAGGATTCTTCAGGAGCTTGAGAGAGTGTTAACAGCTTTTACCGCAGGTTTATTATTAATTACAGTTTCCGAATTAGGCGATAAAACATTTTTTATCGCTGTGATTTTGGCAATGCACCACCCACGGCGGCTAGTATTTATAGGTGTGACAGCTGCTTTAGCAGCGATGACCATCCTTTCGGTGCTATTTGGACAAGCGTTATCTTTATTGCCAAAAGCTTATATTCATTACGCCGAAATAGTTTTGTTTCTTGCCTTTGGTATCAAGCTGTTATATGACGCTAGTAAGATGTCCTCGGCTGCTTGTGATACGGAAGTTATAGAAGAAGCCGAAGCTGCGGTGAAAAAAGCAGATTTGGAGTTACCAAAGAAAAAGACTTCCTTAGCAATTGTCATAGAAGCCTTTATATTGACATTTATGGCAGAGTGGGGCGATCGCACTCAAATTGCCACCATTGCCCTAGCCGCAGGTAATAATCCCATTGGAGTCACAGTAGGTGCAATTTTAGGACATGCCATTTGTGCTGCGATCGCAGTTATTGGTGGCAAAATGATTTCCGGTCGCATTTCTGAGCGTCAACTCACCTTTGTTGGCGGATGCCTATTTTTAATTTTTGGTGTTGTTGCTGCCATTGAGGGAGCGTGAGGGGAAGAGGCAGGGGGTAGGGAGGGGGCAGGGAGACAAGGGGGACAAGGGGGAATTATTGAACAAGTCTCTCTCTTGTCTCCCCCCTCTTCCTTGTCTCCCTCGTCTCTTCTTCATGTTCAATGCCCAATGCCCAATGCCCAATGCCCTACTTCGGAGTACTTTTCAAGGAAGGTGCGGGAGACGTAGCTGAATTAGGAATGGGGGAAGTCATTCCTGCCTTTTTAATTTCGTCTTTGTACTGAGCAGGTGCTAAAGCTGCGGCACTATCAAATAAAAGTTTTGCATCTGCGTCTTTGCCCTGTTGTTTCAAGAGCATCGCTTTTGCCACAACGGGGCGAAAATCTTTAGGATCTCTCTTAATTGCTTGGTCATATACAGAGCTAGCTTGAGCGTAGCGTTTCTGTGAAGCATGAACAGAACCTAACAACACCTGCACGGCTACTGTATCTACACTTCCAGGCTGAATTGTATTTACTTGGGCTGCTTTCGAGAGGGTTTCTTGCAGCAAACCAATAGCTGCTTCCGGGCGTTGCTGACTGATTAACAAAGCCACCATTCCTTGCAAAGCCTTCAAATCGCCAGGTTTCGTAGACAAAATTGTGCGATAAGCTTGAGCGGCTCCTTCGCGATCGCCTATTTGCTGTTTAGCTTGAGCTAGTAGCACTGAATATTCTGACTGTTCGGGATTTAGCTTGGCTAGCTTTTCCAGGGGTTCAATGACAACTTGGATATCAGCTGGTTTAACCTCACTTTTTTCTTTTTGACTCAGTAGTTGTAGACGCGCCTGCAATAAGCCCTTAAGCGCAGTCTGATTTTCTGGTTCCCTTTGCAAAACCAGTTCATAACCCCGTACTTCATCTTCTAATTTTGATTTTTGGTCAGCAGAGGGCAAAGTGCCTCTGGTGCTAGCGGTATTTTGGTTTGAGGATGGCGTATTATTAAATGCTCCAATTATGGGAATCACCGAAACACCCACAAAAGCAAGAACTGCCAGCGCCAAGACGACTTGAACTATCCAGCGATTGCGTGTTTGATGCACAGTTTTGTCTTCCTCCTGAACTCTAATGACATTATCATTTACACAAATCGTAAAGTTAAAAATTTCCAAAACTTTGCGGAATATCGCTAATTGCCTGTGAATTTTATAACAATTAACTATTTACACTGCTAAAGTAAGTGATGACTTTAGGAGGAGCCGTCAGAATTGTAGCTATGATATGCTTCCGAAACTAGTGTAAAGGCGCTAAATTACACGTTTAATGTACAAACACTAAATTTAGCGCCTTTAAGATTGTATAGAGTACCCTAGTGTGGATTTGTGAAAAATAAATATACTTTCATCAATCGCACAAATGCTCTTTCCAGCTACCTTTATAAAATCCCACAATGGGATGTGTCTGTGCCGCAAGGAGTTTTTATGAATTCCGACCTGATGCCGTTGCCTGAATCCTCCAATTCTTCTGCCTCTAACCAGGGCTCAAATAACATAGAGGCTGCCTCTAATGTTCACATAGTACCCAAGCCCTCTAAACTTGAAAATTCGCCTGTCAACCCCAGCGAGACTGACTCAAATGGGAACTTAGTCAATCGACAGCAACCGATTCCGCCTCCCAGCGAACCGATGCAGTACCGAGCGATCGGATTAGTCCGGGGTCGCTATCATGCTAGCAGCGAACAATTTACTCAAGGTACGCTACTAACCACAGATGGTGTAGAACTCAATGCCGTCCTCCTAGGCCGGATTATGAGCTTAGTCAAGAATCATCTAGACTTAGAAAAAGAACACTTGTGGGTAGTATATCCACGTACAAGACAAGAAAATGACACCTTGCACATCCAAATCGTCGGAGTTTGGGAGCCAGAAAATCTGGCTAAAAGCTCAACAGATGAGGAAGAGTCAGATTTAGAGTTGCAAGAGTCACAGACACTTGATGATGGCTTATCCGAAAATTCTGAATTAAGCACAATTCCCACGATCCCCTCATCAGAAGTAGCTGATGGTGGTTTTTCTGTTCGTGGTGAGGTAGTATACCAATCTTTTGACGCTAAGAGTTTGGTAGTCAAAATTAGGCAGGCTGCACGCAAACCAACTGACAAACCCAAGTATTTCAAGTTGAAATTGAGGGGTGTCCTGACCACCAAAGCGGTAGGAAAGTTCTGGGATTTCCAAGCCAAGCGAGAAGCCGATGTTTTGATTGTAGAAAAAGCTGAAGCGATCGCTGACTTGCCCAAAAAACGCAAACCACCATTCAGAGGTGGTCCTCGTGCTGGCGGTAGTGGTGGTGCTGGTGCTGGTGCTGGTGGTAGAAAACCATTCCCCCCCAGACGCAGTGGCGAAACTCCGCGTCCCATCAAGAAAACAGGCATAGGCGGAGACACCTCTGTGGTGTCAAAACCTATACCAAGAACGCCCGCTCCAAAGCCTATTATCAAGCGACCGAAACCGACTCAAGATTAGGGCATTAGGCATTGGGAATTGGGCATTGAACATGAAGAAGAGACAAGGGAGACAAGGAAGAGGGGGGAGACAAGAGAGAGACTTGTTCAATAATTCCCCCTTGTCCCCTTGTCCCCTTGTCCCCTTATCCCCTTGTCCCCCTGCCCCCTGCCCCCTGTCCCAAGATCAAAAATCCGTCCGCCGATCTTGGGGTAGAAAAGATCGCTCCATCGGAATTGGAGAAACTGGTTCTGTGAGGGTAAACGTCCCTGCTTCAATCCACTTTTTTAACTCTAGGGCGACTTGCCTAGAAAAAAACAAACTCGCTAAAGGGGCAGAGCGTATTGCTTTGCCCTCAATAGCGATCTTCCCAGATTTGAGTTGGGCATAACTCACCAAACCAAAAGTGGGTCGAACGCGCCGGGGTATGGAAAAATCTACTATTGGGGCTACTAAGTCTTGATCCTGTACCGCACAGTGTTCAACTACTTGTTCATTTAATACAGGCAGTGGGACACCAACGCCTAACATTAATGAGGGGCCATAACTTTTAAAGTAACAACCCCGCACCCAATGAGAATCCATCTGTTTGGCATCACCAATTAAAGCTAAAGTTGCAGAAGGCCCAATGGGTGTACGATTAGCTAAACGTTTTTGTAAGGGGAAGTGCTGAGTGCCTTCCCAGGCGACATAGCCAATACCGCCGCCTAAAAAAATTCGAGTCCCTATACCAACGAGTTGCAAATCGGGATCGTTGAGTAAGGGAGAAATAGCACCGGGATTAGAGTAAACCGCATTCCCCAGACGTGGTTGTAAAGGGCCTAGGTAGGTGAAGAGGGGGCGATCGCCACCATTCACACCTACAATAAAATTTTGATAAAGATTGCGCGGATTGAATAAATAAAACTGATTAATCGTTTCACGGGTAACTGTAGTTTCAAAACTTGCTCTGGGATAACAATCAGTTACTTGTCCTTGCGCTTTTACGTGTATAGCTTTACCAGCGATTAAATCTTCAATTACATGACCTCCGCCACGTTCTCGGATTTCTTCTCCATCAGTCGTTTCTACAGCACAACTCGCACCCAAATATAAATCTACTGCCCCAAAACCAGAGTATGCTGGTACGCCATCTAACCAACAACGACGAATTTTGATCGGAGGGTCAGTGTGTCCGAGATTGATAATTGCACCGCTCGATTCCATCGGCTCAAAAGTGCCTGTGGTAATTACATCAACTTCTTTAGCAGCTTTAGTAACACCAATTTCTACAACTCGTGCTTTTAACTCTTCAGTTGTCAACACTACCGCACGTTGGCGGATGATTTTCTCGTTAATTTCTGCAATTGTTCGCATCTTATCAGTGCTAGTGCTTCCTGCTGTCTTTCTCTCTGAAGGATATCTTGATAAATCAGAGAATCTTGCATAATTTCCTGTCGAAATAGTTGTCTGCTAATGTAGACACGACAGCTTAACACCCCAATAGGCTTATAACTCCCCAAAAAAACAATTCGACTATTGCAAAGTCCAAATCATATATTTTTTGGGGAAAGTACGCAAATTGTATCAACAACATTTTAATAACTACGTAAAATTACTATCAAGAAAGTCTTGCATTATCAATCAAATGTATGTATGGTTAGGATTAATTAGACTTGCTGGATCTAGATAATTTTACGTCAACAGAAAGAAACATTTCTGGCTTTTGTAAAGCATCTCAGCCAACTAGTCAATCACAAAATGAGAGCTAATAGTAGATGCTAGAAGGTTTTGCTAAGGGAGAAGCTACTTGAGAACAGTTATATAAGAGATGTCTAAGCAAAAGTTAGAACTATATATATTTGCGAAGTTGTCCTGAATTCTACCCCCTCAGCACAATTAATTCTATTTATTGCTATTCTATTTTATTGCTACATTTAACCCGACAACAAATTGAGTAAGAGGCAATGATTACTTCTGAATTACCTAATCTTAATCAAAGAAACCAAAGCAAAATTTTCGATAGGATTGAAAACTTATCCTCCACATCAGATGAAAAAAAGTTTTTTAACTTGAAGGTAATTGAGTATTTATTACTTACAGGTTTTGTTTCGTCTGGACTCTTTATTGTTTTTCTCTCAGAAGATAAAAGAGTTGTTATTTCTGGGGCAGTAGCTCTAACTTTCTTGTTTTTTTTGTTGCTTATCAATAGACAAGTATTCTAGAACTATAAGAAAGCAGCTTATCAGTCAGAACTCACCAAGAAAGCTGAACTATATAGTTATCTATTGACTAATCCTAATTCTTGGGATAAAGATACCCTTACTCTGAGAAGAGGAAAGGCTTTATAATACAGCCAAGACTTGATTGACGATTATAAAAAAATTAGGGGTGTATCAAGGAACCTTTACTATAGTTTGCAAATTGCGACAGTGATTTTATCAGGAGTCACACCAATTTTAGTTATGCTAGACAAATTAGAAGCAGGACAAGCTTGGCTCAAATGGCTCCCTGTAATGTGTCCAGCTATTGCTTCTATTGTTGCCAGTATAGTTACCTCTTTTCCTTTTCAGAAGAATTCTCTTGCTGCTAACACAGCCGTTGAATTGTTAGAAGCGGAACAAGAGAAATTTATATTGGGTGTAACTCCACCTGATCGTTGCTATGATGTGTCTGATGAAAGCCAACAGCAACAAAAGGCAAGTCAAGCTTTAGAATACTTTATTGTTCAAGTGAACAACATTCATCTCAACCAATTGCAACAAACGAGCGAGACGCAACCAGAGAAAACAGAATCAGCTTCATCTAATGAGTCAAGTAAAGCTGGAGCAGAGGCAACGAAGTAGAAGGTCTGATTAGCTAATTGCGATCGCGCATCAGTCGATTTTTGTTTAAAATAGGGTTTCTTCAGACTAACTCGAAAACCTCAGATTCCCGATTTATTAAAAAAGTCGGGAATCTTATTGTTATTTAACATCAGTATTGCTTGTCCCAGTTACTTGCAAATCGATTTTTGTACAAAAGTTTTGCGACTTCTCCATAGCCTATCAAACATCGCTAAAGACTTATGCAAAAACAGCAAAGACCGAGTAAGAAAAGTTTGCGCTCTCTTGATTACTTGAATGTGTTTCTCGCAGATGTGCGCGATGGTGTTGGGCCATATTTGAGCATTTACCTGAAAGCCTCACAAAATTGGAACCCAGCCCAGATTGGAATGGCGATGTCAGCTTCAACAATTGCCACAGTGATTGTCCAAACACCAGCTGGTGCATTGGTTGACAGGCTACGTCAGAAACGGATGTTGATTGTACTGGCTGCTGTATTTGTTTCAATCGGCTGTATTACTATAGGATTATTACCGAGTTTGCCTGTTGTCATTGGCTCTCAGATAATGATTGGAATTGCAGCAGCAATTTTCCCACCTGCTATCATTGCTATTACTCTAGGACTTGTAGGACACGAGAGATTAGATAGGCGGATAGGTCGTAATGAAACATTTAACCATACTGGCAATCTGGTAGCTGCTCTTCTCGCTGGTTTAGCAGGTTACTTTATTGCAGTCAAGGCAATATTTTTCCTAGTTGCTGCTATGGCTGTGGGCAGTATTATTTCCGTGAGGATGATTCGTGAAGGAGAGATTGACCACGAACTAGCGCGTGGAGATGGAGAAGAGGGCGAAGAGGATGATAAAGAACAACATCAACAGGGATATGAAGGCATATTGCAATTATTAAGCGATCGCAAAATTTTATTCTTTACTGTTGCAGTAGTTCTGTTTCACTTTGCCAATGCTGCTATGTTACCACTAGTTGGTCAAGAATTGGCACAGGGTAAAGGGACAAGTGACACAGTTTATATGTCTGCTTGTATTATTGTGGCTCAGTTGGTAATGATTCCAGTCTCCAACTTGGCTGGACGTTTCGCACATACAGCCAGAAAACCCATATTTCTCCTTGGCTTTGCCGTCTTGCCCATTCAAGGAGTACTGTATACGCTTTCGGATAATCCCTATTTTCTTGTTTCTGTGCAAATTCTGGATGGTATTGGAGCCGGGATTTTTGGTGTGCTTTCCGTGTTGATGGTAGCTGATTTAACTAAAGGCACAGGGCGCTTTAATGTTACCCAAGGGATGCTCAACACTGCCATTGGTGTTGGTGCGGGTTTGAGCAACGTATTAGCTGGGTTTGTGGTTAAAAATGCTGGTTATAATGTTGGTTTTTTGATTTTAGCAGCGATGCCTGCGGCGGGCTATGCCTACGCAGTTGTGGCTTTGGGAGTTTTTTGGTTCTGTGTACCTGAAACAAAAACAGGAGTTAATAGAAAGGCGTTACGTTAAAAGCATCTCGCTAAACCATAATTGTTTTCAAACACATCATCATTCATTGGGCTGACTTAATATAAGTTTGAGTTTAGGATATCTACCTAATTTGCGGATAAACCGCTCAATATTGCTTTATTTACAAATCTTTATTAGTAGTAATTATTGTTTAATAACTGTATTAAATAGTTTAACTATCTGCTTAACTGTCTTAACTGTCTTCTGATTGTTCAATTTCTAGTTTAACTGTCTACTTAACTGTCTTAACTGTCTTCTAATTGTTCAATTTTTGATTTAACTACTTGTTTAAATGCTTGAGGCTACGTATTGCTTTTTTTCTATAACCATGAAAGATTATGAGAACACCATAAATTACTAAAGATTCATTTGTCATCATCTGAAATGAGTAATAACTCAAACAGATTTTTCAAATCCCTAATCTTTGGATATAGGAAACTTGAACTAAAACTTACGTAGCTCTTTATGTGTATACACAAATCCTAAGATCCTTGTCTGATAAGATACAAGCGTTAGTGGGCAAGGTTTTGAGTTGGTCAAATTAGTTATCAATAGTGTCAAATTATTGATAAAGGCATAACGAAAAATCAAGGATTTTAAAATTAATTTTCCGTTCTTTTCTGTGCATTTGATTCTCAATTCGACTTGTGTATACACGATAGCTTATCAAGGGGGGAAATAATATTTCCGGTTCCCTCCCCAATATATCGGGGAGGGTTAGGGTGGGGTAAAACCTGAGTTCTTCAGCTATTTTCAGACTTGTGTATACACAGTAGCTATTGAAGAGCGGGGAGGAGATTGGGATGGGGAACTTGAGTACCTCACTCAACTGAGAACCGCTATATCTGGACTAAGAGCATTTTATATTATTCCCTTGATACGAGCCACCACGAGTAAGCCACACGTGGGGATGTAGCCTGGTTGGTGAGGATGCTCGTCAACCGCCAGTTCATCTCAGCCACGAAATGAAGACAGCAAGAAGACTCCAGAGGAGGTTACGCGCAGATCATGCAACCATTTGAACTGCCAGAATTTTATATGCCTTGGCCCGCGCGGCTGAACCCAAACCTGGAAACGGCGCGAGTGCATTCCAAAGCCTGGGCCTACCAGATGGGGATACTTGGCTCACAAGAAGAAGCCGAAAGCTCGCCTATCTGGGACGAGCGCACATTCGATGCCCACGACTACGCCTTGCTTTGCTCCTATACGCATCCAGATGCACCAGGGACGGAGCTTGACCTAATTACCGATTGGTATGTTTGGGTGTTCTTCTTCGACGATCATTTCCTTGAAATCTATAAGCGCACCCAAGATATGGCTGGTGCTAAGGAGTACCTCAATCGACTGCCAGCGTTTATGCCAATCTATCCCGTCAACACCCTTCCAGTGCCTACAAACCCAGTGGAGCGAGGCTTGGCCGATCTGTGGTCTCGCACCGCCTTCAGCAAGTCTGCGGACTGGCGGCTCCGGTTCTTTCAGAGTACCAAGAACCTCCTCGAAGAGTCTTTATGGGAACTTGCCAACATCAACCAGGATCGGGTCGCTAACCCGATCGAGTACATCGAGATGCGTCGCAAGGTTGGGGGTGCGCCGTGGTCGGCGGATCTTGTCGAACACGCCGTGTTTGTTGAGATTCCGGCTGGAATTGCCAAAACTCGACCGATGCGTGTACTGAAAGACACGTTTGCTGATGGGGTACATCTTCGCAACGATCTATTCTCATATCAGAGAGAAGTAGAGGATGAAGGTGAGAACGCCAACTGTGTGTTGGTTTTGGAGCAATTTCTGAATGTGAGTCCGCAGGAGGCGGCTAATTTCACTAATGAACTGCTGACTTCGCGGCTACAGCAGTTCGATAACACCGCCATCACCGAACTACCCCCTCTCTTTGATGAACACGGACTAGATCCGGTGGCTCGTGTGAACGTTCTGTTATACATCAAAGGACTTCAAGACTGGCAATCAGGCGGTCATGAATGGCATCTGAGGTCAAGCCGCTATATGAACAAGGGAGGGGATAATTCTTCGACATCCACGCTACTTCTGGGCGGGCCTACTGGGTTAGGCACATCGGCTGCGCGTATTGGATCGTTATACAGTGCCTTGGGTTTAGGAAGATTCAAGAACTTTACTCACGTTTCATACCAGCCTGTGGGGCCGGTGACACTGCCGAAGTTTTATATGCCGTTCAGCACAAGTTTGAATTCTCATCTAAATGCTGCGCGGCGACATTCCAAGGAATGGGCCCGCCAAATGGGGATGCTGGACTCACTACCTGGCATTCCTGATGCTGTGATTTGGGATGACCACAAGTTCGATGTTGCTGATGTGGCCTTATGCGGTGCGTTAATCCATCCCAATGCGTCTGGCCACGAACTAAATTTGACAGCAGGCTGGCTTGTCTGGGGAACTTATGCCGATGATTACTTCCCAGCACTCTATGGGCATAGCCGCAATATGGCAGGTGCAAAAGTGTTCAACGCCCGACTATCGGCATTCATGCCTCTCGATTCTAGCCCGATTCCAGACCCGACCAACCCAGTAGAACGCGGTTTGGCCGATCTTTGGTCTCGCACAGCTGGCCCGATGTCAGCAAATGCGCGGGGTCAGTTCCGCCGGGCGATCGAGGACATGACCGAAAGCTGGTTATGGGAACTTGCCAACCAGATCCAAAATCGGATTCCAGACCCGATAGATTATGTTGAGATGCGGCGTAAGACCTTTGGCTCGGATCTGACGATGAGCTTGTCTCGACTAGCTCAGGGTGACGAAATCCCGCCGGATATTTACCGCACGCGATCAATGCGCCAGCTAGATAATTCCGCTGCCGACTTCGCCTGTTTGACCAACGACATCTTCTCTTACCAGAAAGAAATAGAATTCGAGGGCGAACTCAATAACGGTGTGTTGGTTGTTCAGCAATTCCTCAACTGCGATTTGTCGCAGGCCGTCGAGGTCGTCAACAATCTGATGACTTCTCGGGCCCGTCAGTTTGAACACATTGTGGCCACCGAGCTACCAGCCCTTTTCGACGATTTTGACCTAGACGCAAGTACCCGCAAGAAACTGTACGGATATGTCGAGAAACTACAGCAGTGGATGTGCGGCGTTCTCAAGTGGCATATAACAGTCGATCGCTATAAGGAGTTTGAATTGCGTAATAGTTCGGTAGAAAAGCGCCTGCCTAGCGGGCCTACTGGGCTAGGTACTTCGGCTGCACGGATCGGCTCGTTGGTCGGTGCAGGGGGGTTAATTTCAGTACTCGGTCAAGTAGGGTCGAGTTATTTTGCTGGTGAATAGAGTTTGGTGGCGTGAGTCCAAGCTCGGTATTCGATCGAGTCAGATCGGTTTTTTAGTAACTAGAAAGTAGAGGGTTAGATTATGACAGAATCTATTGAGTCAAATTTGGATGTTGAGAATGAGCATCCCCGCTTGAGTTTGAGTACCGCAGCTGCGCGTAATTTGGCGACGACGACCAAATCTGCACCGCAGATGCAGGAGATTACATCGCGGTGGTTGTTAAAGATGTTGCCGTGGGTGCAGACCAAGGGTGGTACTTATCGGGTGAACCGTCGGTTAACTTATGCTATTGGCGATGGGCGCGTGACATTTACCAACACCGGGGCTGAGGTACAGGTGATTCCTCAAGAACTTGGTGAGTTGCCATTGCTGCGAGGGTTTGACAACGTTGATGTATTGAATGCCTTGGCAGGTCGGTTTGTTCAGCAGGAGTTTGCCCCCGGTGATGCGATCGCACAGTCAGGACAACCAGCCAATCAACTTTTTTTGATTGCTCATGGCAAAGTCAACAAGATTGGTCTTGGCAAGTATGACGAACAGACCGTGTTGGGTGTGTTGGCTGACGGTGACTATTTTGGCGATCGCACCTTGATAGAGCCTCAGAGCAATTGGGAATACACAATCCAGGCAGTCACCCGAACCACGGTATTGGTGTTACCACAACAAGCGTTTCGGGAACTGCTCAACCAGTCACAGGCACTACAAGCCCACGTCGATCGCTTCCGAACCCTCCCACAAGTCCCACAAAATGAGTCTGGGGAAGCTGCCATTGAGGTGACATCAGGGTATATCGGAGAACTTGAGTTGCCGGGAACTTTTGTAGATTACGAACTCTCGCCCCGCGAATATGAATTGAGCGTGGCTCAAACCGTGTTAAGGGTGCATACTCGGGTCGCGGATTTGTACAATGAACCGATGAATCAGACCGAACAACAATTGCGGCTGACTATCGAGGCATTGCGGGAACGTCAAGAAAACGAATTAATCAACAACCGGGGATTCGGTTTACTACACAATGCCGACTTCAAACAGCGTATTTACACCCGCAGCGGCCCGCCCACTCCCGATGACCTCGATGAACTCCTGGCTACGGTATGGAAAGATCCAGGATTTTTCCTAGCACACCCCCGCACCATTGCCGCCTTCGGTCGGGAGTGTAACCGCCTTGGTATTTATCCACAAAGCATCGACTTAGGCGGTCATCGAGTACCTGCTTGGCGGGGGATACCCATTTTTCCCTGCAACAAGATCCCTATAAGCAATACCCGTACCAGTTCTATCCTCTTGCTCCGTACCGGTGTGGAAAAACAAGGAGTGATTGGTTTACATCAAACTGGTATCCCCGACGAATATCAACCCAGTTTGTCCGTTCGATTCATGGGCATCAGTGAAAAGGCCATCCTCTCCTACCTCGTCACCGCCTACTACTCGGCAGCAGTCCTCGTTCCTGATGCACTCGGTATTCTCGAAGACGTTCAAATCGGACTCTAAATATTATTACTGAATTTTAGATTTTGGATTTTGGATTGAAAGATTCAAAATTCAAAATTTAAACACTTCTGTTTTTGTTAGTAACTAAAGAGTCAGGATGAGGTAATGACAGAATCTATCGAGTCGAATTTGGATGTTGAGAATGAGCATCCCCGCCTGAGTTTGAGTACCGCAGCTGCGCGTAACTTAGCAAAGACAACCAAATCTGCACCGCAGATGCAGGGCATTACCTCGCGGTGGTTGTTGAAGATGTTACCGTGGGTGCAAACTAAGGGTGGCACTTATCGGGTGAACCGTCGGTTGACATATTCCATTGGTGATGGGCGGGTAACTTTTACCAATACAGGGGCTGAGGTGCGGGTGATTCCCCAAGAACTTGGTGAGTTGCCATTACTGCGAGAATTTGATGACGTTGATGTGTTGAATGCCTTGGCGGGTCGGTTTGTTCAACAAGAGTTTGCACCTGGTGACATCATAGTGCAGTCAGGACAGCCAGCCAATCAGCTTTTTTTGATTGCTCATGGCAAAGTCAACAAGATTGGTCTTGGCAAGTATGATGAGCAACCTGTGTTGGGTGTATTAGCCGATGGTGATTATTTTGGCGATCGCACCTTATTAGACCCCCAGAGTAATTGGCAGTTCACAATCCAAGCGATCGTTCAAACCACAGTATTGGCGCTACCACAACATGCGTTTCGGGAACTGCTCAACCAGTCACAGGCATTGCAGGCTCACATCGATCGCATCAGAAGCCGCCCCCAAGTCCCACAGAACAAATACGGAGAAGCTGCGATCGCGTTGGCTTCGGGGCACGTTGGGGAGACTGAGTTACCAGGAACTTTCGTAGATTACGAACTCTCACCCCGCGAATATGAATTGAGCGTCGCCCAAACTGTGTTGCGGGTGCATACTCGCGTCGCCGATTTGTACAACGAACCGATGAACCAGATCGAACAACAACTGCGGTTGACTATTGAGGCATTGCGGGAACGTCAAGAACACGAGTTAATCAACAACCGCGAATTTGGTTTGCTACACAACGCCGACCTCAAACAGCGCATCTACACCCGCACCGGCCCACCCACTCCCGACGACCTCGACGAACTCCTCACTCGCAGGAGGAAGTCGAAGTTCTTCCTGGCGCACCCCCGCACCATTGCCGCCTTCGGTCGAGAGTGCAATCGCCTCGGCATCTATCCAGAAAGCATTGACCTGGACGGCAGTATAGTGACTGCTTGGCGAAACGTACCCATTCTTCCCTGTAACAAAATTCCTATTACCGATACACAGACTAGCTCCATCCTTGTACTCCGCACGGGAGAGGAAGATCAGGGCGTTATCGGTTTACATCAAACTGGTATTCCCGACGAACACCAACCCAGCTTGTCTGTCCGATTCATGGGCATCAGCGAAAAGGCTATTATTTCCTACCTTGTCACCGCCTACTACTCCGCAGCCGTTCTTGTCCCTGATGCACTCGGCATCCTTGAAAATGTGGAAATCGGTCGCTGAGGAAAGGCTTGGCTATCTGGACACTAATAGAGATGCAAAATTTAGCGTCTACGTGATAATTTTTAAGTCTATTGTATTAGAATCAACTATGTTTGTAGGTAATAGTTGAAAGATAAATAAGGGTATAGGCAATTTGTAAAGTTGCCTATACCCTTATTTATATAAACTAAGTTTTTGCAGTCGCCTATAAGCCTAAGTTAGTGCTTGAGCAACTACCGCCGAAAGTGATTCGTTTGCTGCTTGCTTCAACAATTCAGCTTTATCGGTCTGTTCCCAAGGCAAGTCTAAATCAGCCCGCCCAAAATGACCGTAAGCCGCGACGTCCTGATAAAAACGTCCGCCTCGTTCACTTGGTAAGTTGCGTAAGTTGAAGGTATGGATAATCCCTGCTGGACGCAGTTCAAAGTGTTTGTTGATTAATTCCAGTAATGTTTCTTCATCCACTTTACCAGTGCCAAAGGTATCTACCAAAATGCTTGTTGGTCGCGCTACACCAATAGCATAAGATAGCTGGATTTCAACTTTTTCTGCTAACCCAGCAGCGACAATGTTTTTTGCTACATAACGAGCCGCATAAGCAGCAGAACGGTCTACTTTCGTGGGGTCTTTACCAGAAAAAGCACCGCCACCATGCCGTGAATAACCGCCGTAGGTGTCAACGATTATTTTTCGTCCTGTCAGACCAGAGTCTCCTTGTGGGCCACCAACGACAAATTTGCCAGTGGGGTTAACTAAAAAACGCGTCTGATCGTTAGGCTTAACGTCAATATCGCCAAAAACAGGTTCGACTACTGCCGACCAGAGATCTTGTTTAATCTTGGCTTGTACAGCCGCTTCATCCGTAATTTCCCCGATATTAGCTGTATGCTGGGTGGAAATTAGAATTGTATCAATACCTACTGGTCGTCCATCTTCGTAAACCACAGTTACTTGGGTTTTACCGTCAGGACGCAGGTATGACAATTCACCTGTTTTGCGGACTGCTGCCAATCGGCGGGCAATGCGGTGGGCGAGACTGATGGGTAAGGGCATCAGTTCTGGTGTTTCGTTACTGGCAAAACCGAACATTATACCTTGATCGCCCGCACCAATTTTGTCGAATAGCTCATCACTATCTTGCTGGCGGGTTTCTTGAGCGGTGTTAACACCTTGGGCAATATCAGGTGATTGTTCGTCTAAAGCCAGCAAAACGCTGGTGCTGTTAGCAGAAAAACCATTATCGGCGTTAGTATAGCCAATTTCGGCAATTTTTTTGCGGGCAAGATTGACGAAATTCACATTTGCTTTGGTGGTTATTTCACCAGTGATTAACACTAAACCAGTGTTAACTACTACTTCAGCAGCGACACGGCTGCTAGGGTCTTGTGTCAGTAGGGCATCCAGAATGGTATCAGAAATCTGATCGCAGATTTTATCTGGATGACCTTCGGTTACTGACTCGGAGGTAAATAGATATCGACGAGACAAAGCAAATTCCTCCTGACTTGAGTTTTTTTGCTGACTAAATGTGGTAGTCAGTTCAACTACCTAATTTAACGTGAGCTTCCAACGAACGACATTCGTTATGCCTTGAGAGAAACAATTTAGTTTCCTAGGAGCAGTGGAACTCACATTAATTTATGAAATCATAACAATATTTATACTTCAGTAGTTAGTATCTTGTTGATATTGATAAAAACCACTCAATATAAGGTAAGTATCTGTAAAAAAAATAAATTTATGGTAATTATTTCGTGGAGAAAATGTATTTAATAACACAAAAAAGGGGGACACCCAGAAGCGTCCCCAGAAACTTTGACACAAGTGCTGCTGCTTTTAAACCTGAACCGCTAGCTTTGCTTCCGTAGCTGTCAAACGCTCATAAGCAGCACGCATTTTTAAACCTGTAAGTACTTGGAAGAAACCAGTACCATTGTTAGAACCTGGATACTCACGGTGCTGAAGTAATAAATGAGTCAATTCACCCTGGTATTTGGTGGATGTATTGCTGAGATGGGTTTCGATATAAATTACTTCTTCCAAGTTGTCAAATTGACCATCTACCTCTAGTACTGAGACATAGCGACCGTAGTAAACGTCTGATCCGTAGTATAGTTGCATACCAGGATAAGAACAGGTCAGCTTGCGTCCACAGGGAGTCCAATTAATTGTTGAGCCTTCATCAAATAGGTAGGTTGGATCAAAGCCTTCCTTACCTTCCCGTTGGAGCATACGTACTCGTAGGACTCGGCGCTCTGTGTCGTTTTTGATCAAGTTGGTGGGTAATACTTGGAGAACTACATCAGCAAATTCTCTTTGTGGTTCGATAAACTTTTCAAAGTCAGGTTTGCGGGAATTGATTTGCGCTAAGACATCTTCGTAGCGATGACCGCGTTCAGCCATATCTCGCTGGATTTTCCAGGCGATTTTGACTTCATCGCTAATATCAAAATAAACACTAAAGTCGATTAGCGATCGCACCCGCTCATCATATAAAGGATGCAGTCCTTCAACAACTATAATGTGATTTGGCTCCACCCGCTCTGGCGGGTCAATCAAGCCAGTTTCGTGGTTGTAAATCGGCTTATCAATCGCTTGACCACTTTTGAGTGCGTTAATTTGCTCATACATCAGGTCAAAATTGTTCGCTCTGGGGTCTAGTGCCGTTATCCCAGTTTCTTTACGCTGTTTGCGATCCAAGGAGTGATAATCATCTAAGCAGATGACTGTCATTAAATCTTCACCAAACAAATCTATCAAACGACGCAAAAACGTAGATTTCCCGCACCCAGAGTCTCCGGCTACTCCAATCAGTACCACGCGTTCCGGCTTACTTGTCATAAATCTCCTCTAAAATAGTAAAATTGTGTCAATATTTTTTCACACAGCAGATTCTGAAGCTAGGAGTTTACCCCATTTTGGTTTATCCTGCGTTCTTGCTACCTAGCACATCTATAAGACACCAAGCGGGTAGGCAACAAAGTAATTAAGTTGCTACTCGTCGGACTAGCCTGAATGTTGGTGCCGGTAAGTATTTAATCCTAGTGGTATATTTGATTTTAACAGAAGGGGGTATCCCATACAAGATTACTGTCAAGAAGAATTAGCGTGGTTCATGAATCATTTTTAGGTAATTTAGTTGTTAATTTAAAAACGGGGATCAGTACCGTCCATCAGCATTGCAACTTTATTAGACTGCTACTTGTGACTCTATATAATTAAGACTATAAGGTATAATTTATTATTGCCGCGAATTTGCTTATGTTATTAAATTGTAATTCTTACTCGACAATCCTTAAGATATTCAAAGCAAAAATCTACCCAACGAATGAGCCAACAACTTGCATTAGTCAAATTATTGGCTGTAAATTTATGTATATGGTCAAATACAAGCGTTTGGGTTATGGCAAAGTAAGCTGTTAAGCAAATAAGATTGCACATTGAGATCGCAGGGGCAGGGGGCAGGGAGCAAGGGAGAGGGTTTGCAGCTTTTATTACCATGAAAATGATGCAATTTAAATGACGATTAGCTTACTGAATAGAGGTTGACAGATTTTTCACATCAAGTGAAACTGATTATAGTTGCTTAAATCACGGTTCTCTCTATTGCTATGTTTGTAGTTAAACTTGTAATAATCATGTAACTATACTCTAGACAGGTCATAAAATATAGCTAACAACATTTCGAGAGAGCAGTAAATTTGGTGAAACAAAACCAATGGAAAGGAAATTTTTCGTTATTGGTATTCCCCGATTTAAGTTCTCGAAGTAAGTAAACACAACGGCAAATTTTGGAAGTCAACTGAGTGGTAGCTTCCAGCAATCAAACTAGTTATCCTATCAATATCTGCTATTATGAGTTACTCATTGGGTAGTCAAGTAAAAAACTATCTCGCTGATGCGGGTGGTAGTTAACAAAAAAAAGATTAAATTGACTCATTATTAACATTCTCCACAAGACTTATCATTTACCTTAGAAGGTGAACAGGTGTGTTTTTTGCTATGCCTGCATGTCTTTGGTGAGTGTACTTAGCAAGGCATTAATTTAATGATGCCGTTTTTCCTTGAGAGCCAGTTTTGTGAAACGAAAATCCGGTAAACTAAAGCTGGCATGGGATAGGAATAGTTTTTTTTGAAAAACGGTTAAGTAAATTATCGGAGTGGTAGAACGAATGTACAATCAAGGTGCTGTTGAGGGTGCTGCCAACATAGAATTAGGTAGCTGCATCTTCGTTTATGAAGTAGTGGGTTTGCGTCAGAGCGAAGAAACTGATCAAACTAACTACCCAATTCGGAAAAGTGGCAGTGTGTTCATCAGAGTGCCTTACAACCGCATGAATCAAGAAATGCGACGTATCACTCGTCTAGGCGGCACAATTGTTAGCATCCAGCCTGTAACTGCTCTAGAGCCAGTTAATGGTAAAGCCTCATTTGGGAATGCTACAAGCGTTGTCAGCGAGTTAGCTAAATCTGGGGAAACTGCTAACACTGAAGGGAATGGTAAAGCCACACCTGTAAATGCTCATAGTGCTGAAGAACAGAACAAGGACAAGAAAGGCAACACCATGACTCAAGCGAAAGCCAAAAAAGACCACGGTGACGTTCCTGTTAACACTTACCGTCCCAATGCTCCGTTTATTGGCAAGGTAATATCTAATGAACCGCTAGTCAAAGAAGGTGGTATTGGTATTGTTCAACACCTTAAATTTGACCTATCTGGTGGGGATTTGAAGTATATAGAAGGTCAAAGTATTGGGATTATTCCACCAGGTTTAGACAAAAACGGCAAGCCTGAAAAACTGAGACTGTATTCCATCGCCTCAACTCGTCATGGCGATGATGTAGATGATAAGACGGTATCACTCTGTGTCCGTCAGTTAGAATACAAACACCCAGAAACTAGCGAAACAGTCTACGGTGTTTGCTCTACACACCTGTGTTTCCTCAAGCCAGGCGAAGAGGTAAAAATTACCGGGCCGGTGGGTAAGGAAATGTTGTTACCCCAAGACCCTGAAGCTAATGTCATCATGATGGCAACTGGAACAGGTATTGCTCCGATGCGGGCTTATCTGTGGCGGCAGTTTAAAGATGCGGAAAGAGCCGCTAACCCAGAATACCAATTTAAAGGATTCTCTTGGCTGATATTTGGCGTACCAACAACTCCAAACCTTTTATATAAGGAAGAACTGGAAGAAATTCAACAAAAATATCCTGATAACTTCCGCCTAACTGCTGCCATTAGCCGCGAACAGAAAAATCCCCAAGGCGGTAGAATGTACATTCAAGACCGCGTAGCAGAACATGCTGATGAATTGTGGCAATTGATTAAAAATGAAAAAACTCACACCTACATCTGCGGTTTGCGCGGTATGGAAGAAGGTATTGATGCAGCCTTAACTGCTGCTGCTGCTAAGGAAGGCGTAACCTGGAGTGATTACCAGAAGCAACTCAAGAAAGCCGGTCGCTGGCACGTAGAAACTTACTAATTTAGTCATTGGTGAGCCAGTGTGGTCTTCTGCCAAAGGGAGAGGCTAGCGCCTTCGCAAAGCGTCTCGTAGAGAAGGGGGTTTCCCCCATAAGTAACTGGCGTTAGCAAAGCGGTAGCGACGCAGGAGCGTTACCCGAAGGGTCATTGGTCATTAGTCATTAGTTTTTGACGAAGGGCGAAGGACAAATGACAAAAGAAGCAGGATAATCAGTAGGTAGGGCAAACGCTCTACCTACAATTGTTATTTGTGAAATTGGGTGCAGAAATTGTGGGTGTGAAACTAGGAATACTCGGATTAGGCACCGTGGGAACGGGGACAGTGCAGTTGTTGCAAGATAAGGCTGGACGGCACCCGTTGTTACAAGAGATAGAAATCTATCGGGTGGGAGTACGATCGCTCGATAAACCTCGGGCAGTAGAATTATCTACAGAAGTCTTAACCACAGATTTAGAATCCATTGTCAACGATCCAGCGGTAGATATAGTTGTCGAGGTGATGGGCGGACTGGAGCCGGCGCGATCGCTAATTCTGAAAGCTTTGAGTAATGGTAAGCACGTAGTCACCGCCAACAAAGCAGCGATCGCCCGCTTTGGGGCAGAAATTTTCACAACTGCTAATCAAGCTGGCGTATACGTCATGCTAGAAGCTGCTGTGGGTGGCGGGATTCCGGTGATTCAACCCCTAAAGCAGTCTTTGAGTGTTAACCGCATTCACACTGTCACAGGCATTGTGAACGGTACAACTAACTACATCCTGACGCGGATGCAAACAGAAGGCAGCAACTTCAGCGATGTCTTAGCTGATGCCCAACGTTTGGGTTATGCTGAGGCTGACCCTACAGCCGATGTTGATGGCTTAGACGCAGCAGATAAAATTGCCATCCTTGCATCATTAAGCTTTGGTGGACGCATAAACCTACAAGATGTTTATACCGAAGGCATTCGGCAAGTGAGCAAAACAGATATTGCCTACGCCGAAAAATTGGGATTTGTGATTAAATTGTTAGCGATCGCTAAACGTGATACTCCCTCATCACCACTTTCCGTCAGAGTTCATCCGACTTTAGTGCCCCAAGCTCACCCTTTGGCTAGCATCAACGGCGTTTACAATGCCATTCTTGTCGAAGGAGAACCCATCGGGCAAGTAATGTTTTTTGGCCCCGGTGCTGGTGCTGGTGCAACCGCCAGTGCTGTGACATCAGATATTTTGAATTTAGTTGCTGTCCTCAAAACCAATACAGCAGTTGCAAATCCATTATTAACTTGTCGGCATCAGGAATACTGCGAAATTGCGCCGATGGTAGAATTGATAACTCGGTTTTATGCCCGTTTCCTTACCAATGACCAACCGGGAGTTATCGGCAAATTGGGGACTTGCTTTGGTAACTATGGCGTTAGCTTAGAGTCAATTGTCCAAACTGGCTTTCAAGGGGAACTAGCAGAAATTGTGGTTGTTACCCATGATGTGCCAGAAGGCAATTTTAGGCAAGCTTTGGCAGAAATCCGGGATTTGTCAGCGATTGAAAGCATTCCCAGCTTACTGCGTGTACTTTGAGATTAATATTTTAGCGAGCGATCGCTTTCAGGGGTTTCCATAAGCTAGAATACGTAATTTTTTTAGCTCTTTTTTTACGTCTGTGCTTGCTAAAATCAAGAACAAACCTCACTCATGCGTGAGGTTAGACCTATGACTTTAGATATTACCGCTACAACTAACAGGATTTACCAATGCAGCCATCCAATGTTGAAATTAATAAAGAATTCTGGAACAATTATGCCAAAACATGGGATAAATCTCAAGTTATTCTAGGTAATCAAAAAATTACAGATGATGAAAGAGATAATTACGTCAATTATTTAGGTGATGAATGGGCGACAGTAGAAGATGCAGTCAATATTGTGAGTGAGTATATTACACCGTTTATTTCTCAAGACAGTACAGTTGCAGAAATAGGTGTTGGTGGTGGTAGGATTGCCGCAAAAGTAGTTAAAAACGTCAAAAAATTATACTGTTTCGACATAGCACAAGAAATGCTAGATAATGCTGAAGCAGCGCTTATGGAATATCCTCAAATAGAGTTTCATTTAATAAAAAATTCTCAATTTGAACCTGAGTTTAGCGAAAAATTTGATTTTGTATATTCATTCGATGTATTTGTACATTTAGATTTACAAACAATTTGGAAATACTTAAACGGTATTTATGCAACTCTCAAGTCAGGTGGAAAAGCTTTTATTCATACCACTAATATAACTACACCAAATGGTTGGGCAAGGTTTGCTGCATACGATAATGATGAGGTATTGTATCAGCCCACTTCACCAGAAGCAATTAAGTGGTTAATAGAAAAGGCACAAATGACAGTAATTAAAGAGTCCAGTCCAAATGGAAAAAACTTTTATTTGGATCGAGATTATTTAGTTGTAATAGAGAAGTAAATTAATCTTTGAGGCTAATCTAGATGATGGAATATTTGCGGTAAACTATGGCGTGTAGCTTGCCGCCGTAGGCATCGCTAATATTCCCGCATCCGCATCTAAAGTTACCTCTACACCCACTGGTAACGCGGCATTGGGACTATCGTGACCAAAAGGTAAGTCAGAGACAATCGGAATACCTAAATCACCCAAGCGATCGCGCAACACTTCTTCTACACTAAAGCTAGACACAGTTGGCGGCGCTTCACAGCGAGTAAAACCCCCTAAAGCAATACCGCAGACTTGAGACAAAGCACCGCTCAAACGCCATTGTGTCAGCATCCTATCGATGCGATAGGGTGCTTCTGTGACATCTTCTAACGCCAGAATTACACCATCCAGATGTGGCAGGATTGGTGTAGCTAAAAGGTTAGTAGCCACCGTGAGATTACCTGGTAACAAAGTACCAGTCACCACGCCACCACCCCACCCGCAACCTTTGAGAGGCGCGAGAGGACGACCTTCTACCGAATCAAATAATCGCTCAACTGACCAATCTGGCTCATCTGCCAAAGTCGTCAGTACGGGAGCATGAACGCCGGAAATTCCTGCTATATAAAGGCTCCACAATAAAGCTGTGATATCAGAAAAGCCAATTAACCACTTAGGAAAGGCTGAATTTTGTTGCCAATTCCAATCTTCTAAGATGCGAGTGCTGCCAAAACCACCTCTAGAACAGAGAATACCGCGACAATCAGGATCTTGCCATGCTGTTGCTAGTTGGTGACGGCGGGTTTCGTCTGTACCTGCTAGATAGCCCCATTTGTCATCTATCTGAGGACTGATTTCTATGCGATAACCACGCGATCGCCAAATTTCTAAACCCCGTTCAAATGCCTCAAATTCTCGCAAAGCACCACTAGGGGCAATTACTCTTAGTAAGTCTCCAGGTTTTAGAGGCGGTGGTAAGATTTTGGATGGCATGGAAAAAGTTAGGGGTGAGGAGAGACGCGATTCATCGCGTCTGTACAAGGAGTTAAGAATAAAGACTATACCTTAGAACTCCGATCAAATTTTATTGAATCATTTTTGAAAGCGATGGCCACACTGGTTTTATCTTAGGTCCGCTTTGTATCTAACCCTGGATTTTCCTTAGCTGGATTTTGCGGTAGAAGATAAATACCTCCAGAGATTAAAGTCAGGGCGACAGAAATCCAAAAGGCAAGCAAAGAGGGAGTTCGCCACACTTCACCCAGAGGCGCAATCAAAAGTGCGATCGCTAATATTTGACTAACAGTTTTGAGTTTACCCCAAATATTCGCCCCGGTAATCGTCGTTTGATTTACCCGCCAACCAGCGATCGCTAATTCTCGCGCTAAAATCAAAAACACTCCCCAAGCTGGCACTTTTCCTAATTCAATAAAAACCAGCAACGGCGCAAGTACCAGAAGTTTATCCACTAAGGGATCGAGAAACTTACCCAACTCGCTAATTTGGTTGAGTTTCCGCGCCAAATAGCCGTCTAACCAATCTGTCAATGCAGCAACGAGAAAAATCGCCAAACATATCCACTGAGCTTGAGGTGTGGGATTATATAAACCATAAAGCAGAAATGGTATCCCCAATAGGCGAGAGAAGGTAATCCAGTTGGGTATGGTCATAGGGAATTCAAAAATCAAACTTCAAAATTAACAACTGTAAAGCAACAAGCAGTCAAGCAAATATGCAAAATCTATGCAGATTAGTGTATCTGAGTGTGCCTGCATGGGAAAATCTGTTTTCTGTAGCTCTCTTAAAACAATACTATGACTGAACACACAGACTCTCAATTCCGTATCGAACGCGATTCGATGGGCGATCGCCAAATTGCTAGTAGCGTTTATTACGGAATTCAAACACTGCGGGCAATCGAAAACTTTCCCATTAGCGGTATTAAGCCTTTAGCTACTTACGTAGATGCTGGATTAATAATTAAAAAAGCTACAGCAATTGTGAATGGAGAACTGAATTGCATTCCCCAAGATATTAGTCAGGCGATTGTCCAAGCAACTGATGAAATCCTGGCTGGGAAGTTCCGGGATCAGTTTGTCGTGGATGTTTATCAGGCTGGTGCTGGAACATCTCATCACATGAATGTCAACGAAGTTCTGGCAAATCGCGCCTTAGAAATTCTTGGTGAAGAAAAGGGCAATTATAAACGTGTTAGTCCCAATGACCACGTTAATTATGGACAGTCTACCAATGATGTGATTCCTACTGCAATTCGGATTGGTGGATTATTGGCATTATCCAAGACATTACACCCAGCAATAGATAGTGCGATCGCATCCTTAGAAAACAAAGCTGTAGAATTTCAAGATATCGTCAAATCTGGCAGAACCCACTTACAAGACGCAGTACCAGTGCGTTTGGGTGAGAATTTTCGGGCTTGGGCGCACATTCTTACAGAACATCAAAACCGAATTTACACCGCCTCTGGTGATTTAATGGTGCTGGGTTTGGGAGGTAGTGCAGCCGGAACGGGGTTAAATACTCATCCTCTTTATCGCGCCCGTGTAGTAGAAGTTCTTTCAGAATTGATTGATACTCCTTTAGAACCTGCACCGCATCTCATGGCAGCGATGCAGAGTATGGCCCCATTTGTAAACGTTTCCGGTGCTTTACGCAACTTAGCGCAAGATTTAGTCAAAATCTCTCACGATTTGCGGCTGATGGATTCGGGACCAAAAACAGGCTTGAAAGAAATTCAACTGCCTCCAGTGCAACCTGGTTCTTCGATTATGCCAGGGAAATATAATCCAGTTATGGCAGAGATGACATCAATGGTGTGTTTTCAAGTGATGGGCTACGACAGTGCGATCGCATTAGCCGCACAAGCTGGACAATTAGAATTAAATGTGATGATGCCACTGATTGCTTATAACTTAATTCACAGCATCGAAATTCTGGGTAATACCATCGCTGCACTCACCGAACGGTGCATCGAGGGAATTACTGCAAATCAAGAACGTTGTTTAGCTTATGCCGAAGGCAGTTTAGCTTTAGTAACCGCACTAAATACCCACATCGGTTACTTAAACGCTGCTGCTGTCGCCAAAGAATCTTTAGAAACTGGTAAATCCCTGCGGCAAATTGTTCTAGAACGGGGATTAATGAGTGAAACAGACTTAGCCACAGTGTTAAATCTAGAACAAATGAGTGGTATCTTACCGCTCAAAACAGAATAATAGATTATGGGGAATTGGGAATTGGGCATTGGACAATAATTAATAGTTCTTCTCCCCCTGTTCCCTGCTCCCTTGCTTCTTCCCCATTGTCCATTCCCCATTCCCAATCTATGCAGACTCAAAAACCATCTGTTAGTCTCATTCGGGCTACATCTTATGAACGAGAGGCTTTACGAGAATCCTTAGTAATTCTCCTAGAACCTTTTGGAGGAATAGCAGCATTTGTTAAAAAAGGCGATCGCGTTTTACTCAAACCCAATCTACTTACAGGGTCGCGTCCTGGTAAAGAGTGTATCACCCGTGCCGAACTAGTTTACGAAGTTGCCCAAATGGTAATTGAAGTTGGCGGTAAGCCCTTTTTGGGTGATAGTCCTGCTTTTGGTAGTGCCAAGGGCGTAGCAATAGCAAATGGCTATCTGCCTATTTTAGAAGAACTGAATCTTCCCATCATTGATTTTCAAGGTCAGCGTTACCAAACAATTAGTGATAACTTTAACCATCTGCGACTGTCTAAAGAAGCAATGGAAGCAGATGTAGTAATTAATCTACCTAAAGTTAAATCCCATGCCCAGTTGACATTGACACTGGGCGTAAAAAACTTGTTTGGTTGTGTCCCTGGCAAAATGAAAGCTTGGTGGCACATGGAAGCCGGAAAAGATGCGAATAGATTTGGTGAAATGTTAGTAGAAACTGCTAGGGCTATTAACCCTAACTTAACCATATTAGATGGCATCATCGGTCATGAAGGAAATGGCCCTAGTAATGGTGAACCTCGCCAACTAGGAATTTTAGCAGCCGCATCAGATATATTTGCCTTAGATCGGGCAATGGTAGAAATTCTCAATGTTCCTCCTGAACGAGTACCTACAGTTGCAGCTTCTCAAAGGCTAGGAGTTTGTCCAGAACTTGCTGCTATCGAGTTTCCACATTTAAATCCTGACTTATTAAAAATAGAAGATTGGCGGCTACCAGACAAGTTGATGCCCATTGATTTTGGTATGCCTCGCGTAATTAAGTCTACCTTTAAGCATCTTTACACCCGATTTATCAAAGAACCAATTAGTGTTTACGGAAAGAACTAGAGACTAAGTTTGGGATTGGGAATTGGACATGATTATTCTCTTTTTCCCAGTCCCCAGTCCCCAGTCCCCAATCCCCAATCCCCAATCCCAAACTTAGTGCAAACTTCGTTACAGCAATTTCAATTATTAGCAGAGTAATCTGTAATTACCCTCCGATTGCTTAACCAGACCGCCCTATTATATTTAGTGGCGGTTTTTTTAGCTGATACGCCTGCTTCTAAAATATTATTTACTCTACCTATATATAGATTGACAAAAATGCAGTGATATTACACAGATTTGAAAATTTAAATTCTGAAATATTTGTTTAGTGTTATCACTGAATTTATGCGGCCTAACACAGTTAATGTATCTGTATTTCTTCGGTAATTATGATTGGTTATAAAAAACATTCCTATTATTCCTTCTTTGGTGTCAAATATTTGTGTGTATAACTACCGGATAACAATCGAAACCATTAATAGATATTCAGTGCTTTCGCGGTTTTGTGTCCTGTATCACAAATTAACAATTCCAGTAAAATGACCTTATCAAAGGCGTTTTATGATGTTATAATCATGAAGTATCAGACAAATATGTTTTGCTAATTAATCTTTAAGCAGCGAAAAAATGTAATTTATGATGCTGTCAAAGTTGGCTTTGCGTATGCAAACCATTACACCATACAGGGAAACATCTGAAAATATTAATTACAAAATAAAACATGATTTGTTTAGTTGTAACTTTGTATTAAGAAGTCCATGTATAAAAAGGCTATTATGACAGTTGTATAACTGGTTTAGATTGTAGGATGCTACACATTTTACAGTTTAAAAATAGCTAACATAGCATTAAGACTCTCAATCAGAGAGTAAACCTATCACAGTGTTACGAATAACTTCAACTTTGTATGAATTCAAATAGCCAGTCTGCCAATTCTACCGACACATATTCCCAACGTTTGGCAGACATTGTGGGAACTGCGATCGCTCTATTGACTCTTACCCTACCCGTATTTGTCATCGCACACTATTCTTCAACTAATGTTCAAAATAACCAGCAACCCCTGATCCAAAATCTACAAGGAAGTAAAGATTGATAAAATTTTCCAGTAGCATTTCATCAGGAATAACCTGAATTTGTATAGTGTGACTCCAGGTTTCAGGTGTCTTGACAGAGTAGGGGCAGAAATCCCTACAACAGCAATCAAGGGCGGGAGAAAATAATACCCTCTTGGAAAAAGCGTTGCGAAGTTACTTCGCAACGCTTTTTCCATTTTTCAGAGGAGTGGTGAGATGAGGAGGACAAGGAGACAAGGGAGACGAAGAATTATTGAACAATTCTCTTCCCCATTCCCAATTCCCAATTCCCAATTCCCAATTCCCCATCAGAGATCCATATTGCCCTAAAATTCTACACGGGGAGCGAAGCTGACTGAGTGCCCCCATGATTCACTGTTATCAGAGGACTTTTTTGTGGATTTATCTCGTATTCCTGCCCAACCGAAACCCGGTTTAATCAACGTTCTGATTGAAATTACTGGCGGAAGTAAAAATAAATACGAATACGACAAGGAACTAGAAGCTTTTGCTCTAGACCGAGTACTTTATTCCTCGGTAAAATATCCTTATGACTACGGCTTTGTACCCAATACTTTAGCTGAAGATGGCGATCCCTTAGATGGTATGGTCATAATTGACGAGCCAACCTTTCCTGGCTGTATTATTGCAGCGCGACCAATTGGCTTCTTGGAGATGATTGATGGTGGCGATCGCGATGAAAAAATCCTTTGTGTTCCTGACAAAGATCCCCGCTACACTCAGGTAAAATCCCTGAAAGACGTAGCGCCACACCGCTTAGACGAAATTGCCGAATTTTTCCGTAGTTATAAAAATTTGGAAAAAAAGGTGACTGAAATTCTCGGTTGGCAAGATGTGGACAAGGTTGCAGCTTTAGTAGAAAAATCCGTCAAAGCTTATAGAGGATAATAGAAGAGTTAGGAGTTAGGAGTTAAGAGTTATAAATTTTTATTCCTCAATCCTAACTCCTCACTTTAATAACTTTCATTTGTTACGAAACTGCCACCAAATCCTAAACCAAAATGCAGCGTACTCTCCTTTTGGCAAAAATTCA
The DNA here is from genome assembly GCF_013343235.1 of Nostoc sp. TCL240-02. Lineage (GTDB taxonomy): Bacteria > Cyanobacteriota > Cyanobacteriia > Cyanobacteriales > Nostocaceae > Nostoc. Next base: position 5,762,221 of record NZ_CP040094.1, on the reverse strand, counting down.
TAATTGCACCCTTACGGGGGCGAATATCAACTACGTGGGTAGTATCAGCATCGATGAAATCCTTTTGGAAAAAGCTGGGATCTTACCTTATGAGCAAGTGCAAGTAGTTAATAGTGCCAACGGTCAGCGTTTTATTACTTATGCGATCCCGGCTCCAGCCCATTCAGGAGTAATTGAGCTAAATGGGGGTGCAGCACGTCTAGGCATTATTGGCGATCGCTTGATTATAATGACTTACGGGCAGTTCACTCCAGAAGAGTTAAAAAATTACTCTCCTACAGTAGTCATTGTGGACGAAAAAAACAGGCTGTTGGAAGTTCGGCGCTACGATGACCTGCTCGTTAAGGTCTAATTTGAAGGAAAATGTCAAATTTTGAGTTGTCGGATTCCCAGAGCTACATACCTGAAAAGTCTGCTACCCTGCCAAGTAGCCCAGCAGGTGAGTTTATTGTGCAATTTTGGGGTGTACGGGGTTTGATTCCTACCCCAGACACCAGCACCAACCGCTATGGTGGTAATACTGCTTGTGTAGAAATATATGTAGGTGGAAAACGCCTGATTTTTGACGGCGGTACTGGCTTACGCATACTAGGTAAAACTTGGCAAGAACTACAACAGCCAATACAAGCCCATTTATTTTTTACCAACTGTCAATCAAATCGGATTCAAGGGTTTCCCTTTTTTGCTCCTGCATTTATTGGAGAAAATTGCTTTCATATTTACGGCACAGCTGCTTCAAATGGAGCCTCAATCAAACAATGTTTGTACGATCAGATGCTCCAGCCCCACTTTCCTTATCCTTTACAGGTAATGCAGTCGGAATTGCAGTTTTACAATCTCATTCCAGACAGTGATGTAAAGCTAGATGATGTAATCATTACAACCGCATTAATCAATCAAACTCAGCGCTCAGTTGGCTACCGAGTTAGTTGGCAAGATTATAGTGTTGCCTACGTCACAGATTTGCACCAGAATGCCGAGCAAGTGGAGCGAGAGCGGATTTTAGAGTTTATTAAAGGCGTTGATTTATTGATTGCCAATGCCACTTACACTCCCCCTACGTCTCACAACCATGACTCTGCTGATTTACTCTGGCAAGCTGCGGTGAATGCAGCTCTGAATGCTGGTGTGCAACGGCTAGCTATTTCTCATCATCACCCAGATGACCATGATGATTTTCTTGATCGGGTTCAAGTCGATATTAAATCTGCCTTTCCTGAAGCATTATTAGCCCATGAAGGTCTAGTATTAGCTGTTGGGAAGTGATTTAGGCTCTATTGGCAAAATGGAAATTTACCCCAGCTTTAAGCGAATGGAATTCGCTGCTACACAGGTAAAGTCCGCCTTCGCGGACTAAGAAAAAATTAAGGGTTTGAAACCCACGGAGGTGGGTTTTGTTTGTGTAGAAGCGGTTTCTAACCGCCCTTTTAACTATTTCTCCTACGAAGCATTTTGCAACTCGGCTGTACGGATTGAAAGCTGCTGTGTCTGATTACCTCGTTGCACTTTCACCTGTAATACTTGACCAAGACGACTGTCTTCCACAACGTTCTGCAATTGTTCAGCGCTGGTAATAGCTTTACCATCAACTTGCAGAATTACATCCCCGCGCCGGATACCAGCAGATGCAGCTGGAGAATTGGGAACTACTCGCATGACAAAAACACCATTAATTTCTGGTATTTGAATAGGAGAGTTGGGATCGGTGTTATTTTGCTTGGCCAGATCGGGTGTTAAAGTTAGCATTTGCACGCCTAAATAGGGGTGAGCAACTTTGCCATCACGTTGCAGTTGCGCTGCGATCGCTTTCGCTTTATCAATAGGAATGGCAAACCCAATACCCATCGCGTCGGGACGAATCGCTGTGTTAATGCCAATCACTTCACCTTGGCCATTTAATAGCGGCCCGCCAGAGTTACCTGGGTTAATGGCGGCATCGGTTTGAATGAAGTCTAAGCGTTTGTCGCTAATGCCAACTTGGGCGCTGGAACGTTTGAGAGTACTGACAATTCCCAAAGTAACGGTGTTATCAAATCCTAAAGGATTACCAACTGCGATCGCCCAATCTCCGACTTGGACATTAGTGGAAGAACCCAAGGGTGCGACTGGTAAATCGTTACCAGCGTTAATCTTGACTACTGCCAAATCTGTAACTTCATCAATACCTTGAACTTTTCCTTCAAAGGTGCGACCATCTTTGAGTCGGACTGTTACCTTATCAGCCTTATCGACTACATGAGCGTTAGTCATAACTAAGCCGCTCTTGTCAATAATGAAACCTGAGCCTAAACCGCGTAACTGCTCAGAAGGCGGCATTTGTTGGGAGAAACCGTCACCAAAAAACCGACGGAAAAATGGGTCTTCCATAAATGGATCAACGCGACGAGTAATTGTTCGCTCAGTATCAATGCGAACAACTGCTGAACCAACCCGATTCACTGCTGCTGTGACAAAGCTAGTAGTACCGATCGCAGCTGTGGCTGGTGATTGTCGTTGGGCAATCAGTTGTGAAGTATCTCCATCTCTTACTTGGGGTGCGGGTTCGGCTTGGGAGGGCAAAACCTGCAATGTACTAACCGTTAGCACAACTCCAAGCGCGATCGCTAAAACATAACTACTGAGTTGACGTATGGATCTGGGTAATTTGGGAAATCGCATAATCACAATCTAATTTATAAGCTTAATTGTTGCTTAGTCGTGAAAAATCTATTTACAGTTATTTTTACTTCAGGTTTCCCCTGCTCTTCCCAATACTGTGGTTAGGGCATTTTACGAGTTACCTATAATCAAGTTAATGGAAAATTTAACCCAAAAGCTATTATGGACATTCACCCTTTACAAGTTCGGTTTTTACCCATCAATAAAACTTTTGGATTGCTAATAAAACTAGAAGTTTCAAAGTAGTGACACCGATAAAATGAGATGTGGGACACCCATACTCACTTTTGGTTCAAAACCCGATCAGATGATGAACTAACTTTTGAATAAAATTTCATTCCGACTGATTGCACCTAGCTGGGGTAAAGAGTTGATTGCTGAGTGGGGAATCAGGGCAGTAGGAACGGTTAGAGGTAGTTGTAACTGTTTGACAACACTTTGTAGTAGTTGGTCTTGTCCAGTCCGCAAACCCCAAAGATTTGTCCCACGGTTGATAATAGCAAACCAAACCAAACCGCGATCGCGTGTGGGCATCACTCCCGCTAAAGCACTCACATCCCGGAGAGTGCCAGTTTTGATCACAGTAGCAAGAGGAATGTGTCTGCTGTGTACTGTTCCTCGGTGATCAAACCCAGACATGGGGAATAAGTCACTCAGATTTAGCTGATGGGCAGATGCCTCACTTTGAATAGCCATAAACATCGCACAAACAGCCCTGGGGGAAATGCGATTTTCGGGGCCTAGTCCAGAACCATTAATTAACTGAATTTCCACTTGTGGGACTCTCGCAAGGTTAGCAGCAGTGGATTGGACTACAGCTGCTCCTCCCACTGAATCTGCTAGCATCTCTGCCATATCGTTGTTACTGTAAACATTCATTTCCTTGATTAGTTGCTTCAAGGGTAAGGAACGATGACGCAGTAACAAAGTTTGTTGAGGGTTTGGTTGTGCCTCAACTTTCACCGTACCCGAAATGACTACTTGAGGCTTGGGCGTTCCCTTAGCCATAATTGAGTGTGTGTAAATAGCAGGGCGGCCCCAAGTTGCACGATTTAGTGTTTGCTTGAGCATCATACCCGCCAGCATCGACTGCCGTTGGAAATTCATGGCAAAAGTGCCATTAATGATTAAATTTCCCTTTATCTGCTTGATACCCATTTTATTAAGAGTATTACCAAGAGCGATCGCTTCTTCCCAAACAAACAAAGGATCGCCACCACCTGTAATCACCAAATCGCCCTGCACAACTCCATTTACCACTGGCCCGGTGATACTCACCAAAGTATCAAATTGGTAATCTGGGCCCCAAGTTTTCAAAGCAACTAGGGAAGTGGCAATTTTGGTTAAAGAGGCAGCAGGGAGAGGTGTCGTACCTTGGTGATTTGCCATCAGCATTGGCCCCGACTGCATCCAAATGCCCTGACTCTCAGCCAGATTTTGCGCCACCACTTTTGATGTGATGAGCTTTTTCAGATATTCCTGCACCGTAGTTGCCCCAGTTGGATTGGGATCGGGGGCAAGAACTAAGCCAGGACTACTTTGCCAAGTTAAAGCATCTAAGGCATCTAGAGGCTTGATTTGTACCCCGGCCATTTCCAGCCAGAGTGACACCAAACCTGAACCCAATAATTCCAGCATATTTTATTCCTCTATATGTGTTTAGGATGTTCTATATTATTTCCTGTGCTAATATACACGCTTTTTTAAGCAGATCAGCATTGAGTCACAATAACTGGTGCATTGTACATCTGAAAGTAAGGTGAATCACATGATTTTCGTGATACTTTTTACAAAAAAAGACTGACTTTAAGAGCCATGTCTCTTGAAAGCCAGTATAAAGGAGGCAAAGCGAATTGACTCTTCATATTTCATCATTTTTTATTAAAAAATTGATAATAATTTAGATACATTGTAAATTTCTCTTCAATACCTCTTTCAAAGTCATCTTAAAGCAGACATATCAGTAAGTTAAATTATGAAGATATAAAAACCAACATTTTTTTCGTTTATCTAGCCTGAAATAGAACTGTGAAGATAGCAATCCTATCTGATATTGTGAAAATTATTTACGCCAACTTACTTAGATGTGAAGTGTCTGTCCGCAGCCTAACACAAAGAATGCATAGACACTTACTACTGAAAAAAGGACATTGGATTAGTGAGAAATTTGTTGCGATTGCCTGCGTTATCATGTCACTTTCATAGAATCAAATCTTTAGCGATCCAAAAGATATTAAACTGGCAATAAGTCTGTGAAGCCTGTCAAAAATATTGGGATGTGGGTGGAAAAATCCACCCCTAAACTCTACTTTCTTTCTGGGTGTGCTGTATCTTCTGATGAAGTATTACCCATTTGGTTAATTGTGGCAATCATCTGATACAAACGCCCCAAGTCGCGTTGATTAAAGTACAAAATTAGGCGGGGTAGTTCAACCGTTTCATCTTGTGCTTCTTGAGGTAATGCCTGACTTTTTTCAATCCGTCCTTTAACAATAATGTCACTGAAATCAGCATTGAGTTGCTCTACAAGATAGTCTGATATATCTGTCTTCAGGCGGATGACTAATTGATTGCCTACATATCTACAGGAGTGATAAACCTGGTAGAAACGAGTAATAGCGTCACAAGCCACATCCAGGTTGTCTGTCACCGTGTAAAGGCTGGGGTCTTCAGGACTGACAAGACCATTTTGCACTAATTGCTTATCAATATATTCACTCCAAGACTGCCAGTAATCACCACCGGGGTGGTCAATTAAAACTAGAGGTACTGGACCAAACTTACCATTCTGGCTTAATGTCATACATTCAAAAGCTTCATCTTGAGTGCCAAAACCTCCCGGAAATAAGGCTACAGCATCACTTTCTTTAAGGAGAAAAAGCTTGCGAGTAAAGAAATATTTGAAATTAATTAGCTTGGGATCGCCCTCTATAAAAGGGTTTGCTTCTTGTTCAAAGGGTAATTGAATATTTAATCCAAAGGAATTTTCTCGTCCAGCACCTTCGTGACCCGCCTGCATGATTCCACCACCACCGCCGGTCATCACCATAAATCCTAATTGAGAAACAGCGCGAGCAAACTTAACGGCCATTTGGTACTCTGGCGTATCTGGCGCTAGACGAGCAGAACCGAAGATGGTGACTTTGCGAACGTGTCGGTAATCATAAAAAAGCTGGAAACCGCGTTCCATATCTGCTAACGCAGCCGACAATATTTTCCAATCGAGACGCTCAATTTCGGTATCAGCTAGACGAACAATAGTAGTAAGTGCTTGCTGAATAAGCTGCCGATTTTTTAATGTCGGTAAACGAGCGATCAATTCAGCGATATCCGCCTGTAAAGACTCTAATGTGTCAAACGACGCAGATGAAGTCATGAGAACTGCCGCAACAATGGCATTATATTCTACGTGAATGACTTACACTCTAGCAAGCGGGATATAGCCCCCTGAATATCAATATCCATTAGCATCTGAATAATTTAAAAATGACAGAGATGCTGAGGACGCAAAGGACATAAATAAAGATGTCACCACGTCCCCTCAGTTCAACCCCAGTTCTTCTTTCAATGCCTCCGGGACATTAACTGCTGTCTTTAATCCCCGCACACCTTCCCATTGCTGTTTTCTACCCCAAGTCATTTTTTCCATATTGGCATCGCTGAGGTCTGCACCACTGAGAATGGCGTAACTTAGGTTACTGTGGCTGAGATTTGCGCCATTGAGAATCGCACCACTCAGGTTACTGCCACTGAGGTTAGCGCTGTTAAGGTTGGCATAGCTGAAGTCTGTACCGAAAAGGATCGCGTCGGTGAGATCGGCACCACTGAGGTCGGCTTCGCTGAGAATTACCCCACTGAGGTCAGCTTCGTTGAGGCTTACCCGACTCAGGTCTACACCGCTAAGGTCTGCGCCTAGGAACATAGCACCGTTAAGTTTGGCATTGTTTAGTTTGGCACCATTAAGTTTGGCATAGCTAAGGTCAGCAGCCATGAGGATGGCATCACTAAGGTTGGTGCTGAAAAGAATTGTGTCGCTGAGGTTAGTACCGTTGAGGATGGCATGACTCAAATCAGCACCACTGAGGTCAGCGCGGCAGAGGTCAGCATGATTAAGGTTGACGTTGCTGAGGTTGGCTTCACTTAAATTGGCACCAAAAAGGATGGCGTTGCTGAGGTCGGCGCGGTTGAGGTTGGTGCTGCTGAGGTCGGCGCGGCTGAGGTCAGCGTGGCTAAGATTGGTACTGCTAAGGTTGGTACTGCTAAGGTCGGCGCGATTTAGGTCGGCGCGGCTAAGGTTGGCACAGCTAAGGTTAGTACCACTAAGGTTAGTGCTGCTGAGATCAGCACCACTGAGGTTAGCACCACTGAGGTTAGCCCCACTGAGGTTGGCATCGCCGAAGTTGGCACCGCTAAGGTTAGCACCTATGAAGTTTACGCCAGTTAGGTTGGCATCGCCGAGATAAGCAAGGCTGAGGTCAGCACCGCTAAAGTCTGCCCCGGTGAGGTTGGCATCGCCCAAATAAGCACTACGAAAGTTACCACCTTTGAGGAATTGCCCGACTATACTGCTAAAGTTGCCAATGTCTATGGCATCGCTATAGTTAATGATCCGCAGCAGTTGGGATGTGAAAAAATTGTCTGTATCTGGTTGGGCTGATGGATAGAAGGTAATTTTTTCTTTGAGTTCATCTTGCTCTTGGGCGTAGCGGTGTAACTCTAACAGTAAAATCAGTACGTTCAATCCTGTATAGATGTCTACTTGTCTCAGCCCGATCGCAATATTTTGAGTTGCTAGCTTTAATTTTGTTTTCTGAGGCAGGTTATCATCTGGTGTGGCATCAATAAATTTTCCCTGACACCAGCGACGATAAAAATCTTCTAGCCGCAAGAAAAGCACTTCTGGGTGAATCTTTTGACTAGTCACAACCAATTCCATTATTTGGTTGACTATTTCTAATTTCAGCGCTCCATTGCCCAGTAAATCATAAATTTCTTCATGCATCTGGCGATTGCACACTCTCAGGCATAACTCTGATAGTAGCGGGCCCGATATGCGATCGCCTATCTTATAAGTCAAATTGCTCTTTGATATTGTCCATTTTTCTAAGCTTTCTTGCAGTCTTTGAAACCATAAATCTTCCTGTAAATTACCTTGAGCAAATTTAGCGCTTTTGTTTACTTTAATACTTTTTCCAAAAGATAAACCGACTTTAGTTTCCACCGATGTGGTCTTTGGCATCTCTTGTAAGCTTATATCTCTCACATAATTTCTCAGCAGTTGCCAAACTTGAGATAAATATGTTGACATTTCTGTGTCCGTTGTTACATTTAAATTGCTGTTTTGATAATCTGGAACTAAATTTTTTTTTCTGTTACTTTGTTTATCATTGCCAAAAATAAATAGTATCAATAAATACTACACGAAAAATATCATGCGTTGTCCATATCTATGATGGGCTACACTGACGGCGTTTTTGGGAGTGGCTTCTCGCTAACCCGTAGTCAGATCAAGCCTCTTCTCTTGATGCAAATAAGTGTGATCGGAAAAATTCTTTCAAAAATCAAGTAATTTTCCGAGTTTGGTTGATTTGTTATACTTTTTTCCCCCAGATATTTACTAGTGTGATGTAAAAATAATACTTACTGATCGTAATAGACGCAATTGTTAGGAAAAATCCATCTGTACAACAGCGTGAACATTGCGGAAAAATGGCAACTAAAATTGAAGTCTAAACTTTACTGCTTTAGATAAAGCAGCTGAAAGAATTAGCTAAAAGCAGGCTACATAACTTTGCAAAAGTTAAAAATTAACTACCTAATCGTTATTGGGGGATTGATGCGATGAACAACAGATTAACTTTTTATATGATTTTGTTACATGGTTTATTTTTAGGAATAACAACAGCTAACGCCAAATCACCATTTGTCAATGGAATTGCTCCAGATTTTTCAGCGAACCATAAAGCTGTGGGGGTTATAAAAGGCGTAGTTACAGCCAGTAATCTGTTAACGGCAGAAACATCTTCAACTAAAATCTCAGCATTATCGCTAAATAATATCAATATTTCTCAGAAACAGAGGCTACCTTCAGGGCAAGTTTGGGTGGTTAATCAAAATAAACACGCACAGCCTAAACCGTTTATTTGGGTAGTAAAAGATTCTAAAAAAGCAGGACAGCAACCATTTTTGCAAGTTGCAAAACCCGTAGAAAAGCCTAAGCCTGCCAAAACACCAGCAGCAAAGGATGATTTAGAGGTTTTTGATGAAGTAGTGAAAGGTACCCAAAAGTCAGGGGGGCTATTCACTCTTTATCGCAATAAAGAAAAGAATAAAATTTATCTAGAAATTAAACCAGAGCAACTCAATAAAAATTACCTCGCTACGGCAACCCTAGAATCGGGCATTGGCGAACGGGGTATTTACAGTGGTATGCCTCTACAAGATTTTTTGTTTTATTTCCAACGGGTAGATGATAAATTAAACTTTGTCATCCGCAATGTCAATTTTCGCACTCGTGAGGGAGATCCTCAAGTGCGATCGCTGGCCCGGTCTTTTAGTGATTCTGTACTCTACAGCATCTCCATAAAAAGCATTCATCCCCAACGCAAAACTCTTCTCATCGATTTGGGCGATTTATTACTGACAGATTTAGGTGGATTATCTGCAAGTTTAGGAGTCCCAGCAACCACAGACCAGTCTTATTTTGGTAATGCTAAAGCTTTTCCTCAAAACTTAGAAATTGAGTCAGTTTTAAATTTCTCTGGTAGCAGCGATCGTGACAGTGAAACACCAAGTTTTGGCTCTTTAGCTGATAATCGTGGCTATACCTTGCGCGTCCACTATAGTCTCTCCCAGCTACCTGAAAAAGATTATCGACCGCGCCTTGCTGACGATCGCGTTGGCTATTTCATCACCGCCTACCAAGATTTATCCAAAGACGATCGCGGCGATTCTTTTGTCCGTTACATAAATCGCTGGGATTTAGAAAAACAAGACCCAAAAGCATTAATTTCTCGCCCCAAAAAACCGATTGTCTTCTGGATTGATAACGCTGTGCCCTTAGAGTACCGCGATGCGATGAAAGAAGGTATCCTCATGTGGAACAAAGCCTTTCTCAAAGCGGGATTCAAAGATGCAATTGAAGTCCGCCAAATGCCAGATAATGCAACATGGGACCCAGCAGATATTCGTTACAACACAATTCGCTGGATTAACACAGTTGATGGTTATTTTGCAATGGGGCCATCCCGCGTTAATCCCTTGACTGGAGAAATTTTAGATGCAGACATTCTCGTAGATGCCAGCTTTGTCCGGGCACTTAAAAATGAGTATCGCAAAATTGTCCAACCCAGCCAAACACAAAGCCAAACGACCTTATCAGCTTTGATGCAAAATCGTCTACTTTGCGCCAATGGTTTAGATGGCAAAAACAATGCTGTACCCAAGCAGATGCCAGGGCAACAAGAGTTGTTGAACCGTTTATCTAAAATGGCAGGCGAGTACGATTTATGCTATGGAATGGAAGCTGCTAACCAGTTTGCCCTTGGTTCCCTGGCGATGTCACTATTGCCAGATACTATGGCCACTCCAGATCAGGTGAAAGAATATATCAATCAATATTTACGTTTAATCATCGCTCACGAAGTTGGACATACTCTTGGTTTACGTCATAACTTTCGTGGTAGTACTCTGCTAGCACCAGAGGAAATGAATAATACGGAAATTACCAAAAATAAAGGTCTGACAACTTCCGTAATGGACTACATTCCCCCAAATATTGCCCCCCAAGGGACAAAACAGGGAGATTATTTTCCTAGTATGGTAGGGCCTTATGATGAATGGGCGATTAAGTACGGCTATATTCCAATTAAGACATCAACTCCCATAGCAGAAAAGCCAATTTTGGAGGAAATTGCCGCCCAATCCTATAAGCCAGAGTTGAGTTATTCTACAGATGAAGATGTCTATGACCTTGACCCAACTGCTGATGCTTGGGATAACAGTGGAAATGTGCTGCTTTATTCTCAGTGGCAGTTGAATAATTCGCGGGTGATGTGGGAACGTCTCGATAAGCGTTATCCATTAGCTGGTGATAGTTACAGCGATGTCAGCGAACGCTTTAGTACAGTATTGGGTAACTATTTTCAACAAATATATTACACCACTAAATATATAGGCGGACAGTCTTTTTATCGCATTCACCCTAGCGAAATCCCCTCTGGAGTTGGGCAACACCGATTACCATTTGAACCAGTACCAGTTCAAGAACAACGACAAGCTTTAGAAACCTTGCAAAAATATTTGTTTGCAGAAGATGCCCTGAACTTTTCACCAGAACTGTTGAATAAATTAGCACCTTCTCGTTGGCGACATTGGGGTAGTTCTCCCCAAGTTGGTCGTTTGGATTTTCCTATTCATGACTTGGTGCTGCTCATGCAGGGTTCTGTATTGCGAGATTTACTCTCAGGCGATCGCCTCTCTCGCCTCAAGGATATTGAACTTAAAACTAAGGCAGAAAATGCACTGACTCTACCGGAACTATTTGACACTTTGCAATCAGGTATCTGGACAGAAGTAATCAAACCAAAAGGTAAACCAATGAAGATTGCCAGTTTACGGCGAGGCTTACAGCGCCAATACCTGGACATTTTGACTAATATGGTGTTGCGAAAAGAATATGTCCCAGAAGATGCTCGGACTCTGGCTTGGTATAAACTCAAACAACTAGATGAGAAACTCAAGGGAGTTAATTCTGAGGATGAATACACCAAAGCGCATTTATTAGAAACACGCGATCGCATCGAGAAAGTCTTGAATGCACCGTTACAAGCGAATTAAAAAAGTAGAGACGCGATTAATCGCGTCTCTACAGGAGTTGATAGTAAAGTTCTTAACTCCTCTTTTTGTTTCCAAATTTTGGCAAAATATCAGCGATCGCTACCTTTTTATCTTGACGTAAGGCATCTCTAAGTACAGACTGTAGTATCACCTCAGTAACTCCAGGCTGACTATTAATCTGCTTAATTGTCACCTGTGTCTGATTCAGGTGACTGGCATCATCAACTGTACCGGGAGGCAGAGGTTGACGATCATCGCGATCGCTCCAGGCTGTTAAAGTTAGGTGAGCAACAGGTCTAGCAATGACTGTCAGGGCAATAGTGGTAATTGCCACAAAGACAAGCAGGATAATCTTTAGCCTATTTTTTAACAATTTACTCCGGTAGAAACGCTGCATAAATTGGATTGAGAGGGCAAAATAGAAAACATGACGATTGAATCCGATTCCTCTAATCCACCAACCCCAAAACCAGTTCCCGAAAACGACTTGCAACCGGATGACTTTGACGGTAGTTCAACTGAGAAAAACCTAACCTCAGAAGTACTAGCGGCGATTGGGTCTTTACAATCTCCGCAACATACAATTGCTCTCAAACAAGCCCGTTCTGACTTCAAGCAACCCATCACCAATCAATTCACAGTTAAGCCCAGGGCATTGCTAATTACTCTAATAGCGATCGCCATCACCTTCATCGGAATTATCCTTAATAACTGGATCGTTGGCATTATCGGAACGCTGATAAGTTTGCTGTTATCCCTAGCGATATTATTGCCTTGGTTTCAAGAAGTTTTAAAGGAGTGGTTTTCACCTGAAGAACGCACCCTGTTTGTGGCCTTTTTGGGATTATTAGTAGCCATCATCGGCTTGATCCGGTTCACAGGTGTAGGCGATCGCTTGCTTGCTTTAGGACGCAAAATTAACTGGGATATTGCTGGAACCCTAGCAGATTGGTTTGGCGCTTTGGGACAAATTCTTATCGCCATCATTGCCGTTTATGTAGCTTGGCGACAGTATGTTATTTCCAAAGACTTGACAATTCAGCAAAACCTGCTCACAGTTCAGCAAAATATTATTACCCAGCAACAGACAATTGATTCCTATTTCCAAGGCGTTTCAGACTTGGTATTAGATGAAGAAGGGCTATTAGAAGATTGGCCCCAAGAAAGAGCGATCGCGGAAGGACGCACGGCGGCAATTTTAAGTAGTGTTGATGGTAGTGGGAAAGCGAAAATTCTCCGTTTTCTCTCACGTTCTAAGTTATTGTCACCCCTAAAACGCGATCGCTTATTAGGTCGAGCCATTCTCGATGGGACTGGCGGATATGCAGAAGACCGCCTTGAAGGTTTGCGTGTCATTGATTTAGGCGTAATGCTAGCCGCAGCCGACCTTTCTGGCACTGATTTACGTTGGACTGACCTCAGCGAAGCTAATCTTGTCCGTGCTAATTTGATCGGTTGTGACTTAGTAAAAGCCAACCTCTCCCGCACAATTTTGTATAGTGCTAATCTCACTGGTGCCGACATCAACGGTATTCGTCTATTCTACGGTGTAGTAGATAAAGCATCACCTCGTAGTCGCACCGAACCACCAGATTATGAAACTGGCGAACAAACTGGTGCTGTGGTAGAAAATGCAGATTTCACCGATGTGCAACGGATGTCTGAGTCTGTGCGTTGCTACTGTTGCGCTTGGGGTGGCGAAAAAACTAGAGCTACTATTCCTGGTGGTTGTGAAGGTATTCCTAATAAGTTGGGAAGATAGTTATAAAAAATTAGTTAGCCGCATTAAATATCTGCTGTGCAGTTAAATTTAATTGGGGAAAAGTAGGTGATGAAATCGTGGTGTTACCTTGAAACGGTGTCATTTGATATTCATCATCAATTAATTGGCATACAAAAATAGTCGGTTGTTTAGGATTGCCGATAAACTTTCTTGCACCCAATGCAGCATAATCAACAATCCAATATTCGGGAATTCCCATTTCTTCATAGTCTCTAAGTTTATTGTAGTAATCATCTCGCCAGTCACTTGAAACAACTTCAATAACTATTGGAACCGATGCTGCTTGGCTTATTGTTGACTGTTTTTGAAAAAGCGGTTCCTTGTCGAGATTATCAAGATTTAGCAGCAACACATCAGGTGAATAAGCAGATTCGGCAGAAGGAGTTTGGATAAATGCATTTTTGGGTATAGTGTACGGAAGATTCATGCGATCAAACTCGACAGTTAGCTTATGGGCTATAAATCCTACAACTTTTTCATGCGAACCGGTTGGGGGTGGCATTTCAACAATTACTCCTTTGTGCAATTCATAGCGTTTACTGTCATTGGGATACCATTCAATAAATTCATTGAAACTGAGTAATTTGGGCAACGCTTGAGTCATAATCTTACCTCCATATATGATGTTTTACATTTGAGAAAAAACAAGAGATTTTATGACATCCTTGAGCAGCGAAATATAAGCCTTTCAGAAATTTGTACTAGGGGCTTTGCTTCCTCCTGAATTATAGGAATTTTTTCATCATAATATTTGTTATACACCCCAATAATTCTCGCCTTCAGGTAGGGTAAGAATTTCAACGCCATCTTCAGTTACAGCTAAGGTATGCTCGCATTGAGCAGATAGTTTGCGATCGCGCGTTACCGCAGTCCACTTATCGCTGAGAACTTCGACTTCGTAAGTCCCCTCATTAATCATTGGCTCAATAGTAAAAACCATCCCTGGTCTGAGGCGCTTGCCCTTACCGCGAGTGCCATAATGGGGAACATCCGGCGCAGTGTGGAATATGTTACTGATACCGTGTCCAACAAAATCTCGCACTACAGAAAAGCCTTGTCCTTCAGCATACTCTTGAATTGCTGCACCAATATCGCCAATCCGTCCCCCAGGTTTAACTTCAGCAATCCCCAGGCGCAAACACTCCTCTGTCACCTCTACCAGCTTTCTGGTTTTAGCCGAAGGTGTACCAACAAAGAATGTCTTGGATGTATCGCCGTGATACCCTTCAACAATGGGCGTTACATCAATATTAATAATGTCACCATCTTTGAGAATCTGCTTGGCGTTAGGAATGCCATGACAGATTACCTCATTGACACTGGTACAAATCGATTTTGGATAACCCTTATAGCCAAGAGGTGCGCTTTTTGCTCCGTGCGCCTGTGTCCAGCGTTCGGCTTCATCATTTAGTTCTAGAGTGCTAACCCCTGGCTTTACAAACGGTTCGAGATGCTGGAGAAGCTTGGCTGCTAAACGCCCAGCTTGACGCATTTTCTCTATTTCTCGTTGGGATAAAATAACAATTAGTTCCGTTTTCATTAACTTTTATCTAGACAAATTTACATAAACATAGTGAACCCTGTCTGTGCGGCCCTTTGTGCAGCATCAGCAACCTTTAAAGTATATAAACTCTCCTCTGGGGTAACGTACAAAGGAGTGCCATCAAAAAGATGGTCTAACACCATACCTGTGTCTTTAGCGAACAAACCCCGACGAGGGCCAACCTCTATAGATGTTGTTTCCCCTGGCTGGATGAAAATTCCTGTGTCGCCATCAAAAACTAAACCACCTTTTTCACCGTGAACTTCAAACTTGCGTTCTGATTGCCAAATACTTTCGCCTTTGCCATAGACTACTTGGGCTAAAAGTCCACTGTTAAAACAGAGTTCGCTAGTACAAAAACAGGTTTGGTAGTATTCCGGTTCTGTTTCCCAATATCGCTGGTGACAGTTAACAGTAAACACTGTACCAAATAAATCGATGAGACGATGTAGGCGAGACAGCGCTCCAATTAAGGGAAAACCGAACAACTCGTGGTTATAAGTCCATTTACGGGGTGCAGGATTTTGGGGATTGATGGTGCTGTAGCGAGCATAAAATACTTCACCAATTTTGCCTAAGTTTTTCTTCAAGGCTTGATGCAAACCACCTAAAAGTTCTAGGTGTTCCACGTGCAGGAGTTTTTGTTGTGTTTTGGCTAGGGCGATTAACTCCTCAGCTTCGACTATATCCAACGAAAGAGGATACTCTATAATTACGTGTTTGCCGTTGCTAAGTGCTGCATGAGTGATCGCACCATGATCTCGATTAACAGTGCAAATCACTACTAGGTCTACATCTTCACGCTCTACTAGCTCTTGCCAAGAACTAAATGCTTTAATCTGGTACTCTCTGACAAAGGCTTCTGTTTTTTCTGCGGTATGACCAACAACTGCGATTAACTGCGATCGTTCATCATGGAGCAATGCTTCAGCCCGGAACTTTGCCGCATACCCAGTACCTACCAAACCTACACGCACTCTTGCTTTTTCCAAAGCTGCTCCTGAATTGTACACGATCATTTTATATAAAAACTTGGCACAAACTCATTATGTAACCTGCTTAAAAATCGGTTTTTGTTAGTCTTGAAATTTTCGGAGTTGTTGCAGGAAGTTTCTTGATTTTAAACAACCTCTCAAGTTTCTTGATTGTCTTGACAAAAGTCCGATTTTATGGGTAAAAAGCTTTGTTGCAAATTTAAATAACATCAAATTTAATCATGTTTTCTTAGCTAGAGCATAGTTTTTTATTATCACAGCTCAACTAGGGCAGTAAATACATAAAGAAAACTTATCGGGATTAAGCAACTAAATTTCATTACTAATCGGGTTCAATTTCGAGTTACATAGTTTAATTTTTCTCGTAGTATCAGAATTGAAGCAAATATAAACTAGCGGCTAATTCTCAAGAACAGCCGCGACCTTTGCCTTAAGATAACTTATACTGCCGTTCACAAAAGAGAGGATTACTCAATGCCAACTTATAAAGTGACACTAATTAACGAGGCTGAAGGGCTGAACACAACCCTTGATGTTGAAGACGATACCTATATTCTAGACGCAGCTGAAGAAGCTGGTATTGACCTGCCCTACTCTTGCCGTGCTGGTGCTTGCTCTACCTGTGCAGGTAAACTCGTATCAGGTACTGTGGATCAAGGCGATCAATCATTCTTAGATGACGATCAAATAGAAGCTGGATATGTACTGACCTGTGTTGCTTACCCAACTTCTAATGTCACAATCGAAACTCACAAAGAAGAAGAACTCTATTAAGAGCAAAACTTAATAGCCAAAAACCTATTTAATTGGTGATTATAGTTGCTCGAACATTTGGACTGAGCGATCGTCCAACGTCTCAATGTTGTAGGACTAAACATCAATTTGTGTGTGCCTCTTAAAGCCACTTTGAAAAAAAGCCTGATTTCATGTTGAGCAGGAACACAGTAAATTTAGTGTTCCTGCTTAAATTTTTTTAGTATGGAGTTCTACCTATGCAATTTTCCCTTTTGTTGACTCCTTATTCCTACCTCAAGATAGAAGTAGAAGGTAGAAACTTTTTCTAAACCTCATCTATGTTGAAACCTAGAGTTTTTTAAAAGATATATTTATGTAGGTTGGGTGGAGTGAAACACAACCCAACATTGCCACCTTATTTATATTGCAATACGGTTCAGTTAAGGCTTTACTCTTTGTCAAAGTGATTTTTTTTAACGAACCGCAAAGGACGCAAAGGACACGAAGGAAGCGAAGAAAGAGAAGAAAAATGCTTAACTGAACTGTATTGATTTATATTGGGTTAAGCTATCGCTGCATCCAACCTACAAAACTACGGTTCTCAAAGTAGACGAGGTTTATCTAATTTTGAGTCCTGTATTATGTACCTCACTCAAAAAGCGATTAGCTTAGAATTTAATCTCTTTGTTGAGAACTTGAATCTGAGTACCAGGATAATAAAATTGGAGAATTTTAGGACTTGACCAACCTAGTTTTGCTAGATTTTGAGCGCCAGTTTGACTCAAGCCAACTCCATGTCCTAATCCACCACCAATAAAAGCGTATCCCCACAGTTCTGGTTTGCCTTTATTCAGAGGTTCTAAGTAAAAAAGCGTACTTGTAGGAGCAGCAAAGGCACTGCGAACCTCGTCTTTGTAGAGAATAAAGGTGCTTTTATCAGTTTTAACCGCGAGTTCCAGGATGCGTCCACTCTCGCTTCGCTTTACCACTGCCATAGCCTGAATTGTCTTAAATTTGGCATGAGGACTGTTTTTTACCTGCAAAAATTTCCGCAAGTCCTTGATAATATCCTCTAAACGGGTTTCCTTGCGCCAACGAAAAGCATCCCATTTGCTCTCATTAAATCCCTGCTGGATATTAATAAATTTCTGGAAGTTCTTTTCATCTGCCAAACTCTGCTTAGACAAGTTCCAAAAATTAGTCGCAGCGTCTAGTACAGGGCGCAAATAGGGACGATCGTCGCCATTCCAGACATCGCTGAAGGAAGCAGTAACACCACCTGTGGTAGAAGAATATAGGGCATCTACTAGTTCGTTTTTATAAGTTACTACTTTACCCCTGGTGGAGGCGATCGCTTGGTCTGTTTTTGCAGCCGCTCCATTTAGCCCATAATAAACTTGGCAGTGAGTATCGGCACACAACTGATAGTTATCTGCGGCAAACCTGCGTAAATTTCTTAAAGCATAAGTCCGGGCAAGAATCGCTTGGGCTTCTAGCGCTGCTTTTGGTGCATCCGTTCCTATTTCGTAAGGCACAACCCCACGTAAATAAGTTTCTAATGGGACTTGGTTAACTAAAGTGTATGTGCCATAAGCATTTGGCTGCAAATTCATCTGTCCAGAATAAAGACGAGCAAATTCTTGTTTTTCGCTTTTGTTGACCCGAATCAAGTTTTTATCAGTGCTGATTTCCAAATCATCTGGGCTATAGCGTTTACCATCCACCACCCAACTAACTTGCGGCACTTGTTTTAAAACTTTAGTATCAAGATATACTTTATCTTTATTAGAAGCTTGGATGTTCTGCAATAGTAAGCGTCGCAATAAAGGAGTGCTATAAACATCTCGTTTAGCCCAAACCTGCCAGCGTTCTGGCTGGGCGATTTCCACTTCTATGCCCTGAGAACGCCATTTGTTAGCACTATCTTCCGCAGTTTCAAAAGTGCGGTATGTGCCCAAAACTACTATTTCTTCAACTGCTGGCTGGGGCAAAGCTTGCATAACTGTTTCCAGCAATACGTGATTCTTTGTCACCAGGATTTGCTGCTTGTTGCCCGATTTAAATTTTAGCTTTAAGCGATCGCCTTTTGTGGGTTCCAGTTGCAGTTTGGCTGTGGGTTCTGAACCAAATCGCTGCACAATCCCAATGTTCAGTCCTATATCCTGGATGTTACTCTCAGGGCCTGATGCAGCAGTCAGTCCCAATAGACAAAATGTTGTCAGCACAGTGTGGGAAAAACGCCAAAACAAAAATTTCATGGCTACCTGATAGCGTACCCCTATGGGGAAGCAAGCTACGCGCAGCATATCGAGCTTCTTTTGCCCCCTAATGCGGCGTTGGAGCTTATTTTCCAATTGCTTTGCAGTGCGGTCTTTTTGTCGCATGAGCGCTCCAATGATACCATTACCAGTCTTGCCCCAAACATAGGTTGCAAAACGAAGTCATAACGACTATGATTTATTTAGAGACACAAAACAGAACTAGTTGGATAAACTCCTTATGGTTAGAGTCCAAGAAATTCCATTAAATCAGATAAAACGGCCATTGCCCCGTGCAAACGATCCAAATAAAGTGCAAACCTTAATGGAATCGATTGCGGAGATTGGGCAGCAAGAACCTATTGATGTCCTAGAAGTAGATGGACAATATTATGGCTTTTCTGGTTGCCATCGGTATGAAGCTTGCCAGCGTTTAGGCAAAGAAACCGTTTTAGCCAGAGTTCGTAAAGCACCCCGTAGCGTTTTAAAGATGCACTTAGCATAGAGAATGAGGTAGGGAGGCAGGGGACAGGGAACAGGGAGCAGGGGACAAGGGAGATAAGGGGACAAGGGGGACAAGAAGGAAGTATTGAACAAGTCTCTCTTGTCTCCCTCCTCTTCCTTGTCACCTTGTCTCTTCTTCATGCCCAATGCCCAATGCCCACTTGCCCTGAGCGGAGCCGAAGGAATGCCCAATTCCCAATCCCAATTACATATAACCTAATTAGGAGAAAATTATGTCATCAAAAGTAACAGTCAAAAATGTAAATATCGGCATTGACGAGGCGAGTAGGGCTAAAATTGCCGAGGGTTTATCTCGTCTGTTGGCTGACACTTATACACTTTATCTGAAAACTCATAACTTCCATTGGAATGTAACGGGGCCGATGTTCCAAACCTTACATTTGATGTTTGAAACCCAGTATACAGAATTAGCCTTAGCAGTTGATTTAATCGCTGAGAGAATTAGAGCGCTTGGCTATCCCGCACCGGGAACCTACAGCGAATATGCCAAACTGAGTTCGATTCCAGAAACTCCTGGGGTTCCTAAAGCTGTTGAGATGATCCGCTTATTAGTAGAAGGACAAGAAGCCGTAGTCAGAACTGCACGGTCTATTTTCCCAGTGATAGAGGAAGTTAATGACGAACCTACCGCCGATTTATTAACTCAACGGATGCAAGTACACGAAAAAACCGCTTGGATGTTGAGAAGTTTACTGGAAGAATAGGAATTAGGGAATAGAGAATAGGGCATTGGGAATTGAGAAAAAACTTAATCACCAATACCCATGCCCAATGCCCAATGCCCACCTGCCCTGAGCGGAGCCGAAGGGATGCCCAATACCCAATGCCCAATGCCCAATACCCACCTGTTGCAAGATTTAATGCAACAGGTGGGTATTTCTAGTTTTAAAGCGCTGAGTCGAGCTGCTGGTGTTTCAGAACGGCAACTTTTGCGGTTACGCCAAGGAAAGCTAGAGCAAATGCGGGTAGATGTGCTGCTGAAGCTGTCACCAGTGCTACAGATGCCTTTGAATGAATTAATCGCAACTTTTTCAACCGTAGAGTTATTACAAGAGAAAGCACCGCACAATCAGGAATTGTTACAAGAAATTACAGATTTAAGAAAAGAGTATCAGCGATCGCAGTTTCAACTAGAACAGCAGCGAGAGATATTACTACAAGAACTCCAGCAGTCAACTTTACAACTGCTGGAGTCTTTATTATTGCAATGGCCAACAGCAGCACAGAAAGCCCAAGAGAATCCACAGCTAGCAGCAGTGAAAATAGTACCGTTAGTGCAGAAACCTCTGGAAAAGCTTTTACAGGCGTGGGGAGTGGAAGCGATCGCACCAGTGGGAGCAGAATTACCTTATAACCCTCAACTACACCAACTGATGGAGGGAACTTCATTACCTGCAGAAATAGTCAAGGTGCGCTACACTGGCTATCTTCAAGGTGAGAAGCTGCTTTACAGAGCTAAAGTCAGTCCTGTTTTAGGAAGTTAGGGGTTAGGAGTTATAAATTCATAATTCTTTACTTTTTATGCTGTCTGTTGAAAAATGACAGATATTGGGAATACTAAAATTGTAGATGCGATCGCCTCTGAGAAGTTCTGTTAAAGCGTTGGTGTAGGTTTAAGCTTACTTGGCGCTGTTGAAACCGAAATTTTTAGCTCTAGAGCGGCATTCCAGAGATAAATTATTTCCATAATGTAAGTAATCGGACATAAATAAAAAAATATTTAGGAAATAATCTGAAAAGTCATAACTTCAGCTTGTAGATCAGTAGATAGCTACATCAATGAGATGGAAGTAAGTTGGCGTTAAAAATCAACATCTGTGATCAAACATAAAATCAGCGAACAGCTTGGAAATTGGTTATTCAAATGTTTTTACACAACTAAACATACATGGGTTTTATCATGTTAGCTTACCAATATTGTTATTTATAGTTAGTCTGTTCGTAGTAGGAAAAATCTACTTAATTAAGCTAGTATGTTTTTTTATAATTACAAAAATATCATATTTAAATATTTATAATGAATCTTCATCGATACAGATTAATTCTCAATTATTACTCAATTTTTAATGTTAGATTTAATTTTGAAAGCATTTTTAAATGTTCCATGATGGGTATATAATAGCGAAAATAGTGGTATCAGAGCATCATTTACACAAATAAGCGTGACATAATTATGAGAGAACAAGTAAAAGTTATTAAGCTCAGTGGTAATTTGAATGCTACAACTTCACAAGAATTTCGACAAAATATCACTGATATTTTAGAAAGTGGTGCGAAAATTGTGTTAGTAGATTTTAAAGATGTAATATTTATGGATAGTTCAGGTTTAGGAGCTTTAGTGTTAGCTTTTAAAACCTTACGGGCAGCAGATACTAAGCTTGTTCTCTGCTCAATTAATGAGCAAGTAAGGATATTATTTGAACTTACTAATATGGATAAAGTATTTGAAATATTCCCTAGCCAAGACGCATTTAATCAGGTTTTAGTACCCAATACGTAATTAATCAAACTTAATTTGCAAAATAGATAAATCATCATCAAAAGCATCTTTGGAGTTCAGAGCGATTAAATAACTCAGTACGTGATCGAGTTGGCAATCAACAGAATTTTGTAAGCTAACTAGTAGCTGAATAAAAGCATCCAAACTCCAAAGAGTGCCATCTGATTTAGTGATTTCATAAGCGCCATCACTAAAAATGTAAAGGCTACTGAATTTTTCAATATTGTAAACCCCATCAACATATTTTGCTTCTGGAAACATTCCGACTGGCATACCGGGGGTTTTCAAGAGTTTAACATCAGACTTTCTTGGGGATAAACCAGTTATTAAAACTGCTGGCGGATGACCTGCACTAGAATAAACTAATTGGCGGTTAATTCGATTGTAAACTCCGTACCAAATCGTAAAGTATTTGTCATTTTGATAATTCATCTGGAAGGTATCATTCAAAGCCTTCAACACATCACTAGGTTGATAGTAATTTAAACTTTTGAGCGCACGAGAACGCAGTAGATTCAGCACTGAAACTGACGGAAGAGTAGCTTTGAGTCCATGTCCCGCAGTATCGAGTAAATAAATTGCCAGATAATCGTCATCAAGCCAATAGTAATCAAAACAGTCACCACCAAGTTGCCGCGAGGGAATGAATCGGAAATTTATATTGAAAGGTTCAGTCATAGGAAAAGGCAGCAGTGATCGCACATATTCTGCTGCTTCTGACATTTCTGATTCTAAAAGCAACTTTTGAGCCTGCAAATCTCTACTCAACTGATGCAGGCGTAATCCTGCTCTTACCCGCGCTTGTAATTCATTATGCTCGATAGGTTTGGAAATAAAATCATCAGCACCAGCATCTAGCCCTTTGACGCAATCGGCAACTGAATCTAAGGATGTTAATAAAATAAAGAATGTGGTAAAAAATTTGGGATCTGTCTTAATACGGTGGCAGACTTCCAGACCAGTCAACCCGGGCATAATCCAATCACAAATAATTAGTGCTGGATGGCAAGCTAGCGCTTTTTCTATTCCTTCCTCGCCACTACTGGCAGTAACTACTTCATAACCCTGTTTTTCCAACATCCTTTTCAAAAATATTTTTATGGAATAATCATCATCAATTATTAGGATTTGAAACATAGGAATTTCTAAGAAAAACTCATTAATAATTTGCAGCAAAGATAGAAAATCAAAATATAATGTGAGTTAATTAATTAGTACAAAAACAGTTTTATTTTTCATGAAGTACAAAGCTACGGGTTTTAATGTAGAAGGCAGAAGCTCTTTATATCTAATTTTTTATTCTTAAATTATGTACTTACTTGCAACCTGCTGTATTTCTGTATTAATAAGTAAGACAGCGTAAATAATTCAAGTTTGCTGTAAGGGTTTTAACCCTATTTTTTCCCATAACCTCTAGTAAATAATAAAAAGCTGAATACCCTTACTATTAACTAATGTCAATATTCTTACATTAGTTAATGTAGCTGGAATTTTTATATATTTCCCAGTCGAATTTATGACTTTTTGACAGTCATAAAACATTATGGAGGTGCAAGAGGATTCATCCACAACAGGATAGAACTTCTTAGCTGGTTCAAATCGCGGTATGCTTCTTGCTTTAACCATTGACCTAATGCATCAAAGGGGGTAAAAGACGTTCCAGTTTGCCATTTAATATCTTGACCTAAAGGCGTTGTATGATTTCCTGGTAACGTTTGTGCTGTCACCATGTCATCAAAGCGTCCTTGTAATATTTTGGTTAAAGCTGTTGATTGGTCAATGGTGTCATTACTAAACTTTATTAATAAATTACGTCGGATAGTGTAACGCTCTTGGACAAGCTTGTTAGTTTCCAACGGTGAGGGAGTAAACTCGATTTTCAAAGTAGAATTGAACTGTTCTACTAGGGGAATAGCTTCTTTGGCAGCGTAGTTGTTGAAGGATATTAAAATATTGCCTGCACGTTCTACTTTAAAGAGGCTACCAATTAGCAAGTGAAGTTTACAGCCCATACTGTGTCCAAGACCATAGATGGGGAAGTAAAGCTTGCGTAATGCTCCAGAATCATGTAATCGTTCCAGGGTGCGGTCAAAGTTTAACAGCACGGATTTTGCGATCGCTGTATGATCCAATGTATTGACAAAAGGCGTAGCAATTACAACATAGCCTTTACTTGCCATTTGTTCGAGTAACCAGCGATAAGTGATGTGTGGTGCAGTGGCGACAAATGCACCTCCTAAAAAATGGATGATACCTATGGGATTTCGGGGAATGATTACCCAGTTACCTCTGACTTCTTTCCAGTCCATGCCGATAAGCGATCGCTTTCTTGATATTCTTTATGTTAGACCGGGGATCGCTATCGTGGAAAGGATTATGAAAAAAGCTACGAACAATTGGTAATTACGTTACAGTTGAAGTCTAAATCTCTAGCCATAACTGGGCTATCAGAAGAGGTTTCTTAGTCTGACCTATTTTTCGATTACGAATTACGTTACTGAGTCTTGTATGCGACATACTGCTCACGAACGAATCTTTTAACCCTGAGTCTGTAATCGTTTCATTTCGTGTTGCACATCTAATGCAATCTGTAATGCTTCATTGAGCAACCTTCCATGCTCAGTAGCCTGTTCATTTACTTGCATGGCTGTTAAAGTTGCTAAATTGTTGACGAATAGTTCTGTATTACTAAGGATAAAGCTCTTATTTTCTCTCAAAATTCTTTCTGTCTTCAAAGCGCGAACTAAATCAGCTTTGGTGAGATTAAGCGCTGCGAGAACACTCTCTCTTTCTTTTATCAGCACTTCTGGATTACCAGCTTCTTCTATTTGGTCATTAATATGTATTGCTCTAATTACAGTATTATATCTTTCAACATCGTTTAGCAGGATTTGGAGAGAATTTGTCATGTTGTGCTTGACAATTTTACTTCTCTTTTTCCATATTAAATATAAGATGGTTTGCGTAAAACCGCCAACCCAAAGACCTAATATAATTAACACTATCCAGGATGGAATTACTATCCATGATACAAATATTTTTAGAATTATATCAAATAAAAGATAGCCAAAAACAAATGTAGCAAACCCAATAAAAACTACAGTAGCTCCTTCCGAACTTTTAATTTTTTGGATGTATAGTTTTGCAAAATTTTTGAGAGGATTTGTAATGATTAAAAGTTGATCATTGACAGGTAAATTAGTCAGCTTTTGCAGTTCATCCTGACTAATTTCCAAGCCCTGTAAATCATCCCGCACAGTTTTTTAATCCTTGCCAGAATAGTTATTTAATCTAATATAGCAATCAAATTTATAGAATGCTGGCATTTTGTCTAAACTTTTTTAAGCAAGTTAATACTTCTAGGCAATGCCAAGACTTTTTGTACAATATGATACTCTTTTGCCCAGATAGCAATCCTATTTGAGTTGTCAAAATGAACGAACCACCAACGTGCAGCGTCTCGTAGAGAAGAACGCCAAGAAAAAAAACGAAATCGAAAATAAATCAATTGCTTGTAAATGTAATGATAATGCAACGCGTTATTTTCCTGTCGAACAGCTATTTCTAGCTATAAAAAAGAATAATAGAAAAGTCCGCAAAAACGGACTTTATTGTTTAGTTATAAATAATTGTGTCTCACTCGTTACATTAACTTCCCTTCGGAGAAGATTGTTTCTGTTTTGAAATGCCGCGCTGAGGGTCTAAAAATGGAGGGATGGGACAGTCTAGCGTCATAGCGATCGCTCTTAGTAAGTCTGCTTCTGACTGTGTAACTTTGTTATCTAATAGTACCGTGTGAGCGCAGGCATCTACAATAGCTTGCTTGAGTTTGGGACTGGCAAGGCGGAGGCATTCAATACTTTTCTTAAGTTCAGTGAAATTACAGCTTGGTGGCGTGTCTGGTTTTTCTTGTTCTGCGGCTTTTGGAAGCCGAAAAACTCCAGAACGAAAAGCATAGGCGATGTCTTCTGTGGACGCATCGGGTTGAGAGTGTCCAACGCGGGCAATTACGGACAGTACTAACAGACTATCTGGCCAAATCTGTTCTATGGAGGTGTATTCTATTGTTGTTGTAGATGCAGGATTTATACTAGGTTGGAGGCGATGCCACAGTATTAACTGCAACACAAAATGCCACAGTGATAAACTTCCGGTGGCTACAGCTAAACCGTGGACACATTTGCATAGTCTTTGGCATTCTTTGGCAGAATTTTGGCGCAATACGGGTACTGCCAAATCCACAAGTGGTAAGCGAATTTTGGCATCTAACTGGCTAATTTCATTACTCAATTCTAGAGTTTTGTCTACCAACTCAGCAGGCTGTACCTCGCGTAACCAAGCAATCTGACGTTCTTGGATCTCGATATTTTCTGTATCTAACGCTAGCGCAAAAGCGATCGCCATTGCACTTTCCTGCTCTCGCACACCCAAGCGTAGGGATTCTGGTAACTGCGATAACAGCGCTTGAGCATGGGTAAAATGCTCTGGGGTAACGCTTCCAACTTGGTTGACAACCTGTTCTGGTGTGGCGTTGGAACTACCAGCAAAGCCCATTGTTAGAGATTCTTGGGAAGGGAAACGCATTTGATTGCGAGATGGCATTGCTGCCAAATTGCTGACATTCAAACCCCCAACGCGACGGATACGTTCTGCCAGAGGTGGGTGAGTAGAAAACATATTGTCCCAGAAAGAGGGGTTGAGTGCATTGCCAAAAAACATGTGGCTAGCGGCTTCTGCACCAGGCGAAATCAAGCGTGAATCCATCTGTTGGAGTTTTTGGAAGACTCCGTCAAGTCCGTTGGGGTTGCGAGTGAACTGTACAGCCGAAGCATCGGCAAGAAATTCGCGTTGGCGAGAGACGGCGGCTTTAATCAAGCGTCCGCAGACTAATCCGATACCGCCAATTGCCATTAGTGCCAAACCAAAAGCCCAGATGGGTAAACCCTTATCTTCCTTTCCTAAACGGAAGCTACCGCGAATGCGCCACAACAATTCTCCGGTTAAATAAATGAACAAAATCCCGTGCAAGAGTCCCACTAAACGCAAATTTAGCCGCATATCTCCATTAAGAATGTGGCTGAATTCGTGGCCGATGACTCCTTGTAACTCATCTCGGTTTAGATGTTGTAAAGTCCCACGGGTAACACCAATTACAGCATCATTGGGCGTAAATCCGGCAGCAAAGGCATTAATACCAGTTTCTCTTTCCATGAGATAAACTTCCGGGACAGAAATACCAGAAGCGATCGCCATTTCCTCGACTATATTTAATAGTTGTTGCCCTTGTTCATCTGCTGTATCTGGGAGTAAGAGTTGTCCCCCCAACTCCTGAGCAATGACGCTTCCTCCTTGACGGAGACAGGCAATTTTATAGAGACTTCCTACTGCGATCGCAATTATTGTAATCCCAGCCACGTAGAGAAATATCCCTGGATGCCACCAAACACGTGGAGCCATGCGGAGCAGAAATAAAGTGGCAATGTAAATCGCCATAATCATAACTGCGATCGATAGGGAAAATAATCCAATTAATTGTTGCGTATTTTGGCGTGCCCGATCCTGATGTTCAAAGAAATTCATAGATATTTAAAAAGACACGCGTGGAGCATTTCTCATTTCTGGAGTAGCTTCGGCGAGCAATTCTGCAACAGTAAAGTTAAAAGTATTTGCCACAAGATTGCTGGGGAAAGATTCGCTCTTGGTGTTGTAAAGTGTCACCGCGTCATTAAAAGCCTGACGTGCAAAAGCAATCCGGTTTTCAGTGGAAGATAATTCTTCCATCACCTGAGTCATGGCGCGATCGGCTTTCAATTCTGGATAAGATTCTGAAAGTACCATCAACCGACTTAACGCACCCGTCAGTGCCCCTTCAGCATTACCTAATTGTTGCATCGCTTGCGGATCGCCGGGATTTTGTGCGGCACGACTGCTAGCATTAATTGCAGAATTCCGAGCCGCAATAACTGCTTCTAAGGTTTCCCGCTCATGTTTCATGTACCCTTTGGCAGTTTCCACCAAGTTGGGAATTAAGTCATAGCGACGCTGTAATTGAACATCGATTTGAGAGTAAGCATTTTTGTAACGGTTGCGATACTTGACTAAATCGTTGTAAGCATTAATGATAATTAGAGCAACAATAGCAACTAAAGCAACAGAAAATATTAAAAGCCCCATATTTTTAGATTATTTCAATCAGGTACTTACTTTATATCCAGCAAAATTTGTGTGGATATAAAAATGAGTCTACTTTTAACAAGTTAGCTTCGTCGCCTGTAAAATTAGTTACGCAATTGCACTGAGCTAGATAGGTTGCACAAAGCCCAACGCAATACTTCTCGGTTAAGGGGAAAGAAAAAATCTTTAACCCAAAGCCAGTACCCTTTACCCAAAATCCGATTCCGAATTAAAAATGCTTAACCGAGAAGTATTGAAGCCCAACGCAGTTGAAGGGCTTTGGCGTTAACCCAAGCATATTGCCATATAAATAGAGACGCAATAACTATAATTACGTCTCTAAAAACTACCTATTTAGCCTTTTTACGTGTAATTGCACCCACCAAAAGGATACTTGTTAATTAAATTACTCCTGGGCCTCTACCGCGTTTGTCACCCTTTTCGGTCAACTTGCCTTCTTCATCCTGATTAACTTCTCCAAGTTCTTCAACACGTTGTGCAGTATCTTCTGCTGCTTGTTTGCGTGCATCACCTGGTTCTTCGTAGTACATTTCTGGTTCAACTGCATAGTTGTTCAACAAACCTTCTTTGTCTACGGTATATCCGTCAGTTGTGCGTACACTTTCTGGATCGGTTTGGTCATCTGTAGCTGCATCTGCCTCCCTTTCTTCTGTAGGGAGTGTTTTGTAGTTGCCTCCTTCTCTTTCGATCCGAGCAGCTGTTTCGGCTGGAATAATGCCGCGATCATAAGTATCTACTTCAGCCCGATCGGATGAATCTATATCTCTCTTAACTGCTTCATTAGCCATAATTTATGTCCTCGTAAAAGAATCTATTAAATAACTTCAAAAACTAGATTAAGCTTTTTTTAATCTCTGAACTACTATCTTTAGAAGTGATTTAAAATTAAAAAGAGTATTACATCCTCTATCTTCCGGTGTATCAAAAGATTAATATTAATTCAGGTAAATATTATTAATTTACATTTAATCTTTTAAGACAAGGAGTTTAAGCTCCTTGTCTTAAAGGTCTATAAATTTCTACCATAATGTAGTGTACTTGTTGAATGGTTAGAAAGTTTATTCGCCCACAAATTGATTTTTGAGGGATTGAATTTCATCAGCTAATTCTTGCCGAGTTGAAGCTTTTAGTAGATAACGGAAAATAAACCAACTGGCATAACCAATTCCCACTAATTCAAAGAGTGGTGATAGTAATGGAATATCATTGATTGCATCTAGTAGTGCTAGCACTAACTTTGCTGTAACAATGGCAGCTAAAATTAAAGCAACAGTTATTAGAGGCTGCTTATAGTCCTGAAAAAAGCTACCTAAGTAGTCGGGTAGTTTCTGCAAAAATTGAGAAACTTGTCTGCTAATTTGCTGCCATTGAGATTCCGGTTC
The DNA here is from genome assembly GCF_013343235.1 of Nostoc sp. TCL240-02. GTDB lineage: Bacteria > Cyanobacteriota > Cyanobacteriia > Cyanobacteriales > Nostocaceae > Nostoc. Next base: position 5,732,809 of record NZ_CP040094.1, on the reverse strand, counting down.
CGATGCTGGCGGTAACTTTGGCAAATTTGCATCTACACCTTCAAGTGCTAGCACACTTTGTGGTATTGAAGTATTGATGGATTCACGTTGCTGTTGTTCGGTTTCCATAGTTTTTCAATTATTACAAAAGTTTCTGTAACTGAACTGAGCATCAATAAATATAATCATTAAAGTCGTCAGTTGTCAATTATTAATGGTCAGCAATAAGTATAACTGACCATTAAGGTTGAGTAGGAAAATATAAATTGATTTTTCTCTACCTACTCACTCGGATTTATTGTTAGCTACTTACCTTGTTGGTGGGGCAACAGTTGTTTTAACAACTACACTTTTCACACCTTTGATTTCTTTAGCTAAAGTTTCAATTTTAGCCAACTCTTGCTGATTGTTAACAGTTCCTCCGACAGTCACAACTCCATCCTTTGTGGCATCAACTGTTAGTTGACCCTTGGGTATGTTTGCCTCTAACTTGGATCGAACTTCACTTGCTAAGTCACCTTTAGCTCTATCTGTATCGCCACCAGTGGTATTATTGCGCTGTTCGCGGGCTCGGATATCAGAATCAAGTTGTCTTCTGCGAGTTTCACTTTGTGCGTCTTTTTGAGAAGCTTCTGTTGTCTGTACACTTGGTGATTGTGGAGCTTCATTAGGATTATTCGGTGCAGATTCGCTTGTTTTAGAAGCGTTATCACAAGCAGCAACACCAAAAACTAAAAGGGTGCTAATTAAGAAGGGGGTTAGCTTTTTCATAGATTTAATTCGCAATCGGAAAGTGAAATTTGTTGATTTTTACCGTGAAGTGAGGAGCAAGTTTTTGAATTATTGGTCTTGCAATTGTGTGTAATTAGTATCAGTGAAAACTACTTTGGATTAAAGTGTTTCATCACGACGGTCAACAATGACTACAGCAGGATCGTTAATATGAGGCTCTGTTGAATGATTGGGGTGAATGGGATTGGCTACTGCTGTGTCATGATGGATTACTCGGTCAGAACCTGGTCGATGTTCGCCTAAATCAGTGGCATCATAAATAGCAAATTCTTCAATACCTCGACGGTTGAGAATCGCTTCAGCTTGGTGGATTTCAGCTTCCGTACCATCGATAATTACCAAGTAGTCGCCTCTTTGGAAGCGATCGCTATATACCCGCGCTCTGTCTTCAGGAATTCCCAAGCCAACCAGTGCGCCAACAATACCGCCAGCAGCTGCACCGATTGCACCACCAGCTAAGGTTGTGGCCAAAGCTGTTGCTACTGCGCCACCAGCAATCACAGGTCCAACTCCAGGAATTGCTAGAGTTCCAAGACCTACTAATAAGCCAGTCAAGCCGCCTAGAACACCGCCTGTAGCTGCTCCAGTTTTAGCACCATCGTCCGCTTTATTACCTGTTCCAACATTTCTATCTACATCTACACCAGCGATCCCCTGACCGTCTGTATTTTTGGCGATGATGGAGACTCTACTTAAGGGAAAACCTGCATCTCGTAATTCTGTGAGTGCTGCTTCTGCATCTCGGCGATGAGGAAAGACTCCGATCGCGCGTCTAGCAACACCACTATGAGCCACATTTACATTATGGGTTGGAGCGACATAATCAGCATTTCTCGCATCTGGGTTGTCGTAAATACCAAACTCTTCGACACCACGCTGATGGAGAATTGCTTCTGCTCTAGCGATTTCTGTATCTGTGCCATCAAGGATTACTAAATAGTGTCCTCGTCTTACACGTTCGTCGTAAACTCTAGCTCGTTCTTCAGGAATTCCTAAACCAATCAATGCACCAAGCAAACTACCAGCTACCGCACCGATCCCAGCACCAGCAAGAGTTGTAGCTAGAGTAGTTGCTGCGGCTCCAGCCAGCATGATTGGCCCAATTCCTGGAATTGCTAAAGTACCAAGACCGACTAACAAACCAGTTAATCCACCCAAAGCACCGCCTGTAGCGGCTCCAACTTTAGCACCTTCATCAGATTTATCACCAACGCGATCGCGCACTTCAGCACCAGCAATATCTTCTCTGTCTCCATCTTGCGTAATGACAGAGACTCTGTTCATATCAAAGCCGACTTTTTTCAGTTCATGTAGCGCATGTTCAACATCTCGACGATTAGAAAATACACCTACAGCACGTTTATGTACACCTACAACCATTATCTTTTTCTCCTCAGCAACAATAAATTATTCACAAATTTATAGTTTGTAATACCCTTATTAATACATGTTTAGATTTTTGTTTCATCAATCGCTTGGAAGAATTTTTGTCTCTATCATTAGGTATAGGTATTTTTATCTAAATGAATATTTATAAAATCCGGCTTTTCTAAATACTCATATTTTATATTTCTAAAATTTTTGCTAGAGATTGACATAAAAAACATTGATTTATTATGTCTAAAACAGTAATTCACCCTTTCAAGAACTGCTGTGTACTTAGATTATTTTTTATATATCACTTTTATAGCAAAAACATTTATTGTGTAAAAATGTGACAAAATTAGCAAATTAAAAGTTTTTGCCTAACGGAAAAATAATAAATTTTAAAATACGACTTTTGGCAAACAAACCTATTACCTAAGAAAGTGTCAGCTTAGATAGTTGATAATTAAGCTGATAAATAAGCCATTTTATAAATGGGTATTTAATTAAGTGCAAGTGAGAAAATATTATGTTTCAAAGTGTTCCAACTATTTTAGGATTAGCGCCAACAATTGTAGCTCAGGAAGTACTAACTCCAGAAGAAGCATCAGTGCTTTTTTCTGGATCTAAATTCTTGGTGGCATTACTGGCTGGGGTTTCGATGGCATTTGCTTTTCAATTGTTATTCACAAACTTTTCAGTTGCTGTCGGAATTTCATCTTGGGAAATTGATTCAGATTCCGATGATGAATCAGAAAGTTTAGGTAAGACAATTCGTAAGGTTCAAAGCAAAATTGGCGCTTGGGTGTTAATAACTGCGAGCATTGCATTATTTATTGCTTGCTTTCTAGCTGTAAAACTTAGCTTAATTGAAAGCGCATTCTTAGGATCAATTATTGGTGTAGTCATCTGGTCTACCTATTTTTCACTAGTAATTTGGTTGGGTTCATCAGCTGTAGGTTCTTTAATTGGTTCTATTTCTAATACTGTTACTTCTGGTTTTCAAGCTCTGATGGGTACAGCAACTGCTGGTATCGGTGCTAATACTGCAAAAAAACAGTTAGTTTCGACTGCCGAAGAGATTACAGCCGCAGTTCGGCGGGAATTAACTTCAGGTTTTGATTCTGAAGGGATTAAAAATACTCTCCAAAGTTCTTTAAGTTCTCTGCAATTGCCAAAGCTGGATGTTAAAGAAATTCGCAACCAATTTGACCAACTTCTTAAAGATACAGATTTACAATCTGTTGCTAATAGCGATTTATTACAAAATGTCAATCGTCAAACATTTGTTGATTTAATCAGCACTCGCACAGATTTATCTAAAGAGGATATCAATGGCATTGCTGACCAACTTCAAGGTGCTTGGCAACAAGCTTTTAATCGTCAAAATCCCACAGAACAAGTAATTAATTTACTTAAGTCTGCTACTCCTGAAGAACTCAATTCTGAGCAATTGGGTGAACGGCTTCAACAATTGGTTACAGTTGGAGGTGGTAATGGTAATGGTGTAATTAAACAAGCTATTCGATATGGTTTGAGCGCTGCCGCACCAGCAGTTCTTGAACGGGTCAACCTTTCTAATATCGATGTGAACAAAATTACAACTCAGTTGCAAAAGTTGAAAGAAAAAGTTCAAGATGTCGATGTCGAGCAAGTAACAGAACAATTTCAAAAGTTTAGAGAGCAAGCCACTGAGCAAGTATCTGCAAAATTACCAATATCACTTGAAAACACGATTAAAGCGGATGTCGAAGATTACATATTGAATTCATTCCCTTGGCATTTTAATCGAATTACGCTAGTAGATGAATTTAAAGAAGTCATCTATGACGTAAACGCAGATCCGACAACTGTGAGACGGGAGTTGGAAGAAATCAATCAAGAATATTTCACCAACTTGCTGAAACAGCGAGACGATCTCAGTGAACCCAGGGTGAAAGAAATTGCCGAACAAATGGAAAGCGATCGCTTGGAAGTTTTAGAGACTGTAAAACAGACCGAAGCACGAGAAAAAGGGCAAAATTTCCGCACGCGCATCGAAGATTATCTCCGTTCCACTGGGAAAGAAGAACTCAACCCTGAAGGTATTGAACGGGACTTTGCCAAGTTAGTAGAAGATCCAGAAGCTGGTTTTGAAGATTTAAGTAGCCGCTTCGGACAATTTGACCGCGATACTTTTGTCCAATTGCTGCAACAGCGTCAAGATGTCAGCGACGAAGAAGCTAATAATATAGTTAGTCAACTCGAACGCAACCGCGATAATATCTTGAATCGTGCTAGAGAATTGCAAGAACAAGCAAAAGCGAAAGCCGATGAACTGCGTCAAAGAGTTGAAAACTATCTGCGGAATACTAATAAAGACGAACTCAATCCTGAAGGTATCAAACGCGAGTTTAGAATTTTACTAGACGATCCGCAAGCCGGAATTAACCTATTACGATCGCGCTTATCGCAATTTGACCGCGACACATTGGTACAATTGCTCAGTCAGCGTCAAGATTTGAGCGAAGAACAGGTAAACGAAACTCTCGATCAGATTGAAGCTGTCCGAGATAATATTTTGCAAGTACCGCAGCAGGCGAAAGAACAGTACGAAAAAACTACAAAAGCGATCGCCGAATATCTCCGCAATACCAACTTGGAAGAACTCGATCCAGAAGGTATTAGAAGCGATTTGGAAAAATTACTCGACGATCCTAAAGCTGGAGCCTTAGGACTGCGCGATCGCTTATCTCATGTCGATCGAGAAACCTTGGTGCAACTCGTGAGTCAGCGTGGAGACTTGAGCCAAGACCAAGTTAATCAGATCATTGATCGTGTACAAGATGCTATTGGTGATATTCTAAGAGCGCCACGGCGTTTAGCCAAGCGTACTGCTCAACAAGCTTTAGATTTTGAAGCCAATCTTGAAGAATATCTGCGTAATACCAACAAAGACGAACTCAATCCCGAAGGAATCAAACGCGATTTACAATTGCTGTTGTCTTCTCCCCGCGCTGGAATTGGAAGTTTGAGCGATCGCGCCTCAAAATTTGACCGTTCCACAATCGTGGCGCTGTTATCCCAACGTGAGGATATCTCAGAAGAAGAAGCTAACCGAATTGTGGATCAAATTGATTCTGTCCGCAGTTCCATTGTCGAACAATTCCAGCAGATTCAGCAGAAGGTGCAGTCAGTGCTGGATGGAATTTTTGCCAAAGTTCGCAACTATCTTAACTCCCTGGATCGTTCCGAACTCAATTATGAAGGCATTAAGCAAGACTTTTCCAAAGTATTCGATGATCCGCAAGCTGGATTTGAAGCATTGCGCGATCGCCTCAGTCAATTTGATCGTGACACCTTAGTTGCTGTTATCAGTTCTCGTGAGGATATCTCTGAAGCAGACGCTAACCGGATTATCGACCAAATAGAAACAGCGCGGGATGGCGTATTGCAACGAGCCGAACGCATCCAGAAAGAAACCCAAAAACGTTTGAAAGCCATCCAACAGCAAGCTAAAAAGCAAGCCGAAGAAAGCAAAAAAACCGTTGCCAATGCTGCTTGGTGGATATTTGGGACAGCGATCACTTCCCTTTGTGCCAGTGCGATCGCAGGTGCGATCGCTGTGAATGGGATAACTCTACTTGGGTAAAATATCTCTGTCATCGATAATTTGAATAAATAGAGAGTGGTATTCAGTTTATACAAATGAATGCCACTTTTTTATAATAGTTTATCAGTAAGGATTAATTTAATTCCTAATGGTCAAAACAGAGTAAAAAATTGTGTTTAAGCCTGATTGATCCCCTTGTTTCATTCAATAACTTAAAATACATACAGTTATTGTAAGTTGTTACAAATGATAATTTATGGTGCAATAAAGAAAACATATATTGAATCGGCATACCTCTTAAGGAAGAACTATAGAAATAACAACTGCCGTAAGATTAATATCCTTGCATTATTCAGATAATTTTAACTATATCTATTTCTACAAAGTATGGGTTACAGACAATAGCCCAGAGGCATAACCAGCAGTCACTACAGGTATTGACAACCTAATGGAATTAAATCAGGCATATTACAGATGAACAATGATGAATTTAATTCAATGTGCTACCTCACAGAATGTCAGCAGGCAGAGGAGGCACTACAACAGCAAATTCAATGGCAGCGACTGGTGATGGCAATTGCCCAGCGCATCCGCCAGAGTTTGAATTTGGACAAGGTTATCAATACCACCGTTACTGAAGTCCGTCAATTCCTGCAAGTAGATCGAGTGTTCATGTATCAGTTTGAACCAGACTACACTGGGGTGGTGGTGGTAGAGTCTGTTGATGATCGTTGGATTGCTATCCTGAATACCCAAGTTCAAGACACTTATTTCATGGAAACTCGCGGCGAGGAGTACAAACATGGGCGCATCCAAGCTATTGCAGATATTTATACAGCAGGTCTGACTGAATGCCACCGCGATTTACTTACTCAGTTTCAAGTCAGGGCAAACTTGGCAGTCCCAATTTTGCAAGGAAAAAAATTGTGGGGATTATTAGTTGCTAACCAGTGTGCAGCACCCCGCCAATGGCAGACCTGGGAAATCGATTTTCTCAAACAATTGGCAGTACAGGTGGGTATTGCCATCCAGCAATCTCAACTTTATGAGCAGGTACATACTGAACTCGCTGAACGCAAGCGGGTGGAATCGGGTTTAAGAGCACGTGTGCGCCAGCAAGCAGCCGTAGCTAAATTGGGTCAGTTAGCTCTAGCTAATATCGACCTTTACAAATTAATGGACGAAGCTGTTGTCCTGGTTACTCAAAGCCTTGAGGTGGAATACAGTAAAGTTTTAGAACTGCTTCCAGAGCAGAACAGCTTATTGTTGCGATCAGGAGTCGGTTGGCAGCCAGGGCTAGTGGGAAATTTTAAATTAGAATTAGGTGGAGGGAATGAGACTCAGGCTTCATATACACTACTTTCCCATGAGCCAGTCATTGTTTGTGACCTGCGGAAAGAAACACGGTTTCAAGGACCACCGTTATTAATTAACCACTCAGTGATCAGTGGACTTAGTGTCATCATTCAAGGTCAAAAACAACCTCTGGGTGTTTTAGGCGCACACACAACTAGACATCGGGAGTTTACCCAAAATGATATTCACTTTTTGCAAGCGATCGCTAATATATTGGCTACGACCATTGAGCGCAAATGGGCAGAACAGAAAATCCGCGAGCAAGCAGCTTTATTAGATATCGCTTCTGATGCGATTATCGTGCGAAATTTCCAAAACCAAATTTTATTCTGGAATCAAGGTGCAGAACGTCTATATGGTTGGGAAGCTTATGAAGCTTTGGGAAAGAACCTGGAGGAGTTGCTGTGCAAAGAAAGCTCACAGCAGTTACAAGTGGCTTTAACAAATATTACTAACTCTGGTTTATGGCAAGGTGAGTTACATAAAGTGACAAAGGGCGGCAAAGAAATTATCGTGGAAAGCCGATGGACACTGATGCGTGATGAAGCAGAGCAACCCAAATCCATCCTTTCTGTTGATACCGACATCACAGAAAAAAAACAACTCCTGGCCCAATTTCTCCGTGCCCAGCGCCTAGAGAGTCTTGGCACGTTGGCAAGTGGCATTGCCCACGACCTCAACAATATCCTTACGCCCATTCTGTCCTCAGTAGAAATGTTAGCGCTCAAACTTCCCAATCTAGATGCACGCGATCAACAACTCCTGAAGCTTCTTGAACATAACTCTAAACGGGCGGCGGATTTGGTCAAGCAAATTATGACTTTTTCTCGTCGATCTGAAGGCAACGGCATTTCTTTACAAACAGAACACCTACTGTTAGAAATTGAGCAAATTGTCCAAAGTACATTTCCAAAATCGATCGCAATTATCAATAATCTACCTAGACATAAACTCTGGACTATCTTGGCAGATCCGACTCAAATTCATCAGGTGTTAATGAATTTGTGCGTCAACGCTCGTGATGCAATGCCTAAAGGCGGTACATTATCTATCTCTGCGGAAAATTTATTCGTTGATGAAAATTTTGCCAAGATGAATCTAAATGCCCAGGTGGGCCCTTATATAGTCATAACTATTTCAGATACAGGATTTGGGATTTCTCCAGTAATTTTGGAGCGAATTTTTGAACCATTTTTCACAACCAAAGAACCAGGCAAAGGCACTGGCTTAGGTTTGTCAACTGTGATTGGGATTGTCAAAAACCACAATGGTTTTGTGAAAGTGTCTAGTGAGGTAAGCAAAGGTTCCCAATTCCAAGTGTATCTACCAGCTTTGAACAAAAGTACAAAGCAACAAGCAGAGAAATTGGAATTGCCCAATGGCAACGGAGAATTAATTCTAGTTGTAGATGATGAAGCCGCTATCCTGGAGATTAGCAAAACTTTGCTAGAAGACCACAATTACAAAACCCTGACAGCTATTAATGGCATTGAGGCAATCTCATTATATGCCCAGCATCAAAATCAAATCAGTATGGTATTGATGGATATGATGATGCCGTCAATGGATGGGTTAACTGCAATTGGCATAATGCAACAAATGAATCCACAAGTCAAGATTATGGGCATCAGCGGCATGGTGACAGACGGCCAAATAGTCGAGGCTGCTAACGCTGGTATTAATATATTTTTGAAGAAGCCTTACACTTACCGTCAATTATTACACGCTATTAACGACTTCTTAAGTGAGCCATAATCTATTAGTTTTCATCTGTTCTGATGTATGCAGTTTGTGGCTAAAGAAATTCGATCGCGCTGCGTATACATGAGAAAATCAGGTAATACAATCGCAATACAAGCGATCATGCCAGGGAAGGAAAAAAGATGTCGGAGAATTTGAGAAGCCAAGTAGTAACGCAAGGAGTACAGCGATCGCCAAATCGAGCTATGCTGCGTGCAGTTGGTTTTAAAGATGAAGATTTCAACAAAGCCATTGTCGGTATAGCCAACGGTTACAGCACCATCACCCCCTGTAATATGGGAATCAATCAACTAGCACAGAGGGCAGAAGTTGGGATAAAAACTGCCGGAGCAATGCCACAAATGTTTGGCACAATAACCATCAGCGATGGGATTTCAATGGGAACAGAAGGGATGAAATATTCCCTAGTGTCGCGGGAAGTCATCGCCGACTCCATTGAAACCGCCTGTACCGGACAAAGTATGGATGGTGTGCTAGCCATTGGTGGCTGTGATAAAAATATGCCAGGAGCAATGCTAGCGATCGCAAGGATGAATATCCCGGCAATATTCGTTTACGGTGGCACAATTAAACCCGGTCACTACAACGGACGCGATTTAACCGTTGTCAGTTCTTTTGAAGCAGTTGGTCAATACAGTGCTGGAAAAATTGACGAAAAAGAATTATTAGAAGTCGAAAGTCGCGCTTGTCCGGGTGCCGGTTCCTGCGGGGGAATGTTCACGGCAAACACCATGTCTTCAGCATTTGAAGCGATGGGAATGAGTTTACCTTATTCTTCGACAATGGCAGCCGAAGATACTGAGAAAGCTGACAGCACTGAAAAATCTGCGTTTGCGTTAGTCGAAGCCATCAAGAAACAAATCTTACCCCGGCAAATTATCACCCGCAAATCCATCGAGAATGCCATCTCTGTGATTATGGCGGTGGGTGGTTCGACCAATGCAGTGCTGCATTTTTTAGCGATCGCCCGTGCTGCTAATGTAGAGTTAACCCTGGATGATTTTGAAACAATCCGCGCCCGTGTCCCTGTTTTGTGCGATTTAAAACCAAGTGGTAAATATGTAGCTACAGATTTGCACAAAGCGGGTGGCATTCCCCAAGTCATGAAGATGCTACTTGTGCATGATTTATTACATGGTGATAGTCTGACCATTAGCGGACAAACCATTGCAGAGATATTAGCAGACATCCCAGAAGAACCATCCGCCAATCAAGATGTGATTCGGACTTGGAATAACCCCATGTATCCTCAAGGACACTTAGCCATTCTCAGAGGTAATCTGGCAACCGAAGGCGCTGTCGCCAAAATTACCGGGGTGAAGAAACCAGTAATTACCGGCCCCGCACGGGTGTTTGAATCGGAAGAAGCTTCTTTAGATGCAATTTTGGCGGGTAAAATTCAAGCTGGTGATATTTTGGTTATCCGTTACGAAGGGCCTAAAGGTGGCCCTGGAATGCGGGAAATGTTGGCTCCTACTTCGGCAATTATCGGGGCTGGTTTGGGTGATGCGGTGGGATTAATTACCGATGGACGCTTTTCTGGTGGTACTTATGGCATGGTAGTTGGTCATGTTGCTCCAGAAGCAGCAGTGGGTGGTGCGATCGCGCTTGTCGAAGAAGGCGATAGTATTACTATTGATGCACCTGCTCGTTTATTGCAGTTGAATATATCTGAATCAGAATTGGCCCGTCGTCGTGCTAACTGGCAACCTCCCGCTCCCCGTTACACCAAAGGCGTGTTGGCGAAATATGCCAAACTGGTATCTTCTAGCAGTATCGGTGCAGTCACAGATTTAGATTTGTTTTAATTAACCTGACAACTGTGGCGCAAGTTTGCCTTTAACAAGGGGCTTAAGCCCCTTTTCTGGTTAATTGAGAGCGTTGCTGCATTTACGCCGTCCTGTAATAGTTTGAGCTAGCGATCGCCAGGAAGTTACAAGGATAAACTCAGTAGCTCCTTTGCGATCGCAAGCGTTGGTAAAAAAACTGCTGTATCAAAACAACTTGTCAGATGAAATAGTATAGTATTGATTGCCTCTAAGTTTTGAAGCTATTGAAGAAAGATGTTCTGTGTTTATACCAGATTTTTACCTAAATTTTATGAGTTTTTGTAAAATTTTTGAAGAAGTTTCAGGAAATTTACATAGAAGATGTGATGTCAATCGATATACTACAGAAATACAATTGACCATCAACTGCTAAAAAACCTAAAAGGGCACAAAATGAGTTCTGAATCTAACGTCAAACTGACGATCGCTCTTTCTAATCCAGACTTAGATGCAGAGGAACAAGAACAGGAAACACGCAATCTACTGCGAGAAATCAAAGAATTAGATGTGGAAAGTGCTGAACTTGTAGCAGTTACAGAAATACCTCAAGGAGCCAAATCTGTTGGTGGTTTTCTAGTGGGGGTGTTGCAAACAGAGGTGAGCCTTGCCAATTTTAAGAAATTGTTGGGATTTTTGGGCGATCGCTTGGGCAACAAAACCATTGAATTGGAAGTTGAGGCTAACGGCAAAAAACTCAAGGTGAAAGCTAGCAGTCGGGAAGAGTTAAACGCCGCTATTGAACAAGCTCAAAAGTTTATCGCAGGTAACTAAGAAATTCCAACATTAAGGAAGAATAACAAGATGGCGAAAGTAGCACTGCTGATAGGAGTCAGTGAGTATGAGCCTGGTCTTACTCCATTGCCAGCAGCAGCAAAAGATGTTGACGCAATGCAGCAAGTTTTGCTGCACCCAGAGATTGGCGGTTTTGATGAGGTAAAAGTGCTGCTGAATCCTCAACAACATGAGATGGCGGTCGCGATCGAAATCTTGTTTGACGAGCGTCAAAAAGATGACCTTGTGCTGCTATTTTTCTCTGGTCACGGCATTAAAGACGAGGACGGCAAGCTTTACTTGGCAGCTCATAACACACGCAAAATCGGCAAGGGAGTACCAGCTAGGGCAACAACAGTGCCAGCTAGCTTTGTGCATGATGTAATGAACAAGAGCTGTTCCAAACGCGAGGTAGTGATTCTTGATTGTTGCTTTAGTGGTGCGTTTGCCGAGGGTATGGCGGCTAAAGATGATGGTTTTGTGGATGTCAAGAACCAATTGGGTGGAGAAGGGCGGGCTGTTCTCACATCTTCGACTTCAACTCAATTTGCTTTTGAACAGCAAGGGGTAGAAACCTCAACTTACACCAGCTACATAGTTGAGGGGTTAGAGACTGGTGCAGCAGACCGCGATGAAGATGGTTGGATTTCTGTTGATGAATTGCATGAATACGCTGCCAAGAAGGTGCAAGAAAGTACGCCAGCCATGAAACCAGAGATATATCCTGTCAAAGGTGGCTTTAAAATCAAGCTTGCAAAAGCACCAAGTAACGATCCCAGACTCACATATCTTCGAGAAGTTGAGTATTGGGTAGAGGGCGGGAACGGTGAAATTTCTGTTGCTGGTCGCACTGCATTGGATGCATTACAAGAGACTCTGCAACTATCATCTGAGGACGCTGCTGCAATCGAAACTCAGGTTTTAGCACCTATCGAAAACAAAAGGATAAAATTACAGCGATATGAGCTAGCGTTCCGCGATGAGATTAGACAAGGGTTTCCTCTTAGCGATAGAACTGGGGCTAATTTGAAACGTCTTCAACAAGCGTTAGGACTTAGAGATGAAGATATAGCCTTAATCGAAGCTCCAATAATTGCTGAACAGCCACTTACCCCACCTCTAGGAATTGTCAATCCCCCACCTCCCGAACTTAGCAAATTTAACTATATAGTAGGTTCCATTATCGGAGTAATCGGAGTAATTTTTGGTGGTACTGTAGTCTACTTTTCTAGGGTTAAAGATGAACCTCAACCTGTAGTTCAATCTATAGTAAATTCCTGTGTAAAAGAGGAGTATGCTTTGGGTGACAGAATTAGTTTGGGTGAAGAAATTTTATTAAAACAAGATACGAACTCAGATAAAGAAGCTGGAGTGAAAGCATTTTTAAATGGTGATTGTCTGACTGCTATTAATAAGTTTAATTCATACCGTCAAGCTAATTTCACTAATAAAACAGACCCAGAAGCATTGATTTACTTGAATAACGCTAAAGCTCGTCAGCAGACAAAACACATCAAAATTGCTGTGAGTGTACCCATTGGTACAACCCCAAATGTAGCAAAAGAGATGTTACGCGGTGTGGCTCAAGCTCAAGATGAGGTGAATAGCAGTACTGGCATTAATGGCAAAGCTTTGGAGGTAGCGATCGCTAATGACGATAATGACCCAAGCACAGCCGTACAGCTTGCCACTCAGTTTGTCGCAGATACCAACATTTTAGCTGTAGTGGGACATAATGCTAGTAATGCTTCCATTGCAGCAGCCCCAGTGTATCAAAAAGGTGGGTTAGTAATGATGTCTCCCACCAGTTTTGCCCAAAACCTGACCAGTATTGGCAACTATATCTTCCGCACTGCTCCTAGTGTTAGCTCAATAGCAAATAGTATTTCTCGTTATGCCATAAACACAGAGGGCAAAAACAATTTTCTGATTTGTATCGATGATCAAGCGATAGATAATTTGTCTTTTAAGCAAGAATTTATTCAAGCGATAAAGGCTACTGAGGCTCAAACTAATCCCACGAAGTGCGATGTTTCTGCGCCCAACTTCAACCCCGATGCAGTAATTTCTCAAGCTAAAAGCAAAGGCGCTAATGCCATGTTATTAGCTCTCTACATAGACAGAATCAAGGAGGGTCTAACAGTTGCAAGAGCTAATCAAGGGCAATTAGCTGTATTTAGTAGTCCTACCCTTTATACTAATGAAACCTTAAAAGCAGGTAAAGCTTTAGATGGACTGGTAATTGCTGTACCTTGGCATTCCGCAGCATTTCCTAACAATTCCTTTGCACAAAACGCTCAGAAGTTTTGGAATGGAACCGTAAATTGGCGAACAGCGACTGCTTATGATGCGACTCTGGCAATTGTCGCAGGTTTTAAAACAAGTAATACTCGGTATGAGTTACAAAAGACGCTGCACGATTCAAGTTTTTCTGTCGATGGTGCTACAGGAAAGATTCAGTTTGCACAATCAGGTGATCGCAAAGATAATGCCATTTTCTTAGTCAAAGTTCAACAAATACCTGGCACTGATAAATACGAATTTGTGCCGATTCAACCTTAGTTTTGCAGCTTTACTTAATAGCGATACCTACGGCGGTAAACTACGCATTTGTTTATTCTGGCATTCAAAAATAGCGATCCCATTGTTATAAATTATCCTTAACCCAATTTCTAAAATTACGCATAGCTTGGCTTCTACCAATTGTTAAACACTGCTGTACATATTTATTCACTAATTCAATAATTAGAATATTAGGAAAATTAGGACTAGAGCCAGATTTTATATACTTTTCTTCTTTTAGCAAGTAAATTTCTAAACCTTGTTGCGTATGTCGCCAAAGTTCAGGAACTCCCAAAATTTCATAATTTTCAAATCGAGTGCGAGAAGTAATATCAATTTCGATTGCTAAATCTGGTGGTGGGTCTATAGTTAAATCAATGCGATTTTTTCCAATGACAGCAGCTTGATTTTGAATATAAAAACTGGTATCTGGTTCTACTGCTTGTTGCATTTGCTCATTTTTAAGCGTAGTCGAGCCAAAAGGTTCAAAATCTATTTGCAAAATTTCTAACAAAATTTTGACTAAATCACCAATAAGTTCTTTATCTTTTTCGTGTTCTGGTAGTGGAACCATAATTTCTAACCAGCCATGACTATAAGAGATACGTGAGGCACGCTTTTCTCCCATTTCTTCTAAAATATTTTCTAACTGCTGCCAACTAATATCTTTGAGCAACATTTGTTGACCAGGTTTAACAATAATTTGTTGCAGTTTTAAAAGCATATCACCTCAGAGAGTTGATGTAGTAGCTGTTAAAGCAGATTAAATTCAAAAATCAACTTTCTTAAAGTATATCATCTTTGAGAATGAGGGTAGAAATTAGCCAACAAATCACTTGTATGATTTTTGTCTAGGTTTATTGATAAAGCTTGAGCAATAGCGATCGCACCAAAACAGAATTTGCCAAAGTTTTAATTTCTGTCTTCTGAATGGCTAACCAATTATCAATATTATCCTCACCTTGCCGTGTTTTTAACAGTACTTGCTCCTTGAGATATCATATTTTTCCGTCCCTTTTCCCCAAAAACCGAGAAGTATTGAAGTGGAAATTACTCAGCACTCATTATTGTTGTTGAGTAGAAATTTGAATGACAAACTCTGTACCTTGTCCAACTTCCGAAGAGCAGGAGAGTAAACCGCCATGTCCTTCTACCACAATTTGCCGAGCGATCGCTAATCCTAGTCCAGTGCCTTTTCCTACAGGCTTAGTGGTGAATAAATGGTCAAAGACTCGTTCCTTGACCTCTGGTGACATCCCCACCCCATTATCGGCAATCTTAATCAAAACATGCTGACCTGAGTTTGCTACACGGGTCTGAATAGTGATGCAATTGGGGTTTGCTAGAATTGCTTCCAAACTCCGCTCTGTATTGTATTGTTCAAGTGCATCAATAGCATTTGCTAACAAGTTCATAAACACTTGATTAAGTTGTCCAGCAAAGCATTCCACTAGGGGTAGTTTGCCATAATTCTTCACCACCTCAATTGCTGGACGGTTTTCGTTAGCTTTTAAACGATGTCTCAGAATCAGAATAGTGCTATCAATGCCTTCGTGAATATCAAAGGGAACTTTATAATCCTTATCTGCTCTGGAAAAGGTTCGCAAACTGGTACTGATACTACGAATACGGTTAACACCCAATTTCATCGAGTCCAGTAATTTAGGTAAATCTTCGCGTAAATAATTCAGGTCGATGGCATCAATTTCATCTTGAATATCTGAGCCGGGATTGGGAAACTTTTCCTGATAAAGATTAATCAGTGCAAACAAGTCTTTAACATAATCTTTAGCTGGTTCAATGTTACCGGCAATGAAGCCGACAGGATTGTTGATTTCATGGGCAATGCCTGCTACCAAGTTACCAAGGGCAGACATTTTTTCACCTTGCACTAATTGCAATTGCATCGTTTGAAGCTCTTGCAAAGCTTGTTCTAATTGTTGTTTTTGCTGTTGCAGCAATTGTTGCGCTTGGTAGTATTCGGTGATGTCTTCAGAAGTACCAAGAATACCAAAAACGTTTCCTTCTTTATCTCGTAGCGGAATTTTATTGGTATTCGACCAGATTTGTTTTCCATCAGCTTTAAGTACGGTTTCTATAATGTTGAGTTCTGCTTGTCCAGACTCCATAATGCGGCGATCGCAATCTACAAAAGAATCTGATTGCTCACGAGTCCAGGAAAAGTCGTAGTCTGTTTTACCAATAACATTTTCAGACACTCCATTCTCAAAAGTTTGAGCATACTTATGGTTACAGCCTAAATAAACACTATTGCGGTCTTTCCAGAAAACAGACTGGGGGATATTATCGATAATTAACCGCAAAAATTGTTCCGTCTGTCTAAGGTTTTCTAAAATATCTTGTGCTTGCTGATAAAGTCGGGCGTTTTCCAGGGAGATTGCAGCTTGAGTACATAACAAATTGAGAATTTCGACGCGATCGCTGGTAAACACCCCAGTAGTAAGATTGTTTTCTAAATACAAAATCCCCAATAGTTTGCCTTGATAGAGAATCGGTGTACATAGCAAGCTTTTGGGTTGCTGACGCATGATGTAGGGATCAGCCATTAACATCGGATGCACTGTGGCATCAAGGATGACGGTAGGTTGCAGGCTGCGTTTAACCGCATAAATTAGGCTATGGGGAATGTCTGCGCTATCTTCTACAAAAATGGACTGTAACAACCTTGATTGCTGTCCAACTTCAGTGGTCGCCTCAACTAGCAATCTACCTTCTTTGAGCAGTAGTAACGCACACTTATCGGCTCCAGCATTTTCAATTACCACTTGTAGCAGCTTCGTAAGTAATTTATCCAGTTCAATTTCACTCGAAAGAGTCTGAGAGGCTTTGAGAACCGTTGCCAAATCTAGCATTACTGATGCACTGCTGCTAGATGTTACTGATTTATTAGTGCTTGAGTGCAAGGTTGTAATGCTGTCAATATTTGCGATCGCTGATACTCTTTCAAAGTCACTTCGCGATCGCGTTTGTTGTAAAATAGGCGCTAGCAGTTGTGGATAACGTTGTTCTAAATCATCAACTTTGGCTTTAGCACCCCAGCGAGTGTAACAATAGTAAGCATTAATCAAATATTCTTGGGCAATGCGTTCTTTGCCCCATTCTAAATAAAACTTGGCTGTGAGTTCATTAGCAAGAGCTTCTTCGTTGAGGTATTCGTTTTCTTTGGCTTTAGCAATGGCGCGATCGTAATACTCAATTGCCTCGGCTTTGACCCCCAAGACTCGACATTTTTCCGCGATCACTAAAGCATGGCGGTGAGCCTGATTACTTGGTGCATAAGCCGCCCAAGTGCTGAGTTTTTCTTGATGACCCCTCACCCGTTCTATAATGCTGATTTTGTCTGTCTTACTGGCAGTTGGGTAAACCGCTAATCGAACTAGTGCATCGTAGAAGTAAAATAGCGGAAGCATCACTAATCCTGTGACTGCACCCAAATACGGTTCTGCAAGTTGGGCGTTTTCTAACGCTTGTTCATAGTCTTGGAAAAGATAGGAAAGGAAAAGTTTATTGAAATAAACCTGATATAGTCCTGCTCCTTGATTCGTTTTGAGGTAAAGCAGAATTATTTCATCTTCATGGCAGTATTCGCCAAGCAACCGCTCAGGTTCCGGCACAACCTCCAACAAATTGACTAGAACCTGATGATAAATACTTTGTGTGTGCAGACAGGTATCCTGACGCAATTGCTGAATGACCTTACGATGAACTTCTATCGTTTGTCTTAAGGCAGATAGTTCCTGACCACTCCAGTAAGCTGTGTAGCAATAGCACATCAGGCTGAGAGCGACATACTCGATATCACCACTTTCTAGCCCACTGGCGTAGGCTTGCAAATATCCTTCCAAGGTATATTTTGCAGGTTCTTGCCAATGTCTAAGGAAGCAGTTAAAAGCAAAAATGGTTTTAGCAGTTAGTTTGGGGGCATAGATGCGTTGCATAAGATTCATCCCCAGTTGCCCAAACCGATAGCCTGCGTCAATATCTCCCAATATGGCAACCAAGGTCAACCCACACATTACATAGCCATGAGTCGATTCTGGAGCATTGCCATATTCTACTGATAAATCGAATTCAGCAAGGATCACCAGGGGCAAAAGCTCAGGAGCCACTTGATAGGCAGCAGAAATAATGCTGGATAAAATCACCATTGCCGCTTTTTTATCCGGTGCGGCCATCTGGGGTAATTCCAACAAAGATTCGATTGATCTGCCATTGAGCAAGGTTTGGGTGTGCTTCAGTGCCTGTTCGATATCTGCTGGGGTGGGTTGTTCCGGCAAATGCACTCCCAGATGATTTAGGATTTTTCGTGCTAATTGCAAGGCTTCTAGCTGCTGATGTTGTGCCATGCAAGCCTGAATTTTAATACTGTAGATATTTACCCGATCCAGCCAGGATTGGGCATGATTCAGTACTATCTCAGCTAACTGTTCCATCTGTTCAAAATCGGTGCAGAGGTAAGCTGATTCTGTTGCTCCTTCATACAAGATGAGGGCGAGATTGTATTGGTTGTGCCAGCAATTACTCGTTAGCATGGCAATACCTGTGTTGAAATAGTTTAAAGCTGCTGCATAAGCTGTTGAACCCTTGGCTTTATGTCCAGCTGCCAAGTTTAACTGCGCGAGTTCCTGTTGCTCTTGTTCATCGCAAATTAAAGTGACCCCTTGATTGAGTTGGTTGACGATCGCAAAAATTTTCTCATCTCGTTCATTTGCAGTCGTCGCTTGTTGCAGCAAACGTCCAATGTGCAGGTGAGTAACTTGCTTTTGATTGTCAGGAATTAGTGAATAGGCAGCTTGCTGAATGCGATCGTGGAGAAATTTGTAAATTGTCATTTGTCCTTTGTCATTCGTCCTTTGCAAATCACTAATGACAAATGACGAATCCTGATAAAACTTATAGACTTCATTAGTAGGAATAATCAAACCATCTTGGACAGCTTTCCAAAAGTCTGCGGCTGTTTCCATCTGGGATTTTTCATGGACGAGCGCCAGTGTTGCCAAGTCAAATTGATTTCCGATACAAGCCGCTAATTTCAAAACTTTTTGAGTTTCTGGTGACAATTTTTCAAGCTGAATTGCCATAAACTCTACGACATCATCAGTAAGAGCGAGCGAGCGCACTTGAGCAATATCACATTCCCAATAACCACCTTCAAAATTAAATGTAATTAGTTTTTCTTGATGTAGAGCTTTGAGAAACTGGGTGCAGAAGAAAGGATTACCTTTGGTTTTGCTCAATATCAACTCTGTTAACGGTGTGGCTAACGCTAGGGAGCAACTCAATGTATCTGCAACCAAGTGATTAACAGACGTTTGATCGAGAGGAACTAAGGTAATTGTATTGACTGTAGCGCCAAACTTTTGAATATCTTGCAAAGTCAGCATCAGGGGATGTACTGGATTAACTTCGTTATCTCGATAAGCACCAATTAATAGTAGATAGCCGATGTCAACTTCACTCATTAACAAGTGCATTAAATTTAAAGAAGCAGAATCTGCCCATTGCAGATCGTCAATAAAGATTGTCAATGGATGTTCTACGGCAGTAAAGACTTGAGTGAATTTCAAAAATAGCGATTTGAAGCGATTTTGTGCCGCACTCCCAGAGAGTTCCGGCGCAGGAGGCTGTTTACCTATAATACTTTCCAGTTCTGGAATCACCTCAATCATCACTTGTCCGTTCTCACCCAAAGCAGAGAGAATTTTGCACTTCCACTGCTCGAATTGAGTGTCAGTTTCACTCAGCAGTTGCCTGATTAAGTCTCGAAAAGCTTGTACAAAGGCAAAGAAAGGAATGTTGCGTTGAAATTGGTCAAATTTACCTTTAATGAAGTAACCCCGTTGTCGCACGATTGGCTTGTGGACTTCATTAACCACAGCAGTTTTACCAATACCAGAAAAGCCTGCTACCAACATTATTTCAGTGCTTCCCTGACTGACTCTCTCAAAGGCATTCAATAAACTTTCAACTTCGTCTTGGCGACCATAGAGTTTTTCTGGGATGATAAAGCGATCGCAAATATCCCGCTCACCTAATTGAAAGGATTTAATCTCTCCAGTTTCTTGCAATTGAGACAAACATTTTTCTAAATCAAATTTCAGCCCTAATGCACTCTGATAGCGGTCTTCAGCATTTTTCGCCATCAATTTCATCACAATGTCACAAAGAACTTGGGGAATCTCTTCTTCCCCCCTGCCCTCTGCCCCCTGCCCCCTGCCCTCTTCCTCCTGCCATCTGCCTCCTAACTCTTCTGGTTGTTTGGCAATATGACAGTGAACCAACTCCATCGGATCGTTAGACTCGAAGGGTAAATGTCCAGCCAGCAATTCATAGAAGGTAACGCCGAGAGAATAGTAATCACTGCGATAGTCAATTTTGCGATTCATTCGTCCGGTTTGTTCTGGGGAAAGGTAGGCGAGAGTACCTTCTAAGACATTAGGACTGTGAACTTCTTGGGTTTCTCTGGGTAAAAGAGAGGCAATACTAAAGTCAATCAACTTGACTTGCTGAGTTTCTGGGTTAATAAGAATGTTGGCAGGCTTAATATCTTTGTGGATAACCCGATGGCGATAGAGTCCGTCAAGAATATTGCTCAGAGCGATCGCAATTTCCAAAAACTCTGTCAAAGTATATTGCTTACCCCTTATTGTTTCGTTCATCCAATCTCTGAGGGAAATACCACCAAAATCCTCCATCACCAAGGCATAGCTGTTGTGGTAAGGTTCAAGGCTGTAGGGATGAACAATACCAGGTAAGTCAATATTTTTAGCGATCGTGTACTGATTGCGGAATAGCAGCAGATCGTTGAAGGTAGGATACTCCTGCTGAAGCAGTTTGATTACAACCGGAAGTTGATCGGTCTCTCGAATTGCACGGTAAACTAAGGTTCTAGAGCCTGCATAAAGTTGTTCGCTAATTCGATAGTTAAAAAGCTTGTCCATCGGCTTAACTGCTATATTCATACTTCATCAACTCTTCATAAATTAGCTATTTATTTAAAAGTATTGTGCCCAAAAACCAGCTTTTGCTAACTCAGTTTTATTAATGAAGGCAGGGGGCAGGGCAATACGGTTCGGTTAAGAGAAGAGACGCGATAAATCGCCGTCTTTACAATAATCAGTCCTTTGTAGAGACGGCGATAAATCGCGTCTTTGTGATTTATCAAAATCGCATGGGGAGGCATGGGGCAGGAGATAAAAACTCTTTATATGTGAATAGAGTCCTGCATTTTGTACCTCACTTACTTGCAATCTGCTGTAGATAGTTTTGCGTAAGCCCTATTTAACTTCTCAAGCAAAACTTCCCCAATTTCCGGTAAAATCAAGTTCTGAGGATTGTGGAATTGGGAGAAATTTGGGGTGCCTACACTTGGCGTTAACATTGACCACATTGCCACCATCCGGCAAGCGCGGCGGACGGTAGAACCAGACCCGGTGGCGGCGGCGGTGCTGGCAGAATTAGCGGGTGCTGATGGAATTACGGTGCATCTGCGCGAAGATCGGCGGCATATCCAAGACCGGGATGTGCGGATATTGCGGCAAACAGTGCGATCGCATCTGAATTTAGAAATGGCCGCAACAGAAGAAATGCTAGCGATCGCTCTGGATATCAAACCAGATTACGTGACTTTAGTCCCCGAAAAGCGCGAAGAAGTCACAACAGAAGGCGGACTAGATATTATTGGTCAAATTGCTAGAATAGGTGAGATAGTCGATAAATTGCAAAGCGCTAGCATTCCAGTTAGTTTATTTATCGATGCCGAACCTGCACAAATCGAAGCATCTGTCAAGACACAGGCGCAGTTTATCGAATTGCACACCGGACAATATGCTGAGGCTAAGGATGAAACAAATCGCCACCGAGAATTAGCCATATTAGCTAAAGGGTGTCAACAAGCGATTCAAGCTGGATTGCGAGTCAACGCTGGTCATGGACTCACCTATTGGAACGTCTATCCGGTGGCTGCGCTTCCAGGCATGGAAGAACTGAACATTGGTCATACCATAATCAGTCGGGCAGCATTAGTAGGTATAGAAAGGGCAGTCCGCGAGATGAAACAAGCTATAAGGGGGAATGGGGAATAGGGAATGGGGAATAGGGAATTGGGCATTGGTAATAGACAATAGGCATTGATTATTCCCTATTCTCCTCTGCTCCCCCTGCCCCTTGCCCCTTGCCCCCTGCCCCAATCCCGTATCTTAAAAGAGGGGTTATCACTGCGAAATCTGGAAATTGGGATCAAATCTTCAGCAAAAACTTCTATGAGCGCAACACAGTCTAACAACCTGCCACTTTGGGTACAGGATAGAGATAAAGTGATAGCAGAAAGCACTGATGTCGAGTGGCGCTATCAGACACCGCCTGATTATTCTCGTTCTAAAGAAAATCTTGCCCAAGAAAGCATCCACAATCACCTTGAAGGTACACTGGAAGCGATCGTGCAAAACTTAGTGCGAACCTTCGAGATGGAGGTATCTTTCAAAGCTAACCCACAACAATGGTTATCTATTGTCAATGAACAGTTTCGAGTGAGTACCAATGGTGGAGTAGAGTATACCGCAGCAGATTTATCAGCCCAAGGTACTTACAATCTATTTATGCCTGATTCAGAGCATTACAAAGCTTCAGAAGAAACCTTTGAATCATCCGCAAAAGTCTTCCACACAACATTTCCCCAAGGATTTCCTTGGGAAGTTCTGGAAGTTTTCTCAGGGCCACCAAATGTCACATTCAAATGGCGGCATTGGGGACATTTTAACGGAGAATACAAAGGCCATGCACCTACTGGAGAGACAATAGAAATTATCGGCATGAGCATTGCAAAAGTTACCGATGACTTGAAGGTTATTTCCTTAGAACACTACTTCGACAATAATCTGTTCTTGGAAAAACTAACATCTGGTGGCAAACAGACAAATGCCCAAAAGTCGGGAAGTGCTTGTCCGTTCAGTTCTTGGTTCAATAAATCCCGTAAGAGTTAGTTGATAAGGGTACAGAATGTCGTACTGTGCCCTTACATTATTCACACAGCAACCAAAGGATGAAAATGCAAACATACTATTACGTTTTGGCAAGTCAACGCTTTCTTCTCCAAGAAGAACCGATACACGAAGTTATCAAAGAACGCACTCGTCACTACCACGAACAAGAAAAACAAATAGATTTTTGGTTGGTTGAGAAACCAGCTTTTTTGGAAGCACCTCAATTTGCACAAATCAAGGCAAAGTGTCCCCAACCATCAGTAGCAATTATTTCAACTAATCCCCAATTTATTACTTGGTTAAAACTGCGTTTAGAGTACGTTATCACTGGAGAATTCCAGGCTCCTTCTGAGACAATACCAGATGCTTTGGCATCGTTGGCTACTGTATCTTAGAAATGAGAAATGGGGAATGGGGAACTTGTACTGAGCGCAGTCGTTCGCGTAGCGTCTCGCAGAGAAGTATGGAGAATTGGGAATTGGGCATTGGTTATTACTTCTTCCCCAGCTTTTTCAGTTTCCAGTCCCCAATTTTATTTGGTAAGAACAAAATATGTTTTGTAACAGTCCTTCCATTCCCACACTGAAGTAAGTAGGTTTTCAGCTTTTTTCTTATAAAATCTTTTAAGACACCTTGATTTACATAATCTAACTTTTGTGCATAGATTTCAGACTTTACCAAGTGTTTTAGGATTAGCGATTGCAGGGTTGATTGGTGGCATGAGTTCTGTTTTTGCCCAACAAGCCATTCCTGCTTGTCAACCACCGACTTCGGGTGAGTATCTTTTATTGGTAGTCAGTCCCACAGCTGATAATCAGAAGCAGTTGCGTAGCGCCTTACCGCCTGAACTCAAAACCATTACCTGCAAATATCTCAACGAAACTGTGACGCGGATAGGGGGGTTTAAAAAGATTGATGATGCCAATCGATGGGCAAGGTATGTAAGTAATATTGTTGGCTTGTCTGCTATCATCACCACTCGACCAACTACGGCAGATGTACAGCCGCCACAAACACAGGCACAAACACAGCCACAACGACTGCAACAGCCACTTCAGCAAACAGTTAACTATAATCCTCAAGCATTAGGAGAGGGTTATGCAGTTTTAGTAGATTATTACAACCGTCCTGAACTAGTAAATAGCGTACAGCAAGCAGTAGGAGGCAACGTAGGTTTTGTTTCTTATGGACAACGCCCTTACTTGTTGGCAGTTTATACCACCAATCAGAGTGAAGCATATAACACATTGCAGAAGCTGAACAATGGCGGTTTTGTTGCCAGCATAGTAGATAGCCGTAAAGTGATTCTGCTGCGCTCAACTGTGCGCTTGTAGTGATATTAAGTTTTCTAGAATACTGATGCGATCTACCAAGTTGGTAATTTGTCAGCTGACAAATTACCAGTTCCCCATTAAAAATAGTCGCTCAAACAAGGATTTATTACCCTAGTTTAAATAAGCAAAACTAGCTAACCAACAGATGGTTATACCCAAAGCCGACCCAGCTATTACCTGAACTGGTGTATGTCCAAGTAATTCCTTCAGACGGTCTTGGCTAAAGTCTGGTTTTTCATGAAATAACTCATCAATCATTTGATTGAGGATACGAGCTTGCTTACCAGCCGCTTGGCGAACTCCGGCTGCATCGTACATGACGATGATGGCAAAAACAATCGCAACGGCAAAATCAGGAGATGCCCAACCAAGTGTTTGCCCTACACCAGCCGCTAAAGCTGTAACTAAAGCTGAATGGGCACTGGGCATACCTCCGGTTGTCACCAAAACGCGGATATTCAGTTTGCGATTTTTGATAATCTCGACTACGAGCTTTAATGCTTGAGCAATTAAACAAGCGACCAGAGCAACCAGCAGCACCCGGTTGTCTAAAATGTTGCCTATGTCCTGCATGGTATTTTGGTTAGGTTAGTAAATATTAGCAGCGGTTGTTGGTTGAGGAAACATTTAGATTCAACCCAAAATCCAAAATTTACCTAGTACATCACGGCGGAAACAGATCAATTATTCAAAATTGTCTAAAAGCTGATTAAGTAAGCTTTTTGAATTTTGAATTTTCAATTCTGCTGGGCGGTAGTAGTACAGCATGATGTAAAGAAACCACCCAATCCCAATCAATAAAACCCTTACGGTATAAGAATTTAGAATCCCGCAAAGCGTTGCTAGTTATTGCGGGTAGTAATAAAATGAGCGATCGCTTGGAGTGGCTTGGCTCTGTCTCCAAATGGTTCTAATTCCGCACAAGCTACTTTAACTAGCTCTTGGGCTTTTAAGCGCGATTCTTCAAGTCCCCAAAGACTAGGATAGGTCACTTTCTTCGCTTGTTGGTCTTTACCAGCCGTTTTACCTAATTGCTCTTTTGTAGAAGTGATATCCAGAATATCATCTATGATTTGGAATGCTAGCCCAATATTTTCAGCATAACGGGTTAGTCGCTGCACGTCTTCAGTTGATGCTCCCGCGATGATCCCGCCAGAAACTACGCAAGCTTCCAAAAGGGCAGATGTTTTGTGTCTATGAATGAAATTTAGGGTTTCTAGAGAAATATCTGATTTTCCCTCACACTCTAAATCAACAACTTGACCACCGACCAAACCAGCTGCCCCCAGCGCCCGACCAAGACGAACAATTACCTGCAAGGTTAGCTCTCTGTTAACGCTTTGGGGGGTTTTAAGGGCAACCAACTCAAAAGCGAGTGCCAACAAGCCGTCCCCAGCCAAAATCGCTACATCTTCGCCATAGACTTTATGATTTGTCAGCTTTCCCCGACGGTAATCGTCATTATCCATCGCTGGGAGATCGTCATGAATCAAAGACATTGTGTGGATCATCTCCACAGCACAAGCTGTTGGCATAGCCATTTCGATAGTGCCACCCATCATTTCACAGGTAGCAAGGCAAAGAATGGGACGTACACGCTTGCCGCCAGCTAATAACGAGTAGCGCATCGCCTCATAAATCTTTTCTGGATAAATGATGGGGATAGCCTGATCCAAAGCATTATCACAAAGCTTTTGTCGCTCTTTGAGATAGGCTACTAAGTTAAATGTGGCTTCCTCTGGTGGTGTCTTTTGAACGTTATCAGTTGCTACCATTCTTCAATTCCTGACACTTTGGGATTTTTGTCTTATACGTCACAATTTTAAGGTGCTGTGGGGCTGAAAAAATGAAGAGTTCGGAATTATGAGTTAGGAATTATGAGTTAGGAGTTGAGACGCGATTAATCGCGTCTTTACAGGAGTTAGGAGTTATAAGTTAAGAGTTAGGATTAATAATTCTTAACTTTTAACTCATAACTCATAACTCTCTTTCATTTTCCTACTGCTCTGGAATAGCTGGTGAATGTATTTTGTAACAATATGGCAACAGTCATAGGGCCAACACCGCCAGGAACAGGGGTGATAAATCCTGCTACACCAGCAGTTGATTCAAAGTCAACATCGCCAATTAAGCGACTTTTGCCACTAGCATCGGTGACACGATTCATTCCCACATCTACCACAACAGCACCTGGTTTTACCATATCAGCAGTGATGAGTCCGGGACGACCTGCTGCTGCAATTAGAATATCAGCATTTTGGGTGATGCTTTTGAGGTCATGCGATCGCGAGTGAGCGATCGTGACTGTAGCATCAGCTTCTAGTAGCATCAGCGCCATAGGTTTACCCACCAAAATACTGCGTCCCACCACTACTGCCTGTTTTCCTTGCAATAGAATCTCATAAGCTTGCAAAAGCCGCATTACACCATCAGGAGTGCAGCTACGTAAACCAGTTTCTCCCCGTACTAATCGCCCCAAGTTAACTGGGTGCAGTCCATCAGCATCTTTATCGGGATCAATTTGATGTAGCAGAGCCACAGCATCCAAGTGGTCAGGTAAGGGCAACTGCACAAGAATTCCATCCACCCGTTCATCGTGGTTTAGTGCAGCAATGACCTCTTGTAATTCCCCAAAGGTAGTTTCGGCAGGAAAATGCTTACCAAAAGAGGCGATGCCAACTTTTGCACAGGCTTTTTCTTTATTGCGGACATAAGCGGCTGACGCTGGGTTGTCGCCAACCATTAACACTGCTAAACCAGGGGGTCGTCCAATTTCTGGCTGTAATTGTGTAATGGCTACAGAAAGTTCTTGCTGAATTTTTGCTGCTATTGCTTTACCATCAAGGAGTTTGGCAGTTTTTGTTTCCATGAAAATTCCCAACTATAAATTAATTAATTTGCTTTTTATCCAAAAGTCTAGAGTAAAAATATTGCTTATTGACTTTTAACTACTATTATGTATTTGCTTGATTTCGTAGCGTTTCTCTCACAGTCAATCCATAATGCTTATTTTCTCAGATCAACGGCTTTATCTGAAGAATAAAGAATTGCAGGATGAAATTCAGAACATTTTTTGCTCAATTGAGAGCGTGTTTCTGAAACCACAGAGAAAGAATATTATAGATGGGAACTGACCTAATGAAACTGGCGACAAAGCAAGCAGTGAAGCAAAAATTTGCTCAATCAGTGGCTTTCATGCAACAAACAAGAAATTTGTCGCTTTCGTTTTTGTACGGACATAGTATTGTTTCCTACCGCCTGGGGTTGATTTTTTTATTGGTGGTAGGACTTTGTAGTTGTGGTAGTTTAACCTCATCTGGCTTGAATGGGACTAATTTCAAAATTGGTAGCAATGTCACGCCAATTCGAGAAATTAAACCAGAACAAGACAATCAGGCTACAGTTTACATCCAAGGTGAGGTGGAAAAACAAGCTCCTCTGATGAAGCAATGGGCCTATCAAATTAATGACTCGACGGGCAAAATTTGGGTTATCACCAATCAAAAGAATCTAGCGAAGGGAGCGCAAGTGGTGATTAAGGGTAAAATTCGCTACCAAAGCATCCCTTTAGGTGGTAAAGAATTGGGGGAAGTTTATCTAGAAGAAGAGTAATCAGCAATTAAAAATTAATAATATATGAACAATCAACCGGTGCATGTAGCGATCGCAATTCTCTATCAAGAAAACAAGTTTCTCATGCAACTACGCGACAACATCCCCGGTATTCTCTACCCTGGTTACTGGGCGCTATTTGGCGGTCATATCGAACCTGGTGAAACGCCAGATGTTGCAGTAAAGCGAGAAATTTTAGAAGAAATCGGCTATGAGTTACCACCCTGTGTAGCATTTGGCTGTTATACCGACGAAAGAGTTGTCCGTCATGTCTTTCACGCACCACTATTGGTGGAATTAAATCAACTGGTTTTAAATGAAGGCTGGGATATGGGATTATTGACCCCAGAAGATATTCACCAAGGTAACTGTTATTCGCAAAACGCCCGCGAAGTACGCCCTTTGGGGAATACGCATCGGCAAATTATGTTGGATTTTATGGAGAGAAATCAATCTTAATGGGAATTGGGAATTGGGCGTTAGGAGTGCTGAGTTAAGAGTTTTGTTTATCTCCTTGTCTCCCTTATCTCCTTGTCTCCCTCATCTCCCCTGCTCCCTGCTCCCCTGCCCCCTACCTCCTCTCCCCACTCCCGCTCCCTAGAAGCCAAAATGAAGTTATAACTCTTGTGGAGTCATCACTAATGCAATCAGCAAACAAACTACCGCGATGGTTAACTATAGGATTGGCATTTCCGATTATTATTCTCAACGGTTGGTTATTGCTCCAGGTGGTGCAGTATTTTCAGCCATTGATCAGTATTATTGCCGCCGCCATTCTACTGGCTTTTGTCTTGAACTATCCAATCCAGTTTTTGCAAGAACAAGGGGTAAAACGTAACCTAGCGATCGCAGGAGTGTTGCTTTTAACTTTAGTAATTTTAGTAGCTTTAGGCATTACCTTAGTTCCCCTAATTATCCAACAACTCGTTGAGCTAGCCAATATTTTGCCAAGTTGGATTGATTCTGGTACTCAGCAACTCCAAACTTTCCAGGATTGGGCGTTAAGTCAGCAACAGCTTCCCATTAATTTAAGCGGGTTATTTACCCAAGTTCTGGAACGATTATCTAATCAACTTCAGTCTTTCACTGGTAGAATTCTTGGTTTTGCCGTTGATACCATTGGGATTGTTCTCAATGTATTGCTGGCGGTAGTGCTAACTGTCTATCTAATATTAAATGGCGAACGTCTTTGGGACGGAATATTTCAGTGGTTTCCCCATAACATTGGGTTAAGATTACGAGAATTACTGCGAGAAGACTTCCACAATTACTTTATCGGTCAAGCAACATTAGGAGCCGTATTGGGGGTGACAATTACACTGGCATTTTTGACGCTACGAGTTCCCTTGGCTTTACTTTTTGGCATCGGGATTGGTTTGTTTTCTCTCTTTCCCTTTGGTACAGGATTCGGCATTGCCATAGTAAGCCTTTTGGTGGCATTGCAAAACTTTTGGTTAGGAGTTGAAGTATTAGGTATAGCCGTTGCAATCGATCAAGTTAATTCTAATTTTGTTGCACCTCGAATTCTTGGGAATTTAACTGGTTTAAATCCCGTGTGGGTAGTAATTTCTTTGTTGTTGGGGGCAAAATTAGGAGGGGTGCTGGGTTTGTTAATTGCAATTCCTATTGCTAGTTTTATCAAGGATACAACAGATAGCTGGCGGGCTGGAGAGTTTAATAAGATAGATGATATCGTGTCAGAACCTGTTACACTAACAAGTGAAACAGCAGGGACTTATAGTTAGAATTCAATATCTAAATGAAGAGAAGAAAAGCTGACGAAAAATATCTCTTCTTTGATCATTGTTTGTTTTTCTAAACAAGTTCAGAATTTAGGTGAACCGGAATTTCAATAATAAACTCAGTCCCTTTGCCAAAAGTTGATATACATTGCAGATGACCACCGTGTTTTTCCACAACAATTTGATAACTAATAGATAGACCTAATCCAGTGCCTTTCCCAACGGGTTTAGTAGTAAAAAAGGGATCAAATAGTTGCTTTTGCAAACTCTCTGGAATTCCCGGGCCATTATCTGAAATGCGAATAATTACTTGATTGTTATCAGTGAGTTGAGTCCGAATACAAATTTTTCCTTTATCCCTTACCAATGACGGATGACTAATACTTCGACTCCTTTCGACCTCGCTCAAGGCAAGTCGCTCAGTACAAGTGACTAATGACTCTTCTATAGCATCAATAGCATTCGCCAAAATATTCATAAATACCTGATTGAGTAACCCAGCGTAGCACTCAACTTGGGGAAGATCGCCGTATTCTTTAATTATGTTGATGTTTTCACCTATTTGGTTATTTTGAAGACGACTTTGTAAGATTATTAGCGTACTATCAATACCTTCATGGATATCAACTAACTTTTTCTCAGATTCATCAAG
Organism: Nostoc sp. TCL240-02; assembly: GCF_013343235.1. Taxonomy (GTDB): domain Bacteria; phylum Cyanobacteriota; class Cyanobacteriia; order Cyanobacteriales; family Nostocaceae; genus Nostoc. Next base: position 5,702,460 of record NZ_CP040094.1, on the reverse strand, counting down.
ACGAGAAAAATTTCGTAAAGAAAGAACGATTTGCTCGATTCGCTGGGTACCAACCTGCATAGAGGTGAGAAGACGGGGGAGATCGGTAGTTAAAAAATCCAGTTCAATTTGTGCGATCGCAGTTTTAATTTCTGCTTCTGGCTCAGGATAAGATTGTTGGTACAATCTAATAATATTGAGTAGATTTTGACTATATTCGATGGCGTGAACAAGGTTCCCAGCAATAAAGTTTACAGGGTTATTTATTTCGTGTGCAATACCAGCAACAAGTTGTCCTAATGCAGCCATTTTTTCATTCTGAATTAACCGCATATAGTTTTGCTGAAGATCGCGAAAACCTGCTTTAGCAACTCTAGATTGTTCCTCTACCTGTTGTAGCTGAACGAGTGTTAATACATGAATTTGGGAGTAGGCTAAGAGTAATTGATGAAAATCGACCAGCTTATATTTTCCACACTTAGTTTTAATCAAAATTGGCTCATAGGCAATTTGAGGTTGCCGTTGCAAAGTTATTTCAGTAGCTTTAACAATAGGCATATCCTCAGAAATGGCTAATATCTCTGTCTGGAAAAACTTGTAAAGAATTTTAATCGGTTTTGTGGAAAATAAAGCCAAACTGTAGGGGTAGCTCATATACTCAAAAAATTTCCGCCGTGAAATCATCCCTACATACTCTTGATTATTATTGAGGATAATTCCTGGTAATAAAGGCTCTTGCTTAAAGAGCGTAGCTAAATCATTCCCTGGACACTCTATTTCAATGTGAACTTGCCAAGAAAGTAATTCTTGCAACGTTGACTCTAATCGCAAGTTTGACTCATCAGTATTTGTTGTACTGCTAATAGCATGTCTTGACTGCTGAGGTAATATTTCTGGCAACATTATGAATACCCGTCTCTATAATTTCAAAGTTCATCAATCGTTATGAACTTATCTTTCCCAGATTGCTAACCAAAATTCACAGTGTAGATGTGGGAATATAGACTACCTCAGCAACTTTAATACTTTTATGAGAGTATAGATATTTGGCGGCTTATCATTAGGGGCTATTTATCAAGCAAATGTTAATATAGAGTACTTTACGATAAAGCAATCGGGCACTATTTTGTATAATAATGTCTAAGCACTATGAATGTATTTTAAGGTGCAAAGTATCTTAAAATATTCACTTAATACAATAGTTATACTTTAACATTTTTTATTGATGTTCTCGTTATTTTTATCATTAAATCAAGACCATAAGCAACAAGAGTACCATCTAATGTTGTAGGCTCAGGTACTTTATCTGTAATACAGATATTAAAAAATTTTATTAACCCTTAGATAACTAAATCTTTACTTTTTTTTATAAAAAAAGTGGTAGAAGCTTATTTTGTAATACTTTTTAAAATTGCCATTATTTTAGTATGGAATCTCATAACTCATTCAGGCTAAACCGTCGCCAATTTTTGCTCCGTTCAGCGATTACGGCAGGTGGAATTATATCCACCAATTTTGTATCAAAATCACAAGTCTTTGCTGAAGCACCAGCAATTATTACCTCAGATAAAATGCGTCCTGCTATACCTTATGGCGTAGCTAGCGGAGATATTTCTAACGATAGTATTGTAATTTGGAGTCGTAGCGATCGCCCCGCCAAAATGATCGTAGAATATTCTACCAGCGAATCTTTTAAAAATGTGCAGCGAGTTGTCGGGCCCAATGCTTTACAAAATAGCGACTTTACAGCACGACTTTATCTGAGAAATCTGCCACCAGACCAACAATTATTTTATCGGGTAATCTTCCAAGACTTAGATTATAAAGGCACTTACAGCGCTCCTGTTAAAGGCTCTTTCCGAACTCCCCCCAAATTTGGACGAGATATATTCTTTGTTTGGGGTGGCGACACCGCCGGTCAGGGATGGGGAATTAATCCTGATTTTGGCGGGATGAAAATTTACGAAACCATGCGTCAACTTAACCCCGACTTTTTCATTCACTCTGGCGATAATATTTATGCCGATGGCCCCATTCAATCAGAAGTAAAGCTAGACGACGGCACAATCTGGAAAAACATCACTACACCAGAAAAATCAAAAGTAGCAGAAACTCTTACAGAATTTCGTGGCAACTATATTTACAATTTGTTGGATGAAAACATCAAGTGTTTCAACGCTGAAGTGCCAATATTGGCACAGTGGGACGACCACGAAACAAGAAACAATTGGTATCCTGGACAAATTATCCTCAACGATGACCGTTATACAGTTAAGGATGTTAACTTGCTAGCCAAAAGAGCAAGGCAAGCATTTTTGGAATATCTGCCTATTGGGTATACAACCAATGAGCCAGACAAAGCGAAAATTTATCGCTCCTTTAAGCATGGCCCATTGTTAGACATTTTCATGCTGGATGAGCGCACCTATCGGGGGCCGAATAGCCCTAATAATCAACCAGTACCAAGTAAAGATACAGAATTTGCGGGTAAAACACAAATACAATGGTTAAAAAGGCAATTGCTGTCATCAAAAGCAACATGGAAAGTGATTGCTAGTGATATGCCTCTGGGATTGATTGTTAGAGATGGTAGCACCAACTTTGAAGCTTGGGCTAATGGAGATGGCCCGGCTTTGGGAAGAGAACTGGAACTTGCAGATTTACTCAGATTTATCAAAAATAAGAATATCCAGAATGTTGTTTGGTTAACTGCTGATGTACATTATGCAGCAGCTCACTATTATGACCCCAGCAAAGCACAGTTTACAGACTTTAAGCCTTTTTGGGAGTTTGTTGCCGGGCCTCTGAACTCTGGCACATTTGGGCCAAATCAACTAGAAAATACCTTTGGTCCCCAATTGATATTTCAAAGTCTTCCTCCAGGTACAAAAGCAAATCGTCCCCCAAGTGAAGGTTTGCAATTCTTTGGAGGAGTCAAAATTGATGCTTATACAAAGGTGATGACTGTAACATTGCGTAACTTGGCTGGGAAGACTATTTACAGTGTAGATTTGCCGCCAGAAAAATAAATCATCAAAAGCATGGCGAAATATTAAAACAAGGGGTAGAATCCCCTTGTTTAAGGTAAACAAATTCTCTTTTTTCTGTGTACTCCGCGCCTCTGTGGTTGATTAAAGTAAGTTACCCATGAATATGAAGAAATAGGGAATAACCACTGGCAGCAAAAATAAAAAGGATAGCCGCAGGAAAAATTACTACATCCCTGACAATAAATAAAATCCAATCTTTTCTTAGTTCTTGTTTAAATTTAAGTTCTCTCAGTTTTCGCTCAAGTTCTACGTCTTCTTGTGACGGCAAACTTTCAGGTGATAAAATTAGTGGATTATCGCCTGTACTAGCAATTATTTTTGATAAATCTGTTCTATCTGTCATGCTATTTGGACACAAATAATTAAAATCTTACTATCGAATTTCTTTGATAAACTCTGTCCTTGCTTCAATTATTGAAGGCATTAAAACGCAATTTCTTAACAAACTTATATCTAGTTCTGGTAGTAATTGACTTTCAGTAATTAGCTCATAGTTATCATTATTGAGGTGATATACAGATAACTGATTATTTTCCCAAAACCAGACTTCAGTAATTTGAAACCGCTTGTACTTTTCTAATTTATCTATACTGACATTAGTAATATTTACTTCAATTGCTAAATCAGGATTTTCTTTTTTCTGCCCTATATAATAAGATTCATCAGGTTCAAAGGAAGCTCCCTTTTCTTTCGCGCGACGAGTAGCACTACCTACAGGGATAAAATTTATACCTTTGTCAAAAAAGTAAGCTTCCAGCAATATAGCGATTACTTTTTTTAGCATCTCATGTTGTTCACCAAGAGTCATAAATTCCACACACCCATCAAGATAAGATATCCGCAAACCTGGTGCATCTGCTGTTAAGGCTTCAAGTTCCTCAAATTCTTCCCAAGTGTAATGTCCAGGTAAAAGAAATCTCTGTTCTTGAAAGCTGATGATTTTATCTAGGGTTGGTGAAGTCATAGTTAATATGCCTACTTTTGCTAAGTTTTTAAGGCAGAGTCCAGTTTTCCAATTTTAATTCATTGATGCGTTCGTAGTGACGAGTATTGTTTGTGACTAAAGTGTAATTTTCTGCAAGTGCAACACTAGCAATTAGTAAATCAAATTCGGCAATTGTTTGTCCTATTCTACGGAGTTCTGCCTTTAATTCACCATACTTTTTGAGAGCAGAATCCGTTAAAGGTACGACGGGTAAGTTTTGAATAAAGTCTTCTGCACGAGCTAAATTTTCCACTACTCGTTGAGAATTATAAGCACCAAAATATAACTCAGCAACTGTGATGCTACAAATATAAACTTGCTCCCATCCTATTTCTCTAACTTTAGTTCTGACTGAATTAATATCTTTAATCCAATAAATACAAGTATCTGTATCAAGTAAATAAGTCATAGACTAATGTCATTGTTAGAAATAGTCCGGCTATCATAAATATCTTTCACTATTTCCTCCGCAGTACGTTCATCTTCCCAAGGGCCAAGCCTTTCCATAAATGTGTCTAGTGGATGCGGTTTTGGCTGCGGCTCAGATGAGAGGATGATTTCATTCACTATCAATTGATTTGCTTCTGGGACTCCTAATTTTTTGGTTTCCTCTTTAGCTATAACCATGATTTGCATTAACATTATAGCCTGACGCAGAACATCACCTTTACTTGTGCCTATTTTATTTGCTAGTTCGTCTAATATCTGATTTAGTTCAGGTGACAAATCTAAGTTTAAGCGAACCATCTTTTGAGTGTCAGTCATGGTTCCATCCTTGTGTAAAACCTTAAGTACATTCTTAATATTTAAATCTACATTGTTACCTAAAAACTAATGCCTAGTAATCCTCCCTCCTCATTCTCATCTGTAAGTCTTAGTCTCACAAAAGAATCAAAATTAAAATCAAGTGGGAACTCTGAACTTGGAACCATATCTGAATTCAATGTACAGATATACTGAAAGCCAAGCCTTCTTGACTCTCTATCAGCTAATTGTAGAGCAAGGGATACCTGTCTCTCATCTACACCATCAAAAATTGTGCTGTCATGAATTAATATACGTGGTGAGGGATCACGCTCTGACCAAAGTTGCGCCAACATTAAGTCATAACAGAATATCTTCATCTTATCGATCCCTTCACTACCATCACGTCTAATTTCTACTCGAAAACTAAAACCATTGCTTCCTACATCAATAACAAGTGTTCCTGGAACGTCGTAAAGGAATCGAGAGTTAATACTGAATAAATTAATAGCACGTTCTGCTTGCTCATTTCGTTCTCCATAGTCGCGGCGTGCGCGTTGTAGTAACTGTTCTTTTTCAATTTTTAAGGTACTTTTTTCCTCCTCAAATTGTTTTAATTCTTCGATGCGTTTATTAATCTCATTAAGATGAGCTACATTGTCAAGATAAATTTCTTGTAGCATTGTGTATTCTTCTAAAGCCCCATGCGTCTTTAAGACTTCCAAAAGTTCAGCACGATCTTCGGTTTTTTCCCTAATAAAACTTTTTCTAGAACCTATTTCCCTCCTAAGACGTTTAATTTCACTTGCTAGAAAATCCCGACGATTCTGTATAAGTCGGCTATGAAATGTTTCTACTTCTTCCAGTCTTCTAATTACTAAACCTGGTAATTCAATACCAGCATTTTCATAGATACGAACAACGTCTTCCGGTCTTGGTTCATCCTCTGAGTCAAGACTGGACTGATAAAACTCTAGTAATTTCTGTTCAATAATATTTTTATTCGTTGCTTCGTGAATTTGTGAGGTTAAACGGTTAACCGTTGCTTCTAATTCATGATATTGGGGGGCTACCCGAAAATTGTTAAGAGTTTCTTTTCTTTCACGTAGTTGTGCTTCTATCTGCACTTTTAAAGCTTCCAATTCTCCTAGAGAACCAAAAATTCCAATTGCAACTCCAGCTTCTGTATCTTTTTTAAGTTTTTTAATATCTGCTATTAATTTTTGTTTATCCTTTAAAAGTTGTAGGTTTCTTGCCTCTTCCCAAGCAAGACCTAATAAAAAAGCATTATTAACTTGCTTATCCCATCCAGGTTGCTTTGGATGATGCTCGAATGGTGTAGAAAATGCGTCTCTTCCACGACGGATAAAATAAGAAATTAGTCCTCTAAAAGTAGGTTTATATTTCTTAGCTTCATTATCAATGCTTAATCCAAATGTTAGATTTCCCAAAACAGTCTTCCAGTCTTCCAAACTGAGAACTTTTTGATCTTCTTGTTCTCTTGGCTGAATAGGCCAGTTAGCAGTATTTCCATCAATTACTACCTGAGACCTATCGTCAGTATTTCTTGTAACAGTGATAATTTGATTTGCAAGTGTAAGCTCTAAACTAAAAGCCCAACCACGAAGAGTTCTAGAACCAAGCCCTTTGGCAGTTGGAATAGTGCCTCCAAGACAAAAGTGAATTATTTCAATGAGAGTAGATTTACCCAATCCATTACGAGAATCTCTTCTGCCAGAGTCTTCTGTGCGATCTGCTAAAACTACGTTAAAGCCAGGTCTAAACTCTACCGTTTTGAATGATGCACGATTACAACGAACAGCATGAATCATCAGTGACACCTATGAAGTAATCCTGCATTCATCTCAATTGCTCCTATAGCGTATAGGAGATCAAGAGTTAAAACAAAACGTTCAAATGTGGCAACTTCTGGCATAGTAGCAACAGCACTCCAAAGTGATGAAACTGTTCTTGGTTGGTACAATTGTTCTAGTATTGTAGCACCTACCCCCAATAGAGAGTGACTGGTAGAAATATGTTTTGTAGGAAGAATCATCGCTCGAACACCTCGCACTTCTCAAAGAGATAGTACAGCACAGCTAAACCAGCTGCTTGTAGATCATAGTCTGAACTACTATTGCAAGAAAACTCATGCAAAGCATCCAATAAAGCATTTCCTTTTAATCCGGTTGCCTGGAGTCTTTGATATTCCTTTACAAACCCTGCTTTTAGTCTCTCTGGAAAATCAGGGATTATGTTAACCATATTCTCAACAAAGTTACCAACCATCCTAGCTTGAATTACCCCTGTCATAAGTCTGGATTGAGCAACCCCAGTTAGTTCATTTTTCAACATTTTTGGTACTGGAGGAAGAACAGTATAGTTAACTTCAGCCGATATAGGCATACAAAGAATTCCCTGCGTTACCATATCTAATTCCCTGAATGTCAGAGTTGTCATTGCACTAACGAGAGATTCTTGTTTTTGTGGATGGTTAGACAAGGAATCTAGCTCAGTTTTATATTCAGAAATTCTTGCTTTTACTTCCTTAATTTGCTTTTTAAATTTGGTTTTCTGTTGTGACTCTTGAGCAAGGCGTAAATCGTCTTCTAATTCCTTTTGTAGTATTAATTCCTCATTTATGTGTTTTTCTATGTCATTTTTTCTTTGCTGGTGCATATTCACTTTCTATTCTCCTCTGAATCGCAGCACCAAGGCTTGCCAAGCACCTTTAAGGTTTATTCCTGTTCCTAGTTCTAATTCACCTTCATAGTCCAAAATAAAAGGAATAAGAGGTATACCAACCTTCAATCTATGTTTGAAATCTAATCCAGGGGCATTGATAACTTCCGCTAAGGCTGCTTGACTGGCAGACAAAGCAGTCCCATTTTGTTGCAGTTTAGTTATATTTTGCTGTATTCCTTGTAAAATAAGCTGCATTTCTTGCTCTGTTACCTGGTCGGTTTCTATTGCATCTAAAACAGTAGAAATCATAACCATTTGAGCTTGATTTAATTGTTCGGTTATGGCTAAAATTATGTTCTGTTCACCAGCGTTATAACGAGCTAATAGTCCTTGACGTAAGTGATTAATGTTTTCAAATATAGCCTTCTGCCCAGCATATAATCTATCTAATCTGGTGTTCATTTGTTGCAACTCGATAGCTACATTCTGCATTTGTACATTTGATTCACCAGTTATCTGCATTCGCAATTCATCATATTCCTTCTGATAACGATTAGCAGATTCGCGCAATTGGTCAATTTCTCGTCTGTACTTAGCCTTGCGACGTGGCTCATCTTCATACCGCAATGAATCTTCATAGTCTTTGAGTAAAGCCTGGTCTTGTTTAATGTTGTCTTCTAAATGTTGGAGTCTCAAGTCGAAGTTTGAAGGCATCACTGTCTAAGAGCTGATTCGTAAACAAAAGATTAAGCTGCCATTCGTTTTACCATCAGACGAATCAATGAGCCGTAAATCATGGCTTCACTGATCTCTGTGTACAACTCATAATCCTTGCTCAAACGCCGAAATCGATTGAGCCAGCCGAATGTCCTTTCCACAATCCACCGCTTGGGTAATCGTTCAAATGTTTTCGATATTCTCTCAATCACCTCAACACGAACCTGTTCTCCGCAAACTTGCTTGACAGCTTGAGCAAAGTTTTCACCAGAATAGCCTTGATCTACCCAAACAACTTCCAATTTAGACAATTCCTGAGCCGATTCATGGAGTACAACCACAGCCCCCAAACGTTCCGACGCATTAGCTTCAGTCACTAAAACGCCAATCAACAAACCTTGAGAATCCACAACTATATGTCGCTTACGGCCTTTAACTTTCTTACCACCATCGAAACCGTAGACTTCCCCTTTTTTTCCGTTGTCTTCACTGACTGAGAATCGGCGATCGCAACGCTAGAGTGTTCGTCTCTGCCCAAATCTTGTCGCAGTTGATGGCGCACTTGGTCGTGAATTTTCTGCCATATTCCTTTGCGCTGCCATTTCTGAAAGTAGCCGTATACTGTTGTGTAAGGTGGAAGATCATGGGGTAGCATTTCCCACTGACACCCGGTACGTTGCACATAGAAAATAGCATTCAAAATTTCTCGTAAATCTACTTCTACAGGATGCCCAAACCCTTTAGGTTTTGGTAGAAAGGGCTTGATAATTAACCATTCGGCATCGCTTAAATCACTTGGGTAGGGTTTACGCTGTGGATTTTCAATCGCAGGTAGACGGCTCATCGACTACAACATAAATTACACTCGACTTAGCCTATAACCTGAACAAAACCGGATTCAGTTTTCTTTAGATTTTCTTTACGAATCAGCTCTAAGAGTTATTACTTGATGAAGTTAGGCATAAAAAATACTGTAGCATTTTAGACTCAAAAACAGTTAATTGTAATAGTTAACTTAAGTAATAATCCCACTTTTTTCAACGTAAAAATTCCTACCCAGTTTTAGACTAGATAGGAATATTACATCCAAACTACATAGAATATTAATGCACTAATGCGATCGCACTTTTTCTCAAGTCTCCACATTCCCCACGCTTGTAGATAAAATATCACCCTTCGCCCTAGCTACAAAAATCAAGTTTTGCGACTTGTAAACTAAGTTTCTGACTCCAAAACTAGCTTTTGCGACTCCAAAACCAGCTTTTGCGACTCCAAAACCAGCTTTTGCGACTTCAAAACCAGCTTTTGTGACTCCAAAACCAGCTTTTGCGACTTCAAAACTAACTTTTGCGACTTCAAAACCAGCTTTTGCGACTTCAAAACTAGCTTTTGCAACTCCAAAACCAGCTTTTGTCAAAGAATTTCAGCAAATCTACTCCCATTTTTCCTGCTTGCCAAGTTCTCTTCAATAAAAAAACGCAAATATACGCATTCAGACGCAATTCTCAGCGTTTCTATACGTATAAATGCGATAAAAGTAGAAACAATTCCAGCTTTATTTAATGGGCGTTGCTGAATCTAGAGATGAAACGCAAAGGAAAATTCAATAAAATCATCCCGTATTTATGCAATATTATTTAATGCACTAACGCGATCGCACGTTTTGTCAACGCTTCAGCAGTCAATCCATTAAATGCCATCAACTCGCCAGCACTCGCGGTAGTCTCCCCACGCTTCCACGCAAAGGTGTCGCGCTTGGCTGTACTCCGTAACAAAATTGGTTCTAGCATCGCCGCAGCACCACCTGTCACCGCAATTAGCGCATCACCATCAAATAATTTGGCAAATGCTGCATCATCTAAGAAACCGCCTTCGGGTTCAGAACAGGTATCCCATGCAGTATCATGACTACGGTACAATTGCCGAGGATTGATGATAGAAACTATCTTGACACCAATACCTTCAGTTTCCAAGAAAGCCGCAGCTTCAAATACTGGCATCAATGTCATATCACCAATTACAGCAAATACAACTTGTTTATCACCAGCGATTTCATGTAATAAAACTGCACCATCGCGTAACCCTTGACGAGTTTGTTCTAAAGTTGTGCGAATTGGTAATGGCGATTTACTTGCAGTAATTACAATTCCCTTATTCTTAGTTTTCAATGCCCAGTCATAACAGGCTTGAATACTATTAGCATCAGGGGGAAATAATGGGAAAACATTTCCATTTCGCATCAACGAAGCAAAGTAAGCTTCAATTTCTGGACGTTGGTGAGTCCAACCGTTGCGCCCTTGCTCTAATGCGCCTGCTGTGAATAAAGTAATAGTCGAGGGAGTTTGACGGCGCAATTCTGCCATTGACTGGGTTACAGTTTGCCAAATTGGTAATCCGTTGATGGCAAAAGATTCGTAAGAACACCACAAAGTTCTCGCACCCATTAACGCTAAACCCGCAGCTAAACCGGCACAAGCATCTTCACTCAATGGTTCATAAACTTGTCCATTTGGTGCTTGATTATATAAGTCGTCGGTTGTGGGGTGGATAATCTTTAATGCTTGGTTGATGTTGGCAATTCCTGATGCTTCGTTACCATCGGCGTTGGTGACGAGGAAATTTCGATCTTTATTTCCAACTATTCCTACCAATCGTCCCATTGCAGTTGTGGAAACTTTGGCTTCACCACCAACAGCATATTCTTCTAAAGGTAATTCGCCTAAATCTGGTAATGGAAATTCAAATTCTGTAACTACAGTTTTCGCTGCTGGACCACCGCCTGCGCGTTCTGCATTTGTTCTGACTAATTGCCAAGCTTCCGCAGACAAAGCACGGGTTTGCAATGCACTGATTATATGGGGTGCATCCAGCGTATCTTTGGGATAAAGGTTGTGAGATTTTGCCCCCCGCGCGTGAACTCCTGCACCTTTGAGTTGTTTAATAATGAAAACAGTAAGTTTACCACCCAAAGCCGATCGCGCTGCTTTATCTACACCCGAAAGTACTGCTTGAGTGAATTCTAAGCGTTTATCAAAAGAAAAGGCGGTACTATCAACGTAATCCCCTGGCTGGTTTTTATCGTCGAAATCTTTGGCATCCACTAACACTACTTCATCAAAACCGTTACCTTGCCAATATGCTTGCATCTGTTCGTTGGTTTTTAGAGAAACCATGCTGTGATGTTCTTGGCTGTAACCGTTCCACACCAGTATCGGTAAGAAGTTGGTGACAGCAGGATAAGCAGTATGGAAATGTGCGATCGCACTGACAATATAAGGCTCACCCAATCCACCATCACCAACTGTAAAGGGGAACAACTTATCTTTGTGCAATAGTGCAGCCGCCATTGCAAAGTGTTGCCCTTGTCCCAATGGCCCCGCAGGTGCGAGAATACCGGGAATGAAACCAGAAAGGTGTCCTAAAAGTCCGTGCTTTTCTCGGAAGCGATCGCGCAATTCTTGGACTGTAAAAATTCCCATGTCCTCTAGCGAACGATCCAAGAACATGGCACTATAAAATCCGGGGGCGTGGTGTCCCACTTCAGTAATAATGTTCTTGTATCCCAGCATGACAAGAGATGCGTAAGCTTCTGCTTGGCTGGCGAATCCGCCGGGATGTCCAGAAGCTTTGCTAGCGGTAACTTGCAAAGTCAGGTAGCGTAAGGCATCGGCAGCCAGTAAAGTTTGGTATACAGCTGCTTTATCTGTGGGAGATGCGATCGCTACTTTGCCCGACTCAATAGCAGGTGTTGCACCATAAGTTTCAAAATCTGGTAATGTTTCACCAAAATATTGAATTCCTTCAGAAAAATCGGGAAGCGCTGAAGATGCCTTTGGGGAGATTGCAGTCATGCTGAGTACCTTTTGACGATGAGGTGAAACTGTAGATGCTCGTTGAATTTAACCAAAATTTTACATCTTCGAGGTTGTAACAGTTTATTGCTTTTTCGCAACCACAGTATAAGTAACTTGAATCAACAAAAATTTATGAGTTTCAGTTAGTTAAAGTAAGAACAAGATATAAAGTAACAAAAGAATTTTATGAAATTACCAAATGGCCCGCAAAGTCCAGCAGTTTTACAGATGCTACGCTGGATTACCAGCCCCATGTCATTTATGGAAACTTGTGCCGAAAGATATGGGGACATGTTCACCGTCAGATTAGAAAGTAAATCTCCGCCATTGATATTTGTCAGTAACCCTGAAGTGCTACAGCAGATTTTAACAAACGATACCAAAGCCTTAGAAGCACCTGGTGATACAAATCTGGTGTTTGAATCTTTACTTGGTAAGCGTTCTGTAATTACCATCAGTGGTGCAGAACACCAGCGCCAACGGCAGTTGTTATTGCCACCCTTTCATGGTGAAAGAATGCGAAGCTATAGTCAAATAATTAGTGATATTACCGAGAAAGTAATTAGCCAATACCAGATAGGGCAACCCTTCAATATCCGGTCTATTGCCCAAGCTATTACCCTGCGGGTGATTATGCAAGCTGTGTTTGGGCTAGATGAAGGGCCACGCGCCGAAAAATTACAGCATTTTTTGGGTGAAATGCTAGAAAAAGGAAGTTCTGTGTTGAGTGTCGCTTTGCTTTATTTTCCAGCTTTGCAAAGGGATTTTGGCCCGATTAATTTCTGGGGAAGGCAGATGCGCCGACAGCAGGCAGCTGACAAACTTATATATGAAGAAATTCGGGAACGTCGAGAACAACCAGACCCATCACGTACAGATATCCTCAGCTTACTCATGGCAGCTAAGGATGAAGCAGGTCAACCGATGACCGATGAAGAGTTACACGATGAATTAATGACTCTGTTGATAGCAGGACACGAAACCACAGCAACAGCGATCGCATGGGCATTTTACTGGATTCACAAAATCCCATCAGTACGCCAAAAGTTACTGCAAGAACTAGATAGCCTGGGTGATAACCCTGACCCTAGCGCCATTTTTAAATTACCCTACCTCAATGCTGTTTGTTCCGAAACCTTGCGAATTTATCCCGTAGCAATGCTGACATTTGCCAGAGTAGTCAGAACACCTATATATTTGGGTGGCTACGAACTTGAACAAGGTATAAATGTTATTGGTTCAATTTACTTGACCCACCACCGAGAAGATTTATACCCAGAACCTAAGCAGTTTAAACCAGAACGCTTTTTAGAACGGCAATTTTCTCCTTATGAATACTTGCCCTTTGGAGGTGGTGCAAGGCGCTGTATAGGTTTAGCATTTGCCCAGTTTGAAATGAAGCTAGCACTCGCCAAAATCCTTTCCAGCCGAGAATTAGAACTAGTTGGCAATGGTGAAGTGCGACCTAAACGCCGTGGTTTGGTGACAGGCCCAGATCGTCCGATTGAGATGGTTGTTACGAGTCAACGTCAGGTGAAATCTTCCATCCTACAGACAACCACTGTTTGATGCTGAGGGGTTTGATGGTTGCGTTCAGCGAACCTTCAACTTTCATCTATACGCCTTATGTGAATTAAAAATGCCCAAGCGATAGCAATGGTTTCAGGCTATGGTTTAGCCAAGATGTTTAGCTATGTTGACCTATTTCCGTCTTTCCAGACTCCAACTCACATAAGCCATTCTATTCTATATATTTAGATAGATTTTCAGTATCCGCTTAAGAAATAGGGGGAAGAAAGAAAAATAAGAGGATATAATCGTGCGCCCGTATCGCTTAAGGTTAAAGTATTTGTCTGGTTCCTAAATTCATTCAACAATCACTAATAATTGTTGCTTCCCGCAACTTATTGAACGGATACAAAAAAGCAGTGGTTAAATATTAGATTAAACCACTGCTTTTTATTGTAATAGATAAATATTGCCTACCCTAAATTGATGTTATTTCGCCTTATGAGCTTGGTTGCTGATCGGGAAACATACATTTATCAGAATCGCAACCACTAGGGCCAGCCTCTGACATTTCACCTAAATCGTAGCGGCTTAAGACTGCACAGAAATCATCTGTTTTCCGCCGTACTTTTACCTCTTGATTTAAGCGTTCGTAGGTTGGTTTGTCTATCGGTTCAAATGGCAAACGTGGGAATGATTGCAGATCATCAAAACGAGCTAAAAGGGCTGCTGAAATATATCCCTGATCGTTCTGAATAGTTTCATAAATGCGCTGTGCCAAAGGTTCGATTTCATCAGAACGCAGTTCTAAAGTAGCTGATGTGTTATGAGTTACATACCAACGTTGAACCTGGAGGACAAAATCAAATTGGGCTA